>NZ_JBHUEE010000007.1:0-268573 GCF_042680605.1 Georgenia deserti
CGCATCGACGTCCTACACGCCATGCTCCGCAACGGCGCCTTCTACGACCCACCCACCCCCGCCGCCGCTTGACGGCAGAGATAGGGACACCCCCCTGGGAATCATGCGCGCGTCCACCGCTAGCGTGGGCCTCGTGAGCGACTCCCCCAGTCCGCATGCCGCCCTGCCCACCTACGACGACGTCGCCGCGGCGGCCGACCGGATCCGCGGCCACGCCCGCCGTACTCCGGTGCTCACCTCCCGGCTCGTCGACGCCCAGCTCGGTGCGCAGGTGTTCTTCAAGGCCGAGCCGTTCCAGCGGGTGGGCGCCTTCAAGTTCCGCGGGGCTTTCCACACGCTCGCTCGGCTGAACCCGCGGCAGCGGCGCGCCGGCGTGCTCGCGTACTCGTCGGGCAACCACGCCCAGGCGGTGGCCCTGGCGGCGCAGCTGCTCGAGATCCCGGCCACCATCCTCATGCCGCATGACGCGCCCGCCGCCAAGGTCGCCGCGACCGAGGGGTACGGCGCGGCCGTGGTCCGGTTCGACCGCTACACCGAGGACCGCGAGGAGCTCGGCCGAGAGCTGGCCGCGCGGGAAGGGCGCACCGTCATCCCGCCCTACGACCATCCGGACATCGTCGCCGGACAGGGCACGGCGGTGAAGGAGCTTCTCGAGGAGGTCGGCGAGCTGGACGCACTGTTCGTCCCGCTCGGCGGCGGCGGGTTGCTGTCCGGGTCGCTGCTCGCCGCCCGGGCGCTGGCCCCGGACTGTCACATTTACGGCGTCGAGCCCGAGGCCGGGGACGATGCCAGGCGGTCGCTCGCCGAGGACCGGATCGTCCACATCGCGACCCCACGGACGATCGCCGACGGCGCCCAGACGCAGCACCTCGGTGAGCTGACCTTCGCGATTCTCCGGCGCGAGAGGCCGACGATCCTGACCGCGAGCGACGCAGAGCTCGTCGCGGCCATGCGCACGCTCGCGACGTACCTCAAGGTCGTCGTCGAACCGACCGGCGCGCTCGGCTTCGCCGCGGCGCGGGCCAGGCCGGACGAGCTGGCCGGGCGGCGGGTCGGCGTCGTGCTCAGCGGCGGCAACGTCGACCCGGAGCGGTTCGGCGCCCTCCTGGCCGGCTGACCCGCCCCACCCGCCGAGTCGTCACTCCTGTGCCCACTCGTCATTCCTGTGCCCACTCGTCATTCCTGTGCCCACTCGTCATTCCTGTGCCCACTCGTCATTCCTGTGCCCACTCGTCATTCCTGCACGCATCCCTGGCCACGCGACGTTAATGGCATTAACATCGGTCGTGACCGAGCCGCCCATAGCAGGAGGCCCCCGTGTCCGAGCCAGTCTCCGCCGTCGTCGGGACGCGCCGGTCCCCGCAGTCGCTGACCACGGCACCACGAACTGCCGTCCTCGCCGGCCGTTTCGCCGTGGCGGCCACCGCCGCTCTCGCCGCCCAGCTCTGGCTGCAGGCCACCTTCCGGCTCGTCGAGCATCCGGTCTCCCTCGGCGCCGCCAATCTCGAGGCGGATCCCGGCATTGTCCGCGGTTGGTATCGGACCCTCATGGAGCACGGGACGTACGGGCAGATGATCCGCACCGAGGTCGTGGACCTCATCTGGCCGGTGACGCTGGCCGCTACGCTCTTCTGCCTGTACCGCCTGGTCGGTGGCCTGCTGCGCCGGCACCGTCCGCGTGCGGCGTCGCTGATCTACCGCCTGGCTCCGCTCGGAATCGTCGGACCGGCCTTCGACCTTGTCGAGAACGCGTTCTCGCTCGCCATGCTGACCGACCCGTTCGGTTTCCCGGACTGGTGGGCCGCAGCGCACGTGTGGGCCTCGTGGGCCAAGATAGCCGGTTCCGTGGCCGCGGGCGTGGTCGGGCCTACGCTGACCGTCGTCGCACTGGTACGCGGGCGGACGGAGCAGCGGACGGCAGATGACGGAGCACTATCACCACGCTGACCTCCCCCGCCGACTCCGCACGGTCACCCGCGCCGTCGTCGAGGAGGAGGGATCGGCCGCGGTCACCATCGCTCGCATCGCTCGCGAGTGCGGGGTCAGCGTCGCCGCCCCGTACCGGCACTTCGCCGGCAAGGAGGCCCTGCTCGGCGCGGTCGCGGCCGACGGTTTCGACGCCCTCCGCGAAGCCCTGACAGCCGCCGACGGCGCGACGCCCACCGAGCGGCTCGTGGCGGCCGGCGTGGCGTACGTCGACTTCGCGACGACGCACCCCCACCTGTTCGAGCTCATGTTCCGGGCCGAGCGGCGCGAGCGGCAGTCCGCGGCGGGCCCGCCCGCCCTCGAGGCACTCGCCACTCTCGTGAACGACGTCCCGCTGCGCGTGCCCACCGACGTCGCGGTCCGCACCACCTGGGGGTTGGCCCACGGGCTGGCGATGCTCCGCATCGGCGGCATGCTCACGTTCACCCGCGAGGACACCGCCGAGCGGCTGCGCGCCGAACTCACGGCGCTCGTGGAGGGCATCGCGCCGGACCGGTGACAGATCCACCTCAGACCCCGGCAGGGCAACCCGGCCGCCGCCCAGCTCACACTGCGGCGCGCGCCCCGTCCCCGGCGACACGCGGATCGGCGACTGTCCACTCGTGCCTCCCGGAGCCGACGTCGTACGGTGCGGTGCCCGGGAGCTCGACGACGGCGGTGGTGTTGGCGGGCACCACCGCGCGGACCAGCAGGTCACCGTCGCCGGCGGCGCGCCACCCGGCCTCTGCCACCCCGTACGGCGTCTCGTGCCGGGCCGAGGCATGCTCGATCCCGGCCACGGGCACCGGGGCGATGCGCAGCTGCCGGTAACCGGGCGCGGCCGGCGCGAGCCCGGCCAGCCGGCGGTACATCCAGTCCGCCACCGCCCCGAAGGCGTAGTGGTTGAACGAGGTCATCTGACCGGGGTTGATCGTCCCGTCCGGCAGCATGGAGTCCCAGCGCTCCCACACAGTGGTGGCGCCCATGGTCACGGCGTAGAGCCAGGACGGCACGCCGGTCTGCAGCAGCAGCCGGCCGGCGACGTCGGCGTGCCCGGTGTCCGTGAGCGCGTCGGCGATGATCGGCGTGCCGACGAATCCGGTGCCGATGTGGAAGTCGGCACGGCGCACCAACTCGGCGAGTCGGTCGCCCATGACCTGGCGCGTCTCATCGTCGACGAGGTCGTACGCGATCGCCATGGCGTAGGCGGTCTGCGCGTCGGAGACGATGCGGCCGGCCGGGGTGGTGTACTCGCGGAGCCACGACCGGCGGGCACGCTCGGCGACGTCGTCGTAGTAGGCGGCGTCGTTTGGACGGTCGAGCTCCCGAGCGGCCCGGGCGACCAGGCGCGCCGAGCGCACGAGGTGGGCGCCGGCGACGATCTCCTGGTCGACCTTCGCCTCACCGGGGCGGTCCGGCGGGGAGTCCGGGTCGAGCCAGTCCCCGAACTGGAACATCCCCTCCCACAGCATCCGCTCGCCGGCCAGCTCGACCAGCTTGTCCACCCAGGACCGCATGCTCGGGTACTGCTCCGCCAGGGCACGCCGGTCGCCGAATCGCTCGAAGAGCACGGTGGGCACGACGGTCGCGGCGTCGCCCCACGCGGCTGCCGGGCGGTCACCGTCGGGCAGCACCTGCGGCACGACGAACCCGAGCACGCCGTCGGAGGCGGCCTGCTCCGCCGCGACGTCCCGCAGCCAGTCGGCGAGGAACGCATCGGAGTCGAAGAGCGTCGCGGCGGTGGGGCTGAAGACCTGGATGTCGCCGGTCCAGCCGAGCCGCTCGTCACGCTGCGGGCAGTCGGTGGGGATGGACAGGAAGTTCCCGCGCATGCCCCAGACGACGTTCTCGTGGAGCTGGTTGACGAGCGGCTCGGAGCACTCGAACCAACCGGTGCGGTGCATGTCGCTGCCGATGACGACGGCGGTGATCGCCGCCCGTGCGGTGTCCAGGTCGAGCGCGCCCGGCCATCCGGTCACCTCGGCGTAGCGGAACCCGTGGAAGGTGAACGCCGGCTCGAAGACGTCCTCGCCACCGGAGAGAACCAGCTCGTCCGTGGCCTTGGCGTGCCGCAGCGGGCGGACGCCGAGCTCACCGTGCTCGAGCACCTCCGCGTGCCGCAGGGTGATCACCTCGCCCGCGGGCCCGGACACGCGCACCCGCAGCCGGCCGACGAGGTTCTGCCCGAAGTCCAGCACCGTCCTGCCCGACGGCGTGGTGATCACCTCGCGGACCGGTACCTCCTGCGTCCGGCGTACCGGCTCGGCCAGCGCCGGCGAGGGGACGACGTCGAGGTCCCGGACGACGACGGACGGCCACCCGGCGTCGTCGAAACCGGGCTCGGACCACCCGGGCACGGCGCGACGGGCGTCGAGGCGTTCGCCGTCGTAGATGCCGCTGGTGACGACCACCCCGGCAGCGGCACCTCGCCAGTCCGGCCCCGAGGCCACCACCTCGCTGGTGCCGTCGGTGTAGGTCAGGTGCAGCTGTGCGGCGACGGCCGGCTGGTCCGCACCGTAGACGCGACGCGCCTGCCCGTGGAAGCCGAACTTCTCGGTGAACCAGCCGCCGGCGAAACACATCCCGACGGCGTTCCGTCCGCGCTCGACGAGGGCGGTGACGTCGGTGGCCTCGTGCTCGATGCGGTACTGGTAGCTGCTCCATCCCGGTTTGAGAACGGCGTCGTCGACGTCGCGGCCGTTGATCTGCGCCTGGTAGACCCCGTGCGCCGTGGCGTACAACGTGGCCGCGGCGACGTCCTTGGCGACGTCGAACTCGGCCCGGACCAGCCCGGGGCACGGCTCGCCGGCAGGGTCGGCGAGGCCGACGAGCGCCGCCCGCCACTCGCCCTCGCCCAGGAACACGCTGCGCAGGGTGACCGGATCGCTCCACGGGGAGACCTCGCCGTCAGCACCCGTGACCCGCACCTCGAGCGTGTGCCGCGCACGGGGCGCCAGGGGCGGGAACGGCCAGTCGACGAACACCGACTCGCTGCCGGTCACGCGAGCCACGTCCGAACCGTCGAGCCGGATCTCGGCGGAGCCCTGGCGCCAATTCTCGCCCTCGGTCTCGACGGTCCAGGACAGCCGCGGCGTCGGTGTCTCGGCGAACGCGCCGTCGCGGCGGCGCTCGACGCGGACGGCGGTGACTCGCAGGGTGCTCATGGGTTCCTCTCGTCGGGGGTCAGCCTTTGACACTGCCGGCCGTCATGCCGGCCACGATCTGGCGGTTGAAGAAGATGTACATCACCAGCGGGGGGATGGTGATGAGCAGGACGTCGGTGAAGAGCAGGTTCCACTGGTTCAGCGTCTGGCTCATGAAGTTGTAGAGGGTGAGCTGCACGGTCGCGTTCTCGTCACCGGGCAGGAAGTACAGCGGGTTGACGAAGTCGTTGAACACGACGACCGACTGCACGACGATCACGGTGATCACGGTCGGACGCATGAGCGGCAGGATCACGCGGAAGAACAGCCGGAACGGGCCGGCACCGTCGAGCAGGGCGGCCTCGTCGAGATCGCGCGGGATCGTCGCCATGAAGGCCCGGAACAGCAGGATGGAGAACGACAGACCGAACGTGGCCTCGATGAGGATGAGGCCGGGGAGGGTCTTGAACAGTCCGAGCGCCTGCAGCAGCCAGACGGTCGGCACCACGGCCGGCGGGACGATCAGCCCGGCGAGGACGAAGAAGTTCACCACCGGGTTCCACCGGCTGGCCCGGCGCTGCAGGACGAACCCGACCATGGCCGCGACGACGACCATGAGCGTGACCGAGCTGACCGTGAGGATCGTGGAATTGACGAAGGCCCGCAGCACGATCCCGTCACGCATCGTGACGACCTCGACGAGGTTCTCGACGAAGGCCATCTTAAGCGGCCAGGAGAACGCCAGCTCGGACGCCTCCGCCTGGGTCTTCATCGCCTGCAGGACGACGAAGGCGAACGGGACGAGGAAGACGACGATCGAGGCCACGACGGCGACCACCCCGGCCAGGCGGCCGGTGCGCCTCGCAGCGCTCGGCGGGTCCGGGCGCTCGGACACGCTGTGGTCCGGGGCGCCGCGCCGCAGGAGGGCATGACCGGTGCTCATCGTTCCGCCGTCCTTCGGTTGATGAGGATCGTGAGCGGCACCATGACCGCGGTGACGACGACGAACAGGATCACGTTGCCCGCCGTGGACAGTCCGTAGAACCCGGCCTGGTACTGCTTGTAGATCACCGAGGCGATGACGTCCGAGGCGAAGCCTGGGCCGCCACCGGTGGTGGCCCAGATGAGGTCGAAGGACCGCAGCCCGTCGATGAGCGAGAGGATGATGACGGTGCCGGTCGCCGGCATGACCAGCGGCAGGGTGATGCTGCGGAACTGCTGCCACCGGCCGGCTCCGTCGACCCGGGCCGCCTCGTAGTACTCCTGCGGGATCGCCACCAGCCCGGCGATGTAGATGAGCGTGGCGATGCCCAGGCCGCGCCAGACGTCGACGGCGGCCACGGACAGCAGCGCGATGCTCGGGTCCGTGAACCACCCCGGCCCGTCGATCCCGAACGCCCCGAGCACCGAGTTCACCACGCCGTCGAACGGGTCGAGCAGGGCGTTGAACATGACGCCGACGCCAATGGTGGAGACCAGGACCGGGAAGAACACCACGGAGCGCAGGTAGCCGCGGGCGAGGATCTGGGAGGTGAGCAGGACGGCGAGCGCCAGCCCGAGCACCACCTTCGACGCCGATGTCGTGACCCCGAAGACGAAGGTGTTGACGAACCCCTGGAACAGGTGCGGCTCCTGGAAGAAGCGGACGTAGTTCTCCCACCCGATGAACTCGGTCTCGAACAGCGTCCAGCGGGTGAGGCTGAAGTAGAACGAGGCGAACGTCGGGACGGCGAAGAACACGACATAGAGCAGTCCGGCGGGCAGGTAGAACCACATGGGGTAGGCGTGCCGCTGCACGCCGGACGTGCGGGCCCCGCCCCGGCCGTCACCCTCGGTGCGGGCCCGGGCCCGCTGGGCCCGCGCCGAGGTGGCCGCGGCGGTCACCAGCCCTCGATCCCCAACTGGCGCGCCTGGTTGACGACGTCCTCGTCGTAGCGCGCGGCGGCCTCCTCGGCCCCACGAATCCCCGACCCGACCTCGACGAGGATGTGCTCGAGGTTCGGGCCTTTGATCGGCGAGAGGAACTCCAGTGCGGGGGCCGACCGGCCGTCGTCGACGTAGGACTCCAGGTCGGTGAGCAGGGGTGGGGCGTCCTCGGGTAGCTCGCACGTGCCCGGATACGGGCCGGCCGCGATGAGGTGTTCGTTCTGGATCTCGCACCCGGTCTCGGAGGTGAGGAACTCGACGAACGTCATCGCCGCCTCGCGCTCCTCACCCTCGGTGGTCCGGGGCACGTAGGTACCCGTGGCCTGCCAGATGGTGGCGGTGGTGTTCTCCGGGTCCTCCGCCGGGATGGGGAAGAAGCCGATGTCGTCCACGGCGTCGGGCGAGACCTGCCGGATCTGCGCGATGAGACTCGAGAGCATCGGATAGTGGGCGCCGGCCCCCTCGGCGAGCATCCGGGCCCCGTCGGCGTCCTCGGCCGAGGCGAAGTCCTCGTTGAAGAACCCGGCCTCGTAGACCTCCTGGTGGTGCCGGAACCCGGCGAGAGCAGGCTCCTCGGCGTACCTGCGGTTGCCCGCGGTGTACTCCTGAGCCCAGTCCGGGTCGGCGGTGTGCACGTTGCCGAAGTCGCCGAGCACGAAGAGCTGACTGGTGTAGGTGGAGCCGTAGGTCTGAATGATCGGCGCGGCATCGGACTCGGCGGCGATCGTCTCGTTGTTGGCCATGAACTCGTCCCAGCTCCGCGGGACTTCGAGGCCGAGTTCGTCGTAGATCGCCCGGTTGTAGAGGATGCCGCCACCGAACGTGGCGCCCCAGGCGTTGCCGTACATGCCGTCGTCGGTGCTCACGGTGGTGACGAAGTCCTCGTCGAGCTCGCCGGCCCAGGGCTGATCGCTCATGTCCACGAGCTGGGAGTCCGGGTTCAGCGCCTGCAGCAGCGAGCCGGTGTTGTAGATGAAGACGTCCGCCATCTCCCCGGTGGACAGGCGCGTCTTGATGATGTTGTCACCCTCGCCGCCACCGGGCCTGGTCTCGAGGGTGACGGAGATGTCGGAATGCTCGGCCTCGAACGCCTCGATGAGCGCCTCGGCCGCGGCGACGGTGTCCGTGCTGTTGTCGACCAGGAAATCGATCTCGACCGAGCCGTCGCTCGCCCCACCGGACGAGCAGCCGGCCAGTGCGATCAGAGATGCCGCGCCGGTGACGGCGACGGCGCGCCTACTGAGCTTCATGCGCCTTACCTCCTCGTAAGGGTGTGCATCGATCTACACAGGCAGTGAATCCTTTCACGTCCATCCGCAAGACTAGGGTGGTCCCGACATCGTGTCAACCGATCTACACCGAGCACAGGAGGACGATGACGCGCTCATCGCTCACGTCCGGCACCACAGACGGGTCCGGCATCACGTCCGGCACCAGGGACGAGACGGGAAGGGCGACCAGGTCCCGGACAAGAGATGAGACCGCCGGGCCCGCCACCGCGCATCAGGCGGGCACGGACGCGACACCCTCGCCGGACGCCTCGGCCGACGGCCGCCGCCGGGCGGCGACGATCCAGGATGTCGCTGACGCCGCCGGCGTCTCACGCGCCGCGGTCTCGAAGGTCATCCGCAACGCCTACGGTGTCTCGCCCCAGATGCGCACGCGGGTGGAGGCGGCGATCGCGCGTCTCGACTACCACCCGCGGGTCGCCGCCCGGGCGATGCGGGGCGCGACCTTCACCCTCGGGCTGGAGATCCCGCAGATCGGCAACGACTTCCACTCCGTGATCGCCGAGGCCGCGGCCGACGTCCTAGCCGACACGCCCTACCAGCTCATCATCGCCCCGATCCGGGATCCGCAGGTCGGCGACCAGGCCCTGCAGAGCCTGGTGGACCGTCAGGTCGACGGCATCGTCGCCGTGGCACCACTGGTCTCGACCGACTGGCTCGAGTCGTTGGCGAGCCGGACACCGGTGGTCATGGTCGGCCGGCACGACGTCTCCGCTCACTACGACACGGTCGCCGGGGACGACGAGACCGGCGCCGAGCAGGTGATGGAGCATCTCGTCGAGCTCGGGCACCGCCGCATCGCCTTCCTCGACATCGATCGCAGCCGCTCGACCGGGAAGTCCTACATCTCCCCCACCGGCCGCGATCCGCACTCGATCCGGCAGCGCGTCTACCGCGAGCACGTCGGCGCGCTCGGGCTGCGGCCCAGGCTGATCCAGGCACACGGGCACATGGAGGAGGACGCCGCGGTGGCGGTCCGGGAGGCTCTGGGACAGACGAACCGGCCCACGGCGATCTTCGCCGGCCACGACACCCTTGCCGTCGGGGCTCTTCGTGCCGTCGCCGAGCTGGGCCTCGAGGCGAGCGAGGTGTCTGTTGCCGGTTTCGACGACATCCCCATCGCCAGTCACCCGCGTCTCGCCCTCACCAGCGTGGACCAGCAGGGCTACGCCATGGGCCAGGAGGCGGTGCGGTTGCTGCTGCAGCGCCTCGACGGACGCACCGAGCCGGTGCGTCGGGTCATGCCGGTCACCCTCCGCGTGCGGGCCTCCACCGCTCCGCCACGCGAGCGGTCCTGACCGGGAACGAGGTTGCCAGATCTGTCGATTTTTCGACGGATTCTGCAACCTCGTTCCCGGGGCTCACGCCGCGGGGACCGTGAGCCTGCCGAAGAGCCGGTCGAAGACGGCGGCGCGGTCGAACTGCATGCCGTGGTCACGAGCCCGCCGCTGCCAGGCCTCGCGCTCGGGCGCGGACATCGCAACGGCACGGTCCAACGCGTCCGCGAGGGCGCCGGGGTCCTCGACGGGGACGATCATCGCCGTGTCCCCCACCGCTTCGCCGATGCCGCCGGTCGCGGTGGTGATGACCGGGCCGCCGCCGGCGAGCATCTTCTCCACCAGCGCGATCCCGAACGTCTCGGTGAACTCCGGCAGCGGCTTGCTCGGCAGGGCGTAGGCGGCCGAAGCAGCCATGAGATGCGGCTTCTCCGCGTCGTCGACGTCCTCGAGGAAGTCGATGCGATCGGCGACGTCGCAGGCTCGGGCGTGAGCGCGCAGGTGTTCGGCGTCCGGTCCGGTGCCCGCGAGGACGAGCCGCACGCGCTCTGCGCTGCGGGACCGGGCGAACGCGTCGATGAGGTCGTCGGCGCCCTTGGCGGCGGCGAGCCGGGAGAGGAAGAGCACGTAACCGTCCGGCTCGAGCCCGCGGCCGGCGAGCACCCGCGCCGTTTCGGCGGGGTCGCGGTCGAGGTAGGCACTGGTGTCGACCGCCGGGTAGGAGATCTCGATCCTCTCCTCCAGCCGCGGCGCGAACGAGGTGCCGATGTGGGCGTCGAGGTCCGCGGCCTCGGTGAGGATGAGCTCGCGGGTGTAGGCGGACACGGCGACGCACACGTCGTTGCCGAGGTAACTGGCCAGCAGGTGAGCGGCGGCCCCGTAGCGCCCGGTCTCCAGGCACGAGCGCACGACGTTGGTCACGTCCGATCCGACGGCCTCGGCGATGGTGATCACCTGCCCCGGCAATCCGGCCGCCCGGGCCACCTGAACGGCGTCGGTGACCGCCAGGGTGTGCGGACTGAGGTAGAGCGACATCGCGACCGTGGCCGCGCCGTCGGTGAACAGCTCGACGAGCCGGCCGGTCAGCCCGGCCAGGTACCGCCCGTCTGGGACGCGGTAGTCGCCGACCGGTCCGGGCCGCTCCACCGTGATCCCGGGACTGTAGGGCAGGACGGTCTCCAGCGGTTTCAGGGGGAGGCCGCTGGCCTGGAGACGCTCGATCGGCCAGGTGAGGATGCGGACCTCGTTGAAGCCCCGTGTCAGGGCGACCTCGGCGAGGTTGCGGGCCTCGCCGGAGTGGCCGCAGATCACGGGGTCGGCACGCACCACGAGAACCAAGCGACGGCGCGGCGTTCGGTCGGTGGCCGGGCGGGCCGCCGGGGCGACGGCGGGGGGCGGGGGCGCAGTCATGTCGGCACCTCCTCGGTCGGGTCGGGGCGGGAGGGCGGGCGACTGCCGGGGGTGGTCCCCCAGTCGCCCGGGGTGGCAGCCAGCTCGATCTCGAGCAGGCCGCCGGCGTGGAGCTCGCCGGTCGTGAGCCAGGTGCGGTCGAGCTCGCGCCCGTCTCGGCGGACCCGGCGCACGTACTGCACGGGCCCGCCGGGTTCGGGTTCGACGAAGCCGGAGGTGGTGATCTCGACGGTTCCTCCGGGAACGGTGATGGCGGCGTCGCGGAAGGACGGTGGGCCGAGGAGCACGAGGTTCTGGCCGGCGACGGGGAAGAGCCCGAGCGCGGCCCACACGTACCAGGAGCTGAGGCCACCAGAGTCGTCGTTGCCCGGCAGACCGCCGCGCCCTGTCCCGAACTGCTGATGGACGGCGGCGTGGACGACCTCCGCGGTGCGGTCCGGCCGTCCGGCGTAGTGGTACGCCCACGGGGCGTCCATATCCGGCTCGTTGTTCATCCCCTCGAACCGGTTGAGCTGGTAACCCCGGGCCATCTCCTCACGTCCCGGCCGCACGCCGGGCTGGACCACCGGATCGGCGCCGTAGCCGAAGAATGCGTCGAGCATCGCCACGAAGGCGTCGTCCCCGCCGGCGAGGTCGATGCGTGCGGCCATATCGGGCAGGAGACGGAACGAGTAGTTCCATTTCCCGCCTTCGTAGTACGTGGAGTCCTTGACCAGTCCGGTGGCGGTGTCGAACGCGGCTGTCCACTGCGCGGCCAGCGGCGTGAACTCGTCCACGAGGGCGCGGTCACCGAGGTGGTGGGCGACCGTGGCGGTGCACCAGTAGCCGAAGGCCAGGTCGAGGGTATGGCTGATCGGGTGGGTCTCACCGCGCAGCAGGAAGTCTTCGCCGTACATGCGGCGTAGGTCGTTGTGCATATGCACCAGAGCCCAGTTCCAGTCCATCCCGGGCAGACCGAGGCGGCACAGGTCGGCGAGGAACGTGTGCGCGAGCGCGCTGGCCTGCCGGAAGAACTGGTCGGCCCCGCGCGACATGCGATACCCGATCGGCAGGTTGCCTTCCTCCTCGCAGATGAACAGCAGCGCCTCGGCCAGTTCGACGGCGCGTGCCGGGCGGAGCAGGGTCAGCAGCGGCAACTGGGTGCGGTAGATGTCCCACATCGTCGAGATGTCGAACGCGAAGGGGCCGTCGGCGGGCCAGAACGGGCTCTCGCCGCGGGCCAGACAGGGCTTGAGCAGCGAGTGGTAGAGCGCCGTGCCCAGCACGGTCTCGCGGTCGGCGGAGGGGGCGGCGACCTCGATCCGGCCGAGCTCCTCGCGCCAGACCCGCCGGGTGCTCTCGCGCCGTGCGGCGAAGCTGCGCGGTCCCTCGTCGCAGTCGCGGTAGAGGTTCGCCCGCGCCTGCTCGACCCCGCGCAGGGAGAACCCGAAGCGCAGTTCGATGGTCTGCCCGGGTTCGCTCGGGCCGGCCCACATCAGCCCGAACGGCCGCAACGTCGTGGGCCGGATGTGATCGAAGTCGAGGCGCGTGCCGCCCGGCATGAGGCGACGGTCGTACCAGAGCATCTGCCGCCAGGCGTCGTTGTCACACTCGACGTGGATGGCCAGCGGCGCCCCCTCGACGACGATCTGTCCCTGAGCCACCCGCGGCGCCACGGTCTCCAGGTGTGCCCGCAGAGGCACGGTAGCGCCGTGCGGGATGGCGAGGCCGCCCAGCGAGGCGTCGACGACCACGCGCGCGTCGCGGTGCCCCGGGAAGGTGTAGCGGTGCACCGCCGACTTGGGGCCGACGGTGATCTCGCACCGGATGCCGGAGGAGAGGGTGGCGGCGTAGTAGCCGGGTTCGGCGGCCTCGTCCTCGAGCTCCCACAGCTCACCGAGCCGGTCCAGCGGCTGGAGCATCGGGGTGACCCGGAAGTAGTTGTAGTACTTGCGGATCGCGCCGGTGCCCGACTGCTGGAAGTGGGTGAACCCCGAGGCCATCTGTCGGTGGTACATCTCGGTGGGCACACCCTCGGTACTCAGGTCGTAGCGGCCGTACCCGGTGGGGTACGCGCCCGAGTAGGCGCAGGCGGAGACCATGCCGAGCGGGTAGCTCGCACCCGGATGGGTGTTGCCGATCTGCGGTTTCGGCCACCACCACGTCGCCGCCAGCCCGCTGCGGGCACGCAGGTCGGTGACCTCGGTACCGATGAAGGGGTCAACGCGCTCGACCACGGCCGCCTCCCCCGGCACGTGGGTCGTGACCGGGCGCGGGCAGGGCCGGCCCGGTCGGCGGAGATAGGACGACGACCATGGCCGGACGTTACGGCGGCCGTGTGTCGAACGGGTTACCGGCGTGTGCCGGGCAGGAACCGGCTTGGTCACCGGCCCGGCCTCGCCCGTCCGCCGCGCCACGCCGCCTCACCACGTCACGATGCACCTGCGGGCCCGCGGCGGCACACTGACCAAGACGAGAGCAGGGAGGATCACGTGGCAGACCTGACCGAACGCGTCGAGGCGCATCTGGTGGCGGCACGGGCGGACGAGCGGGGGCGAAGCGCCGAGCTCCTGGTCCACGACGGCCCGCTGCGCCAGACGATCATCGCGCTGACCGCCGGGACGGAGATCGGCGAGCACAACGTGCCCGACGCCGCGAGCATCCACGTGTTGCACGGGCGCGTCCGGGTCCCGGAGGACGGCGAGCTCGAAGCCGGGTCGTTGTGGGCGATGCGCGGCCTGCGCACCGCCGTCGTCGCCGTCGACGACGCGGCGTTCCTGCTGACCGCGGTCACCGGCGTCGGGCAGCACGGGGACCCGGAGCGCGCCCGGTAGGCCGAGGAGGGGCCGGCGCATGGGGAACATCGACACCGTCGCCTGGTTCGCCGCCGAGAACTACGACGCCGCACGGTTCGTCCTGCAGCGCGGCATCGCCGTGGTGTACCTCGTCGCGTTCGTCGCGGTGCTGCGCCAGTTCCCCGCTCTGCTGGGCGAACGAGGGCTGCTCCCGGTTCCTCAGTTCCTTCAGCGCGACGGCGGCAGAGCGGGCCCGACCCTCTTCCGGTGGCGCTACTCCGACCGCCTGCTGCTGGCGGTCGGCTGGACCGGTGTCGTCATTGCGGTGGCTCTGGTGGCGGGTCTGCCGCAGGCAGGCCCGCCGTGGCTGCCGATGCTCGCGTTCCTGGCGCTGTACGGGCTGTACCTGTCGGTGGTCAACGCCGGGCAGGTCTTCTACGGCTTCGGCTGGGAGTCACTGCTGCTGGAGGCCGGCTTCCTCGCCGCGTTCCTCGGGTCCGACGACGTCGCCACCCCGATCGTGGTCATCGTGCTGCTGCGCTGGCTGGTGTTCCGGGTCGAGTTCGGCGCCGGGATGATCAAGATGCGCGGCGACCGGGTATGGCGCGACCTCACCGCGCTGCACTTCCACCACGAGACGCAGCCGATGCCCGGCCCGCTGAGCTGGTTCTTCCATCGGCTACCCGGCCCGCTGCACAAGGTGGAGGTCGCCGCCAACCACGTCGTCCAACTCGTGGTCCCGTTCCTGCTGTTCCTGCCGCAGCCGGTCGCCTCCGTCGCGGCGGGGCTGGTGATCCTCACGCAGCTGTGGCTGGTGCTGTCCGGGAACTTCGCGTGGCTGAACTGGCTGACGATGCTGCTGGCGTTCTCCGCCGTCGGGGACGACCAGATCGCGGCGCTGGTCCCGTCGCTCGGGCCGGCGCTGCAGGGTGCGAGCACGCCAGGCCCGGCGTGGTGGATCGTGCTCGTGCTCGTCGTGGGCGCGGGTGTGGTGGCGCTGAGCTGGTGGCCGGCGAAGAACCTGCTCTCCAGCCGCCAGGCGATGAACGCCTCGTACAACAGGTTTCACCTCGTCGGTTCCTACGGCGCGTTCGGGTCGGTGACGAGGCGGCGCAGTGAGGTCGTCGTGGAGGGGACCGAGGACGCCAGCCCGGACGACGCGACGTGGCATGAGTACGTATTCCGCGGCAAGCCGGGACCGGTCGACCGTTGGCCGCGCCAGTATGCGCCCTATCACCTGCGGCTGGACTGGGGCATGTGGTTCCTCGCGCTCGGGTCCGCGGCCCAGCACCGCTGGTTCACGATGCTGGTGCTTCGCCTATTGGAGGCCGACCGCCGCATCCTGCGGCTGCTGGCCCACGACCCGTTCGGCGGGCGCCGGCCTCGATGGGTCCGGGCGCGGGTGTTCCGCTACCGGTACACGACATGGGAGGAGCTGCGCCGCACTCGGCACTGCTGGGTCCGGCACCAGGAGGGCGAGCTGGTCGCCCCGCAGGACCTGTCCGGCCTGCGGCGCCTCGTCTGAACCGCCGAGCCGGCCCAGCCGGCCCAGCCAGCCCAGCGGCGGAGAGCTCAGGCGTCCGTGGTGTCCAGCAGGTCGTGGTACTCCGCGTGCCGCCGCACGTAGTCGGCCACGTAGGAGCAGGCGGGGACGATCTGTTTGCCGGCGCGGCGGGTGTTCTCCAACGCGTGGCTGACCAGTTCGGCCGCAAGGCCGCGTCCGCGTAGCTGCGGGACGACCTCGGTGTGGAAGAAGGTGCGGGTCACGCCGTCGTCCGCGAAGCGGGCGACGCCGGCCACGTCGCCGCCCAGGAGGATCTCGAAGCGGTCGTCGTGGTCGCGGATCGTGGTGTCCATGACGGTGGCAACACCCCGGCGCCGCGGTCGATTCCGTGCTCGCCGGGAGATCCGGGAGAGTCCGGCGCCCGCCGCCACCTGGACGACGTCGAGGGGACCGGACGTCGACGGCGTGATGGCAGCCCGGTGAACATTTCCCTCCTTTCGCGTGGGTGGCCCGCTCCCGCGGGTGCGGCCCGCCATGATCGGGGCCGTGGTCACCTGGACTGTCCACCCGTCCCGTCGCTACGGATCCCACCCCGGCCCGTGGGCCTTCGCCCATCGGGGCGGCTCGGCCCTCGCTCCCGAGAACACGATGCTGGCGTTCGAGCGTGCCGTCGGCCTGGGGCTGAACTACCTCGAGACCGACGTGCGGGTCACCGCCGACGGCGTCCCGATCGCGTTCCATGACCGGACCCTCGACCGGGTCACCGGCCTGCGGGGCCGGGTCGCCACCCAGTCCTGGGACGCGCTGTCCCGCACGCTGATCCTCGGTAGTGAACCCGTCCTGCGTCTGGACGACCTCCTGGCCGCGTTCCCGGACGCCTGCCTCACGCTCGACATCAAGGAGGCGCGCGCGGTGCGCCCGGTGATCGAGGCGATCCACCGGACCCGCTCCGCGGACCGGGTCTGCGTCGCCGGCGGCTGGGACGCCTGGCTCGCGGCGATCGCCGACGCGTGCGGTCCGGCCCTGACGACGGCGCTCGGGTGGCGGGCCCTGACCGGCCTGCTCGGCGCGGCGCGGCTCGGCGTCCGCCCACCGCGCGGTCTCGCGACCGGCCCGTTCGCGCACGTCGGCGTGGACTACGGCCGGCTGCCGATGCTGGCCGACGCACGCACCGGCGCACGGCTGGTCGAGATGGCGGCGGATCTCGGTATCGGCGTGGTCGCGTGGACGGTCGACGACGCCGCCACCGCCCATCGGCTCATCGACGCCGGTGTCGCCGGCGTGATCACCGACCGCCCCGACGTCCTGCGCGAGGTCCTCATCGCTCGGGGAAGGTGGGTCCCCCGAGGATCCGCCGCGCGCCGGTCGGTGCCCTCGGGTGACCGGTTCTCCGGGGCCGACGGCGACGAGCTGGTCGGCGCACCGAGCTGAGGCGGCGGGTGGTCCGGAGGCCGCCAGCGCCTCGTCGTCACCTCCGTCCGGGGCGCCGCCGAGCCCGCTGGCGCGGCTCTTTTCTCAGGCGTGCCCTCTCGCGTTGTCCCAGACGAACCCCGGAATCATGTCGACCAGCTCGGTCAGCAGGGCCAGGCCGTAGGCGATGCCGGACGGGTCGGGCTGGCCGTACCGCCACAGGAAGATCCGGCCGCCCTCGATGAGGATGTTCGCCCCGACCAGGTCCGGACGCATCAACCGCTCCATGGTCCGCGGGTGCAGGACGTCGTAGGCGGCGCGTGGGCTCGGGCTCTGGACCCGCCACTCGTGATTGAACGCGGCGTTCTCGAAGGCGATGTCGTTGCCGAACCGGCGGCTGAGGAAGTTCTCCTGGCTCAGCTCGATCGGCGGCAGCACCGCGGGCAGCTGGAGGGCGAGCACGTGGTGGTGCCGGGTGTTGTTGCGGTTCTTGCTGCCGGACTCTCGGTAGGTGTAGCGCCAGGACGTCGCGGCACGCCCTTGGTAGGTGCCCCACACCGCCTCGGTGGACGAGCGCGAATAGCCGCGGCCGAACGGCCCGCCCTGCAGCCCCTCACCCAGGCCGGGAGCGCTGTCCGAGTAGACCCACCCGTGGGCGTTCGCCCACGCCCGCAGCGCGGTGCGCCGCTTGCGTGTCTGCGTCCGCAGCCGCGTGAGCACGATCAGCACGACCGCCACGACGGCGCCGACGAAGACGACGTTGAGGACGAGCGTGATCACCCCCTCCATCACCACCTCCTCATCCTTCGGCCGTACCGAACTGTGCTCTGTCGCTACGCGCTCAGGCGTGCCCGCGGGCGTTGTCCCAGACGAACCCCGGGATGAGGTCGACCAGCTCGGTCAGCACCGTGAGCCCGTACGCGATGGCGCCCGGATCGGGCTGGCCGCGCCGCCACAGGAAGATCCGGCCGCCCTCGATGAGGATGTTCGCCCCGACCAGGTCCGGACGCATCAACCGCTCCATGGTCCGCGGATGCAGCACGTCGTAGGCCGCCCGGGGATAGTCGCTCTGCACCCGCCATTCGTCGTTGAAGGCGGCATGCTCGAGCTGGATGTCGTTGCTGAAGGTGCGGGTGAAGAAGTTCTCCTGGCTCAGCTCGATCGGTGGCAGTACCGCAGGCAACTGAACCGCCAGCACGTGGTGGTGGTACGTCCGGGTCCGGCGGTTCTTCCCGGAACCCGAGGTGATCTTGTACGTGTACCGAAAGGACGTCGCGGCACGCCCTTGGTAGGTGCCCCACACCGCCTCGGTGGACGAGCGCGAATGGCCGCGGCCGAACGGTCCGCCTCGCAACCCGTTCCCCAGTCCGGGTGCGGTGTCCGAGTAGGACCAACCGTGGGCGTTCGCCCACGCCCGCAGCGCGGCGCGCCGCTTCTTGCGCTGCCGGCGCGCCAGGATCGCACCGACCATCGCGACGGCCGCCACGACCACGAACGTCACGTACGGGAGCACAGCTTCCATCAAGGCCTCCGTCGGGTCTTCCGGGCGGACACGACCCTACTGCGGTCGCTCGGGCGGACTCGACGGCAGAACTCCCCACCTCTTGCGTGTCGGCGGCGGGTCCTACTCTGCTGCGGTGGAGGTCGTGGTGACGCCGCGGGGCGAGCAGGTCGTGCTCGACGGCGAGCCCTGCGGGCGCGAGACGTTGCCCTTCGAGGCGTTGCCGGGGCGCGTTCGTGACCTCGAGACCGAGCATGCTCCGCGCTGGGTCCTCAGCGACACCGCCCGCGTCTACCCACAGCTGGTCACCGCCGGTGTCCGGATCGCACGGAGTCACGACCTCCGCCTGGCCCGGGCCGTGCTCGATCCCGGTCATGCGTCCGACGGCGCCTGGGACGCACCGGCACACGAGACCCGCGAACCCACGCTCCTCGACGGGCTCGCGCCAGAGTTGACCGCCGATGACCTGCTCGCCGAGCACCGTCGCCAGCGTGCGGCCGTCGCCGACTCCCCCGCTCCGGGGCGCCTGCGCCTGCTCCTCGCTGCCGAGTCGGCCGGGGCGCTCGCCGCCACAGAGATGAGCCACGACGGGTTGCCCTGGGACCGAGCCGTGCACGACCAGGTGCTCACCGACCTGCTCGGCCCCCGCCCTCACCCCGGCACGCGCCCCCGGGTGCTGGAAGCACTCGCCGCCCAGGTGCGCGACCGCGTGAGCGCCCCATCCCTCAACCCCGACTCCGCTCCCGAGCTGCTCCGGGCGCTGCAGTCCGCCGGCCTCGAGGTGGACAGCACGCGCAAGCACGAGCTGCAGCGGCTCGACCACCCGGTGATCGCACCGCTGCTGGAGTACAAGCGCCTCGCGCGGTTGCTGGCGGCCAACGGGTGGACGTGGCTCGACGAGTGGGTCCGCCCACTACCCGGCACGGCCGCCGACGGCAGGGCGCCGGGGCGCTTCCACCCCGAGTATGTGGTCTCCGGGGTGGTCACGGGGCGCTGGGCGACCAGTGGTGGCGGCGCGCTGCAACTGCCGAAGCAGATCCGGCGAGCCGTGGTCGCCGACGCCGGGTGGCGTTTCGTCGTCGCCGACGCCGCCCAGCTCGAGCCGCGGGTGCTGGCCGCCATGGCCGGCGATGAGGCCATGGCGTCGGCCGCGCGCGGCTCGGACCTGTATCAAGGGCTCGTCGATCAGGGGGTCGTCGACACGCGTGCCCACGCGAAGGTCGCGATGCTCGGCGCACTGTACGGCTCGACGTCGGGCGAGGCCGGCCGGCTCATGCCGCGGCTGATGCGCGCCTACCCCCGAGCGACCGGCGTGGTGGAAGAGGCAGCCCGTGACGGCGAGCGGGGCACCCCGGTCCGCACCTGGCTGGGGCGTCCGTCGCCGGCTCCCCCACCGGCGTGGCACGAGGCGCAACGGCGGGCCGGGCAGGAGGACGCCGAGGCGGGCGAGGTACGCCGGGCTCGGCAGGCCGCGCGGGACTGGGGTCGGTTCACGCGGAACTTCGTGGTCCAGGGCACGGCCGCCGAATGGGCGTCGTGCTGGCTCGCGGACCTGCGTGGGCGACTCCGCTCGCTCGGCGCCGGCCGGACGTGGTCGGGCCCGGACGGGCGGATCGGGCCGCACCTGGTCTTCTTCCTCCACGACGAGGTGGTAGTCCACACTCCTGCGGACGTCGCCGACGAGGTGGCCGAGGCCGTCCGTGCCGCGGCCGGCACCGCCGGGCAGCTGCTGTTCGGGACGTTCCCCGTGGAATTCCCGGTCGAGGTCTCGGTGGTCGAGACCTACGCGGACGCGGACTGAGTCCCCGAGCCGGCGCGGACGCCGCGCCGCATGGCGAGCCACTCGGGCGCGAGCGCGGCCATGATGATCGCGTCGATCCGTTCGTCGCCGAAGCGGAGCGCCTCGCGGGTCACCCCCTCGACGACGAAGCCCGCCTTCTCGTAGGCGCGCCGCGCCCGCGGGTTGACGGCGTAGACCTCGAGGGAGATGCGGTGCAGCCCGAGAGCCGTGAAGCCGTGTCCGAGCATCAGCGTGGTCGCCTCGGTGCCGAGGCCGCGATCACGCCCGCCAGGGCCGATGAGGATCCGGAAGTTGCAGCTCTCGTTACCGGCGTCCCACTCGTTCAGCACGGCCTCGCCCACACACCGGCCGCTCGCATTGTCGACGATCGCGAGGTCGAGCCGGTCGGTCTGGTCGTTGCGGGTGGCGTACCACTCTCGCGTCCGGTCATCGGGGTTCGGATCGGCCGACTCCGCCGCGGCCGTGGAGTGGACGGACCCCGTCAGCCGGAGCACGTCGGGATCGGCGAGAGCCTCGGCCATCGGCTCGAGGTCCTCCTCGCGGAAGGGCCGCAAGGTGGCGCGCTCGCCGACGAGAGTCGGCTTGGTGGCGAACGGGGAGGCATCCATCCGCCCGAGCGTGGCAGCAGCGGCCGTCGCTGCGCACCGGTTTATCGGCCGCGTCGATCTCGCCACCCCGTCAGGCAGGCACGACGACGGCGCCGCCGGGGTCGAGGCGGATCCGCACCTGCCCCGCCGCCTCGGCCGCTCCCCTGGTGACCGCTGTCGCCACCTGCCCGTCCGGCAGGCGAACCTCCATCTCGGTCCGGCCACGGACGAATCGGCGGGCCAGCACGGGGACCGCGAGCTCTCCGCCGAGCTGCAGGGCATCCGGACCGAGCCCGACCAGCAGCTGCGAGGTCGCCCGCCCGGTGGCCGTCCCGGCCGGAGGCGTACTCGCGCCGGCCGGGAGCGGGACGTCACCGAGGACCATCCGGGCGAGGCCGTCCCAGATCTCCGCAGGCAGGAACGGGCCGTACCCGAGGAACGCGGCCACCTCCCGGCTCACCGGACGGCGCCAGAGCTGGGCCGGCGTGTCGACCTGGGCCAGGTGCCCGTCGAGGAGCACGGCGACCCGATCGGCCACCGTGAAGGCCTCGTCATGGTCGTGGGTGACGTACAGGGCGGTGGTGCCGGAGACGCGCAGGATGCGGCGCAGCTCGCCGGTGAGTCGCTCACGCAGCGCCCGGTCGAGCGCGGAGAGCGGCTCGTCGAGCAGCAGCAGCCGTGGTTCGGGGGCCAGGGAACGCGCCAGGGCCACCCGCTGCGCCTGGCCGCCGGAGAGCGTGCCGACGGCGCGCGGGCCGTACCCGGGAAGGCCGACGAGGTCGAGCAGCTCGTTCACCCGGGACGCCCGCGCGCGGCGGGAGAGCCCCGTCAGCCCGTAACCGACGTTGCCCGCCACCGACCGGTGCGGGAAGAGCTGCCCGTCCTGGAACAGCAGGCCGACGCCGCGGCGGTGGACGGGCACGTCCGCGAGGTCCTGGCCGTCCCAGCGCACGGCGCCCTCGGCGGCGGGCTCGAGTCCGGCGACGGCGCGGAGCAACGAGGACTTCCCGGAGCCGGACGGTCCGACGAGCGCCAGCACCTCGCCTTCGGCGAGGTCGAAGGTCACCCGGCGGGCCGCCGTCGTCGGCCCGTACCGGACCGTGAGGTCGTGGACGGCCAGCCCACCCGCGCGGGTCACCATCCGGTCGCCTCCCTGGTCCGCAGCCGCTCGGCGAGTCCCATGACGGTGGCGGTCAGCGTGGCCAGCACGACGGCGGCGGCGAGCGCTATGCCGTAGTTCTCCGCCCCGGGCCGCCCGATGAGCCGGAAGATGACCACCGGCAGGGTGGGCCGGTCCGGCCGGGCGAGGAACGACGTCGCCCCGAACTCGCCCAGGGAGACGGCGAACGCGAACCCGACGGCCAGGCCGAGGGCACGGACGAGGAACGGGCCGTCGACGGTGGCGAGCACCCGTCCGGGCGTGGCGCCGAGCGTGGCCGCCGCCTGCCGGAGCCTCGGATCGACGGCACGCAGGACGGGGAGCACGCTGCGCACGACGAGCGGGATCGCGACCACCGCCTGAGCGATCGGGACCAGGATCGGCGAGGTGCGCAGGTCCAGTGGCGGCGTGTCCAGGGTGAGGAGGAACCCGAACCCCACGGTGACCGCGGACACGCCGAGCGGCAGCATGAACAGCGCGTCGACGAGCCCCACCGCGCGTTTGGCGGTACGGCCGCGGGGGCGGCGGGACGCGATGAGGGCGACGAGGGTGCCGACGACGACCGCGAGCACGGTGGCGTCGACGGCGGCGCGCAACGAGTTCGCCGTCGCCTCCCAGACGGTGACGGTCAGGGCGTTCGCTCCTCCGGTGGTGCCGAGGGCGATGTAGTTGTCCAGCGACCAGCCGGCGGGCGTGCGCAACGATCGCACGAGGAGCCCGGCGAGCGGGGTCACGAGGAGTCCGAGCACCACCGCCGCGGTGACGACGGCCGGCAGCAGGTCGGCACCGGGCCGCAACCGCAGCGGCTGCCGGACGAGGCTGTCGGTCTGCAGCCGCAGCGCCCGTTCCTGTCGGCGCCGGCTCGCCGCGGCGGCCGCGAGCGCGAGCGTCACCACGGCCACCTGGACAACGGACAGCACCGCGGCGGCCCGTAGGTCGAGGAACTGGGTGGTCTGGACCCAGATCTCAGTCTCCACGGTGCCGTAGTCGACACCGCCCAGCACCATGACGACGCCGAACGCCGTCGCACAGAACAGGAACACCACGGAGGCGGCCGAGGCGATCGCCGGCCCGAGCGCCGGCAGGGTGACGGTCACGAAGGCGCGCACCGGCCCGGCACCCAGCGCGCGCGCGGCCTGCTCGAGCCTGGGGTCGAGCCTGGACCACAGCGCTCCCACGGTGCGGACCACGACCGCGTAGTTGAAGAACACCAGGGCGAGGACGACGGCGGTGAAGGTCCCGTCGAGGCCGAGGAACCCCAGCGGGCCGCCGTCGGTCAGGAGGGCGCGGAACGCGACGCCGACGACGACGGTGGGCAGCACGAACGGCACGGTCACGAAGGCCCGGACCAGTCCCTGGCCGCGGAACCGGCACCGGTAGAGCACGTACGCGCCGGGCACGCCCAGCACCACGGCGACCGCGGTGCCGACCGCCGACTGGGCCAGGGTCATCCCGATGACGCGCCAGGTCCGGTCGCGGGAGAGCACGTCGGCGAAACCGGAGAGGTCGAGTGCGCCGTCGGTCATAACGCCGCGAGCGAGCAGGGTCAGCACGGGCCAGGCGAAGAAGGTGCCGAGGAAGACGAGCGGGACGGCGGCGGCGACCACCCAGAACAGCGCCGCCGCCCCGCCCCGAGAGAACGTCCGATCCGGCAGCGGCCGGCCGGTGACCACGGCCATCAGCCGACCACGATCTCCCGCCACGCGGCGATCCAGTCCTCGCGGTTGGCGTCGACCGTGGCCGGGTCGACGGCGCGGGGTTCCTCGGCCAGCGGCGCGTGCTGCCGCCAGGCCTGCGGCAGGTCGACCGAGTCGTCGACGGGGTACATGTACATCTGGCCGGGGATGTCCTCCTGGACCGGCGTGGAGACCAAGAAGTCCACGAAGGCGCGCGCCCCCTGGGGATTCTCGGCACCCGCGAGGACACCGGCGTACTCGACCTGCCGGAAGCAGGTGGACAGCAGCGCACCGGTGCGGGGCTCGCCGCCGGACTCGGGGACCTCGGCCGCGGGTGAGGAGGCGTAGGAGAGCACGATCGGGCGCTCGCCCGCCCCCTCGGAGCCGGAGAAGTCGACGTAGTAGGCGTCGGACCAGGAGTCGACGACCTTGAGACCGTTGGCATCGAGGTCGCGCCAGTAGTCCTGCCAGCCGTCCTCGCCGAACTCGTCGACGGTGGCGAGCAGAAGGGCCAGTCCCGGTGAGGAGGTGGCCGGGTTGGTCACCACCGTCAGGTCGCGGTAGTCCTCCTCGGTCAGGTCCGCGAAGGTCTGCGGCTCGGGGACGTCGTGCTCGGCGAACCACCGGTGATCCACGTTGAGGCAGACATCGCCCATGTCCACGGGCGTGAGGGTGTCGCCGAGGTCGTAGGCGTCGGCGGAGGCCGGCTGGTCCGCCGGGGTGTACGGCGCGAGGACGTCGGCGCCGACCGCTCGGGCGGCGAAAGCGTTGTCGATCCCGTAGACGACGTCGCCCAGCGGGGAGTCGGCCGTGAGCACGAGCTGGTTGACCAGGGCGCCCGCGTCACCCGGGGCGACGGTCTCGAGCGTGTAGCCGGTCTCGGCCTCGAACCCGGACAGGAGCTCCTCGCTCAGCGCGAAGGAGTCGTGGGTGACGACGGTGAGGGTGCCGCCGGAGTCCCCGCCGTCCTCGGTGTCCGCGGCGGAGCTGTCCTCGCCCGCCGGGGCGCTGTCGGTTCCGTCGCCGGCGGTCTCGTCCCCGTTGCCGGTGAGGGTGCAGGCCGTGAGGGCCAACGTGGCGACGGCGACGACGCCGGTGCGGACGAGCCGCGTGGCGGTGTGGGCCATGGCGTTCCTCCCGTGGTGCAGGAGGGCCTGCGAGCGCGCTCGCAGGGAGAGACGTCCCGACTCCCTTCGCCGGTGCTAACCGGTGCAGGTTCGAGGGTCTGCGGAGGTCCGCACTCTCAGCGCCCGGTGGCGCTCCCCTGTCGTGCTGCCGACAGTAACACCGCGGGAGGATGCGGCGTGGCGGCCGTGAGGTCCTGACCCGTCATGCCGGCCGCCCGTGAGGCGGCCGCGCCGTCAGGTGGCGGCTCCTGCCCGGAGCGTGGCGACGGCGTAGGGCCAGTGCCCGGTGTCGTCGACCAGCGCCAGGTCGGCGCGCATCCCGGGCGCGATGACGCCGCGGTCGGTCAACCCGGCCACGCGCGCGGGGCCGGAGGTGATGAGGCCGACGGCGCGGGGCAGGTCGACGATGCCGTCGCGGGCCAGCAGCGTCACCGCGGCGAGCAGCGCCGTGGGCAGGTAGTCCGACGCCAGGGCGTCGACGACGCCGCGGGAGACGAGTTCGCGCGCGGAAACGTTGCCGGAGTGCGAACTCCCGCGCAGCACGTTGGGGGCACCGGCCACGACGTGCAGGCCGCGGTCGCGGGCACGCTCGGCGGCGGCGAGGGTCGTCGGGAACTCGGCCACGGCCCCGCCCCGGGCTGCCAGGGCGTCGACCGCCTCCGGAGAATCGGGATCGTGTCCGACGAGGCGGATCAGCCCGTCGCGGGCGAGTCCGGACAGCCAGTCGAGGTTCGCCGCGCGGACGTCGGCGAGGGCCGCGCTCGCCCGCACTCGGGCGCCGATCCGTGCGTCCGCCTCGTCCGGGGACATGCCGTCCCGTTCGATCATGAACCGGCGCAGGCCGGAGGGGTCGGCGTACTGGCCCTGACCGGGTGTGTGGTCCTCGTGCGAGACGAGCGCCGGCGGTTCGCCGCCGCGGTGACGGCCCAGCGCCTCGATCCGCCGGGAGAGGGTGGTCGCCCCCGCGGCGGAGAGCACGTCGAGACGGTGCAGCACGCGGTGGTCCACGCGGTAGGACGGCGTCGTGTCCGCCACCCCGCACAGGTCGAGCGCGCGGTCGGGACGGCGGGCGACGCCGCGGGTGTTCTGGTGCTGGAACGCGGCACCGTGGAACATCGTGGTGGTCCCGGCCGCTGCGGCACGTCCCTCGAAGGAGGCCATGGCGAACTCGATCGGCACCTCGGCGCCGGGGCGAGGTGTCCGCTCGGTCTCGAGCGCGTCGCTGTGCACGTCGACGAAGCCCGGCAGCAGCAGGAGGTTCTGCCCGTCGATGACCGGGCGGTCGCCGGGCCCGGCGGACGCGCCGGTGGTCACGTCCTCGATGCGGCCGTCCTCGACGGTGATCGTGGCGTTCTCGACGATCCGCTCGGCCAGGACGGCCCGGACTCCCCGCAGCCGGTAGGACGGGCGTGGGGCGCCGAGCGCCCAGGCCTCGGCCCGGTCGGCGCCGGGGACGGTGGTGGCCTCGACGCTCACGCGACCTCCTCCAGTGCGGTGTGGTGCTGGGCGAGGATCGTCTCCGGGCTGCCGTCCGCAAGGACCCGGCCACGGTCCATGACGACGGCACGGGTGGCCAGCCGCCGGATGATGCGCATGTCGTGATAGACGGCGAGGACGCTGACCTCCCGGCGGGCGAGCGTGTCGATTTCCGCAAGCGCACGCTCCCGGTTACCGGGGTCGAGCGCCGAGACGGGCTCGTCGAGCAGGAGCAGGCGCGGCGGGCTGACGATCCCGGCAGCGAGGTTGACGCGTTGCCGCTCCCCACCGGAGAGCACGCTGCAGTCGACGGCCCACAACGGCTCGTCGATCCCGAGCCGGCGCAGGGTCCCGACGGCGGCGTCCTCGGCGGCGTCGGCCTCGAGACCGCGGCGCCGTGCCGCGGTGCGGACGTGCTGCAGTGGACCGGTGCGCGGCGGGGCGGCGAGGAACTGGGCGACGTAGCCGATCTCGCGGCCGCGCAGCCGGGCGAGCTGCCGGTCCGGCAGCGTGGTCAGCTCGACGGGTCCCGAGCCGGTCCGCAGCGTGACACGGCCGGCGTCCGGCAGGTAGGTGCGGTAGACGCACCGCAGCAGGCTGGACTTGCCGGCACCGCTGGCGCCGGCGACGGCGACGTGCTCACCGGGGCCGACGTCCAGGGCGACCCCGTCGAGCGAAGTGATCACGCGGCCGGTGGCGTGCAGCGTGAATGTCTTGTGCAGTCCGGTCACCGACAGGATCGGCGTCGTCATCTCGTCTCCTTGTCCGTGGCCACCCGCTCAGCCGCGGGCGGCGGCGACGAGGCGCTGGGTGTAGGCCTCGTGCGGGTCGGCGAAGAGCTGGTCGGTCAGGCCCTGCTCGATGACCAGGCCGCGGTGCATGACCAGCGCCCGGTCGGTCAACGCCCGGATGACGCCGAAGTCGTGACTGACCACGACGACGGCGATGCTGCGTTCGGCGAGCAGCTCACGCAGCAGGTCCAGCACACCGGCCGCGACCGAGGCGTCGAGCCCGGTGGTGGGTTCGTCCAGGAGGAGCACGTCCGGGTCGGTGGCCAGCGCCTTGGCGATCTGGACGCGCTGGCGCATGCCGCCGGAGAACTGACCCGCGACGTCGTCCATCCGTGCGAGGGGGACCTCGACGCGGTCGAGGAGGGCAGCGGCCCGGCGGCGGATGTCGTGGTAGGAACGCCAGCCAGCGGCGGTGAGCCGGTCGGCGATGTTGCCACCGGCCGAGACACGCAGGTCGAGACCCTGGCCGGGATCCTGGTGGACGACCGAGAGCAGGCCCACACGCAGTGCGCGCCGCTCGGATCCGGTGAGCTCGAGAATGTTGCGGCAGCCGCCGTCGTAGCCTGCGAGGCGCACGTCGCCGGCGCCGGCCTGCTCCTCCCCGATGAGGCAGCGCATCACCGTCGACTTCCCGGATCCGGATTCGCCGATGATGCCGAGCGCCTCCGCCGGGGCGACGTCGAAGCTGATGCCGCGGGCGGCCACCACCTCGGAGGAGCCGCGGCGCCCCGGGTAGGTCTTGGCGAGTGCCGTCACCTGCAGCGCCCAGTCCTGGCCGGGCGCCGTCGCCGTGTGCCGTGCGGCGCCGGTGAGGGCGTGGCCGGCGAGCGTGCCGGGCTCGAAGTGCTCGGCGCGGGACCAGGCTCGCCGGGCCGGGTCGGGGTAGTAGCGGGTCGGCGCCAGCGTGGCGTGGTCCTCCGGGTCGACGTCACCGGTCCGGACTCTCGCGCACCATTCGACGTCCGAGCACAGGAACCGGCCGTCGGCGGTCTGGACGAGGTAGGTGTCGGCCGAGCCGCACAGAGCGCACGAGCTGCCGGGGGTGTACTCGACCTCGAAGGGGACGTCGTCGAAGACAACCGGCTCGACCTCGGTGTGCGGCGGCACGGCATAGACCTTCTTGTCGCGGCCGTGGCACAGGACCGTCAGGTGGTCCTGGCCGAGCCGCGGGACGTCCCAGCGCGGGATAGGGCTGGGGGCCATGAGGTATCGCCCGCCGACCATGACGGGATAGCCGGCGCCGGCGTTGATGACCCCGCCGGTCGCGAGGTCCTCGTACATCCCGACCCACATACGCGAGTAGTCGGCCTCCGCGTGCATCCGCCGGCACTCGAGGACGGACTTCTCGATCCCGCGCAACGGTTCCGAGACGGGGACCTGCAGCACGAGGGTCTGGTCGGCGCGGAGCCGGTCCTCGGGGATGCGGTGCCGGGACTGGACGATGGTGGCCTCGCGGGTGTCGGCGGTGCCACCGCATCCGAGCGTGCCGCGGATGAGGCGGCGCAGGTTGACGGCGTTGACGGACTCCTCGTCGCCCTGGTCGATGACCTTGACGACGTCGTCACTGCCGCCGACGGCGAGGGTCACCTGCAACCCGCCGGATCCCCAGCCACGGGCGACAGGCATCTCGCGGGAGCCGAACGGCACCTGGTAGCCGGGCACGGCGACGGCGGTGAGCATGGCACGGCGGACCTCGCGCCTGCCTTGCTCGTCGAGGACGGCGGGGCGGTCCCCACCCTCGGTGGCGGCATCGGCGCTGGCGAGCAGGCCGGCGGTATTCATCGGACCTCCTGGGGCTCGGCGGTGTCCTCGGGCCAGCGGTCGCCGTACTCCTGCGCCACCTGTCTGGCCGACTCGGCCCGCTCGATCATCGACCGGAAGGTCACGTAGTGCGGCATCTTGAGGTGCTCGAGGAAGCCGTTGGCGGCGAGCCCGTCGGTGGTGTGCATGACCACCTGCTGCAAGGCCTCGCCCTCCGGCGTGCCGCGGTAACGGGTCAGGCCGCTGTCCAGCGCGGCCATGGCGATCGCCTTGCGTTCGTTGTGCCCGGCGGCCAGGCCGTAGCCCGCGGTGAACCGGGAGGGGTCCTCGCCGCGCTCGTCGAGGTGGTCGACGGCCTCGCACTCGGTGACCCGGATGTCGCCGATGGTCACCGGGTTCCCGGTGTGCGGATGGTCGATCGCGACCGGGGCGTGCCCGCAGCGGACCTCGCCGAGCGTGACGGACTCGTCGGAGTAGCCGTCCGGGCCTAGCACGTTGCGGTACCAGATGTTGACCAGGGCGCCGCTCTCGGCGATCGCCATGGCGGACAGCAGCGCGGAGCGGGGGGCGGGCAGCCGGACGGGTTCGAGGGCCAGGTCGTAGGGCTCGGGGTCGGTGAGGTCGTGGCGCTCGAGCAGCAGGTCGTTCGCGGCGAGGTACCGGGAATAGCGGCGCGGGGTCACGTCCGGGTGGCGGGTCGTCGCGTCCGTCCCGGGGTTCCCGGTCCGGGCTCGTGCCGCCACCTCCTCGATCTCGTCCGTGGGCGGGAGGGGGTCGTCCTCGCCGGGACGGCGGACCAGGCGCGGGGAGTAGTCGACCGTCTCGCCGAGCAGCTGCGGCCCGTCCGGTTGGCGGTGTGCAGAGCTGATCCGCCGGTCGAGCACGATCCCGTCGGGGTCGACGGGCCGGCTGACGGCGAACCGGGTGAGTGTGGAGCGGTGCGCACGGAGCAGGTGCACCGCCTCAGCGGTGTCGCCGCCGGACTGCAGCAACGCGGCGGCGGCGAGGTCCTCGGCCCACAGCCCGCCCTCGCTCATGACGCGGTCCAGGAGAAGGGGGAACGCGGTGCGAACCGCGTCGACGTCGACGGCGGCGCCGTCCGCGACGCGGCGCGCGCGTAGCTCCTCCGCGGCGAGGATGGCGGCGGTGCCGCCGCGGTGGCCTCCGGCGTATGTCATCGGAGCACCTCGATCCGGGTGGTGCGTGGGAGGGCGGCGACGGTGGCGTCGGCTGCGACGAGGACGAGGTCCACGCCGGCCGGGAAGGCGGCGCACCGGAGGTTGCGGGCGTCCACGACGTCCGCGTCGATGCCGGTGACGGCCAGGTGGCGTATGCCGTCGACACCGGGCCCGGCGAGCCTCAGGACGACGTCGGTGGTCTCGCACGGCTCCGTGCCGAGTCCGACGACGTGCTGCGCGAGCAGGGCACCGCGCTCCGGTTCCCACGCGGAACCGGCCGGCAGGGCATGCACGGCGGAGGCCGCGGGTGCGGCGGTTCCGAGCACGATCCGCGCCTCGGCCGGCGCGGTCAGCGGCGCGCCGGTGATGCGGGCGAGCTCGGCGGTCAGGTCCTTCTCCGCGGGACCGAGTGGCGCCAGCGGCGACATGAGATCGGCCAGCGCGAGCGGGACGGCCGACACGGGCGGATGGGATCCGGGCACGTCGAGAAGGCGGTGCAGCGTGCCCGGGCGCGCCATCGCCTCCAGCGTGGCGCGGAAGGTGCGCTGGGCCTGCGCGGGGCTCACCGCACTCAGGCCTCCGCGGCCGGCTGGGCGCGGTACGTCCGCAGCACGGCTCGACCCGGCGGTGGGCACGGTGGTCGATGCGGTGGTGGACATCGCGGTCACGGCACCTCCTCGAACTCGACGATGGTGGGGACGAGCCGCTCCCACTCCTCGGCGCGGCGGTCGGCGAGTCGGTCGCGGGTGGCCAGCGCGAGGTCCTCGACGGCTCGCGCGTGCGGCCCGCCGCGGGCCGCCTCCGCGTCGCAGACAGCCTGAGCGAGGGCGGCGCGCCGGTCCTCACCGGTTCGCATGGCCCAGCCCAGGTGGCCGTCGAGCTCGAGTTCGGCCTGCGTGGTCAGCACATCGATGAACAGGAAGCGGTGGCCCGCGAGCGGCTCGCGCACCTGCGCGACGACGATCCCCACCTGGGGCGGGCGGGTGAGGTGGACGGCGTCGTCACCGACGCCTGCGAGCACGCGGTCGGCGAGGGTGACGACGTCCGCGGCGCCCGCGCGGGAGAGCAGTTCGGTCCGTTCCTCACGGGTGAGGCCGGCGGCTGCCGGCCGGGAGGTCTGCCTGGTCATGTCCCCACCATGACGAGCGAAGGTGACCCGCCGGGCGCGAGCGGTTGGACCGGTGGTGAACGGTGCGGTAAACCCCGCGTGACTTGTTGCATTCAGCGCACCACCCGCCGCGCCCACACAGCCAGTGCCTCGACGGCGAGGACGACGGCCAGGACGCACAGCACGATCGTGGTCACCACGCCGAACTCCTGGACGCGCGAGGCGTTGAGCAGGTAATAGCCGATGCCGCCGGCACCGACGATGCCGAGCAGCGTGGCCCCCCGGATGTTCACGTCGAGCTGGTACAGCACGTGGGCGACGATCGCCGGCAGGGCCTGGCGCAGCGTGGCACCGGTGAGCACCTGGATCCGGGTGGCGCCCGACGCGCGCAGGGCGTCCTGGACGCGTACGTCGGTCTCCTCGACGGAGTCGGCGACGAGCTTGCCGAGCAGGCCCACGGAGCCGATCGCGAGAGCGATCGCCCCGGGGACCGGCCCGAGCCCGGTGATGACGATGAGCACGATGGCCACGATGAGCTCGGGCAGCGCCCGGACGATGACGATGACCAGGCGCATCGCGGTCGCCACCCGGGGGTGGGGTGCGACGTTGCGTGCCGCGAGCACTCCGATCGGCAGGGCGAGGACCATCCCGAGTCCGGTCGCGGCGAGAGCGATCTGGACGGTCACGACCAGTGCCGCGAGCAGCGTGGGCAGGATGCCGCCGGTCTCCGGAGGCCAGAAGAGCCCGACCGCGGCAGGCAGTCCGGCCAGATCGCGGCCGAGCATGCTCAGGTCGACACCGCTCGCCACGGACGCGGCCGCCAGGACGGCGATGCTGAGGACGACGCCGGCCAGCCGGCGGATCCGGTCACCGTCCCACGGCGGGCTGATCCGCACGCGGCCGTCGCCGCACCGCTGGAGACGGTGGGTCTCCCGGGGCGCGTGGACCCACGCCGCGCAGAGGCGGTCGAGCAGGCCGCCGCCGGAGCGGACACCGGGCGCGAGCCGGGCGCGGATCGTGCCGGAGAGGATCTCGACCACGACGCACAGCACGAGGACCACGAGGGCGAGCGCCATGCCGCGCTGGTAGTTCATGGTCCGCAACGCGTCGGAGATCTCCATGCCGATGCCGCCGACGCCGACGTACCCCAGGAGCACGGCCGTGCGCAGGTTGATGTCGAAGCGGTGCAGCGCCGTCGCCACGACCTGGGGCATGACCTGGGGCAGCACCGAGCCGGCGATCCACTGCCAGCGGCGTCCCCCGGCGGCGCGCAGCGCCTCCGGGGGGCCGGGGTCGACCTGTTCGACGGCGTCGGCGTAGAGCTTGCCGATCATGCCGACCGAGTGCAGCGCCAGGGCGAGCACGCCCGGCAGCGCCCCGAGCCCGAGCACCCGCAGCAGCACGATCGCGAAGACGAGGTCCGGGACGGCCCGGGCGAGGACGATGATGGTTCGTGCAGCGGCCCGGGCCCCTGGCCCGGTGGTCGTCGTCGCGGCCGCGAAGAGCGCCACCGGGGTGGAGAGCAGGACCGCCAGCGCCGTGGCGAGCGTGACGATGCCCAGCGTCTGGCCGGTCATGAGCGCCAGCTCGGCGAGCGGCGGGAAGTCGAGCGGCAGGATGCGGGCGAGGAAGTCGGTCGCATGATCGACGCTGTCGATCATCGTGGCCACGTTGATCTGCAGGGCCGCCACGGACCACACCGACGTCGCCGCCAGGGCAAGCAGGACCACGGTGACGCCGACCGTGGATGCCTGCGGCCTGGGCTGTGCGGGGACCGGTAGGGCGAGGGGACGTGTCGGCGAGCCGCTGCCTGTTCTCGTCGCGGTGATGGTCAGCTCCCGGCGGCGGCCACGCGGGCGAGGTGGTCGGGTGCGGGCAGCCTCCCGCCGTCCGGCGGGGCCGCCTCGGCCGGGCGGGGAGGGTCGTAGACCGTCAGGGCCTCGGCGCGGGACAGACCGGCGGCGTCCCGGTCGAGGACGACCGACCCCGCTCGCAGGCCGACGACGCGGTCGGCGACGGCCAGGGCGAGGTCGACCTGGTGCAGGCTGCAGACCACGGTCAACTCGCGCTCTCGGCCGATCCGTGCGAGCAGGTCCATGACGCCGTCGGCGGTGATCGGGTCGAGGGAGGCGACCGGTTCGTCGGCGAGCAGGACGGTGGGCTGCTGGATGAGGGCGCGGGCGATAGCGACGCGCTGCTGCTGGCCGCCGGAGAGGGTGTCGGCGCGCTGGAACGCCTTGTCGGCCAGTCCCACGGCGGCCAGTTCGGCCATGGCGGCCTCGCGGACTGCACGCGGGTAGGTGATCAGGCCCAGCCGCGGCCCGCGGAGCGAACCGAGCTTGCCGGTGCAGACGTTCTCCAGGACGGACATCGGACCGACGAGATGGAAGTGCTGGAAGATCATGCCCACCCGGCAACGCAGATCACGCAGGTCGCGGTCGGAGGCGGCATGGACCGCCACGCCGAGCGTGGTCACTCGCCCGGACGTGGGCCGGTGCAATCCGTTGAGGTGGCGCAGCAGTGTGGACTTGCCGGACCCGGACAGGCCGAGCAGGACGTTCATCCGGCGGGCGGGCAGGTCGAGGGTGACCTCGTCCAGGGCGGTCACGGCGCCGAATCTCTTCGTCACCGCCTCGAGACGGACGGCCGGCTCGGGCAGGCTGGTCACGGTCGCGGTGGCCACGGCTCACTCCCCTTCCACGCAGGAGGCGGACCCGGTGATGTCGCAGACCTCGCGGATGCCGTCGTAGAGCTCGTCTTCGACGGGGACGTAGCCGTAGGTGTGTTCCTCGGGCAGCACGCAGTCGTCCTCCGAGGCGCAGTAGCCGTTCTCGGCGAGCCACGGCGCGTTCATCCGCTCGGTGAACAACGTGGTGATCTCGTCCTGCAACTCCTGCGGCAGGTTCGTGCTCACGACGGTCGGGCTGCCGGGGATGACCTCGGACTCCCACACCACCTCGAGCGCCCCCTCCTCGAGCTGACCGGACTCGATCAGCGACGTGGTGACCATGGAGTCGTAGGCGAAGCCGGCCTCGCAGGTGCCGTCGGCGACGGAGAGCGCGGAGGCGTCGTGGCCACCGGCCATGACCGGGTCGACGTCGGTCTCCGGGTCGACGCCGGCCTCGAGCAGTCCTGCCGAGGGGTAGAGGTATCCGGAGGTCGACGTCGGGTCGACGAAGCAGACCGTCCTCCCGGCGAAGTCTGAGAGTTCGGCGATGTCGCTGCCCGCGGGGACGACACCGTAGGAGACGTAGCCCGGATCCTCGTCGGCCGAGTCGACGACGGCACCGAGCGGTTCGACCCCGGCGCCGCCGTCCCGGGCGGTGACGTAGGAGAACGGGCCGAGGGCGGCGACGTCGACCTGGCCGGCGCGCAGCGCCTCGATGACCGCGGCGTAGTCGGTCGCCTCCTGCAGTTCCACGGGAATGCCGAGTTCCCCCTCCATGGCCTCCAGGACGACGGCGTACTCGGCGGCGATGCCGGTGGCGTTCTCACTGGGGATAGAAGCGAACGTCAGGCTCTCGGGCCGGTCCGACCCGGAGGCCGCGGCGTCGCCGTCCCCCGAGGCGGTGCCGTCGGCGGCGGAGGAGCCGCAGGCGGCGAGGACGAGAACGGAGGCGGCCGCCGCCGCGGCGGCGAGACGGCGCTTCGCAACTGGCGTGACGGTATGGGGCATGGGCTCGTTCCTCTCGTCGGTCCCCACGGACGGGGCAGGGCCGGGCGTCGCCTCCAGCGTCAGCGCACCGGCTGACGAGGCGTTCACCGACGGCGCAACAGGAGGGAGGGGATCGGTGAACTCTCGCTGAACTTGCGGGACAAGTCAGTCGTCGGCGAGGACCGGGTTGTCGAACTCGAAGACGAGCCGGATGACGTCCTGGCGCATCCAGGACCGGGAGTACATCAGCGGGGCGCGGGTGGAGCCGTCCCGGGTGACCGTCTCGATGATCCAGACCGGGGCGGCGTGATCGAGGTCGAGCCGGGCAGCGACGTGCGCAGGCGGGAAGTCGGGGGCCGCCCGGCTCCACGCGCGAATGGGGTCGTGCCGGCCCATCCGCAGCACCTCGTTGAGCGATTCGACGGCGCGGAGGGAGATGTCGGCGTGCTCGAGGACGCCGGCCGACAGCCATTCCTCGACCGTGTTGGCCACGAGGGTGTCGACGTAACCGAGGCGGACGAGCCGCGTCAGCCGGGTTCCCGGGACGCACCCGAGGTGCGCTGCGACGTCATCGGGGACCGGCGCCTCGGTCACGTCGAGCAGGAACGTGCGAGCCTCGCCACCCGCGGCGGCGACGGTCCGGTGCAACGAGGGCGGATGGCGGCTGGAGATCAGGTAATCGACCCGCTGGTTGACGTACGTCCCGGCACCCTGGACGCGCCGCAGCAGGAATCGCCCGACGAGTTCGTCGACAGCACTGCGCACCACCGACCGGGAGACGCCGAATCGGCGCGCGAGCTCGTGTTCGCTGCCCACACGGGTGCCAGGCGCGAGCGAGGCGTACTCCTCGCACAGCTGGCGGGCCAGGTCACGGGCGGACAGGTCACTCACGAAGCGGACGCTAGGTCGGCCTGGTGAACACCGGGCGTCCGCGAGGTGACGGTCGCGGCGAGCGGGCCTCGCTCACCGCGGGTTCAGCCGGGCCTCAGACCTCCTTGAGGCGCTTGTCGACGGGGCCGCCGTACCACTTCGTGGCGCCGCGCAGCGCGAGGTGACGAGCCAGTCCGAGAAGCGCGCCGGAGACGGCGGCGAAGGCGACGGCCTCCCACAGCTCGACCTCCGGGTCGTCCTCGTCGACCGGCGGCGCGTGGCCCGTGATGACCTTCCAGCCGGTGGTGATGGCCTTGGTGGCCACCATCGTGGCGCCGACGGTGGCCGCCGTGCTGACGACTTTCCAGCCGATGTCCATTCGTCTCCCTCTCCGTTGGGCGATGCCACGGGGCCCATCCCGCGGGTACCGATGATGCCGCACCCGCAGTGCATGCGCGATGTCCGGCGGTGATGGGCGTGCCCGGGCGGATCGCTCGCCGGTTGACCGGCACGGCCGGGCACCTTATGGTCATGACGACCATAACTCGGCGACGGCTTGGCGACGGGAGACGCGATGCGAGCGCTCAACGTGAGCGAGCGCCGCACGGCGCCGCCGCGCGTCGGTGTCTCGACCGTGATCTTCGCCCTGCAGCCACCGGCCGGACAGCCGGTGGGCGACGCACCGCACGACGGCGCCACCCTCTGGTTGCCGCTGGTACGGCGCACCCGCGCGCCGTTCACCGGCCGCTGGGCCCTGCCCGGCGGACCGCTCGCCTGGGACACCTCGCTGGAGGAGAGCGCCCGCAGCACGCTGCACGAGGCCACCGGCCTGTCACCGCGCTACCTCGAGCAGCTCTACACCTTCGGCGGCCGGGACCGGTCGGCCACGGATCTGCGGGTCGTCACGGTGGCCTACTGGGCGCTCATCGCCCTGGCCGACCGCACCCCGATGGAGTCGGTCGAGAACGTAGCGTGGTACTCGGTCGACGCCCTGCCGCCCCTGGCGTTCGACCACGCGGACATCGTCGCCCTGGCACGCCGGCGGCTGCGGGCGAAGGCGACGTACACCGGCGTCGCCGTGCGCTTCCTCGGCGAGGAGTTCACCCTCGGCGAGCTGCGCCGGGTCCACGACGCCGTGCTGGGCCGGACCAGCGACCCGGCCAACTTCCGTCGCCGGATGCTCGCCTCCGGGCGGGTCGAACCCACCGGCGCCGTGCGCCGTGACGGCGCGCACCGGCCCGCCCGGTGCTACCGGTTCGTCGCCGAGCCCGACGCCGAGCTGCTGACCCCTGCACCGACCCCAGCCGAGACCACCGAGCGGAAGCGACGGACCTCATGACCTCCCTGCCCACCCTGCCCCTCGTCCCGCCCGGCGCACGCGGCACCTGCGACACCGACCTCGCGCTCGACCCGTGGCAGGTCGACACCCGGCCCGGATACGGCCCCGGCGCATCCGCCGCCGACCCGATCCCGCCCGGCGCACCCCGCCAGGGCGGTCTGCCGGAGCTCTACAAGCGCCTCGGCGACGAGGAGCTGCGCCGCCGCATCGTCGCCGCGAAACAGGCTCTCGGCGAGCGCGTCGTGGTCCTCGGGCACTTCTACCAGCGCGACGAAGTCATCGACCATGCCGACGTCGTCGGTGACTCCTTCCAGCTCGCCCGGGCCGCGACCGAGCGCACCGAGGCCGAGACCATCGTCTTCTGCGGCGTGCACTTCATGGCCGAGACCGCCGACGTCCTCTCCCCCGGCCACCAGCGGGTGATCCTGCCCAATCTGGCCGCCGGCTGCTCCATGGCGGACATGGCGACCATCGAGGACGTCGAGGCCGCGTGGTCCCAGCTCACCGAGCTCTACGCCGGCCAGGACGCCGACGTCGACCCGGAGGACACCCGGTTGCCGGTGCTTCCCGTGACCTACATGAACTCCTCGGCGGCGATCAAGGCGTTCTGCGGACACCACGGCGGCATCGTGTGCACCTCCTCGAACGCACGCAGCGTCCTGGACTGGGCCTTCGCCCGGGCGCGGCGGGTCATCTTCTTCCCGGACCAGCACCTGGGCCGGAACACGGCCCGGGCCATGGGAGTGCCGCTCGAGGCGATGCCGGTGTGGAACCCGCGCGAACCGCTCGGCGGCAACGACCCGCAGAGCTTGCACGACGCGCGGGTCATCCTGTGGCAGGGCTTCTGCTCCGTGCACAAGCGGTTCACGGTCGAGCAGATCGACCGGGCGCGGGCCGAACACCCGGGAGTCCGGATCATCGTGCACCCGGAGTGCTCCATGGAGGTGGTCGACGCCGCCGACGAGTCGGGCTCGACCGACCACATCACCAAGGCGGTCGCCGCCGCGGAGCCGGGCACCACGTTCGGTATCGGTACGGAGATCAACCTGGTCCGGCGGCTGGCGGCCCAGTACCCACAGCACACCATCTTCTGCCTCGATCCGGTGGTCTGCCCCTGCTCGACCATGTACCGCATCCACCCGGGTTACCTCGCCTGGGTGCTGGAACGGCTCGTGGACGGCGAGACCGTCAACCAGGTGCAGGTACCTCCGGAGGTCCAGGACGGGTCTCGCCTCGCGCTCGAGCGCATGCTCGCCTGCCGCGCAGGGGACCGGCCCGCGGACGCGACCGGCCGATCCTCGTGACCGGACGCCGGAGGAGAGCCGTCGTCGTGGTCGGTGGCGGCGTCGCCGGCGCGAGCGCCGCACTCGCGGCGGCCGAGGACGGGGCCGACGTCGTCCTGCTGACCGCCGGAGACCTGCTCGACTCGGCAACCGCCCGTGCCCAGGGCGGGATCGCCGCCGCGATCTGGCCGGACGACTCCCCCGCCCGGCACGCCGAGGACACGCGCGCGGTCGGGGCCGGGCTGTGCGACCCGGCCGCCGTCGACCTACTCACCCGCGCCGGCGCGGATGCCGTCCGTGCCCTGGTGGCCGCGGGCGCGCCCTTCGACCGCAACGCCGACGGCACGCTCGCCCGCGGGCTCGAGGCCGCACACTCCCGGCGCCGCATCCTGCACGCCGGTGGCGACGCGAGCGGCCGGCGGCTGGCCGAGCACCTGGTCGGCCGCCTCGCGGCGGCGCGGATCGACATCCGCGAGCACACGCCGATCCGCGATCTCGTCACGGCCGGCGGTGTGGTCACCGGCGTACGGCCGGCCGGCGGCGACGTGATCGGCGCCGACGCGCTCGTCCTGGCCACCGGCGGGCTGGGCCGCCTCTACCCCGCCACCTCCAACCCCACGGGCGCCCTCGGCGGAGGCATCCTCGCCGCCTGGCGCGTCGGCGCCGCGCTGGCGGATCTGGAGTTCGTGCAGTTCCACCCGACCGCCACCCCGGACGGCCTGCTCGTCTCGGAGGCGGTCCGCGGTGCCGGAGCAGTGCTGCGGGACGAGCACGGCCGGCGGTTCCTCGCCGAGGTGGACCCGCGGGCGGAGCTCGCCCCGCGCGACGTCGTGGCCGCGGCGACGGCGGCGGTCATCGGTGCCCAGGACGGGCGGCCGGCGTACCTGGACGCCACCGTCCTCGCGGACGACGGCATCGACCTGGCAGCCCGGTTCCCCACCATCGACCGCGCCCTGGCCGACCGCGGCGTCGACTGGCGGACCGACCTGGTGCCGATCATGCCTGCGGCGCACTTCCTCATGGGTGGGGTGCGCACCGACCTCGACGGCCGCACCAACGTGCCGGGTCTGCTCGCGGCCGGCGAGTGCGCGCGCACCGGTGTGCACGGCGCCAACCGGCTCGCCTCGAACAGCCTCCTCGAGGGGTTGGTCTTCGGCACTCGGGCGGGACGTACCGCCGCCCGGGCCGGTACCGGCACGGTCCCGGCCTGGCCGGCGACCGCGGTCGACGACGCCGTCGCGGCGCCGGACCGGGAGGAGACCGGCCCGCCGGCCGGGAGCCAGGAACGCCTCGACGCCGTCGGTGCCTGCCTGCGCGACGGCGTCGGCGTGGATCGCGACGCGCCCGGACTGGCCCGCGCCCTCGCCCGCCTCGACCGGCTTGCCGCCGGCGCCGACGCCGCCGCCGAGCGGGCCGCACTCGCCCGCCTCGTGGCGCGGGCGGCGTGGGAGCGTCCCGAATCCCGTGGGGCGCACCGCCGCCGCGACCACCCCGCCACCGATCCCGCACTCGCCGCCCCGCGCACCTTGGTGCGCGGCCGACCACAGGAGGGGCACGCATGCTCGACCGCCGCCTGATCGCCGAGGTTGTCGGTCGCGCCCTGGCCGAGGACGCCCCGTGGGGTGACCTGACCGGTGCGCACGTCATCCCCGCCGAGGCCATCGCGCAGGCCCACCTCGTCGCCCGCGCCGACGGGGTCCTCGCCGGGGCCGAGGTGGTCACGGAGACCTTCCGCCAGGCCGACGACGCGATCGAGGTGATCCTCACGGCCCACGACGGCGACCGCATCGAGGCCGGGCAACGGCTCGCGACCGTCCACGGCCCAGCACGTGGGGTGCTGGCCGGTGAACGGGTGGCCCTGAACTTCGCCCAGCGCATGAGCGGCATCGCGACGACCACCGCACGATACGTCGCCGCGGTGGCCGGGACCGGCGCCCGCATCGCCGACACCCGCAAGACGGCCCCTGGCCTGCGCGCGTTCGACAAGCACGCGGTCCTCGCCGGCGGCGGCAGCAACCACCGCTTCGGCCTCTCCGACGCCGTGATGCTCAAGGACAATCACCTCGCGGTGCTCGCCGCCGGCGGCCAGGACCTGGCCGGCGCCCTGCTCTCGCTGCGGCGCCGGCTCGGGCACACCACGCACGTCGAGGTCGAGGTCGACACCCTGGATCAGCTGGACATGCTCGACCCCGCGCTGGAGGCCGGCGCGGTCGACTCGGTGCTGCTGGACAACGTCACCCTCGACGAACTCGCGGCGGGCGTGGACCGGATCGGTCGGCGCGCCGTCGTCGAGGCCAGCGGCACCGTCGGCCTGGACGAGGTCGCGGACGTGGCACGCACCGGGGTGGACGTGATCTCGGTCGGTGCGCTGACCCACAGTGTCAGCGCACTCGATCTCGGCCTCGACCTTGTGGTGGACGCCTGATGCCGTACCTCGACCACGCAGCCAGCTCCCCGGTCCACCCCGAGGCGCTCCGTGCCATGTGGCCGTACCTGGCGGGTGGCCCGGCGAACCCGTCGAGCCGGCACGAGGCGGGTCGGACCGCCGCGGCGGCCTTGGACTGGGCACGCGACCAGATCGCCACCGCGCTCGGCGGCCGGCCGGGCGAGGTGGTGCTCACGGCCGGCGGCACCGAGGCCGACAACCTCGCCGTCAAGGGCATCGCGTTGGCCCGCCCGCGCGGCCGGCGCATTCTCACCTCCCCCACCGAGCACCCGGCCGTGCTCGAGTCATGCCGGGCGCTGGCCCGCCTGGCCGGCTTCACCGTCGAGATGCTGCCGGTCGACGGCGCGGGCCGGGTCCGTGCCGACGACGTCGCCACCGCGCTCGACGCCGGCGAGCCGGCAGCGCTGGTCACGGTGGCCACCGCCAGCAGCGAGCTCGGGACCGTCCAACCGATCCGGGAGATCGCCGCCGTCGCCGCCGCCCGCGGCGTCCCGATGCACACCGACGCTGTCCAGGCCGCGGGTCAGATCCCGGTGTCGATGCCCGACCTGGGCGTCGACGCGCTGACGGTCGCCGGGCACAAGCTCGGCGCGCCGGCGGGCGTCGGTGCCCTGCTGGTGCGTCGCTCGGTGCCGCTGGAGCCGGTGCTGCACGGAGGCGGGCAGCAGGACGGCCGGCGGTCCGGCACCGAGGACGTCGCCGGCGCGGTCGGACTGGCCGTGGCGCTGCATCTGGCGACGACCGGACTGGCCGAGCGGACCGCTCGGCTCGAGGAGCGACGGGATCGCCTGGCGGCCGCCGTCGCGGCCCGGCTGCCCGGCGCCGTCCTCGTCGGCGACCCGGTCCGGAGACTGCCCGGGCACTTGGCGTGGTTACTGCCCGGGGTCACCAGCGAGGCGGTTCTCCTCCGGCTCGACGAGCGCGGGGTGCAGGTCTCGAGCGGAACGGCATGCGCCGCCGGCTCCACCGAACCGCCAGAGGCCCTGCTCGCCTGCGGGATCGACGCGGATCTCGCCCGGACCATGGTCCGCGTCTCCTTCGGTGCGCAGACGAGCGAGGACGAGCTGGAGACCGTGGCCGACGAGCTCGTCGACGCGGTGCACGCCCTCACCGGCACGGCCGGCGCGCCCGCGTCGGGCTAGTCCCGCCGGCGCGAGTTCCGTTCCTCGCCCTGCTCACCGGGAACGCTCGGTCCGGCCGTCTCCCGGTCGGCCGCGTCCTCCGGCCGGTCCCCGGCGCGGGCCGCGAGGCGCCGGGCGATCTCGTCCTCGGAGAGCTCGGAGACGGCCGCCATGTCCTCGTTCAGCTGGTCGTGGGTGAGCCATTCCGCCTCGATCCGGTTGGTGCGGTACCCGGCGCGCGCCAGCACGTGCGCCGAGACCGGCGCGGTGACCATCACGCTGGCGACGACGAGCAGCAACGTCCAGACGACGAACGCGCTGCGGACGGTCAGTGCGAGGCCGCACATGATGAGCATGAGGCCGAGAGTCTGCGGCTTGGTCGCGGCGTGCATCCGGGAGAGCAGATCCGGGAACCGGACCACCCCGATCGCCGCGACGAGGGACAGCAGCGTGCCAAGGAGGATCAGCACGGCACCGGCGAGGTCGGCGACCTGGCCCAGGTCGACACCCGTCATGACGCCCCCTCCTCGTGCTCGCCTCCGCGGTCACGGTCCTCGGACTCGGCGTCCGGGTCGTGGACCGGCGCGGCCTCGTCGGGGACGGGTGCCGGTTCGGCGATCTCCTCCTTGGTGAGGATCCGTGCCTCGTCGGGCGACTCGGCCGCGGTGAAGCGACCGATGGTCACCGAGCCGACGAACCCGACGATGGCGAGGACGGCCAGCAGCGGCACCAGGTCCGTGCGGCCGGTCAGGGCCGTGACCAGCGCCGACGAGCCGAGGACGACGATCGTGATGACGTCGACCGCGACTGCGCGGTCCAGCATGGTCGGACCGCGCTCGAGACGCACCATGGCGAGGGCGGCGGAGAGGCCGAGCACGGCGAGGCCGACCATCAGGACCGCCTGGGTCACCTCGGGCAGGCTCATCGGCGCTCACCCTCTCCGGTGCCCGCGGGCGCCATCCCGGCGTCGGCGAGCTGGTCCGCGGAACCGACCGCACGCAGGACGCGCTGCTCCTGCTCCAGAACGGTACGCTGAGCGGCCTCCACGCCGCCGTGCCGGTCGACGTCGAAGACGTGGACGTACATCGTCCCGTCCAGCCGGTGCGTCTCGACCACGATCGAGCCCGGCACCAACGAGACGAATCCCGAGGTCAGGGTGAGCACCAGGTCGGAGTGCGAGCGCAGACGGACCCGGACCACCGCGCCTTTGGGACGACGTCCGGCCACCGTGGTGGCGGCAATCTGGACCGAGGCGATCAAAAGATCGCGCAGGAACGCGGCCAGCAGGCGCACGATGCCCCAGGGCCGGATCCGTCCGGCGAACGGGACCCGCGGCAGCGGCAGCACCGTGGTCACCACCAGCGCGATGACGAACCCGGCGATGACGTTGGCCGCAGTCAGGTCGCCCCAGAGCATGACCCACACGGCCGTGAGCCAGCCGAGCATGAGCCACGAGGCCCGGGGGAAGCGCCGCTCGGGGCGCTGTGCCGGATCGTTCATCCGTCACCCTCCCCGCCCTGACTAGCTGACTCCGACTGGCCGGTGCCGCGTCCGTCGTCGGGCAGCACCGCGACGATGTACGGCATGCGGTCCCGCAGATCGGCCGCGGCGCTGTCGGTGTAGTCGTAGAGCTTGCCGCCGCCGATCGCCAGGGCGAGCGAGAACGCCACCAGTGCGGCTGCCGGGCCGACGAGCCCGGCCGGGGTGCTCGCCCGCGGCAGTTCCTCGGGCGCCTCCTGCCAGAAGGCCATGTTCCACGCCCGGCCCACGGCGTAGAGCGTGAGCAGGGAGGTGAGCAGGCCGCCGGCGATGAGCGTGTAGGACCAGCCGGTCCCACTCTCGGCCGCCGCCGTGATGAGGCCGGCCTTGCCGAGGAACCCGGTCGACGGCGGGATCCCGGCCAGGGTCATCGCCGGGACGAAGTACAGCGCGGCGAGCACCGGCGCCGCCCGGCCCAGCGAACCGAGCCGTACCAGCGACGTGGTCCCACCTCGCCGCTCGATCAGGCCGACGACGAGGAACAGACCGGTCTGCACGGTGATGTGGTGCGCGGTGTAGAAGATCGCCGCGGACAGTCCCGCCTGTGAGGACGTGGCCACGCCCCAGACCATGAAGCCGATATGGCTGACGAGGGTGAACGACAGCAGACGTTTGATGTCGTCCTGGGCCACGGCACCGAGGATGCCGACGAGCATGGTCGCCAGCGCCACGACCATGAGCACCTCGTCCAGGCGTCCGTCCGGGAAGAGCAGCACCTGGGTGCGGATGATGGCGTAGACGCCGACCTTGGTCAGCAGGCCGGCGAACACGGCCGTCACCGGTGCCGGTGCCGTGGGGTAGGAGTCGGGCAGCCATGCCGAGAGCGGGAAGACGGCGGCCTTGATGCCGAACGCCACGAGCAGGAGCACCTGCAGGACGAGCTGGGTGCCCGGGTCGATCTCTGGCAGCCGCAGCGCGAGCTGGGCGAGGTTGAGGGTTCCGGTGGCGGCGTAGACCAGGGCGATCGCGATGAGGAAGATGAGCGAGCCGACGAGGGAGACGACGACGTAGATGGTCCCGGCCCGGATCCGGTCCCGGGTGCCGCCGAGGGTGATGAGCACGAAGCTCGCCGCCAGCAGGACCTCGAAGCCGACGTAGATGTTGAACAGGTCGCCGGAGATGAAGGCGTTGGACACTCCCGCGGAGAGCACGAGGAATGTCGGGTGGTAGATCGCCAGCGGGGCGGCACGGGCACGGTCCGCCAGGCCCTGGGCGAGGGAGTAGACGAGGACCCCAAGGGTCACGGTCACCGAGATGACGAGCATCAGCGCACTGAGCCGGTCGGCCACCAGCGCGATGCCGACGGGCGCGGCCCACCCGCCGACGTCCATGACGACGGGGCCGTCCTCGACGCGGACGAGCAGGGCGACCGCTGCGGTCAACACGAGGCTGAGCACGGTCAGGGACACCACGGCCTGAGCCTTGGGCCGGCGCGCCAGGACGAGGGTCAGACCCGTGCCGATGAGGGGCAGAACCACGGGGACGGCGACGAGCCAGCTCATGGCTTGGCCCCCTCGTCGGTCTCGCTGAGTGCCGCCGGGTGATGGGAGGCCTCGGCGTGCACCTGCGGCCCGCCCTCGGTCTCGTCCCGGGTGCGGGCGGCATCCTCGGCGAGCGAGGTGCCGGCGTCGTCCTCGGCGCGCGGTGAGAGCTCGTCCCGTGCCGCGCGGCGGGCGATCCGGCGGTCTTCCAGGTCGTCCTGGACCTCGTCGTGGCCGTTGAGCTGCCACGAACGGTAGGCCATGGCGAGCAGGAACGCCATCATCCCGAGCGTGATGACGATGGCGGTGAGGATCATCGCCTGCGGCAGCGGGTCGGACATCTCGGCCGGGTCGGTCTCGCCGAGCAGCGGCGCGCCGCCGGCACGACCACCGGACACCAGTAGGAGCATGTTGACGCCGTTCGAGAGCAGAGCGATGCCGACGATGATGCGGGTGAGCGAACGCTCCAGCAGGAGGTACACGCCGGTCCCCACGAGCACGGCGGCGAGCAGCACCAGCGCGAGGCTGGGTGAGATGTCCACGGTCACGTCGGGGGTCATCGCTGCCCTTCCTTCTCGACGGGAGCGGCGTCGTCGCGGACGAGTTCGGGGGCGTCGAAGGCCACGTCCGGGGCCTGCTTGCCCTCCAGCTCACCGTGCCTGTCGACCTCACCGCCGAGGGAGCGCAGGATGTCCAGCACGAGGCCCACGACGAGCAAGTAGACGCCGATGTCGAAGAACAGCGCCGTGGCCAGATGCACCTCGCTGAACACCGGCAGGTGCACCTCGACGAGCGCACTCTGCAGCACCGTGCCACCGAACGGCAGCGGGACGGCGCCGGCTCCGGCGGAGAGGAAGAGCCCCGTCCCGAGCAGGTACCCGGGGTGCAGGCGAGCGGCGGCGGCAAGCTCGTGCCGCCCGCCGGCCAGGTAGCGCACCACCAGGGCGATGCCGGCGACGAGGCCGCCCGCGAACCCGCCGCCCGGGGCGTTGTGGCCGGCGAAGAGGAGGAACAGGGAGAAGACCACGAGGGTCGGGAAGACGATCCGGGCTCCCACCTCGAGGATGATCGACCGGCGCCGCGGTTCCAGTCCTCGGGTGGTGCTCAGCCAGGTCTGGCCCCGCCCGGACGGGCGGCCGGAGGGGGTGAGGGCGATCTCGCGGCGCAGCTCCTTGACGATCTCCCGGTTCGGCGCCAGTGGGCGCTCCGTCGGCTGGTCGGGGTTACGGGCGAGCTGGTCCGCGCGGATGCGGAGGAACACCAGGGCCGCGACGCCGGTGGCGGCGACCAGCAGCACGGAGATCTCCTGGACCGTGTCCCAGGCGCGAATGTCGACCAGGGTGACGTTGACGATGTTCTTGCCGTAGCCGTAGTCGTAGGCCTCGGCCGGGAAGTCCACGGCGATGGTCTGGTGCACGCGTGAGTCGGTCGCGACGACGCCGAGCACAGCGACCATGGCGCCGACCGCCACGCCGAGGAACGCGCGCCACCACCGCGAGCCCGCCAGCGGCCGGTTGGAGAAGTAGGCAGGCAGCCGACGCAGCACGAGTACGAAGACCACGAGGGTCACGGTCTCGACCAGGACCTGGGTCAGCGCCAGGTCGGGCGCGCCGTGCAGGGCGAAAAGCACGGCGATGCCGTAGCCGACGACGCCGAGGAGGAGAACGGCCTTGAGCCGCCGGCGTGCGCGAGTGACCAGCAGCGCGGCGACGGCGACCACGGCAACCACGAGAACCTGGGCTGGTGAGTCCCAGGGCCGGACGTCGGCACCGAACGCCGCACCGGTGAGCGCGACGGCCTCGCCGGTCGCGGCCGTGACGAGGACGACGGCGAGATACAGGGGCAGGGATCCGCGCTGGCTCAACGCCGTCACGTCGGCGGAGAAGTGCTCGAGACCGCGAATCATCATCCGATAGGCGCCTTCGGCGCCGGCTCGGTCGTGACCACCGACGCGCTCCTGCAGTGCCTCGACGGGCCGGCGCAGCACGAACAACGCCGCGCCGACGACCACGACCCCGACGGTGGTCAGCAACGGGACACCGACGCCCCCCCACAGGACCAGGTGGCCGGCCTCACCGGGGTACGTGTCGGCGTACCCGGCAAGGTAATGCTCGACCACGGGCGGCGCCAATCCCACGAGCCCGGCGAGCGCGAGCGCCACCGGAGGGCCGACGAGGTATACGGAGCGCCGCTGCGGCACCGCCTGGTCGACACCCGGCTTCGCCCAGAACGCCCCCCACCAGAACCTCAGCCCGTACGCCAACGTCAGCGCGGAGCCCGTGGCGATGGCCACCAGCGTGAGGATGTCCACCGTGCGGCCGCCGTGGACGAGTGCCTCGAGGGCGGCCTCCTTCGCCACGTATCCGATGGTCGGCGGCAGCCCGGCCATGGAGATCGTGGCCAGCGCGGCGGCGCCGGCCGTGACCGGCATGCGCCGTCCGAGACCGGAGAGTTCGCGGAGGTCGCGGGTGCCGACGGACCAGTCCACGACCGCGACGGCGAGGAACAGCGCGGCCTTGAACAGCGCGTGCGCGAGCAGCAGGGCCAGCCCGGCGAGGGCGACGGCGCGCTCACCGTGCCCCACCAGCACCGTGATGAGCCCGAGCTGAGAGACGGTACCGAACGCGAGCACGAGCTTGAGGTCGTGCTGGCGCAGGGCGCGGTAGCCCCCGATGAGCATGGTGAGCAGGCCGAGCCCGACCACCGACCACTGCCACAGGTCGGCGAGCGCCGGGTGCCCGGCGAATCCCGGAGCGAGGCGCGCGACGAGGTAGACGCCCGCCTTGACCATCGCGGCGGCGTGCAGGTACGCGCTGACCGGCGTCGGCGCGGCCATGGCGGCCGGCAGCCAGAAATGGAACGGGACGAGTGCCGACTTGGTCACTGCACCGAGCAGGACGGCGGCGGCCGCCGCCGGGACGAGTGCGGCCGGATCGGCGCCGCCGAGTGTGCCGTCGGCCGCGGCGGCGACGAGCTCGCTGATCCGGAAGGAGCCGCCCTCGGCGGTGGCGAGGAGCACGAATCCGCCGAGCATCGCCAGGCCGCCGAACGTGGTGAGCACCAGCGCCTGCATGGCCGCGCGGCGGGAGGACTGACGGTCGTGATAGTGACCGATCAGCAGGAACGAGATGACCGTCGTCAGCTCCCAGAACACGTACAACATCAGCGTGTTGTCCGTCTGGACGAGCCCGAGCATGGCTCCGGCGAACGCGACGAAGAGACCGGCGAAACGGCCGAGCGAGCTGGCGTGCGCGGAGAAGTAGGCGGTGCAGGCGACGAGGACGAGGGCGCCGACGCCGCCGACGATCAGCGTCATCAGCCAGGACAACGTGTCCAGCCGGAACGCCAGGTCGAGCTGGAGAGCGGGTACCCACGTGACGGTCTGGGTCGGGTACTCCCCGGCGAGGACCTGCGGGGTCTGCGCCGCGGCCCAGACCGCGGCGGCCGCGGGGACCAGGGCGAGCGGGAGGAAGCCGCGCCTACCCAGCCGGCTGACGATCGCGGGCGCGACGAGGGCCGCCAGCAGATGGATCGCCAGCAGTTGCAGCACGGGCCGCTCCAGGCTCGGGGGCGGTCAGGGAGGTCCACGCGGCCGACGCGGGCGGTGACGTGGAGACGTCGGGATTTTACCAAACCGTGACGCACTCGGCTCATGCGCCCGACGGCGGGTGACCGACCGGCCTCACCGGGGGGCAGAGACGCGACCGGAGGTCATCGTCGCAGGTGAGCGGGGTCGACGAGGAAGCCGTCGTCGTCGACGATCGTGCCGCCGACGGCGCCGTGCAGCGCCGCGGCGGCCCGCTCGATGGCCAGCGCGGCTCCCGCGCGGGCGCGCCGCTGCCCGAGGGGCGGCCGAGCGAGGAACGCGAGGTCGGGCCGGGCCGGACGCCACCGGACCTCGTAGGCGATGACGCCGCGGCGGGCCCAGGGCTCGAGGCGTACCGCGAGGGGCAGGTGGGCGGTGCCGGCGACGGTGACATCGACCACGTCGTCCCCGACGCCGGAGGCGACCCCGTAGACCTCGATCGGTTCGTCACCGGCGGTGTCCGGCGGGATCTCGTCCAGGAGGTTCCGTGGGTCCGGCAGAGCGGGGCGCAGCACGCTCACGCACGCGTCCGGGTCGAGCCAGATCGGGGCGTGCACGGTCAGGTCCGTAGCCGACTCCGGGTCGAGCGTCACCACGGCTCCGGACCCGGCGATCCGGAGGGCGCCCCCGAGGCGGCGGGCGATGGCCCGCAGGTGGTCGAGCGCCTCCTGTTCCACACCGGTGGGGACGCCGTCGGGGAACGCGTCCAGGATCGGGTCGACGCCGGCGAGGGCGGGCGGCAGCGGGTGGGTACGCAGGACCGGACACTGGACGAGGTAGGCGTGGTCTGCCCAGTTCGGCAGGTCGAACGTCACGCGCAGCGTGGGGTCGATTCCCCAGGGGCCGGTGAGGTGGACACCGGGTAGCAGCCGGATGTCGGCGTGGCCGGCCCAGCCCGCGGTGTCGCTGCGGGAGACGGCCAGCGCCTCGACCTCGTCGGCGGTGACGTCGGGACCGAGTACGAGCAGGTGATGCGGATCTGCCAGGCCGGCGTCCAGGAGCGTGGTCGGCCCGGCGGGCGGCTCCGGCCGGTTCACGACACCGGTGCGCGGGAGAAGCCCAGGTGGGAGCGGGACGCCGTCGGACCGCGCTGACCTTGGTAGCGCGAGCCCGTCGCACCGGAGCCGTACGGCCGCTCGGCCGAGGAGGAGAGCCGGAAGAAGCAGAGCTGGCCGATCTTCATTCCCGGCCACAGTTTGATCGGCATGGTGGCCGTGTTCGACAGCTCGAGCGTGACGTGGCCGGTGAACCCGGGATCGATGAATCCGGCGGTGGAGTGCGTGAGCAGTCCGAGCCGGCCGAGCGAGGACTTGCCCTCGAGTCGAGCCGCGACGTCGTCGGGAAGCGTGACCTGCTCGAACGTGGCTCCGAGGACGAACTCGCCGGGGTGCAGTACGAACGGCTCGGTGGGGCCGGTGTCGACCAGGCGGGTGAGGTCCGGCTGGTGCTCGGCCGGATCGATCACCGGGTAGCGGTGGTTGTCGAAGAGCCGGAAGTACCGGTCCAGCCGGACGTCGATGCTGGCCGGCTGAACCATCTCCGGCTCATACGGGTCCAGCCGCACACGGCCGGTGTCGATCTCGGCGCGGATGTCACGGTCGGAGAGCAGCACGGGCCCATCCTGCCACCGGGTGGCGGGGCCCGCGGGCGCGTGGCCCGCGCCGAGCGCCACACCGGTCGCCGAGCGCTACTGGCATGCCTGCCGCGGTCGGCGACGGGTGTGGCGGTGGGCGGTTCGCTGGCCGCCGGGCACGTTGGGTATAGTGGCCGCGCGCTGCCGAGATTCGGCGCAGTGCGGGTGTAGTTCAATGGTAGAACTTCAGCTTCCCAAGCTGACGGCGCGGGTTCGATTCCCGTCACCCGCTCCGATCGACCGTCCGGGCCCACGTGGCCCGGCCGTCGTCGTCTCCAGGGGCCGGTGCGCGTCCGCGCCCGGTCCGGGAACGAGCCGCGGGTGCGCCGGTTCACCGGCCGGCGAGCGCCTCCAGCCGGTCCGCCCCGCCGGTGCGGCCGTCCAGGCCGCGAATTCGCTCCCCCAGCTGTGCCGCCGCGTGCCGGTAGCGGCCGTCGGTCAGCAGCGTCTCGACCGCCGCGCGCACCGCTTCCGGGCTCGCAGCTCGCGAGCGCGTCAGGCCGACGCCGGCACGAGAGATCGCCCGGCCGACGAACGGCTGGTCCGACGTCGGGTCGAGAGGCAGGACGAGCAACGGGACTCCGTGCGCCAGTGTGGCCATCGTGGTGCCGTGTCCGCCGTGTCCGACGGCGGCACTGACCCGGGGCAGGACCTCCTCGTGCGGGATCCAACGGTGGACCTCGATGTTCTCGGGCACGCGCAGTTCGGCCGCCTCGAGCGCCGGGCCGGTGGTGGCGATCACCCGCGCGCGCAGCGGGGCAAGACCGTCGAGGACGCGTTGCCACAGCGGCACGAGTTGCGGGAATCGGAAGGTGCTGAGGCTGACCAGGACGGACGGTTCCTCCGGCTCGGCGGGAACCGCGCGAACCACGGGACCGATGTGGACGACGTCGCCGTGACCGGTGTCCAGCTCCGGCATCGAGGCGACCATGGTCAGGCGGGAGCCGTCGAGCAGCGCCGGCGGGTCGAGCCGGAGCAGCCGCAGCAGCGGACCCGCCCGGCGGAGTGAGCCGCGCAGGAAGCCGTCGAAGGTGTGCCCGAGGACCGCGTAGTCGTGGCCCGCCCGGCGCAGCTCGTCCATCACCCCGAACAGCACGCCGTCGACCACGACGACGTCAGCCGGGCGGCCGGCCAGGTCCGCGACGACGTCCCGGCCCATGGTCCGGTTGGTGAGCAGCGCGAGTACGGCCGTCGGCGACGACCCCACACGGAAATCCCCCGCGGTCGGGTAGGCGTCGAACGCGAGGCCGGCCTCGGCGAAGGCTGCGGCCTGGCTCCTCAGGCCGAGGAACCGCACCTGGTGACCACGACCGGCGAGTTCGTGGGCGACGGCCCGTAGAGGCACCTGGTTGCCGCCGCCGTCCCAGGTCGCGAAGAGGAAATCGGCCACCCTCGGAACCTACCGCCCGCCATGCCGCCAGGGCTGGGGTCTTGTTGCTCACGTGCCGTCTCGAGGGCACGGGCAGGCCCGAGCACGACCGGGCCTGTCAGTACTCTGCCGCCATGCCCGCCGCACCCCGCTCCCACGAGCCCGGACGTCTCGTGCGGTGGCTGGCGCATGACCGGCACCGCTACTACGCCACGACGGTCATGCCGCTGGTACCGCTCGTGATCATCGTCGCGTTGCTCGTCCCGCTGGGTGAAGAAGGTCCACGCACCCCGCTGCTCGTGGTGATGGTGTTCTGGGTCCTGTGGTGCGTCAGCCACGTCGTCGTGACGTATGCCGTCTTCGGCCGGCGCACCCCCGAACGGCACACCGAGCTCATCCGGTCCTCCGGGCACACGCGGCGGTCGGTGTGGCGCTTCGTCCTCGGTCTGGACGAGGGCGCGGTCTCGTTCGGGGTGCAGATGAGCCTGCTCATGCTGGTGCTCATGGTCGTCGTTCTCGTGACGCCTACGCTGCGCGGCGACATGCCCGTCGTCGCGATGGCGGCGTTGACGGTCGCGAGCTGCTGGGGCCTGACGATCGTCTCCTACGCCGTCGAGTACGCGCGCGCCGACCACCGCCGGCAGGGGCTGGAGTTCCCGGGGGCCGATACGCCGCGGTTCGGCGACTACCTGTACCACGCGATCACCGTGCAGGCGACGTTCGCCACCTCCGACGTCACCGTGCTCACCACCGCGATGCGGCGGTTGACCGCCACGCAGACCGTGATCTCGTTCGGCTTCAACTCGGTGATCCTGGCGCTGCTCATCACCCTGCTGACCGTCACGCTCCGCTAGCGGCACCCGCGGCGAGGACCGGCCCCACCGCGGACCAGGTCGCCACGGCGAGGACGACGGCGAAGCTGAGGACCCACAGCCACGCCGGCACCCGGGTGAGCCGGGCCAGCACGCCGGCGTCGGAGCTCGGCGACGGCGCGGTGACCAGCGCCCCGAGGTGGCGCCAGGCGCCGGCGAGCAGGAAGACACCGACGCCCAGCAGGACGGCACCACGCAGCTCGGCCGAACCCCACCACCACACGGCGCCGGTCGCCACGATGAGCGCGAGCATGACGACGGCGGTGTACAGCGACCGCACCCGTACCAGGGAGACGACGAGCACGAGCGTGGCCAGCCCCAGCACCGGTCCCGGCCAGCCGGTTCCGGCTGCCCGGATCAGCAGCGCGCCCACCACCGCCGGTGCCGGGTAGCCCGCCCAGGTCGAGATGACCCGCCCCGGTCCGCGCGCAGGACCGACGGTGACCGCGTGCCCGGACATGTCGGCGCGGAGCACGAGACCGGTGAAGCGTCGCCCGCACAGGATCCCGACCAGGCCGTGCCCGAGCTCGTGCACGACCGTGACTCCGACGCGCACACGCCGCCACAGCGCCGGTACGGCGACGGCGGCCAGCACCGCGAGACCCACACCGGCCAGCACGGCATCGTCCGTGGCGGGCACCGGGCCGGGCTGCGAGCGCTGCCAGGCCTGGCCGAACCAGGCCGCGACCGCGCTGAGCAGTTCCATGACGTCCACGTGGCCATCCTGCCTGCCGGAAGCGGCTTGTCAGCCCAGGGACAGCACGCCGGCTCGGGAGGCGCCGCCGTCGGGTTGCCCGTAGGAATGAGCCATGACCCGCTACGGCTATCACGCCTCGCACGAGCAGATCTCGCCCGGCCGATTGCTCGCGGACGTCCGGGCCGCCGAGCGTGCCGGGTTCGAGGCGGCGATGTGCTCGGACCACTTCATGCCGTGGAGTGCGCGCCAGGGACACTCGGGCTTCGCCTTCGCCTGGCTCGGCGCCGCCCTCGCCACGACGTCACTGCCGATCGGCTCCGTCAACGCTCCCGGGCAGCGCTACCACCCGGCGATCGTCGCGCAGGCGACCGCGACGCTCGGCGAGATGTTCCCCGGCCGGTACTGGGTCGCGCTCGGCTCCGGTCAGGCGATGAACGAGCACGTCACCGGCGACCCGTGGCCCCGCAAGCCGGCGCGCCAGGAGCGCCTCGAGGAGTGCGTCGAGGTGATCCGCCGTCTGCACGCCGGCGAAGAGGTCAGCCACGACGGTCTCGTCCACGTCGACCGTGCCGTCGTCCACGACCGGCCGGCCGACCCGATCCCGCTGTACGCGTGCGCCATCTCCCCGGCCACCGCCGCCCGCGTCGCCGGCTGGGCGGACGGCCTCATCACCATCAACCAGCCCGTCGAGCACGTCCGTGAGGTCGTCGACACCTACCGTGACGCCGGCGGCCGCGGACCGCTGCTGCTGCAGCTCCACCTCTCCTGGGCGCCCACCACCGAGGAGGCCACCGCCATCGCGCACGACCAGTGGCGGACCAACGTCTTCGCCGCGCCGGTCAGCCTGGACCTGCCGACGCCCGAACACTTCGACATCGCCGCCGAGCACATCACGGCAGAGACGGTCGCCGCCGGGGTGCGGATCTCGTCCGACGCCGACCAGCACGTGGCGTGGATCCGTGAGTACGCCTCCCTCGGCTTCGACGACATCTACCTCCACCACGTGGGTCAGGACCAACGCGCGTGGCTCGACCTCGCGGCCCGTCACGTGCTGCCGGCCCTGAAGGAGCGATGACGTGCGCATCACCGACACCTCGGACCTGTGGTACAAGAACACGCTGTTCTACTGCCTCGACGTCGAGAACTACCTCGACACGGACGGCGACGGCGTCGGCGACTTCGCCGGACTCGCCCAACGGGTGGACTACCTCGCCGAGCTCGGCGTGACCTGCCTGTGGCTCATGCCGTTCTACCCCTCCCCCGGCCTCGACGACGGCTACGACGTCAGCGACATGTACGGCGTCGCCCCCCGGCTGGGGACGCACGGGGACGTGGTCGAACTGATCCGGACCGCCCACGACCGCGGGATCCGCGTGATCATCGACCTCGTCGTCAACCACACCTCGGACCGGCACCCGTGGTTCAGACGGGCGCGGCGCAGCAAAAACAACCCCTACCGGGACTTCTACGTCTGGCGTTCGGACCCGCCACCCGACACCTCGGACCAGGTCGTGTTCCCGGACGAGGAGGACTCCATCTGGGAGTACGACAAACGCACCGAGGAGTGGTACCTCCACCACTTCTACTCCCACCAGCCGGACCTGAACACCGCGAACCCGAAGGTCCGCGACGCGATCGCCAAGACGATGGGCTTCTGGCTGCAGGTCGGGGTGGACGGGTTCCGGGTCGATGCGGTGCCGTACTTCCTGGGCGATGCCGGCATGTCGGACCGGCAGCAGCACGACTTCTCCGAACCGCACGCGTACCTGCGGGCGCTGCGTCAGTTCCTGCAGCGCCGCAACGGCAACGCCATCCTCCTGGGCGAGGTCAACCTTCCCTACGCGGACCAGCTCGACTTCTTCGGCGGCCAGGACGGCGACGAGCTCACCATGCAGTTCGACTTCGTCGGCAACCAGCACTGCTACCTGGCGATGGCGCGCGAGGACGCACGCCCGTTGGCCGAGGCGCTCGCCGCCCGCCCGACGATCTCTCCCGACTCCCAGTTCGCGACCTTCCTACGCAGCCACGACGAGCTGACGCTGGACAAGCTGACCGAGGCCGAGCGGCAGGAGGTCTTCGACGCCTTCGGCCCGGCGGAGGAGATGCAGCTGTTCGGCCGTGGCCTCAAGCGGCGCCTCCCGCCCATGCTCGACGGCGATCCGCGCCGCCTGAAGATGGCGTACTCGCTGCTGCTCTCCCTGCCGGGCACGCCGGTGCTGTTCTACGGCGAGGAGATCGGCATGGGCGAACGTCTGGACCTCCCGGGCCGGACCGCCGTGCGCACGCCGATGCAGTGGTCCAGGGGGAAGAACGGCGGGTTCTCCCAGGCCCCGCCCCGCAAACTCGTCACCCCGCTCGTCGAGGGAGCGTTCGGTCCCGAGCACGTCAACGCCGCGGACGCCCGCCGCGACGAGGACTCGCTGCTGCACCACATCACCCGCCTGGCCCAGCGTTATCGCGAGTGCCCCGAGCTCGGCTGGGGCACCTTCGAGCTGCTGGACCAGCCGCACGTGCCGGTCCTCGCACACCGAGTGACCTGGGACGAGGCAGCCATGGTGCTGCTGCACAATCTCGGTGCGCACCCGGCGGTCGTCCCGCTCACGTTCGAGGACGAGGAGCCCGGAACCGAACTGGTGGACCTGCTGCAGGCGGGTCGGTGCCGGCTCGACGCGGACCGACATGTGGAACTGACCCTCGACGGGTACGGCTACCGCTGGCTGCGAATCACACGCGACGGCGACATCCGGCTGGTCTGAGACGGCGGGCGCCCGGACGGCGCCGATTGCTCAGGAGGAGGGCACCCAGCCGCAGTAGGAGACGAAGTTCGCGTCCCCTTCGTGGAGGTAGGTGACGAAGTCCCAGCCGTCGACCGTCTCGGACATCCAGAGCTCGCTCTCATCGACCATGGCGCGTTTGTCGGGTGAGGCCGCATCCAGGCCGGGTGCCACGGACACGTCCGAGGCCTCGAGCTGAGAGACGTCACCGGCCAGTGGCCGACAGTCCCCGCCCCAGGACGGGAACGGCTCGGTCTGGACGAGCCACGCCTCACCGTCGTTCCCGTGCTCGACGCGGACCGTGCGATCGACCGAGATGCTCGCACCCGCGGCGCACTCCGACTGCCACCCGACCTGGTTCTGGACCACGTCGACGCCGAGCCCGCCGCCGGCCGGCTGCACGGACTCGGTGCGAGAGGCGCAGTCGCCGGAGGAGGTCAGCGGGTACGGCATCTGGACGAGCTGCTCACCGTCGGTGAGCCAGACGAACCACTCGGTAGTGACCCACTGGTAGGTCTCCGGCTGGAGTTCGGCGTTGAAGCTCGCGGACGCGACGACGTCCTCGTCGCCGTCGTCGTCCATATCGACGTACAGCGGTTCGTCCTCGATGACGAACTGGCCGTCCCACCGGTCGAAGTGTCCGAGGGCCTCACCGTCGGAGAAGTCGACCTGGACCGGGGCGACGCCGACGCTCGCGTATCGCCACGCCATGTTCGTCAGGTCCACCGACCTCGGATCGAACGGCTCTGCCTCGGTGGTCTCCTCCGCGGTCGGTTCCCCCGTCGGCTCCTGCTCCGTCGGCTTCCCCTCCGCCGTGGTCTCCTCCGGTGGCGCCGGCGTCGCGTCGCCGCACGCTGCGACGACCATCGTGGTCGCGGCCGCCGCCGTGGCGATCGCCACGGTCTTGCGCATGGTTCCCCCCTGTGCCTGATGCATGGTCGTGTCCGAGCCTGCTCGTCCGGACCCACCCGGCCGAGCTGCGCGCTCAGCCCGGTGGTCGCTCCCGCGGCCGCAGGCGCACGTTCGGCAGGTCCGGTGCCGGCAGTGGCCGGCCGTCGTAGCCGGGGACGGCGCCGAACCGGGCGATGGCGGCCCGGGTCTGCTCGTGGTGCGCGGCCGGCACGGCGGCGCCTGCGCCGTCGGACGCGGCCACGACGCGCTGCCACTCGGCACGAGCGGCCACCACCTCGTCGTGGGTGCGGCCGACGAAGTTCCACCACATGAGGATCTGCTCGGCGAACGGCGTGCCACCGATGACCACCACCCGTGCCGGGTGGTGACCGACCCGCAACGGCAGTCGCCGCCGCCCGGGCGCCAGGTAGCCGAGCCAGGCGGCGGGGACCGCGACGTCGGCCACCGTGACCTCACCGCGGTCGACGAGGACCGCGTGCTCGAAAGCCGGATCCACCGGCAGGTCGAACCGCGCACCGGCCGGCAGGTCCAGCTGCGCGGCCAGGGCCGGCGAGTACGTCCGCGCGGGTGACGTGACGCCGGCCAGAGTGCCCAGGAACACCTGGATCCGGACGCCGTCGGTCTCGCCGGTCGGGACCGCCGCGAGGTGTTCGAAGTCGCCGGTGCCGTGCCGCCGCCCCTCGGGCAGCGCGGTCCACAGCTGTACCCCGTGCAGCGTCCGCTGGTGAGGGAACCGGGCGAGGGTGCCCTCCTCGGAGTGGCTGATGCCGCGGCCGGCGGTCATGAGGTTGAGCTGACCGGGCCGGATGGTCCGGACCGAGCCGAGCGAGTCCTGATGCAGCACGGCCCCCTCGAACAGCCAGGTCACGGTCTGCAGACCGGTGTGCGGGTGCGGCGCCACGTCCATGCCGCCGGCCTCGGCGATGTCGTCCGGGCCGTAGTGGTCGAGGAAGCAGAACGGGCCGACGAGCGAGCGCTGCCGCGTCGGCAGCGTGCGGCGCACGGTCATCGCGCGCGGGCCGCCGAGGGGAACCTCCCGTGGTTCGATGAGCTCGACGGCCGGCCGGCCGCCGCCGGGCGGGTTGGCAGCGCAGACCTGTTCCTGAGGCCGGGCCTCGAGGTTCGTCACGGGCGCCAGCCTACGACGGCGCCCCCTCCACTCGGAAGCAAAGGTGCCGTAAAGTCGGATGCGGGCCCGAATCGGGACGATTTTACTTCCCGCGGCAAGAGGAAAGGCGTGGCCTTGGACCTGCTTGTGGACTATCGCGCGCGCGGACCCGGTCATGATGAGATGTTGCAGGCAACCGGGCCGGCCCGGTCCGCGTGGGACGACCTCACGGCGACGGCCCGACTCGAGCGGCTCGATCGACTTGAGGCCGCGCGCGCCGACGTCGGCACGCTTCTGCAGGATCACGGTGTCACGTACGGCGGCGCCGACGGATGGCAACTTGATCCGCTGCCGGTGCTGCTGGACGAGACCGAATGGCTGAACCTGGAGCGCGGCCTGCGCCAACGCACCGAACTGCTCGACCAGATCCACACCGACCTCTACGGCGAGCGCTCGCTGCTCACCTCCGGGCTCCTGCCACCCGAGATCGTGCTGGCCCACCCGGGCTTCGTCCGACCGGCCCACGGGCTGCGCCTGCCCGGCAGCCATCAGCTCTTCCACGCGGCCGCGGACGTGGCGCGCAACGCCGACGGCTCGTGGACGGTGCTCGCGGACCGCACCGACGTCCCGCTCGGTCTCGGCTACGCCATGGCGGACCGGCGAGTGATCTCCGAGGCGTTCGCCGAGCCCTACCGCACCTCCCGGACGCGCCGGGTGGGACCGTTCTACGACACGTTGCGCCGGAGCCTGACCGGAGTCGCCCCCGCCGCCGCGGGCGACGATCCGACCGTCGCGATTCTCGCTCCGGGCGAGTGCCCCACCGCGTTCGACCACGGCTATCTCGCCGCCTTGCTCGGCGTCCCGCTCGTGACTGGCGAGGACCTCGTCGTCGAGGACGGACGCGTGTGGATGCGCGGCCTCGGCCGACGGATGCCGGTCGACGTCCTCCTCCGCGGCGTTCCCGGAACGGCCACGGACCCCCTCGAACTCGACCGCTCCTCCCCCCTCGGCACAGCCGGGCTGACGCACGCCGTCCGTACCGGGGGCGTCACCGTGGTCAACACCGTCGGCTCCGGGTGGCTCGAGTCCCCGGCACTGGCGACATACCTGCCGCGCCTGGCGCGAGCCCTGCGGGACGAGGAGCTCCTCCTCCCCTCCGTGGTGACCTACTGGTGCGGCGAGCGCTCGATGTGCTCCCACGTCATCGCGAACCTGGGCCGCCTCATCGTCCGGGCGGTGACCGGTGACCGTCCGCCGGTGCGCGGGTGGGAGCTCTCATTCGGCGAGCGCGCCGATCTGGCGGCGGCCATCGCCGCCCGTCCCGCGGCGTGGGTCGGGCAGGAGCCGGTCGAGCCGTCGACGACGCCGACGCTCGACGGCGCCGCGCTCGTGCCCCGGCAGACCTCCGTGCGCACCTTCACCGTCACCGACGGGGCGGACTACATCCTCATGCCGGGGGCGCTGGGCCATGCCGGCACCGCGCCCCAGACCACCCTGGCGTCCGATCCGCTGCCGACCCCGGCGAAGGACGTCTGGGTCCTGGCCTCCGAGCCGGACGCGCCGGGACCGGCGGCGCCCTCCCCCGGTGCGCATTCCACCCGTGACACGAGCGACGCGACCTCCCTGCGCAGCGCGGAGAACCTCTTCCGGTTGGGCCGGCATCTCGAACGCGCCGAGGCCACGGTCCGGCTGCTGCTCACGGTCTCGGACCGGTGGGACGACTACCACGCCAGGCCCGGCACACGGCCCGGGGGCGCCGGCGGCCGGGCCCTGCAGGTCCTCCTCGGCGCGCTGCACCGCACGACGGCGGAGGTACCGCTCGCCCACCTGGTCACCGACGTGTCGGTCGAGGGCTCTCTCGCCTGGACGGTGGCGCAGATGGGTCGCGAGGCCGCACACGTGCGGGACAACCTCAGCGGCGACTTCTGGCTGACGCTCTCCTCCACGGAACGGGCGCTGCGCCGCGAGCGGGAACGTCGCCGTAGCCGCCCCGGCCTCGCGTCCGACGCCGGCCTGGCGCCCACGCTCCTGACGGTGCTCGAGGCGCTGCTCGCGGCGCACGGCACCGTGAGCGAGTCACTGGTCCGCGACGTCGGCTGGCACCTGCTCGACGCCGGTCGCCGTCTGGAGCGCGCACACCGCGTCGTCGCCACCCTCGCCGCGACCCTCGCCACGCGGCACGGGCCGGCGGTCGAGGAACTCATCGTCACCTCGGTGCTGGCGGCTCACGAATCGGGCCTGACGTTCCGCCGTCGTTACCGCCGCGGCGAGACGGCCGGGGCTCTCGAGCTCCTGCTCCGCGACCACAGCAATCCACGATCGCTGGCGTTCCAGCTCGACCGGCTGGACGACCATCGCGCGAATCTGCCGGCCGTCTCGGACGCCGCGGAGCGGGACCGACTGCTGGCCGTCCTCGCCGACGCCGTCGACGAGTTGGACACCAGTCGGGCGGTCACCTCCGGCACGGGGGCCGAGCGTTGTGACCTCGCTGCTGACCTCGCGACCTACCGGCGACTACTGGAGGACCTGACCGACGAGGTCGTACGGGTGCACCTGAGCCGTCCGGCACCGTCGTCCTGGTCGGCCGGAGGTTGGCAGGCATGAGAGCGGACCGCCGGCACCATTACCGGCTCATCCACCGCAGCACGTATCGGTACTCGGCGCCGGTGACGAGCTCCTACGGCCGCGCCATGCTGACCCCGCGCGACGGCGGGGGCCAGCACGTGCACCGGTCCGGGATGCAGGTCACGCCCCGACCGGCGGAGACGGCGCAGCACCTGGACGTCTCCGGTAATCAGGCGGCCTACTTCCACGTCGCGCAGGAGCACGACGTGCTCGAGGTGCTGGCGCAGGCACTCGTGACCGTCAGCCGTCGCCGGCCCGACCTGACCGCGCTGCCGGCGCTGAGCTGGGAGTCGGCGGTGGCGGACGTCAGCGCGATGCGGGCCACGGGACAGGGCAGGAACGGGGAAGGACCGGCGTCGGTCATGACGATCGTCGAATCGGCGTTGGCCTCCCCGCTCGCCGCGCCGGAGGACGCGGTGCTCGAGTACGCGCTGTCGGTCTTCCACCCCGGCGAGCGGGTCACCGACGCCGTCGTCGCCCTGTGCGACCGGATCCATGCCGAGCTCGAGTACCGGCCGGGCACGTCGTCGACCGACCGAACGCTGGCCGACGTGCTCGCCACGCGGAGCGGCTCGTGCCACGACTACGCGCACCTGGCCGTGGGATGCCTGCGGTCGATGGGGCTGGCCGCCCGGTACGTGACCGGTTTCGTGCGTGACGGCGAGCGGCTCCGCGGTGCCGGACGCGCGCACGCGTGGGCGGCCGTCTGGGTACCGGGCGGTGGCTGGATCCACCTCGACCCGAGCAACGGCGGCCTCGTCGACCACCGGTACGTGGTGCTCGGCTGGGGCCGGGACTACCTGGACATCTCGCCGTTGCGGGGGATCGTCTACTCGAGTGGAGCCGCCCGCGAGCAGACGGTCGAGATCCGCCTCGAGCCCCTCTCCGACGGCGAGCTGGCGGCTGAGCTCGGCTGAACAAGGCGGGCGCGGGTGCGCGCGGCTAGGGTGGCGGCCATGCCACGCACCATCGCCAGCACCACCAGCGTCAGCCGCGCCGAGATGGAGGAGTTCGTCCGGCCGCGCCACCACGCCGTCCTGCTCACTCACCGCGCCGACGGCGGGGTGCAGATGAGCCCCGTCACCTGCGGGATGGACACGGACGGACGCGTGGTGATCTCGACCTATCCCGAACGAGCGAAAGCGGTGAATCTGCGCCGTGACGCCCGGGCATCGGTGTGCGTACTCTCCGACGACTTCGGCGGCGCCTGGATCCAACTGGACGGCACCGCCGAAGTGCTCGACCTGCCCGAGGCCCTCGAGCCTCTCGTCGAGTACTTCCGCTGCATCTCCGGCGAGCACCCGGACTGGGACGAGTACCGCCAGGCCATGCGGGACCAGGGCAAATCGCTCATCCGGCTCACCGTCGAACGCTGGGGACCGGTGGCCACCGGCGGGTTCCCCGCCCGCCTGGCGTGAGCGATCGACCACCGCGACTGGTGGCTGCGGCCGCCGTCGTCGACTCTCTGACGAGGCCGACAGTGGTGCTGTGCGCCCGCCGGTCGGCGCCGGAGCGGCTCGCCGGCCGGTGGGAGCTACCCGGTGGCAAGGTCGAGCGGGACGAGGCGCCCGAGGCGGCGCTGCATCGCGAACTCGCAGAGGAACTGGGCGTCCGGGTGCGTCTCGGCGCCGTGATCCCGGCCGGTGACGGCGGAGATTGGCCGATCCTCGACGGCCTCACCATGCGGGTTTGGCTCGCGGAGCTCACCTCAGGCACGCCCCGGCCGTTGCAGGACCACGACCGGTTGTCGTGGACGGCTCCGGCTCAGCTGCCGGACCTGGACTGGCTGGAACCTGACCGGCCGATCGTCGCCGCGTTGCAGAGCGCGATCGGCGCGCGGGTGTGAGTCAGCTGTCCGGACCGGCCGGAGCGCTTGCCTCGTAGCGGACCGCTGGCGTCACCGACTGCTCGGCCGTCGCGGCGCTCCTGCTGCCGACGGCGAAGAAGATCGTGACGATGAAGATCCCGACCGTGAGGATGAAGCCCACGATCATGATCACGAGCACGATCGCGAGACCCTTGCCGGTGCCGGAGCCACTGCTCCAGTACCGGCCCGGCTGCTGTCCGGGCGGTCGTGCTCCCGGCGGAGGTCCGGCGGGCGGGCCGAACCCGGGCGGTGGCTGGGCGTGACCGGCAGGCGGGTGGGTGAACCCGTACTGGCTCGCCGGGTCGCCGGGGCCACCGGGCCGGTAACCGCCGGTGGCATCGTTCGGGTCGGGGTAGTTCGTCGACATGCTGCGCCTCTCGCATGACCTCCCGCTCGGGACGTCGGTGTCCCATGATCTCCGGGATCGTCCTCTGCCGCCAGGAGTCGCCCGCGTACTGAGCGAGAACGCGGGTGGGCGCAGAGTTTTCACGACGATTCGCCGCCATCCGTCATCAACTGGCATGATGTCGGGCATGCCGAAGATCCTGGGGAGCTCGCTGGCCGAGCACCGCGAGCGCACCCGTGACGCGCTGTTCTCCGCGTTGTCCTCGTTGATGAGCGAACGTGGCTTCGACGCGATCTCGCTGGCCGACATCGCAGCCCGGGCCGGCATCGGACGAACCGCCGTCTACAACCACTTCCCCGACAAGGAGACCTTGCTCCTGGCGTTCATCGAGCACGAGACGTCGGCGTACGTGACGCATCTGCGCCAGGCGCTGGCCGAGGTGAGCGACCCGGTGGAGCAGTTGCGGGTGTACGTGCGTCAGCAGCTCTCGCTCGCGCCGTCCTACCACTTCGCCCCCGGGCCGGATCTGAAGCAGGTGATCAGTCGGGACGCGATCGCGCGGTTGCGCACGCACGTCGCCCAGGTCGAGACACTGCTGCGGGACATCCTGCGCGAGGCGATCCGCTCCGGCGAGATTCCCGAGCAGGATCTCGACGCCGTCGTCCCGCTCGTGCACTCCTGCCTGACGGGTCGGCCGGCTCCTCGCGACGAGGCCGCCCGCGCCACTTACGTCGCGACGACCGAGTCCTTCGTGCTGCGAGCGGTCGGCGCGCCGGAAGGCGCGGTACCGGCCGGCGCGGCCTCGGTTGCCTGACCTGCCGGCGCAGGGGCGAAGGCCCGCGGGTCGGCGAACCGCCGCTGCGGCCCACCGACCGGAACGGCGAGACGCTACGTCAGGCCGTCACAGGTGAAACCGTTGGTCAAGAACTCGGTCTGGTCGACGCGACCGCCGCAGGTGTAGCCGAACTCCTCGTACTCGGAGTCGACGGGTGAGTCGAGCCAGAGTTCGTCGCAGGACGCGGCGTTGCCGCCTTCGCACTCATCCCACAGCTGGTCGAAGTGCTCGTCGTCACCGTAGGTGTACGGCTCGTCGCCGGAACCGCCCCCCTCGTCGGTCGGTTCCTCGGACGGGTCCGCGGAGGTCGGCTCATCGGTCGGATCCGCGGAGGTCGGCTCATCGGTCGGGTCTGCGGAGGTCGGCTCATCGGTCGGGTCCGCGGACGTGGGCGCCGCCGTGGTCGGGTCCGCGGTCGGGTCCTCACCACCGTCCCGGGTGAAGAACCAGACCCCGACCACAACGAGGGCGATGACGACGACCGCAGCGATGGCGGCCACGATCCACTTGGTGCGGTTGGAGCCGCCACCGCCGTCCGTGGCCCACGGCCCGCCGGCGCCGGGTTGTCCGTACGGCTGCTGGGCGGCGTACGGCTGCTGGGCGTACGGATCCTGCGGTTGGCCGTAGTCGGCGTACCCGCCTGCCTGTGTGGGGTCGCCGTACCACCCGTGCTGCTCTTGCTGCTGATCCGGGCCGTACGGACCCGGCTGCTGCCCGTAGGACTGCTGCCCGTACGGGTCGGGCTGGGCGTACGGCTGCTGGGAGTACTGCTCCTGGCCGTACTGGTGCTGGCCGTACTGCTGGCCGTACGGGTCCTGCTGCTGCCCGCCGTACTGGTCCGGACCGGGCTGGCCGTACTGGCCGGACTGAGCGAACCCGCCGGCGGCCGCGGCCTCCTGCGGAGCCGGGCCGGGCTCTCCGGGCCCCTGCCCGGTGTCGGGGGCGGACCCGAGCGGCGCCGGGCCGCCCTGGTCGGACGGGGCGCGCTCGGTTCCCGATGGAGCGGCCTGCACTCCCGGATCGCCGGGTGCGCCACCGCTGGGTGCCGACGGCGCCTGCTCACCACCGACGGCGGGATCACCCTGGCGCTCCGGCCCACCGAACGGGCCGCCCGACGGCTCCGCGCCGTCGGTCCGCTCGAACTGTTCGGGTCCGTCGCCGGACCGAGCGCCGGGGGCCGCCCCCTCGCCTGCTTGGTCCGGGTCCTGGCCCGACCCGGGCCCATCGGTGGCCAGCCGACTCTCCCGGCTCCGCAACGCCGCGTCGACACCCGGATCACCGAGTCCGGCGAGGTACTGGACCGCCGAGTCAGGCGCCGCCGGGTTACCTGCGACCAGCGCCCGGAGGTCCGGCCGGGATTCGGCGATCTGCGCCAGAACCTCCGGCGGTGTGGCCGGATTACCGGCCTCGTAGGCCGTGAAGTCTTCCGGGCTGGTCATGGGTCCCCCCTACGACTCGACGTCTCCGGTGAGCGTAGTGACCTCGCTCATCGGCGGCACCAGTGGGCCGTGACTCGGACAGCCCGGTGTCCGACCGAGCGTACGGAGCATCCCTTCCCCTGGCGATGGGGAGTACTCCCCCGGATTCGCTCAGGTGCGGGAGTCCCCGGCCCGGGTCACCAGTTCTGGCCGCCGCCGAAGCCGCCGCCCTCCTGCTGCTCGCTCTCCTGGCGGTCCTGCTCGCCCTGCCGGTTGCGCTCCTCGAGCTCCTCCTGCTGCGGGTCCGGCGGGGGCTCCGGCGTCTGCTGCTCCTGGCCACCTCCGCCACCGCCTTGCTGGTCGTCCTGCTGATCCTGCTGGTCCTGCTGGTCACCTTGACCGCCCTGACCGCCCTGAGCCTGGTCGTCGGCGTCGTCGCGCTTGTTCTGTTGCCGTTGCTCGGTGTCGTCGGGCGAGCCGCCCTGTTGATCCTCCTGCTGGTCCTGCTGGTCCTGCTGGTCCTGTTGATCCTGCTGGTCCTGTTGATCCTGCTGATCCTGCTGATCCTGCTGGTCCTGCTGGTCCTGCTGGTCCTGTTGATCCTGCTGGTCCTGCTGGTCCTGCTGATCCTGCTGATCCTCGTTCGACTCGGACTCGCCGTCGGACGTGCAGGGTCCGATCATGTCGAGGGCCTCGTTGTAGTGGTTCGAGGCCATCTCGGGGTCGCCTTCATCCATCGAGTCGTCGCCGAGCGACTCCAGTGCCAGCGACAGGTTCGTGCGGACCCGGCATTCCGGCAGTGACGGATCGGGGGCGCCTTCGGCATCGGTGGTGCCGGGCGGGACGAGCCGCAGCGCCTGCCGCAGGTCCTCGCTCGCCCGGAAGTGGGATGCGGCGCGCAGCTCGGCGGTGCCGGAGTTGAACCAGGCTTTCCAGGGCTCGACGACCTCCGGGGTAAAGGCCTGCTGATAGCGGTAACGCTCGGCAGCGACCGCGTACCGTTCGTCGTCGTAGGCACTGCGGGCGTAGGCGTTACCGACGGTGACGCCGAGCAGCAGCGAGGCCGCGAGCAGGGCGATCAGCACCGGCAGCGCCGACCACAGCATCATCTTCCGCCGCAGCACGAGGTGCTGCGGGAGGGGCCGGCGCGGGCGCCGGCGCCCGTACCCGAGACCGGGTCCACGGCGCGCGTTCACGCTGTCCTCCTTCGCTGCGTGCTGATCGGGCCGCTCCTCATGCCGAGACCTGCTTCAGACGGCGCGTCCGGCCACTGAGGTAGAACGCCTCCCAGGCCACCAGCACGGCGAGCGCGGCCGAGATCGGCCAGGTCACGTCCCGGTAGGTGTCGACACTGCGACGCCCGTCGGCGGCGGCGATCTCCTCGACGTCGATGCCGTCGGTGATGTGGTCCACCCCGTTGGGTTCCACCCGGTGGGTGTACTCGACGCCGAGCTCCTCGGCCACCTGCCGGAGATTGCGTTCGTCGATCCGGGAGACGGCCGGCGGCGAGCCGGGCTGGGTCTCGTCGGTGATGTAGGGAGCGTCGGTGCCGGCACCGGAGCTGTCGGTGCCGTCGTATTGCCGCATCCGGCCCCCCTCGGGCGTCCCGTACCCGAAGACCGCGCCCGCGTCGACCCATTCGCTCAACGGTTCGAAGCTCTGCACCTGACCGTCCGCCGAGGAATCGTCGCCGTCGGTGTTCTCGCCGTCGGACATGAAGAACACCAGCCGGACGTTGCCGGGATTGCGTTCCGCGGCACCTTCGAGCGCATTCTGCATCGCCTGGAGCGGCCGGTCGATCGAGGACCCGGCCGAGTAGTAGGTGATCTCCTGGCGCATCGTGTCCGCCCAGGTGAGCACCGCCCGCGAATCGGTCGTCAGCGGCAGCTGCCGGGTCGCCTGGGAGTCGAAGGCGATCACCGAGTAGCGGGCTCCCGGGATGGCCTCGACGACGGCTCCGATGTCGTGCCGCACCCCCTCGAGCCGGGGGCGGTCGCCGTTGTAGTCCTCGGCCGCCATCGACCCGGTGCGGTCGACGACGAAGAACACCTCGGCGTTCGTCTGGACCTGCTCGGTCTCGGCCGGCACCGCCGGCGTCAACCCGATGAGGACGGCAGCCACAGTCATTCCGAGCCGGCGCGCCCAGGCCACGGTCGTCCCGTCCTGGGTGCGGCGGGCCCGCCACCACGCCCAGCCGCACAGCACCACCATGGGTCCGAGGACCAGCACCAGCGCCCACACCGGCCACAACATCCGGAGAATCACGAGCGCAACCTCCAGACGACCAGCAGGAAGCCGGCCAGTCCGACCACCAGCCACGGGTACCAGCGGTCCGGGCGGTCGGTATAGACGACCTCGGGATTGGCGTCGAGCTCGACAGCCTGCTGCGCGTCGATACTCTCCACGATCCCCTGCACGGCAGCCGGGTCGTCCGCCTCGTAGAACTCGCCGCCGTGCTCGGTGATGACCTGCTCGTACTCGCGACGGGCCTCTTCGGAGGAAGCGTCCTCCGCCGAGGCGTACAGGCCGTGGACCTCGATGTCGCGCTCCGCGGCCAACTCCCCGGCCTCCGGGAGGGTGTAGACCTCGTCGCCGAGCACGAGGTTGTCGGTGACGAGGATGATCGACCTCGACCGGTCGGTCTCCGCCTCGTCGAACGCCAGCACGCAGCTCGCGAGTCCGTCCCCGACCAACGAGGAGGCGTCGTTGGAGTAGGAGACCGTGCCCTCGATGAACTCCTCGAGCGCCTCGAGGTCCTCCTGGTCGTAGACGAAGGAGTCGACGTCGAAGTCGAGCACCTGGGCGGCGTGGTCGAGCTCGTCGCGCACCAGCGTGTAGTCGTCGGTGAGCGGGAAGACCGTGCGAGTGGTGTTGTTCCAGATGTGCAGGGCGATCCGCTCGCCCTCGAAGCTCTCCACCATCTGCGAGAACTGTTCGACGATCTCGGTGTCGAACTCGATCATCGAGCCGGAGACGTCCAGGCACAGCACGATGTCCCGGGTGGCGAGCTCCTCGGACCGGACGTCGCGGTCCACCGGCCGGGCGGTCAGCGCCGCGGAGGCCAGGCCCACCACGGCCAACGCCACGCCGGCGGCACCGATCCCGGCACGCAGCAGCTTGAGCCGGCGACGGTAGCTCGCCAGCGAGCGGACGAACGCCGAGTTCGCCACCCACGTCACCGGTCCGCCGGCGCGGGCCGACCGGCGGCGAACGAACCACCCTGCGACGGCGGCGAGCGCGACGACGGCGAGGATGACGGGGATCAGCCACGGAGTCACCATTCGGCGATGACCTCCTTGGCATTCGTCACCGAGACGAGCACCTCGGCCTCGGACCGTTCGGCGAAGCTCGGCTCCTCGTAGACGGCCAGCACGCCTCCGACGCGGCGGGTCGGGTCATAGCCGGCGATGTCACCGCGGGTCCACGACGTCACGTCGGTCCCGATCCGCTCCGAGGCGAACTTGCGCATGGTGGCGGACAGCTCGAGGTGCAGCACGCGCAGGTCGATCTCCCCGTCGGCGTAGCGCCGGTGATGGTCGTCCACCTCGGCGGCGTAGCGCTGGCGGAGCGTGGGCGCCATCGGCTGCGGCTGGTATCGCTTGCGTTGCCGAGCCGCGACCCGCTCCGGGTTCGTCCAGATGTGGACGAAGACGTACCAGGCGGCGACGAGCACCAGCAGCACCGCACCGATCGTCGGGACCCACCACGCGTAGCTCTCGGGCGGCAGGAGATCAACGTCGGGCGACACGGCGTTGCCTCCTCAGCAGGTCGATGAGCTTGTCGATGAGGTCGTCCTCGCCGGCGGCCGTCACGCCCTCGATCCCGCGTCGACGCAGCAGCGCACGGACCTCCGCGCGGCGCCGTTCGGCAGCCGCGATCGCCTCGCCGTGCAGCCGCTTGTCGTCCCGCAGGAACGCGGGCAGGTCCGCGCCGGTGTCCACGTCCGCCGTCGGCCCGATGCCGAGCGTGGTGGGTAACGCGTCCGCGACCGAGACGACCATGACCTCGTGCCGGGTCCGCAGCCGGCGCAAGGCGTCCTCGTGTTCCGGGCCGGGCCGGGCCTCGTCCGTGACGAGCACCATGAGGCAGCGCCGCTGGAACAGCGTGAGGGCACGGTCGAGGAGGCGGCCGAGGTCCGAGGGCGGGGCCTCGACCGCGAAGGCCTGCTCCACCCGCCGCAGCAGCAGTTCCATGTGCGCGGTGCCGGCACGGGCGGGAAGCTGGACGAGGCGGTCCGCGTCCCCGGCCAGCAGCGCCACCAGATCCCCGCGGGAGCGCGCCAGGTAGGCGATGACGTCGGCCGCGAACAGCGCGACCTGCGACTTCGGCTCCCCCGAGGCGGCCGTCGTCGCCATGTTGCGGCCGGTGTCGACGATGAGCACGAGGGACAGGTTCGACTCGCGGACGAAGCGGCGGATGATCGGGATCCCGGCGCGGGCGGAGGACTTCCAGTCGATGTCGCTGACGTCGTCACCGGGCCGGTACTCGACCTGGTCGTCGAAGTCCTGCCCGTGGCCCGAGAAGATCGAGCGGTGCCGCCCGTCGAGCAGCCCGGCTGCGCGCCGAACGGTCGGCAGGTCCAGGCGCGCGCGGATCTTGGCCAGGCGCGAGGTCGACGAAGCCATGAAGGTCGTAACGCTCAGGGGGTGGGGACGGTCGCGAAGACGGCGTCGATCAGCGACTCGGGGGCGACGTTGTTGGCCAGCGCGTCGTAGGTGCGCACCAACCGGTGCCGCAGCACCGGGTGCCGCAGCTTCTTGACGTCGTCCGGCACCACATACGTGCGCCCCTCCTGGATGGCGACGGCCTGCGCGACCCGCATGAGCGCGATGCCACCACGCGGCGAGGCCCCCACACGGACATGCTGGGTGAAGTTCGGCAACGGCCGTGGCCCGCCGCCACGCGTGGTGTTGATGAGCGCGACGATGTACTGCTTGACGGACAGGTCGACGTAGACGCGGCCGACCAGCTGCTGCAGGAACAGCACGTCGTCCAGCGAGATCGGCTCGTGCTCGACCGGCCGGCCGTACTTGGGCGAGGAGACCAGGTCGAGGATGTCGACCTCCTCGTTCGGCGCCGGGTAGGTCACCACCTCCTTCATGAGGAAGCGGTCCATCTGCGCCTCGGGCAGGACGTACGTGCCCTCCTCCTCGATGGGATTCTGAGTGGCAAGCGTCATGAACGGGGTCGGCAACGGGAAGATCTCGCCGCCGATGGAGGTCTGCCGCTCCTGCATCGCCTCGAGCATCGCGGACTGGGTCTTCGCCGAGGACCGGTTGATCTCGTCGAGCAGGACGAAGTTCGCGTGTACCGGGCCGAGCTGGGTGGAGAACTCGTTGGTCGAGTAATTGAAGATCTGCGTGCCGACGATGTCGTTGGGCATCAGGTCCGGCGTGCACTGGATCCGGTGGAAGCTGCCCGAGACGGCCTTGGCGAGCGTGCCCGCGGCGGTGGTCTTCGCCAGGCCGGGGACGGACTCGAGCAGCACGTGTCCGCCGGCGAGCAGCGTCGAGATCAGGGCGGTGCGGAGGTTCTCCTGTCCGATGACCTTCTCGCCGAACATCGTGATGACCCGCTGCACGAGCGAGGTGGCACGGCGGATCTCGGAGTCGGTGATCGGGGTGTTGGCGGACTGGTCGCGCTGCGGCTGCTGTGACTGGTCCTGCCAGCCGGTCGTGACCGTCGCGTTCTCCTGCGGTCCTGGCTGGGCGCTCATCGTCTCCCCGTGTGCTCTCGTGGGCGCGTCTGTGCCGAGCGTATGGCACCCGCGGACCGGCGTGGGAACATCCGGCGGGGCAGGACTCCCCATGGACGGGCTGCGCCGCCGCGGACATCTAAGCTGGTCCGGTGCCCGAGACGACCGCCCCACCGGCCCGGACGTGGGTCTGGGCGGCGGGCGCGCTGCCCGCGCTGTTGCTGGCCGTCGTCGTCGGGCTGCTCACCACCGACGCCGCCGTCCCGACCCTGATCGACCCCGGGCCGGTGGTCCGTTGGGGCACGCCGGTGGTCTCCGGACTGGCCGACGCCGCGGCGGCACTGACGGTCGGGGCGTTCGCCCTGTGCAGCCTCGTCCTGCCCCGGCCGACCACCGAGGCCACCGGCCGGCGGCGCCCGGCGGCGGATGCGGAGGGACGCGCCTGGCCGCTCGCCGCCCAGGTCGGGGCCGCGGCCTCGGTCGTGTGGGCGCTGGCGCAGCTCGCGTACCTCATCCTCTCGTTCGCGCAGGTCGCGGGGACCATCGGCGGACCGGGCTTCGGCGCGCAGCTGGCCCAGTTCATCACCGACCTCGAGCTCGGCCAGGACCTCGCCTGGAGCACCGGGCTGACGGCCCTCGTCGCGCTGCTGGCCGTCGGCACGGCGGGGTACCGCTCGGCGGCGTGGACCGGAGTCCTCGCGCTGGTGGCCCTTGTCCCGTTGGCCCTGACCGGGCACGCAGCCGGAGCGGCCAGCCACTTCCTCGCCGTCTCGTCGTGGTGGCTGCACATCGTCGGCATCTGCTTCTGGGTGGGCGGCCTGGCCGTGCTGTGCCTCGTCGGTGGTCGCCTCGGGCAGGACCTGCCCGACGCCGCCGCGCGGTACTCGCAGATCGCGCTGTGGGCCTTCGTGGCGGTCACGTTCTCCGGAGTCGCCAACTCTTGGATCCGGCTCTCCTCACCGCTCGAGCTCCTCACCCATCCCTACGGCCGGCTGCTGACCGCCAAGATCGTCCTCACGGTGGCCTTGGGCGCCGCAGGCTGGTGGCACCGCCGCGCCACGTTGCCGGCGATCCGCGGCCACATCGACGCGGGAGGCCGGGGGCGCGGACTGGCCTTCTGGCGCCTGGCCGGCGTCGAGGTCGTGGTCATGGCCGCGGCGGCCGGCTTCGGCGCCGCGCTCGGGTCGTCCGCGCCCCCGGTGCCGCAGGACCCGGTATCCGACGCCAGCCCGACGTATCTGCTCAGCGGCTACTCCGTGCCGCCGTTCCCGACACCGCTGACCTGGCTCACCGAGACACGGCTCGAACCGGTGCTGGCATTCGGCACCGCCTCCGCCGTCGTCGTCTACCTCATGTGGGTGCGGCGGCTGCGGCGGCGCGGTGATGCCTGGCCGGCCTCCCGCACCGTGGCGTGGGTCGCCGGGTGGGTGCTGTTCGCCTGGGTGACCAACGGTGGCCCCGTGGTCTACGGGAGCGTGCTGTTCAGCGCTCACATGCTCATGCACATGATGCTGGCCATGGTGGTGCCGATCTTCGTGGTGATCGGGGCTCCGGTCACACTCGCCGTCCGGGCGCTGCCGCGCCGCCAGGACGGCTCCCGCGGCCCGCGCGAGTGGCTGCTCGCGATCGTGCACTCGGCGCCTGCGCGATTCCTCGCACACCCGGTGGTGGCGGCGATCAACTTCGCCGGCTCGCTCATCGTCTTCTACTACACGGACCTCTTCGAGCTGGCCCTGACCACCCATCCCGGGCACCTGCTGATGGTCGCCCACTTCACCGTGGCCGGGTACCTGTTCGCCAACGCCCTCATCGGCGTCGACCCCGGGCCCTCCCGGCCGCGGTATCCGATGCGACTGCTCCTGCTGCTGGCCACGATGGGCTTCCACGCGTTCTTCGGCATCTCGCTGATCTCCGAGACCACGCTGCTGGCCTCGGACTACTTCGGCTGGCTCGGGCTCCCATGGGACGTCGACGCGCTCGCCGACCAGACTCGTGGCGGAGCGATCACCTGGGGTATCGGCGAGCTGCCGACGCTCGCTCTGGCCATCGGCGTCGCCGTCATGTGGGCCCGGGACGACACCCGGGCGGCGCGCCGGGCCGATCGGCGGGCCGATCGGGATGACGACGCCGAACTGCGCGCCTACAACGAGATGCTCGCCGAGCGGGCCCGGCACTCGGGCGGGTCGAGTCCGCCACGGTGAGCTCGCCGCGGAGAAGGCCGTCCCGTAGGGACGGTGATCTCACGGCGCGAGGGTGACGTCTCGGCCGGACAGGGACAGCCGCACCCCGCCGTCGACCGTCTCGGCCGCCTCCGGCCGCAGCCCGAGCGGCAGGTCGGAGACGTCGATCTCCAGCTCCAGCAGGTCGTCCGGGACGAGCGAGCGCAATGTGGCGAGTTCGACCGCGCCGTCGCCGAGCCGGGCGCCGGTCACCTGCACGACGAGCGCGTCCTCGCGTACCTGCGGCTCGGCGTCCAACGCCACCGGCAGGCCCAACAGCTCGCCGGAGATCTCGACACCGGCGTCCGTCGTGGCGACCTCCGCGCCGGGAAGGCGGTCGCGGACCCAGGACCGGATCGTGGCGTCGGTGACCGTGCCGCTCAGCCGGAGGTCCCCGACTCTCGCAGGATCGCCCGTGGTCACCTGCCGGGCGTGGACACGGACCCGGCGGATCTCGACGGCCTGGTCGGGCGTGTCCAGGACCACACCTTCGGCGGCGCCTCGGACGCTGCTCAGTTCTCCGGCAGCGAGCTGGGTGAGGAAGGGGAAGCCGTCGACCGTGATGTCCGGCTCCTCCTCCAGACTCATCGCTTCGGTGATCTGGCCTGCGATTCTGGCCTCGGCGCGGGCGTGCAGGACCCGGTCGGCGACCAGCGCGAGGAGCAGGAGCAGCGCGACGAGCGCCGCGACGAGGAGGATCCTGCGGGCCGGGCGGGGGTCGGTGATCCGAGTCACCGGGCCACCTTAGGCAGCGCCGCGCTGTGTAGTGTCGGGGCCGATCGAGCCGGAGACGAAGGAGGTGGCAGCCCATGTCGGATCCCGTCGGCAACGATGAGCAGGCGGATCTCGCGGTCCAGGCTGCCGACCCGACCACGCCGCTGACGCGCCTGCAGTACCTGGCCCAGCACCATCCGGAGCTGCGGGCGAGCATCGCCGAGAACCCGTCCACCTACCCAGCGTTGCTGGAGTGGCTCGGGAACCTCGGCATGCCCGACGTCGATGCGGCCCTCGCCCGGCGGTCCCAGGTCACCGAGACGGGCGCTCCCCCGGCCCCGTTGCCCGAGACCGACCAGCCGGACGCGTCCGACACCGCGGCCGGCCATGAACCGGGCGCCGCAGACACCGAGGACGGCCCCACCGGCTCGGCCGAACCCGCCACGGCCGACCCCGACGACGTGGACAGCGATCTCGAACAGACCCGGATCAGACCCGGAGCCGCCGTGCCGCTGGCCGAGACCCCGGACCAGGACCCAGCCGCGACGGCGGTCTGGACTGATCCGGACCTCACGGGTGGGCACGGCGACGAGACGGACGAGGACACCCGGCCCCGCCCGGTGGAGCGCCGGTCGATCCTCGGTACCGGTGAGCAGGCCGCCGCGTGGGACGCCGGTCCGGCCGCGCAGTCGTGGCAGGCCGCTCAGCAACCCGCGTGGCAGCCCGCCCAGCAGCCGGAGCCCGCCCAGGAGCAGCCCACCCGGGACACGCAGCAGGGCTGGGCCCAGGTCCAGGGCTGGCAGGCGTACGGCGCGGCGGACCAGGTGGCCGGCCAGCAGCAGCCAACGGGTCAGCCGGGTCAGCAGTACCGACCGACCGGCTCGGCGGCGATCTTCCCCGCAGCACAGGACGAGGAGGAACGGCGCCGGCCGTGGTGGCCGCTCGCCGTGCTGGCCGCCGTGGCCGCGATCCTCGTGATCATCGTGATCCTGCAACTCACCGGCGGCGATGACGAGCCCGAGCAGGGAGCCTCACCGGCTGCCGGCGAGCCGACCACCGAACAGCAGACGGAGGAGGCGACCACCGGGGACGAGGAGGCCTCCGAGGTCGAGGCCGCGCGCGAGGACCTCACCGCTCTGCCGGAGAACAGTTCGTGCGAGGACCCGGCCGGCGACGCGGGCACCTTCGCGACGTTCGCCGCAGCGGCCGCCCCGGACGGGCAGTGGGCGCAGGCCTCCGACGCCGACCTGGTGATCGACACGTTGCAGGGCCTGCAGGACTCTTGCAGCAACGTCCACGCCGTCGAGGTGGCGGGCGCCATCACCGATGGTGGCGGTGAGGCTCCCGAGGCCCTGGCCCGCACGGTCGACGAGGCAGGCACCGACTGGGTCGACTTCGCCCGGCCCGCCCCGGACGGAGCCGCCGAGGTGTCCACGTTCGCCTCGCCGTCGGGCAACATCCTGTGCGATCTGACCGGTGACCCGGCGCGGTGCACGATCGTCGAGCACGATTTCGGCGCACCGGACGGATGCGACGACGGAACCACCATGTCGGTCGGCATGGACGGCGAGGCGTCCCCCGACTGCGAGAACCCGGTCGGCGATCAGGGTGTGGCCCTCGAGTACGGCGAGTCGGGCGTCTCCGGCTTCTTCGCGTGCACCAGCGAGGAGGACGGCATGACGTGCTGGAACACCCTCACCGGCCACGGCTTCTCCCTGGCCAGGGCGGGACGCGACACCTTCTGACGACCGGCCCGCCCCGGTTCGGCCACGGCGCCGGACGATGACCGGCGACCGGGCACTCAGTCGCCGCGCGCCTCGGCCCAGGCGAGCAGGCCGGCGACGACGGCCTCGGCGTAGCGGCCACGTCCTCGCCTGCTCTCGGCGAGACGGGCCTCCTCGGGGTTGCGCATCTCGGCGAGCTCGAGGATGACGGCGGGCCGTTCGGACCAGTTGAGGGTGCCGAGGTCGGGCCGTTCGCTCAGCGCGCCGGGTATGGCGGTGGAGGGACTGAACCCGGCGGCATCCAGGGCATCGAGGAGGTAATGGGCGAGGCGACGGGAGGGACGGCCCTGCGCGTCGTTGAGCGGGGGCGCCGAGACGATGGCGAAATAGCCCTGGACTGCGGGATCCTCGGAGCCGTTGGCATGGAGGGAGACGAGGACGTCGGCGTCGTTGTCCGCCGCCGCCTGTCCGCGTTCGTCCACGCACGGGCCGACGCCGTCGTCGTTGGTGCGGGTGAGGGAGACCTCGGCCCCGTGGTCGGCGAGCATGTCCCTGGCCCGCGTGGCGACGTCCCAGGCGAAGGCGTGCTCGGCATAGCCGGACAGAGTGCTCGTCCCGACCGTGTTGCACGGCTTGCGATCGCCTCGCCCGTCCTCGACGAGCCGCCCGATCTCGGCGGGCGCGGCGGCATTGCCGCCGTTGTGCCCAGGATCGAGCAGGATGTGCACCCCCTCCAGCGGCTGCGGCTCGGGCGTCGGTGTGGGGGTGGGCGTCGGTGACGGAGTCGGCGCCGGGGTGGCCGTCGGTTCCGGATCGGGCAACGGCGACGATCCCAGGTGCAGCCCGACCGCGACGGCGAGCAGCGCCACGAGCGCAGCCACCGTGACAACGGGGCGGGACAGACGGGCCGGCACCAGCTCATCCTGTCACCTGCGGGCCACCGGAACCGGTCACCGCAGCACGCCTGCGGCCGCGGTGACGGTCGCGCGCGGCGCGGCGTGGTGGGGCGTGGCGAGCGGCGTGTGGCCCGAACGAGGAATGTGCGGCGCGTGGTCTGATGGGCTCGTGAGCCATCCGAGCGGGCACCTGCCGTGGTCCGGGGATCTCGGCCGCGCCGTCGGGGCGCTGCTCGCGCGGGCGACGGCGCCACGACCCGCGCCTGCCGCGGGTCCGCAGGTCGCGGCGCCGGGCGCGGCGGCGCTGATCGCTCACCGGGGCGAGGTGCTCGCCCACACTCACGCGGGCATGGCCGCGCTGTACGACCACGACGGCGGCCTGCTGCCCGAAGCCGACCGGGAGCCCGTCACGCGCGAGACGGTCTGGGACATCGCGTCCCTGACAAAGATCGTCGTCGCGCTTGCGGCCCTGGTGCAGGTCGACCGCGGCATCCTCGATCTCGATGCGCCCGTCCTGACCTGGCTGCCCGAGTTCGGTCACGGTCCGGAGGGGGTGGCGAGCCGCGGGGCACGAGCACGCGTGACGGCACGTCGGCTGCTCACGCACACCGCCGGGCTACCGGCCGTCGCCCGACCGTGGACCGTTCGAGGTGGCCGCGCGGAGCGGGCGGCCTATCTCGCGTCCCAGCCGCTGGAGTTCGAGCCCGGGACCGCCCACCAGTACTCGTGCGTGGGCTATCAGACGCTCGGCCTGGCTCTCGAACGGCTCACCGGCCGACCGCTGCCTGAGCTGGTGGAACAGTCCGTCGCGGGCCCTCTCGGCATGACGTGGACCCGCTACCGACCGGCTGCCGGCTCTGCGGTGGCCGCCACGGAGTATCAGCCGGAGCGCGGCCTGGTCCGCGGCGAGGTCCACGACGAGACGGCATGGGCGTTGGGCGGCGCGGGCAACGCGGGTCTGTTCTCCACCGCCGAGGATCTGCTGAGGCTGGCCGAGGAGGTCAGAACCGGCCGTTGCGGCCTCGTCAGTGAGACCTCGCGGGCGTTGCTGACCACCGGCACGCTGCCACCCGCGGAGATCGAGCGCATCGGTTACGACCAGGCGCTCGGATTCCGCCTCGGTCAGGCCGACGTCATGGCGACCGACGACCGTGCCGTATTCGGGCACACCGGCTTCACCGGCACCTCACTGGTCATCGACCCGGACCGTGAGCTGACCGTCATCCTGCTGACGAACCGCGTCCATCCCCGGCGTGAGCTCTTCGACGTCGACCCGGTCCGCCGGGAACTCGCCCGCCTCGCGCGAGACCTGGCCGGTTGATGCGGCGACGTCGGGCGACGGCTCTGCCGAGGTCGGTGGTCCGGGCCGGCGCAGCAGGAGCCGCGGGAGGGACGCGGCTCCACGTCGCGCTCACCCGGCTCGGCTGTCAGTTGCCGGTCGGGGTCTCGCAGGTGGCGCACATCGGGCTGAAGCCACCGAGGGCGACCGCACCGGCGGGCACGGCAGTGAAGCCCATGAGGGCGAGGGCGAGGGCGGCACCAGCAACAATTCGCTTGAACACAGTGATCAGTCCTTCTTGACTCGACGGGAACGGTACGACCAAAGGTAGCCGCCCGAACCGGACCTGACACGGGGAAAGCTCCGGCCCGGGACGGCGATGCCAGACTATTGGGGTGATGTTCGAACCGCTGGGGCTGACCTCCACGGATCTCGCTGTCTACCGGGTCATGCTCGCCGACCCGGAGCTGGACGTGCCCGGCGTGGCGAACGAACTCGAGGCGAGCGACGCCGATGTCACCCGCTCGATGGAGAATCTCGAGGACAAGGGCTTCGTTCGGCGGTCCCACGCGTCACCGGACAAGTTCCGTGCCCAGCCGCCCCAGGTCGCGTTCGAACGGCTGCTCAGCGAGCAGGAGAAGGAGCTGCACCGCTCGCAGGAGCGGTTGAGCGCCTGGCGCATCGAAGCCTCGCGCCTGACCCACGAGTTGAGTCGCTCGAGTTCGACGACGTCCTACGGCGAGTTCGAGCGCCTGGTCGAGATGGACGACGTCGTCGGGCGCCTCCGGCAGCTGGCGCGGTCGGTCCGGGTCCGGGTCGACTCGGTCCTCCCGTCAGTCCCGTCCCGGCACGCCCTGGGCCAGGCCAAGGTGGACGACGGGGAGATGCTCGACCGTGGTGTCGCGATCCGGGCGATCTATCCGTCCGAAGCCCGGCAGAACGACGACGCCCTGGAGTTCGCGCAGTGGTTCACCGAACGCGGGGGCCAGGTCAAGACGGCGATCGACCTGCCGCCGCGCTTCGTCATCTACGACGGCGACGTCGCCCTGTTCCGTTCCGACCCGCCGCATGGCGGTCACGGCTCCATCCTCATCAACACCCCGGGCGCGGTGATGATCCTGCAGGCCTACTTCGACCTGCTCTGGCACACCGGCGAGTACCTCATCGACCCGGCGACCGAGGGTGAGTGCCTCCGCGCCGAGGAACGCGAGCTCCTGCGCCTGCTCGCCCACGGCTACAAGGACGAGGCGATCGCCCGCGCCATGGGCATCTCGATCCGGACGCTACGGCGCATGGTGAACGCGCTGACCAGCCGGACCGGAGCCGGCAGCCGGTTCGAGCTCGGCGTCCAGGCGGTCAAGCGCGGCTGGCTGGACTGATCACGCTGGACTGATCACGCGCGTAGGAGCAGCACCACGACGTTCGCGAGGGCGATCACCAGGGCGGCACGGAACGGCGCCCGTCCGCCACGCACCAGCGCGAGGACAGCGAGCGTCACGATCCCGGCGAGCACCAACCACGCCCATGCCGGGGTATCGCCGGCCGGCCCGAGCACGGCGACGACGGATCCTGCCATGAGCACAGCGACGGCGAGCACCGTGGTCACCCGTGCGCCCAGCCGGTGCGGCAGCCCCCGGATCCCGGTGGCGGCGTCGTCGTCGAGATCCGGGAGCACGTTGACCAGGTGCGCACCGACACCGAGCAGGGCGCCGACCGCCACCGTCCACACAGGCGGCGGCTGCGGCGGGTCCAGCGCCGCCCACGCGACGGCCGGCAGCGAACCGAACGCCACCAGGTACGGCAGCCACGAGAAGACGGTGCGCTTGAGCCGCACGTTGTAGACCCACCCCGAGCCGACCAGCAGTCCGAGGTGCACCGCGCCGGCCCACGGTCCCAGCAGGGCCGAGACGAGTACGCACATGACGGTCGCCACGATCAGCGCCCACCGCAGCGTCGGCAGCGGCAGCTCGCCGGTGACGGTCGGCTTGTCGCGGCGGCCGACCCGCCGGTCCCGCTCGGCGTCGACCAGGTCGTTGCACCAACCGATCGAGAGCTGTCCGAGCAGGACCGCGAGCCCGACGACGGCGACACGTCCGCGACCGTGCCCGGCAGCTACCGCGAGAAGGGCCGCCAGCGCCGTCACCGCGGCCGTCGGCGCGGGGTGACAGGCGCGGACCAGCGCGCCGACGGTGGCAACCACACAGGGAGCGTACGAGCGGTGCGAACCGTACGCTCGATGGATGACGCAGCTCGCCGGCGTGGCCACGGCCCTCCCGGCTCACCACTACGACCAGCCGGTCATCGCCGAGGCGCTCGTCGACCTGATCGGCCTGTCCGGCCGGGAGGCGAGCACGCTCCGGAGGATTCACGCGAGCGCGGGCGTGGACCGCCGGCACCTTGCGCTGCCGCTCGAGCACTACGCGGCGCTCACCGACTTCGGGCAGGCCAACGACGCCTTCATCGCCGCGGCGGTCGAGCTCGGGGCTCGTGCCGTCTCCGACGCGCTGGAGCGCGCGGGCCTGACCCCCGCCGACGTCGACGTCGCCGTCTCGACGACGGTCACCGGCGTCGCGGTCCCCTCCCTCGAGGCCCGGATCGCCGCGCGGCTCGGCATGCGGCCGGACCTCGTCCGGGTACCGATGCTCGGACTCGGCTGCATGGCGGGCGCAGCGGGGCTCGCCCGCACGCACGAGCTGCTGCACGGCCGGCCCGACGGCGTCGCCGTCCTGCTCGCCGTCGAACTGTGTTCGCTGACGGTCCAGCACGACGACCCCTCCACCGCCAACATCGTCGCCTCGGGCCTTTTCGGTGACGGCGCGGCTGCCGTCGTCGCCGTCGGGCCGGATCACGGCGCCGTGGCCGGTCCGACCGTGCTCGCCGGCGGTAGTCGCACCTATCCGCACACCGAGGCGACGATGGGGTGGGACGTGCGCTCGTCCGGCTTGCGGATCGTCCTCGGAGCCGAGGTCCCTGACCTGGTCCGCGAGCACGTGGGCCGGGACGTCGCCGGCTTCCTGGCGGCCCACGGGCTCGCGGTGGAGGACATCGGCTGGTGGGTCTGCCACCCCGGCGGCCCGAAGGTGATCACCGCGATGACCGACGCGCTCGGCGTCGCACCGGAGGCGCTGGCGTTGACGACCGAGTCCCTGCGCACGGCGGGCAACCTCTCCTCGGTCTCGGTGCTCCACATCCTGCGTTCCACCCTGGACCAGGTTCCACCGGAGCCGGGATCGTACGGGGTGATGCTGGCGATGGGTCCAGGTTTCGGCCTCGAGATGGTGCTGCTGCGCGCATGATCGGCGAACTCCTCTTCACCGTCCTGATCCTCGCCGTTGGTGCGGAACGGCTGGCCGAGCTGCGCGTGGCCAGGCGGAACGCGGCGTGGAGCTTCGCCCGCGGCGGCGTCGAGTCCGGCCAGGGTCACTACCGCGTCATGGTGGCCTTGCACACCGGCCTGCTCGTCGGCGCCCTGGCCGAGGTGTGGCTGCGCCGCCCGGAGCTTCCCGGCGCACTCGCGGTGATGATGCTGGTACTGGCCGCGGGGTCGCAGGCGTTGCGCTGGTGGTGCATCGCGACGCTCGGGCCGCGGTGGAACACCCGCATCATCGTGGTGCCCGACCTCCCGCTCGTGGCCTCGGGGCCCTATCGGTGGATGCGCCACCCGAACTACGTGGCCGTCGTCGTCGAAGGCTTCGCGCTGCCGCTCGTGCACGGCGCCTGGCTCACGGCATCGATCTTCACCGTGGCGAACGCGGCGCTCCTCGCGGTGCGGATCCGCGCCGAGAACCGCGCGCTTGCCGTGGCCGGAGGTCCGCAGAGGTGAGGGACCTGATCGTCGTCGGCGGCGGACCGGCCGGACTGGCGACAGCGCTGTACGCGGCGCGATCCGGCCTGTCGGTCGAGATCCGCGAGGCGCGTCCCGGGTCGATCGACAAGGCCTGCGGTGAGGGGCTGATGCCGGTCGCCGTCGACCGGCTCGAGTCGCTCGGTATCCGCCCGGACGGCTCCGTACTGCGGGGCATCCGGTATCTCACCGCCGACGGCGCCCACGCTGAGGCCCGGTTCGCCGGTGCGCCGGGACGTGGAGTGCGCCGGACGGTGCTGCATGCCTCGATGCGCCGGGCGATCGATGACGCCAGCGTCCCGGTACTGACCGGTTCCGTGGCGCAGGTCCAGGTGCGCCGGGACGACGTGCTCGTCGACGGAGCCCGTGCGCGCCACGTCGTCGCGGCGGACGGCCTGCACTCGCCGCTGCGCCGCCAGCTGGGGCTGGACCGCGGCCCCGGCCGGCTGCGCCGGTACGGTCTGCGGCGGCACGTCCGCCTCGCCCCCTGGACGGATCGGGTCGAGGTGTACTGGGCCGAGCGTGCCGAGGCGTACGTGACACCGGTCGGCCCCGAGACCGTCGGGGTGGCCGTGCTGAGTGGGGATCGCCGACCGTTCGACGAGCATCTTCGCGAGTTCCCGGCACTGCTGGCCCGGTTGCGCGGTGCCGAGTGGAGCTCCTCGGTACGCGGTGCGGGACCGATGCGGCAGCGCTCGGCGCGCCGGGTGGCCGGCCGGGTGCTACTCGTCGGAGACGCCGCCGGGTACGTCGATGCCCTCACCGGCGAGGGCATCGCGCTCGCTCTGGCCCAGGCCGAAGCGGCGGTGCGGGCGTGCGCGCGCAGCCGCGCGATCGAGTACGAGGCCGCCTGGCGCCAGATCGTCGCCGCGCACCGCCGTGAGACCTGGGCGCTACTCGCCGCGGCGCAGGTCCCCCTCGTCCGTCGCCGACTGGTGCCGGCGGCGCGGGCCATGCCCGGGCTGTTCTCCGCCGCCGTCCGCCAGATCGCCGGCTGACCCCCAGGCCCGCCGAGTCGTCATTCGTGTGCCGACTCGTCATTCGTGTGCCGACTCGTCGATGATGTGCGCCCGGTCAGCCGCCGGCCCGGTGCTCGTCCGCGACGGATCGAGCCGCTCGGTTCGCTCGCAGGGCACCGACGACCACGAGAACGAGCGCGCCGGCGTACGTGCTCATGGCGACGATCAGGATCACGTCCGCACTGACTCCGGCCGCCACGAGCACCAGGTCGGCAACGGCGACGGCGAGCGCCACGGCCCCGGCCACGATCAGCCACGGGCGAGCGGCGACGTGTCCGGCTCGCCACGCCTCGGGTGAGCTCTTGGTGGCGCGGGTCCGGATCCCGATGCCCATGTTGGGGCCGAAGCCGGGCGCGGTGGCCATCACGGCAAGCATGACGAGCGAGACTGCGATGACGAGCAGTCCGGCACCGGTCGTCAGAGCGATCAGCAGCCCTGGCATCGGGCACCTCCTTCCGCGGCGTTCGACTCAGGCCCAGCCAGTTCCGGCGGCCCGATCGGTCCCGCCCAAGAGTCGCAACTCGGCACATCGTTGACGAGTCGGCACATCGATGACCAGTCGGCACATCGATGACGAATCGCCGCCGGCGGGGGCGGGAGTGGGACGGGCTCGGCCGGGGTGGCGCCGCCCGGTCAGCTCCAGACGAGCACCTGGGCCGGGTCTTCGAGCACTTTTGCGACGTCGGCGAGCACCTGGGCGCCCAGCGCACCGTCGACCAGCCGGTGATCCATCGACAACGCGAGCTGGGAGACCCGGCGTGGTGTGACCTCGCCCTGATGGACCCACGGCAGCTCGCGGATCGCCCCGAACGCGAGGATGACCGATTCGCCCGGGTTGAGGATCGGGGTCCCGGTGTCGATCCCGAAGACGCCGACGTTGGTGATCGAGACCGTGCCGTCGGCCATGTCCGCCGGCTGCGTCCTGCCCGCCCGCGCCTTGGCCGTGAGATCACCGAGCGCGACGGCAAGTTCGTGCAACGTCATCCGGTTGGCGTTCTTGATGTTCGGGACCACGAGGCCACGGTCCGTCTGGGCGGCGATCCCCAGGTTCACGTAGTGCTTGTAGACGATCTCCTGGCGCTCGTCGTCCCAGGAGGCGTTGACCTCCGGATTCCGGCGGATCGCGAGGATGAACGCCTTCATGACCACGAGCAGCGGCGTGACCCGCACGTCCGCGAACTCCTTGTCCTGTTTGAGTCGCTCGACCAGTTCGATGGTCTTCGTGACGTCCACCGTGTGGAAGACGGTCACGTGCGGGGCGGTGAATGCGGAGTGCACCATCGCCTCGGCGGTGCGCTTGCGCACGGCACGCGCCGGCACGCGGGTCTGGCGGCCGTCCGCTGAGACGGTCCCGCCCTCGAGCCACGGCTCCTCGTCCCCCTCGTAGGTGGCGAGGGGCTGCGCCTCGGTGCGCTGCTGCTGGGCGAGGACGTCCTCGCGGGTGATGATCCCGCCGGGGCCGGAACCGGAGACGAACGCGAGGTCGATGCCGAGATCCTTGGCCAACCGGCGTACGGGCGGCTTGGCGAGCACTCGCGGATCCCGAGGCGCGGGCGTCACGTCCGTCCCGCTCGCATCCGTCCGGGGCCCCGACGCGGCAGGCGCGGCATCCGGCACGGTCTGCTTGCGTGGACGCCGACCAGCCGTGGCGGGTCGCGTGCCGTACCCGACCAGGACCGATCCCGAGGAGTCCTCCTCCGCCGCCTCCGACACGTCGGAGGCCACCGGATCCGACTCGCCCCCGGCCGGATCGGCGCCGCGCTGTTCGGCTCCGCCGACGATCGAGGATGCGGCCACCCCCGCTCCGCGGTCGCCGTCCGTCTCAGGCCCTCCCGGGTCGACGTCGATGACGACGATCGGAGCACCCACCTCGACCGTCGACCCTTCGGCGGCGAGGATCTCGTGGACCCGGCCCGAGTACGGGCTGGGCAGTTCGACGACGGACTTGGCGGTCTCGATCTCACAGAGCTGCTGGTTGGTCGCCACCGTGTCCCCGGCCGCCACCGACCACGTGACGATGTCGGCCTCGGTCAGGCCCTCACCGACGTCCGGAAGTCGGAACTGCTGGTAGCTCGGCACGGGTGCTCCTCTCGGTGGTGCGGTCTCGCGGCGCGGACGCCTGGCTCGAACCCCTAGTAGGTCAGGGTGCGGTCGACGGCGTCCAGCACCCGGTCCAGTCCGGGCAGATAGTGTTCCTCGTGCTTCGAGGCAGGGTACGGGGTGTGGTAGCCGCCGACCCGGAGCACCGGCGCCTCGAGATGGTAGAAGCAACGTTCGGTGATGCGGGCGGCGAGCTCGGCGCCGGGCCCGAAGAAGACCGGTGCTTCGTGGACGACGACCAGCCGTCCGGTGCGCTCGACCGATGCGGCAACCGTGTCGACGTCGAGCGGTGAGATCGAGCGCAGGTCGATGACCTCGAGCTCGGTGCCCTCGCCCGCAGCGACCTCGGCGGCGGCAAGCATCGTCTTCACGGTCGGGCCGTAGCCGGCCACGGTGACGTCTCCGCCACGGCGCACCGTGCGGGCCGCGTGCAGCCCGGTTGTCAGCCCGGCATCGCTCAGGTCCGGTGCGGTGGCCTCGTCGACCTCGGCCTTGTCCCAGTAGCGGGACTTCGGCTCGAGGAAGATCACCGGATCGGGCGAGGCGATCGCCTGCTGGATCATCGTGTAGCCGTCGGCAGCCGTAGCGGGCGAGACCACCCGCAGCCCGGCGGTGTGGGCGAAGTAGGCCTCGGGGGACTCGCTGTGGTGCTCGATCGCACCGATGCCGCCGCCGTACGGCATCCGGACGACGACGGGGACGGACAGCCCACCCTGGGAGCGGTAACTGAGCTTGGCGAGCTGGGTGGTGATCTGATCGAACGCCGGAAAGACGAATCCCTCGAACTGGATCTCGCAGACCGGCCGGTAGCCGGCGAACGCAAGCCCGATCGCGGTGCCCACGATGCCGGACTCGGCGAGCGGGGTGTCCACCACCCGGTCCTCGCCGAAGGTCTCCTGCAGTCCGTCGGTGACGCGGAAGACGCCACCGAGCGGGCCGATGTCCTCGCCCATGAGAAGCACGGAGTCGTCGCGGTCCATGGCGGCACGCAATCCGGCGTTGATGGCCCGGGCCAGCGGCGTGACGACCGCGCTCATGCGGCACCTCCGGTGGCGTCCGCGTCCGCGAACCCGTTCTCGAACGCGACGAACTCCTCGCGGTCGGCCGCCACGAGCGGGTGCGGCGCCTGATAGACGTGGTCGAACATCTCGACGGCGCCGCCGGCGGCGAAGGCGCGGCAGCGGTCCCGGGTGAAGGTGGCGAGCTCGTCCGCGTCATGATCCACCGCGGCGAAGAACTCCTGGTCCGCCACACCCTCCGCCTCGAGATGGCGGCGCACACGCGAGATCGGGTCCTTGGCGGCCCAGCGCTCCTCCTCCTCGCTCGCGCGATAGCGGCTCGGGTCGTCGGAGGTGGTGTGCGCCCCCATCCGGTAGGTGACGGCCTCGATGAAGGTGGGGCCACCGCCGGACCGGGCCCGGTCCAGCGCCGCGCGGGAGACGGCGTAGCAGGCCAGCGGGTCGTTCCCGTCGACGCTGACCGACGGGATGCCGAAACCGGATCCGCGTTGGGCGAGCGCCACCGGTGACTGCGTGGCGGCGGGCACCGAGATGGCCCATTGGTTGTTCTGCACGAAGAACACCACCGGCGCGGCGGTGGAGGCGGCGAAGACGAGGGCCTCGTTGACGTCCCCCTGACTGCTGGCTCCGTCTCCGAAGTAGCAGACGACGGCGCGGTCCCGGTCCGTCTCCCCGGTCCCCACGTCGCCATCGCGCTGGATCCCCATGCCGTAGCCGACGGCGTGCAGGGCGTGACTGCCGATGACGATGGAGTACAGGTGGAAGTTGTGGGTGTGGACGTCCCAGCCGCCGTGCTGGGTTCCGCGGAAGAGGGGGAGGATCAGGCTCAGGTCCATGCCCCGCACGTGCGCGACACCGTGCTCGCGGTAGGAGGGGAAGACGTAGTCGCGGCGGCGCAGCGCGTGCGCGGAGCCGATCTGGGCCCCCTCCTGTCCCAGGGACGGCGCCCAGAGCCCGAGCTCGCCCTGTCGCTGCAGCGAGGTGGCCTGCGCGTCGAAGGCGCGGGTGAGGACCATGTCGCGGTACATGGCTCGAACGAGGTCATCGGTCAGCTCCGCGACGTACGGGGCGAACGGCTCGCCCCCGGGACTCTCGCGACGGCGGCCCTCGGCATCGAGAACCTGGAACGTCGTCACGTCCGCGGCGGTCTCCAGCGTGGTGAGCGGATCGGGCAAGGTGTCCTCCTCGGCGACGGCTCCGGATGAGCCCTTGTGCGCCGTGCTCGCCGCGGGGGTGGTGCGGCGAGCACGGCGTCGGGTCCGAGGTCCGGGTGGCGACCACGAAACCTACGCCAGCGTAAGCTACGGCACCGTCGGTTGCGATTTGCGGATTTCTCCAAACAACGGCGGGTCGCCGTTGGCAAACCGGTCACCTGCTGTGGGATTCCGCAACCGAGGACGCCTGTGCGGCGGAGGATGCCTGCGTCCGGGCCGAGCGCACCGCGCCGGCGATCCCGGCCACCACGGTCAGGCCCAGCACCGTCCCAGCCACCAGCGTTCCGGCGTCCGGCGCCACGACAGACTGCCCGCGCAGCGCCTGCCAGGTGACGAGGGCGACGAGACCTCCGTACCCGAGACCCACGGACCACACGATCCGGGCGCGGACCCGATGCGCGCGCAGAACCGGGACCGAGGCCGCCAGGAGGCTCAGCGCCAGGGCCACCAGGGGCAGCACCTGGAGGGCATGCATCCCCACAAAGTGCGGGATGCGCAGGTCGCCGCCCGTGGTGCTCCAGCCCGAGGATCGGCAGCCCGGGTCCGCCGTCCTCGACCCCGACCGCGTGAGCACCGACGGCGTCGACCGCGCGTCCCTCCTCCATCGCTGTCAGTTGGTCCGCGGTCGGAGACGTCATGAGAAAGGCGAGCGCCATCCCGACGAGCGCGAGGACCGCACCCAGCCGGATTGCCGCCCGGCTCGCCGCATCCCCGAGGTCGGCACGCCAGAGGAACACGGTCAGCACGAACGTCGCGACCCACACGGCCGCGATCGAAACACCCATGACGGTGTAGAGCGCCGCGTCGAGTCCGGTGTGCTGATTGAAGTGGCTTGCTGTCCCGCGGAGGACCTGCCCGACGATGATGACGATCTCCACCACGAGCAGCCCCACGATCACGACGGAGAGCCGGTGCACGAACGGGCGTGCCGTCAGCGACGCCAGCCACGCCCAAGTCAACGCGTAGACCGCGATGGACACGGAGAACTTCAACGGCTTCGCCCAGATCGGCGCACCGAGCAGCGTCCGATCGTCGACGAGGAGGCCTGCGGCCGAGACGACGGCGAGCGCCGCCATCGCCACCGCGAGCCAGAGCATCGGCCGGTTCCATCCACGCATCAGCTCGAGTGCAGACCTCACCTGGGTTCCCCTCAATGGATAGTGGATAGCATCGCTATCCGCTATGGATACTTATACTGTCCATCTGGCGTGCGCGCAAGAGGGCGTATCGCCGAAAGGACGATGACGATGCGGATGGCGGAGTTGAGCCGGCGGAGCGAGGTGCCGGTCCCGACGATCAAGTACTACCTACGGGAAGGGCTGCTTCCCACCGGGGTGCGCACCGGCCGCAACCAGGCCGACTACACCGAGGACCACCTCCGCCGCCTGACCATGATCCGGGCGCTGCGCAACGTCGGGGGACTCTCCGTCACTGCCGTCCGGGACGTGCTGGCTGCCGTGGACGCCGATGGCCCGAGACCGCACCAGGTCTTCCGGGTCGCGCAGGAGGCGATCGCCGGTCCGGGCCTGGAGGAGGACTCGGCCGAGGCGCGTGCGGCGTTCGCCGAGGTCGATGAGCTCATCGCACGTATGGGCTGGCGGATCGCACCCACCTCCCCGGCACGCGGCACGCTCGCACGGCTTCTCCACGACATCCGTCGCGCCGGAGACGAGGGCCTGCTGGACACCCTCGACGAGCGTGCCGAGATCGCCGAGCAGGTGGCGGAACTCGACCTGCGGACCGCCTGGTCGCGGCCGGACCTGGCCGCTCAGGTCCGCACCGTCGTAGTCGGTACGGTGCTCGGCGACGCGCTCGCGACGACGTTGCGCCGCCTCGCCCAGCAGCACGTGTCGCTGACCGGCTCCGGCCGACCGGACCATCGATAGGCCACCACCGGCGAGGCGCCGCGCGACTGAGTCAGTCCCCGGCCACGGCGGCATGGTCACGCCGCCACTCGCCCGCGATCTCCAGGAACAGGTCGTTCGCCTCCGGTTCGCCGATCGAGACACGGACCCCTTCGTCCTCGAACGGCCGCACGAGTACCCCGCGGTCACGTGCTGCAGCGGCGAATCCGGCGGCACGTCGGCCGAGCGCGAGCCAGACGAAGTTCCCCTGCGGATCGGGAATGCTCCATCCCTGGCCGGTCAGCGCATCGCGCACCCGGTCGCGTTCGGCCACCACCTGACCCACCCGTTCGGCGACCAGATCCTGGCACGTGAGCGCGGCCAGGGCAGCGGCCTGCGCCAGGCCGTTGACACCGAAGGGCGTGGACGTGGCCCGGAACCCCGCGGCCAGCCGCCGACGGGCGACGGCGTAGCCCACCCGCAGGCCGGCGAGACCGTAGGCCTTCGAGAAGGTGCGCAGCACCACGAGGTTCTTGTGCTCGGGCAGCAGGGCGACGCCGTCGGTGGGGTCCGGTCGGCGCACGAACTCGAGGTAGGCCTCGTCGAGGACCACCAGGACGTCTCGGGGGACGATCTGCAGGAACGCGCGGAGCTCGGACTGGCTGAGCGCGGGACCGGTGGGGTTGTTCGGACTGCACACGAGGACGACGCGGGTCCGTGGGGTGATCGCCCGCGCCATCGCGTCGAGATCGTGGCGCCCGTCCTCGTCGACGGGCACCATCACCGGCGTGGCGCCGGCCACCGGCACCGCGATGGGATATGCCTCGAACGACCGCCACGCCATGAGCACCTCATCGCCCGGACGGCAGACCGCCTCCAGCACGTGGGCCAGGACGGCGACCGAACCGTTGCCGACGACGATCTTCTCGGCGGGCACGCCGAGAAGATCACCGAGTGCCGACGTGAGATCGGTCGCGTACATGTCCGGGTATCGGTTCACGTCCACACCGGCGTCGGCGAGCGCGGCCCCGACGGCGGGCAGCGGCGGGAACGGCAGCTCGTTGCTCGAGAGCTTGTAGACCTGACGGCGCGCCGGTCGGGCACCCGGAACGTAGGACGGCAAGGCGGCGATCTCGGGCCTGAGGCTGACGGGAGGGCGCGACGAAGCCATGGGCGCCATGATCGCGCACCGGCGGCGTCGCGGCGAAGGTGACCACCTGGCGGTCGTGTTCTCGCTCACCTGGCGGCGGTTCGCGGGGCGTCACGCACCGGCCGATGGCAGGATCGGGCCATGAAGTTCGTCATCCGGCTCCTGGTCAACGCCGCAGCGCTCTGGCTGTGCGACTGGTTGTTCGCCGGGATCGAGCTCGCACCGGCGACCTCGACCGGTATGACTCTGCTCTCGCTCGGCGTGGTCGCCCTGGTGTTCACCCTGGTGAACATGCTCGTCCGCCCGGTGGTCAAGCTCCTGTCGCTGCCGTTGTACGTGATCACGCTCGGGCTGTTCTTCCTCGTGGTCAACGCACTGATGCTGATGCTCACCGGGTGGATCACGTCGTTCACCGAGTTCGGCCTCACGGTCGACGGGTTCGGCACGGCCGTCGTGGCCGGGGTCGTGATCGCCATCGTCAGCTGGCTGCTGCACCTGGTGATTCCCGGCAAACGCTGACGCGGGCCCCGTGCGCGGCGGCACGGGCCACCACGCACGAGGGGCGCCGTCAGGACGCGTGGGCCGAGGAGTCGCCGGCGTGGACGACGGTGTCCGGTCCGGGGTGGACGAGGGTCTCCTCCTCGCTGCCGTCCCAGCGGACCGTGAACGGTGGTGAGCCGTCCGGGTTCTTGACCTGGGTCACCACACCCTCGCGACCGGGCCTGCCCACGACATCGGACTGAGTGACGATCCGATCGCCTACTGCCGCTCTCATCGTCCCTCCTTCTCGTCATCGTCGATCCAGGGCGGTTCCATTGTGCGTCGACGCCGCGGCGTCGGTCACGTCGAGCCGTCCGTACTTGCCGTGATCACGGGGGCGGGCACCTCACCGACGCTGGACGTCGAAGACGTACGAGCGTGTCGTGGCGCCGGCGTCGTCGAGCGCCATCGCCTCGGCCCCCATGGTCATGAACCGCCGCACCGCGGGGTGCTCGTAGTCGTCCAACTGCTCCGCCATGTCCACGTACTGCGCGAGGTGGTGGTGCTCACCCAGCCCGGAGGGTTCCTCGCTGAGCGCGGTGACGGTCACCCGGTTCGGCGCCGGCTCGTTCTGCTCGCCGTCGAGCCCGACCACCGGGTCCTGGCTGTCCTCGAGGTGAAGGACCTGGACGTCGGACGGGACGCCGTCGGTGGTTCCGGTGGGACTGCCGGCCGTGACCACCGTGGAGAAGGTGTACTGCGACTGCAGAACGGGGTCGGCCGCCACGCGGGTCCCCACGATGCCGCCCTGGCTGTGCCCGACGATGTTGACCGGTTCGTCCGGTGGGACGTTCAGCTGGCGCAGTGCCTGGGCGACCGCGATCTCCATGTCCGTCCGTTCCCCGGCGATACCGAGGAGGTTGGTCTCCATGTCCATGGGGTTCGGTCCGCCGGTGCTGAGCGGGGCGCGGGTGCCCGGGATGTAGACGGTCCACCGGTGCTCACCGCCGGAGGTGGTGGTGCGCTGGATCTCGATGGCTGCGTCACCGCCGCGGCTGTCGATGTACCGGTTGACCTCGTCGACGTGGCTGAGAACGTCGCGCACGCTCCGTGGCGTCGCCGCCTCGGTGCCGAGGATCGTCGGCGTGGTCTGCGGACCGAACGGGGCGTTCGGGTCGACGACCACGGGCGGCGCCGAGACCTCGCTCGGTGTGACGACGACATCGTCCCGGTTGCGGTTCCACGGCTGGACCATGCTCAGCCAGGACAGGCCCACCAGGGCGGAGCGCTGCGTCGGGGTGAGACCGTCGACGTCGATGTGCTCGCCGTCGTAGAAGAAGCGGTTCCGCACCACGTCACTGTTCATGTACTGCATCTGCCGCGCGAAGTTGGCGACGTCGCTCTGCAGCATCAGGCCGTCGGGGATGTCGTTGAACCGCATGTTGGCGTAGGCGAAGCCGGCGGCGCGGGCGAACTCCGCCATGTCCTCGAGCATCTGGAGCTGGTCGGTACCCGGCGGCATGAGCGGGAACTGGTAGAGGATGCGCCGCGAGAGCGGCGGCGAGAACCCCATGACGACGGCGGCCTCCGCGGCGTCGTAGACCAGCGACTGCTGAAAGACGTCGCTCGCGCGCTGACGCAGTTCCTCGGCGAGGGGACGCAGCCCGTTCGGCCCCCAGCGCAGCTCACCGAGGCGAACCCGGACGTCACCGAAGTGGTGCAGGACCTGGTGGGCCTGCCCGGAGACCTCGATGTCCGCGTCGAGGGCGGCGAGCTGTGCCTCGAGCGCGTCCACGAGGTCCGCCGCGGCGTTGAGATTGTTGTGGTGGGTACGCAGCTCCGCGGTCTCGACGTCGGTACGCCGACCGCCGTGGTAGGGCGACCCGCCCGTGGTCACCAACCCCGTGGTCCCCGGGGTGCGGCCGGTCACCCCCTCGTCAGCCTCCGGGATGGGCACGCTCATCCGGCACCTCCCGCCGCCCCGGTCCCGGCGATCTCGGCAGTGGCCGCGACGGTGGCCGACCGTACGGCGGGCAGCGTGGCGTACATACCGGTGCTGACCGCCGAGACCCGGTCGAGTAACGCGAAGACGGCACCGGCGTAGCTCTCCGCTCCGGCGCCCGTCCACTGCACCGGCAGGCACCCCGCCACCGCGGTCCGTACCTCCTCCAGGTTTCCGGCCGCCGCCTCCAGACCGGCCGGAATGGTCCAGATGTCGCTCATCTCGCCCCTTTCCTCCTCCGCACGGACCAGCACGCTAGGGACGAGGTGCCCATGGATGCGCCAGGCCGGCGCCTCGCTGTGGACAAGGTGTCACCTGGAGCGCAGATGTGGACCGATCGGCGCCGTCGGTCCGTCGGCGAGACACTGTGACCGTGACGAACGCCGCCGATCCCCCGGCCTTCGGAGCCCGCGCGTATCCGCCGGGGCGGTCCAGGGACCTCACCGCACGCCTGCGCGCCGCGGGCTGTGTCTTCGCCGAGGAGGAGGCCGCGCTCCTGATCGAGCACGCCGACGACTCGGAAGCGCTGGAGGCGATGGTCTCCCGGCGGGTCTGCGGTGAGCCGCTCGAACTGGTCCTCGGCTGGGCCGAGCTCTCCAGTGTCCGCGTCCACGTCGCACCCGGGGTGTTCGTCCCACGACGCCGCTCGGTGCTGCTGGTGGAGCTCACCACCGACCTGATCGAGGCCGGCGGATCCCTGCTGGACCTGGGGTGCGGCACCGGAGCGATCGCCGCCGCGGTCCGTCACCACGTCCCCGGCGTGCGGACCTGGGCGGTGGACGTGGACCCGGACGCCGTGCGGTGTGCGCGCCGGAACCTGCCGGGCGCGCGCGTCCTGCAGGGCGACCTCTACGCACCGCTGCCGGCCGGGCTGAGGTTCGACGTCGTCGTCGCCAACGCGCCGTACGTGCCGACGGCGGAGATCGCCCGCATGCCACCGGAGGCCCGAGAGCACGAGCACCTGGTCGCGCTGGACGGCGGACCGGACGGCCTCGACGTGCACCGCCGCGTCATCGCCGGCGCGCCGGAGCGGCTCACGCGCTCGGGCACGCTGCTCGTGGAGACCTCGGCCGCGCAGGCGACGGCCGCCGCGGCGCTGATGGCCGACGCCGGACTGCTGACGCGCGTGGTCCGGGACGAGGCGATCGGTGCGACGGCCGTCGTCGGTCGAGCGCACGGATGACGCCGGCGGTCGAACCTCGAGCGTGACGCCCCGGATGACGCGTCCCGTGACCGACCCCCAGGATGGAGCCGTGGATATCTTCCGCAAGACCGATGACCCGCGTGCCGTGGCGTTCGAGGCGGCCGGGCTGCGCTGGCTCGCCGAGGCCGAGGCCGGCGCTGCGGTAGCCGAGATCGTCGACGAGTCCCCCGGCGTGCTGCAGACCCGGCGGGTCCGGGAGACGGCCGCGACAGCGGCGGCGGCGGAGGACTTCGGCCGCGCCCTGGCCCGGACCCACGCGGCCGGCGCGCCACACCACGGCTGCCCGCCACCCGGGTTCGCCGGCGAGGGCTTCATGGGCCGCGCGCCGTTGCCGCTGCGCGCAGAGCCGCCCGGTTCGTGGGGCGAGTTCTATGCCACCGACCGCGTCCTGCCCTACCTGACGGCGGCCCGGCAGAACGGCTCGATCGACGACGACGGCGCCCGGACCGTGGAGCGGTGCGCGGGCCGGATCGACGACGGCGAGTTCGATGCGCCGCAACCCGGCCTCGTCACCGGTGTCGCCGCACGGCTGCACGGCGACCTGTGGTCGGGCAACGTGCTCTGGTCGCCCGAGACCGGGGGAACGCTCATCGACCCGGCCGCCCAAGGCGGCCATGCGGAGTCCGACCTCGCCCAGCTGTCGGTTTTCGGCGCACCGCACCGCGAGCGCATCGTCGCGGCTTACCACGAGGTCTCGCCGTTGGCGGCGGGCTGGGCTGATCGCGTGGGCCTGCATCAGCTGCACATGCTGATCGTCCACGCGGCCCTGTTCGGCGGCGGGTACGGTGCGCAGACGGTGAGCGTCGCGGCGCAGTACGCCTAACGCGCGGCCCATTCGCCCGGAGGCTGCCACTCGGGATCGCGACCGGCCAGGCCGAGCGCGCGCGTGAAGGCAGCGGCACCATCGGGAACCGGGACCGCGGGTCCGAACAGCGGCGAGGGATCGGCGGCGGTCTGCTCGGTGAAGCCGAGGACGATCCCGGCCGACGTCTCGTCGATCCGGTAGTCCTGACCGGTGGCGCGCGCGAGGTCCCAGCCGTGCAGGACCAACTCGTCGAGGGCCACGACACCCGCGACGTCGCCGGGCAGGTCGACGCCACCGGCGCGCGTCATGCCGGTCCAGGCGTCCGGATCACGCCACGCCCCGACGAGCGTGCCGATCTCCCGCGGGAGGCGTTCGGCCCAGCCCGGCCGCAGCACGGAGCGGCGGGTGGCGGGGTCGGTGTCGGTGTCGGTCGACGGCCCGAGGTCCTTCGCGGCGGCCGCGGTGAACGCTGTCACGAGGTCGTCGATGTGGGCCAGAAGGTGGCGGACGCTCCAGTCGGCGCACGGCGTCGGCGCGTCGAGCCTGCCCGGATCGGTGGCCGCGACCGCCGCGGCGAGGGCGGCTCCTGCCGGCTCGAGGTCGGGGACCGTACTCGTGCTCGTCATGCCGCAAGCATTCCAGTTGCAGATCGCAATCACAAGGCCGCGATGCGGGACCCGCTCACATCCGACGACGTGTGCGTCAGGCTCGCGGCTGCCGTTCGATCCAGTCGGCGAGCGCGACCCGCGGGCCGGTGAAGAACGGGACCTCCTCGCGCACGTGCCGGCGAGCCTCGGTGGCACGCAGGTCGCGCATGAGGTCGACGATGCGGTGCAGCTCCTCCGCCTCGAACGCGAGGATCCACTCGTAGTCACCGAGCCCGAAGGCAGCCACCGTGTTCGCCCGGACGTCGCCGTAGTCGCGGGCGGCGAGGCCGTGGTCGCGCAGCATGGCGCGCCGTTCGTCATCGGGCAGCAGGTACCAGTCGTAGGACCGCACGAACGGGTACACGCACAGGTACCTGCCAGGCTCCTCGCCGGCCAGGAACGCCGGCACATGCCGTTTGTTGAACTCGGCCGGCCGGTGCAGGGCGGCCACGGACCACACCGGCGCCAGGTGAGCGCCGAGGCGGCTGCCGAGCAGGCGGTGGTAGGCGGCCTGGACCTCTTCGACGCTGGGCGCGTGCCACCAGACCATGAGGTCGGCGTCGGCACGCAGGCCGGCGACGTCGTACCAGCCGCGGACCTCGACGCCGGCGGTGTCCACGGCGGCCAACGCCTCCTCGGCCAGGGCGACGCGGTCGGCGTCCTGACCGGGCAGCGGCGCGGCGGCGGAGAAGACCGACCACATCGTGTAGCGGACCTGCTGGTTGATGGCCTCGGTCTCTTCGGAGCTCAGCCCGGCGCCGAGCCGCGGCGGTGCGGTGTCCTGCTCGCCCATCAGGCGACCGTCAACATCGCGTCGGAGCGCTCGCACGCGGCGGGTACGCCGGAGTCGACGCCGGCCTGCCGGTAGCAGCACCCGGACGGGCATACGTCGTGCCACGGACCGAGCACGCCGACGGTCGGGCGCTCGGGTACCTCGCCGCGGTCGCTCCCCGCGCGCTCGAGAAGGAGATCGACGAGCCCGGAGACGAACGCCGGGTGCGTCCCGGCGGTGGCGGCCCGCTCCATCGGCATACCCAGCTCGTCCGCGACCTCGCGGGCCTCCGTGTCGAGGTCGTAGATGACCTCCATGTGGTCGGAGATGAAGCCGATCGGCGCGAGGACCACGTGCCGTGCACCGCCTGCGTGCAGGGCGGTGACGGACCGCCCGACGTCCGGCTCGGTCCAGGGCGTGAACGGCGTACCGGAGCGCGAGCAGTACGCCAGCTCCCACGGGATCGACGCCCCCAGGCGCTCTGCCGCTCGGGAGGCCACCACGGCGGCGACGTCGAGGTGCTGACCGGAGTAGCTCGCCGGATTCCCGACGCCGGAGGCGACCTCCATGGTGGTCGGGATCGAGTGGGTGACGAAGACCAGCGGAGCGTCCGGCGAGGGCGGGACGCCGAGGCGCTCGTAGGCACCGACGACAGCGTCGACGTTCGCCTCGACGAAGCCGGGCGCGTTGAAGTACGGCCGGATCTTGTCGACCTCGAGGTAGCGCCCCTCCTCGGCGAGCGTGCCGAGCGCCGCCGCGATGTCCTCGCGGTACTGGCGGCACCCGGAGTAGGACGCGTAGGCACTCGTGACCAAGGTGAGCACGCGCCGGGCACCGGCGTCGTGCAACTCGCGCAGGCTGTCCGTCAGGTACGGGTCCCAGTTGCGGTTTCCCCACGCCACCGGGACAGTGACCCCGCGCTCGGCGAGCTCAGCGCGCAGGGCCGCGAGCAACGCACGGTTCTGATCGTTGATCGGGCTACGTCCGCCGAAGGCGTAGTAGTGCTCGCCCACCTCCTCCAGCCGGGAGTCGGGGATGCCGCGTCCGGCGGTGACGTTGCGGAGGAACGGCACGACGTCCTCGGGCTTCTCGGGTCCGCCGAAGGAGAGGAGGAGGACGGCGTCGTAGGGGTTCAGGTCGGTCATCGGGTTCTTTCGGCTCGCTCGGTCTCCGCCGCGGTGGGTGCGGCGTCCATCGGCCCGGAGGTCTCCGGTCCGTCGTGTGCGGTGTCGGTGACGGGCAGGCCCAGGACCTGCTCGAGGGCGCGAAGGTGCTCCTCGGCGCGGCCGGCGCGACCGGCCTCTCGGGCGAGCACGGTGGGCTCGTGGACGAGACGAGCGGCGAGCCGGCGCAGGGCCTGGGCGGCCCGCTCGGTGGGGATCTCGCCGTCGGCGGGGAGTTTGTCCAACTCGTCCGCAACGACGTCGGCGACCCGGCTGCGCAGGGTGACGACGGCGGAGTCCATGCGCCGTTCCGCCGTCGTCTCGGCCAGGGCACGGACGCCGTCGGCGACGATCTCGCGGGCGCGGACGACGTCGGCGGCAGTGGCGGCCGGCACGTGCTCGCGCACGGCCTCCAGGTCGACCAGCAGGACACCGGGCAGCTCCGCGACCTCGGGCGCCACGTCCCGGTGCAGCGCGAGGTCCACGACGACCAGGGGCGCACCGGCACGGTTCTCGACAGCACCGGCCACGGCCGAGGCGCCGAGCACGGGAGACCCGGTGCCGCGGCAGGTCACCACCAGGTCCGCGGCGGCGAGGGCGGCGTCCAGGTCGGCGGGAGCGACGGCGACGTCGTGCGAGGCGGCGAAGCTCTCGGCGCGACCGGAGGCGGACCACACGGCGATGTCCCGGGCACCACGGGCGCGCAGGGCGGCGAGTGCCGCTCCGGCGTAGGCCCCGGTGCCGACGAGCAGGGTGCGGCGACCGCCCCAGCTCTGGTGGGGCACGCCGCCGCCGTCCGAACCGCCGCCTGTGGGCTCGTCGACCCCGGCCTCGGCGTCCCGGCCGAAGAGTTGTGCGGCGGCCAGGTCGAGTGCCACGGCCACGACCGACCGGCCGGCGCGCGCCAGGTCCGTCTCCACGGCGACCTGGCGCGAGGTACGGGCCGCGAACTGCAACGTCCGCTCGAGCAGCGGGGTAGTGGTGCCCTCCTGCCGAGCGCGGGAGAGCGCACGGCGCACCTGCCCGGCGATCTCGCGCTCGCCCACGACCATCGAGTCGAGCCCGGCGGCGACCTCGAAGAGGTGGGCGGCGGCCTGGTCGCCACCGATCGGTCGCATGAGACGAGCGACCTCGTCCTCCGGCGTCCCGCTCGCGGTGGCGACCGCGCGGTAGGCGGCGGTGGTGGCGGCCGATTCGCCGCCGTCGGCGTCGTCGGTCTCGAGGTAGAGCTCGAAGCGGTTGCACGTGGCGAGGACGACGGCGCCACGGACGGCAGGACTGTGTGCCACGACGCGGGCGCCGAGTTCCGAGGCACCGGCCGAGAGCCGGTCGATGTCGGCAAGGTCCAGGTCGTGGTGGTTCGCGGAGAGAGTCAGGAGCACCACAAGGACTCCATTGAACCATTTTCCGGTGGGCCAGGCACAATGTGACGGTGACCAATTCGACGACGCCCGGGAGTGTGTCCGGGGACACGTCCGCAAGAATTCTTCCACCACTGCTCGCGGCATTTCACGGCCAGCAACCACAGACCTTGCCGGTGTGGTTCATGCGGCAGGCCGGGCGGTCGCTTCCCGAGTATCGCGAGGTCCGTGCCGGCGTGCCGATGCTCGAGGCATGCCTGCGGCCTGAGCTCGCGGCGGAGATCACGCTGCAGCCGGTCCGGCGCCACGGCTTGGACGCGGCGATCCTGTTCTCGGACATCGTGGTGCCGTTGCGGCTGGCCGGGGTGGGCGTGGACATCGAACCCGGGGTGGGCCCGGTGGTTGACGAGCCGGTGCGCACCGCGGCAGACGTGTCCGCGCTGACAGCGCACGAGCCGGGCGACGCCGCCGCAGTGGCCGAGGCCGTCCGGTTGACGGTCGTGGAGCTGGATGAATCCGTGCCGCTGATCGGCTTCGCGGGCGCACCGTTCACCCTTGCGGCGTACCTGGTCGAAGGCCGGCCGTCCCGGGACCACCTGGCCGCGCGCACGCTCATGCATGCGGACCCGCAGTCCTGGCACCGGCTGATGACCTGGGCGGCGGACCTCACCGGGGCGTTCCTGCGCGCGCAGGTCGACGCCGGGGCGCGTGCCGCCCAGCTCTTCGACTCCTGGGCGGGCGCCTTGTCCCTGCCGGACTACGCGGCGAAGGTCGCGCCGTACAGCGCCCGCGCCCTGGCGCACCTCGACGGCACCGACGACGGCGCGGCGCCCGTCCCGCGGGTGCATTTCGGCACCGGCACCGGCGAACTGCTCGCGGCCATGCGGGACGCGGGAGCCGACGTCGTCGGAGTGGACCACCGCATCCCGCTGGACGAAGCGAACCGACGCCTGGGCGGCCGCACGCCGCTGCAGGGGAACATCGATCCGGCCTTCCTCGCCGCACCCTGGACGGTGCTCGAAGCACACGTGCGCGACGTCGTCGAACGTGGCCGCGCGGCGCCGGGACACGTGGTCAATCTCGGCCACGGCGTACCTCCCGGCACCGACCCCACGGTGCTGACGCGGGTCGTCGACCTGGTGCATTCGCTGTGAGTCCCGGCACGGCGACCGCGGACGCGGTGGTGGTCGGCGCGGGCATGGCCGGCCTGACGGCTGCGCACGCGTTCGTCGAGGCTGGCCTACGCCCGGTGGTCCTGGAGGCCTCGGGCGAGGTCGGCGGCCTGGTCATGAGCGGCACGGTCGGCGGTCACGAGGTCGACCTCGGCGCGGAGTCGTTCGCGGTGCGCCGCCCCGACGTCCGCGATCTGGCCACCTCGCTGGGGCTCGCCGTGGAGTCCCCGTCCGGCGGCTCCTGGGTCTACGCCGACGGCCACGCGTTCCCCATGCCCGCCGAGGCCCTGCTGGGCATCCCGGCGGATCCGGCCGCCGCGGACGTGGCCGCGGTGCTGAGCCCGGAGGGAGCCGCCCGCGCGGCGTGGGACGCCGCTCTCGACCGCGCGGTCGGTGCCGAGGCGGCCACGCTGGCCGACCTGGTCCGTGCGCGCATGGGGGCCGAGGTGCTGGACCGACTGGTGCGCCCCATCGCCGGCGGGATCCACTCGGCGGACCCGGCGGATCTCGCTGTCGACAGCGTCGTGCCGGGCCTGCGCGAGGGCCTTGCGCGGCACAGCTCCCTCGGTGCCGCCGTCTCGGCCCTGCGGGCCGCGGCCCCCTCCGGGCCAGCCGTGGCCACGACCACGGGCGGACTGTTCCGCCTCCCGCAGGCGCTCGCGCAGGCCGTCCTCGCCGGCGGCGGCCGGGTGCGCACCCGCGCCGCGGTCCAGCGGGTGCAGGCGGGGCGGGACTGGGAGGTCACCGTGCATGCGGCTGACGGCGGCCCCACCCTGGTCCGCGCGCCCCGGCTCGTCCTGGCGACCGACGCCCCGGCCGCCGCCCGCCTGCTGAGCGAGGTCCTCCCCGGGACCGTCCCCGCCCAACCGACGGGCTCCGCGATCACCCACGTGACCCTCGTGGTCCGGGCAACCGCCCTCGACGACGCGCCGCGCGGTTCCGGTCTTCTCGTCGCCCCCGGGCCGGGTGCGACGCGGGCGAAGGCGCTGACCCATGCCTCGGTGAAGTGGCCCTGGCTCGCCGCGGCCACCGACCCGGGCGAGCACGTCCTGCGCCTGTCCTACGGCCGGCCGGGCGACCCTGCAGGCAGCGACGTCGACACCGGCGTCGCCGTGCGGGACGCCGGACATCTGCTGGGCGTGCCGATCGACGAGGTCCTCGACGCCGCGGTGGTGCGCCGCACCGGGGCACTCGCTCCGACCACCCCCGGACACCAGGCCGCCGTGGTCGACCTGCAGTCCCGGGTGCGCGTCCTACCCGGGCTGGCCGTGACCGGGGCGTGGGTCGCCGGCACCGGGCTGGGCGCGGTGGTCCCGCATGCCGCCGGCGAGGCCGTGCGGGTCGTCGCCGGCTGAGGTCTTGCGGGACGATGGTGAATATGGTCATTCTGACGCCGCGTCAAAAACGTCGTGACAGGCCGTCAGGAAATTGCCCTCATGATTTTCAACACATGCGCCTTTCCAATTTCCTGGTCGGCCCTGACACGATGGTGCAGATCACACGAATGACATTGTTCGTGACACATTGTCATATCGCCGGGTCGACTTTTCCTCGGGCCCTGACGAGACTGGTCCGGTGACTGCGCAGACCTCGACGACGCCACTGCCGCCGTTGCGTATCGGCACCCGCGGCAGTGACCTGGCGATGACCCAGACGACCACCGTCGCGGACGCGTTGGCCGCCGCCTCCGGGCGCGAGGTGGAGCTGGTGCGGATCCGGACCGAGGGTGATCGGTCGAGCGCGTCGCTGTCGAGCCTCGGCGGCACGGGAGTGTTCGCCGCGGCGCTGCGTGAGGCCCTGCTGGCGGGTGAGTGCGACATGGCCGTGCACTCGCTCAAGGACCTGCCCACCCTCCCGACCGAGGGCCTGACGATCGCGGCGCTCCCGCACCGGGGCGACCCGCGTGACGTGCTGTGTACCCGCGAGCGCGCCGATCTCGCGGGCCTGCCGCACGGTGCCCGGGTGGGAACCGGCTCTCCGCGCCGTGCGGCACAGCTACGGCTGGCCAGGCCGGATCTGGAGGTGCTCGACATCCGCGGGAACGTCGGCACCCGCCTCGCCCGCCTGGAGCGCGACCTCGACGGGGTCGTGCTCGCCCGGGCGGGTCTGACGCGCCTGGGGATGCTGGACCGCGCGAGCCAGACACTCGAGCCGGACGTCATGCTCCCGGCTCCCGGGCAGGGAGCGCTCGCGGTCGAGTGCCGCACGGCGGACCTCGAAGGACCGGTCGGGTCTGCGCTGCGGATGATCGACCACGTCCCGACCCGGCTCGCCGTTCTCGCCGAGCGGGCGGTGCTGCGCACCCTCGAGGCCGGCTGCACCGCACCGGTCGCGGCGCATGCCACGCTGACCGACGACGGGCCGCGGCTCTTCCTGCGCGCGGGTGTGTTCGACCCCTCCGGTGCGCGGGCGGTGGTCCGTGAGGACTCGGCCACGGTCCCGGCGGAGGCCGACGTGGCCGCCCTGGCCGAGACCACACCCGAGGTGTTGGATCGACAGGTGTGGGACCGCGCGACGGGGCTCGGGCAGCGGCTCGCGCACCGGCTGCTGGCGGACGGTGCGGCGGAGGTCGCCGAACTGTGAGGAAGCGGTCATGCGGGTCCTGATCCCGCGCTCGCGCGCCGGGGACCCACTCGTCGCCGCGTTGTCGCACGCCGGTCACCGGGTGCTGGCGGCCGATCTCATCACCACCGCGCCGGCGGCCGCGGAGATCCTGGACGGCGTGCTCGAGCTGCTGACCGGCGCCGAGTGGCTCGCCATCACCAGCGCGACGACGGTCGAGGTCCTGGCGGGCCGCGCCCGGGCGGTCGGCGCCTCCCTCGGCGAGCTGACCCGGTCCGTGGCCGTCGCCGCCGTGGGACCGGCCACCGCGGACTCATTGGCCTCCGCCGGGGTGAGCGTCGACCTGCGCCCAACGGGATCGAGCTCGGCGGCCGACCTTCTCGCCGCGTGGCCGGAGCCCACGCATCGGGCGGGGTGGGTGCTGTGGCCGCGGTCGGCCCGTGCGGCAGCGACCCTCGCCACGGGGTTGACCGAGCGTGGCTGGCAAGTAGAGGACGTGCCCGTCTACGACACCGTGCCCGCCCCCCGGGACCCTGCGGTGACGAGCGCGTTCAACGGCGGGCGTATCGACGCGGTCGTCCTCACCTCGGGTTCTGCGGCGGCGGCACTGGCGCAGACCTACGGTCCGGTCCCCGAATCGGTCCGGATCGTCACGATCGGACCCGTCACCGCCGCGGCGGCCGAGCGAGTAGGCCTGCCGGTGCACGAGGTGGCGGCGGAGCAGACCCCGGCCGGCGTCGTCGCTACCCTCCCCCGCCCCAGCGAGTCGTCATGTGTGCGCCGAGTCGTCGATCCTCCGCCCTCCCCCTCCGGCCGAGTCGTCACTCGTGTGCCGACTCGTCAATCCTGTGCCGGCCCGTCCGCTCCGGCCCCCCGTCCCGCGACCGCGTCCCCGAACGGAGCAGCCATGTCCACCGGTCCCGCCGAACGACCCCGCCGCCTGCGCACCACGCCCGCCATGCGTGACCTGCTTGCCGAGCACCGGACGCATCCGCGTGACCTGGTCCTGCCGATGTTCGTCAAGGAACGCGCCAGCGAGCCGGTCTCACTGCCGTCCATGCCCGGCGTCGTCCAGCACACGCTCGACTCCCTCCGGCGGGCCGCCACCGAGGCGGCCGAGGCAGGGGTCGGCGGTCTGATGCTCTTCGGCGTGCCCGAGGTGCGCGACGCCGTCGGATCCTGCGCCACCGATCCCGAGGGCATCCTCAACGCCGGACTGCGCGCCCTGGTCGAGGAGGTCGGCGACGACCTGGTGGTCATGTCCGACCTGTGCCTCGACGAGTTCACCGACCACGGTCACTGCGGCGTGCTCGACGGCGCCGGGCGGGTGGACAACGACGCGACGCTCGAGCGCTACCAAGACATGGCCCTGGCACAGGCGGAGACCGGTGCGCACATGCTCGGGCTCAGCGGGATGATGGACGGCCAGACGCTCGCCGTCCGCCAGGCCCTCGACAACGCGGGCCACACCGACACCTCGATCCTCGCCTACTCGGCCAAGTACGCCTCGGCGTTCTACGGGCCGTTCCGCGACGCCGTCGAGTCCCAGCTCCAGGGTGACCGGCGCACGTACCAGATGGATCCGGCGAACCGGCGGGAAGGCCTGCGCGAGGCGACGCTCGATCTCGTCGAGGGGGCCGACGTGGTCATGGTCAAGCCGGCCATGAGCTACCTCGACGTGCTCAGCGACGTCGCCGAAGCCTCCCCGGTCCCGGTGGCCGCCTACCAGGTCTCCGGCGAGTACGCGATGATCGAGGCCGCCGCCGCCCAGGGATGGATCGAGCGTCGCCGCGCGATCGAGGAGTCGGTGCTGAGCATCCGGCGGGCCGGTGCCGACGTCGTGCTGACGTACTGGGCCACCGAGCTGGCCGGCTGGCTGCGCTGACGAGAGGCTGACGAGAGAGAGGACCACCATGGCAAACCTGTTCGATCGTGCCCGCGACGTCATCCCCGGCGGTGTGAACTCACCGGTCCGCGCCTACGGGTCCGTCGGTGGCGACCCGCGCTTCCTCGCCTCCGCGTCCGGGCCGCACGTGACCGACACCGCCGGGCGCCGATACGTCGACCTTGTCATGTCGTGGGGGCCCGGGCTGCTCGGGCACGCCCACCCCGAGGTCGTCGAGGCCGTCACGGCCGCCGCCCGACGCGGCCTGTCCTTCGGCGCGCCGACCGAGGCGGAGATCGAGCTCGCCGAGGCGATCGGCGACCGCGTGCCGCCGGCGGAGAAGGTGCGCCTGGTCTCCACCGGCACCGAGGCGACCATGACGGCGATCCGGCTGGCGCGCGGGGCCACCGGCCGGGACCTGGTCGTGAAGTTCGCGGGCTGCTACCACGGACACGTCGACGCGCTCCTCGCCGAGGCGGGCTCCGGGGTGGCCACTCTCTCGCTCCCGGGTTCGTCCGGGGTCACGGCGGCGACGGCGGCCGAGACCGTCGTCGTGCCGTACAACGACGTCGCCGCCGTCGAGCAGGTCTTCGCCGAGCGCGGCTCCGAGATCGCCGCCGTCATCACCGAGGCCGCCCCCGCCAACATGGGCGTGGTGCCGCCAGAGCCGGGCTTCAATGCCGCGCTGCGGCGGATCACCGCCGAGCACGGTGCGCTGCTCATCCTGGACGAGGTGCTCACCGGCTTCCGGGTGGGCCCGTCCGGATGGTGGGGTCTCGACGGCGCCGCGACCCGGTCCCGGGCCGAGCCGTCGGCCACCGGCGCGGGACCGTGGACGCCGGACCTGGTCACCTTCGGCAAGGTGGTCGGCGGCGGCATGCCATTGGCGGCGCTCGGTGGGCGGGCCGAGGTGATGGATCTGCTCGCGCCGTCGGGCCCGGTGTACCAGGCGGGCACCCTCTCCGGGAACCCGCTGGCGACGGCGGCCGGCCTGGCCACGCTGCGCCTGGCCGACGACGGCGTGTACGCCCACGTGGACCATGTCGCCGACACCGTGGCCGGTGCCGCGCACGAGGCACTGGACGGCGCCGGGGTGCCGCACCGGGTCCAGCGCGCCGGGAACCTGTTCTCGGTGATGTTCGGCGAGGCCGCGGCCCGTGACGGCGTGCGCGACTACGCCGGCGCGCAGGGCCAGGAAACCTTCCGGTACCCGCCGTTCTTCCACGCCATGCTCGAGGCGGGCGTGGCGCTTCCGCCGTCGGTGTTCGAGGCGTGGTTCCTCTCCGCCGCGCACGACGACGCCGCCGTCGAGGCGATCCTCGACGCTCTGCCGGGTGCGGCTCGAGCGGCAGCAGCGGCCCATCCGGCCTGACGTCACCGGGCACGTCTACGGTGATCTCCATGACCACACGGCTCGTGCAGTGGCAGGGGGACGACGATCCGGGCCGACTGGATGGCGTGCCGTGACCGCCACCGGGTCAGGTGAAAGACTGAACCGCATGAACGACGTCGGACAAGATCAGGTCGACGGTGCTGCCATCGCCGCCCTGCGCGACGCCGGTGCGCAGTTTGCCTACCTGCACGGAAGCCGGGCGACCGGATCCGCCCGGCCGGACTCCGACGTCGACGTCGCGGCGTACTTCGGCCGCCGGGACATCCTCCCGTTCGACATCGTTCTCCCGCCCGGGATCGACCTCATGGTGCTCGATACCGCGCCGCTGGAGCTCGCGGGACGGGTCGCTGCGTCGGGCAAACTCCTCTTCGAGGTGGACCGCGACGCGCGCATCCACTGGGAGGCGACGACCCGCAAGATCTACTTCGACGAGAGGCCGCGGCTCGAGCGTGCGCACCGGGAGTTCATGGAGACCCTGCGTGGCTGACCACCTCCGGGTCCAGCGCCTGCTCCGCCGCATCTCGGACGACCTCTCGCTGCTCGAGCACGAAGCCCGTGCCGATGAGGCGCGACGTTCCGCCCGTTGTGGCTCAGCGGCGTCAAGTACCGCTTTGTCACCGCGATCGAGGCGGCTGTGGACATCGCCCAGCACATCTGCGCGACCGCTCCTTCGCCCGGGAGATCGCCGAATACCTCGAACCCAGGGTCTGATCCCGCGGGTCACTCCTCCGGCGGAGCCTCCTCGCCCTCGGCCTCGTCCCGCTCCGCCCACTCGAGCACCGGGTTCAGGTCGAAGACGGCGTCATCGATGCCGGCGTGCAGGTCACCGACCTCGGCGTATCGGTCCGGCATCGTGGCGACGGTGAAGTCACCCGGCTCGCAGTCGGGCACCTCGTCCCAGCGCAACGGTGCCGAGACGCGCGCATCCGGGTTGCCGCGCACCGAGTAGGCACACGCGATGGTGTGATCACGGGCGTTCTGGTTGAAGTCGACGAAGACCTTCCCCGGATCGCGGTCCTTACGCCACCAGGTGGTCTCGGCGTCGTCCGGTGCACGCCGCTCGACCTCACGGGCGAACGCGAGCGCGGCGCGGCGCACGTCGTGGAAACCGTGCTCGGGCCTGACGCGCACGTAGACGTGCAGCCCTCCCCCGCCGGTGGTCTTGGGGAACCCGGTGGCGCCGAGCTCGTCGAGGACCTCGCGGACCACGCCGGCCACCCGGCGGACCGTGTCGAACTCGCACGTCTCGCCCGGGTCGAGGTCGATGCGCCACTCGTCCGGCTTCTCGACGTCCGCCCGGCGGCTGTTCCACGGGTGGAACTCGACGGTCGACATCTGTACCGCCCAGATCACCTGGGCGAGCTCGGTCACGCACAACTCGTCGGCGGTGCGGTTGTAGCGGGGGAAGTGCACCCGCACCGTCTCCATCCACTCCGGCGCGCCGTGCGGCAGGCGCTTCTGGTGGACCTTCTCGCCCTCGATGCCTTCGGGGTAGCGGTGCAGCATGCACGGCCGTTCCCGCAGGGCGTTCACGATGCCGTCGCCGACGGCGAGATAGTAGTGGGCGAGGTCCAGCTTGGTGTGTCCCGGCCCAGGGAAGTAGACCCGGTCGGGGTTGGTGATGCGCACGGTCCTCCCGCCGACCTCGAGCTCGGTCGACGGCGTGCTGCCTTTCGCCATGACGTCACCTCACCACAGCCGGGGCCCTGGCGCGAGAGCCTGCGATGTACCGGCGGCCGATTTCCCGGGGCCTGAGCAGGCACTCGCTGAGCAGGCAGTCGCTGATCAAGGACCCGGGTGAGCGAGCACGCTCTCCGACGAGCGGTGCTCGCTCGGCATACTTTCTCCGCGCGTGGGGCGTCCGGGTCAGGCAGCGGGCGGCAGGTTCCAGTGCCGGATGATGCGGTGTCCGCGTTTGAGACCGAGGACGCCGCGGTGGCCCGCGTCGAGGACGACGTCCTGCCCGGCCGAGGCCGGCCGGGACAGCCACCGGGCCGCCAGCACGCACAGCAGGTGTCCGTGCGCAAAGAGGAGCACGTCACCGCGAGCACCGGCCTCGCCGGTCAACGTGGGCAGCACCTGGGCGATGACCCGGTCCGCCCGGGCCGCGACGTCGTCCGGAGACTCACCGCCCGGCGCGCCGTCGGTCCACAGGTTCCAGTCCCCGAGACCGGCCGCCTCCCGGCGCATCACGTAGTCGTCGTGGGTGACGCCGTCGACGTCGCCGTAGTCCCATTCGAGGAGGTCGTCGGTGTTCGTCGCGTGAAAGAAGCCTGCGAGCTCGGCGGTGCGGCGCGCCCGTGCCAGCGGACTGGACAGGACGACGGCGAACGGACGGTCCAGGTCTGCGCGCAGGCTCGCGGCCTGGTCCTCACCGTACGGCGTCAGTGGAATGTCCGATCGCCCCGTGTGCTGCCCGGTTCTGCTCCACTCCGTCTCGCCGTGCCGTACCAGAACGATCTCGCCGGTCCGCGTCCGTTCCTCCACACCTCGAGCCTGTCACGCCGCGGCTGCCCTTGCGCGGCTCCGCGGCCGTCTCATCGTCCCGGGTCACCGGTCGATGAGCCGTCCGGCGCCCTCGACCGGCCCCGCCTTGCCGTGGGCTCGGACGTGCTCGATCCAGCCCGGTGGCAGCCAGGCTCCGCTGCCGAGCTGCGGATGCTGGGGCTGGTACCGGTTCACCCAGAGCACGAAGACCAGTTCGGCCCACGGCGAGCGCAGGATCCAACGCACCGGCCCCTTGGCCGAACGTCCCGCCAGGAGCAGTTCGCCCGGGCCGGCCATTTCCACCTGGTGCACGTCCTCGTAGTTCCACGCGTGCAGTGCGGACGGGGTGTCGAGGTAGAAGCCGCGGTCGGAAACGATGAGGTGCCCGGCATCGACCTTGACCCACCGGGGCTGGGCGTCGGCCTGCGCCTTCTTCTTCCGGGATCTGTTGGTGGCGTACGTGGCCGCCGCGACGACGCCGGTCGCGGCCAGGCCGACCGGACCGGTCCCCAGGAAGAACGCCCCGCCGCGCCGGTAGGACCCGTCGCCGACGGCCTGGAAGTTGAGCAGTTCGAACGGCCCAGCGGCCAGCATGAGCTCGTCCGGGCCGAAGACGGGGCGGAAGGTGACGGAGACCTCCAGCGGCGGAGTGAGCGGTTGCTGCTTCCGCAGTTCGACGTGGGCGCGGCAGGCGGCCAGGCGTGCCGCGTCCGCCTCCGTCCAGGGCGACAGGTGCGCCGCGTCGCTCATCTCGTCCTCTCGGTGCTCGGGCTCTCAGCCGACTTTATGCCGGTGCCCGGCCTGGGCGTGCACCCTCGGTGGAGTTCGACGCCGACGTCCTGCCGCCGTCGTGCCGTGCCGCGGACGCGCGGATCACTGCTCGAGCAGTCCCGGCGCAGGGCCGAGAGCGCTCCCATAGCCATGGCTGCGGACGTGGTCGAGCCAGCCGGGCGGCAGCCACCCGCCACCGAGGAGCTGGGGATGTCGCGGCGCCAGCGCGTGCGTCCACACGACGAAGAGCAGCTCGGCCCAGTCCGAGGCCAGGATCCAGCGGATCGTGCCCTGCATCGAAGTTCCGCACATGAGCAGCTGTCCGGGGCCGACCATCTCGATCTGGTCGAGGTCGGTCAGACTCCAGGGCAGCAGGCCGGCTCCCGTCTCGAGATAAAACCCGAAGTTGGACACGACGATGCGACCGCCGTCGATCTGCACCCACCGCGGCACAGCGTCAGCCTGGGCCCGCTTCTTGCGCGAGTGATTGCCGACGGCGCTCGCCGCGAGCGTGGCACCGAGCGCCGCGGCACCGAGCACGCCGGTTCCGACCGCGAGCGCACCGCCGCGCTGATACGTCCCGTCGCCCAGCGCCTGGAAGTTGTACAGCTCGAACGGGCCGGCCGCCAGCAGCTGTTCGTCCGCACCGTGCCGGGGCCGAAAGCTCGCCATGACGTCCACGAACGGGGTGATCGGACGGCCGGCGGACAGGTCGACGTGCGCCCGGCAGGCACCGAGCCGAGCGGTGTCCGCATCAGTCCACGGCGCGGTCGGCTTCATCGCATCACTCTCATTCACTCATAGACGACGGCGGTCCCACTCACCAGATCCCCGATCGTGCGGTGGCTGCGGTTGACCAGAGCCGGCCAGTAGTTGAGAGCGAGCGGGCAGGTCGCCACGCTCGCCGCGTCACGCACGACGGCGTGCGCCATCGTGACCACCTGCCCGTCGGTGTCGGTGCCACCGGTTCCTCGGTGCTCACGTCCGCTCCTCCTGCCGGCGACCTCGCACCCGCAGGGTGCCGCAAACACCGCACCGGCGGAAGCCTTGGCGATGGGGAGATCTGCCCACCCCGGCTCGATGGAACAATGCCGTCATGCCTGAGCGTGTCGATCTGTCCACCGTGACCCCCGCACTCACCCTCGGCGCCCTGGACGGCCGCTACCGCTCCGCCGTCGCCCCGCTGATCGACCATCTCTCCGAGGCGGCGTTGAACCGGGCGCGGGTCCAGGTGGAGGTCGAGTGGCTCATCCACCTCACCGACACCGGGGCCGTTCCGGGCGCCCCGATACTGTCCGACGCCGACAAGGACTACCTGCGCGCGGTGGTGACCTCGTTCGGCGCGGACGAGATCGCCGAGCTGGCCGAGATCGAGCGGGAGACGCTGCACGACGTCAAGGCCGTCGAGTACTTCCTCCGGCGCCGCCTCGACGCGGCACCGGCCGTGCTGGGCGAGGGCACCGCGCTGTCGGCGCCGGGTGTGGCCGAACTGGTGCACATCTTCTGCACCAGCGAGGACGTCAACAACCTGTCCTACGCGTTGCTGGTCCGGGGCGCGGTCACCGAGGTGTGGCTACCCGCCGCGCGCTCGGTGGTCGACGCGCTCGCCTCTCTGGCAGGCGAGCACGCGGACGCGGCGATGCTGGCGCGGACACACGGGCAGCCGGCCACCCCGACCACCCTGGGCAAGGAGCTCGCCGTCCTGGCCCGCCGCCTGCGCCGTCAGCTGGAACGTGTCGCCGCGGCCGAGTACCTCGGCAAACTCAACGGAGCCACCGGGACCTACGGGGCGCATGTCGTCTCCGTGCCGGGGACGGACTGGCAGGAGGTCTCCCGCACGTTCGTCGAGCACCTCGGCCTGTCGTGGAACCCGCTGACCACCCAGATCGAATCGCACGACTGGCAGGCCGAGCTGTACGCGGACGTGGCCCGATTCAACCGCGTGCTGCACAACCTGGCCACTGACGTGTGGTCCTACATCTCGCTCGGCTACTTCCGTCAGCGGTTGTCCGCCCAGGGCTCGACCGGTTCGTCGACGATGCCGCACAAGGTCAACCCCATCCGGTTCGAGAACGCCGAGGCGAACCTGGAGATCTCCTGCGCCTTGTTCGACACCCTGGCCTCAACGCTGGTGACCTCTCGGCTGCAGCGAGACCTCACCGACTCGACGACCCAGCGCAACATCGGCAGCGCGTTCGGGCACTCGTTGCTGGCGTTGGACAACGTCCGGCGCGGCCTGGCGGGGCTCGATGTCGACGGCGAGGCGATGGCGCGTGACCTGGACGGCAACTGGGAGGTCCTCGGCGAGGCCGTCCAGTCCGCCATGCGCGCGGCCTCGGTGGCCGGCGCCCACGGCATGGCCAATCCGTACGAGCGCCTCAAGGAGCTCACCCGCGGGCGCCGCGTCGACGGCCCGGCGATGCGCGAGTTCATCGCCGAGCTGGGACTGCCGGACGACGTCGCGGCGCGGCTGCTCGCGTTGGAGCCTGCCTCGTACACCGGGCTGGCCGCGCAGCTCGTGGCGGACCATCTCGACTGACCGCGCTCAGGCCGCGGAGCAGCCGCAGGGCGGTCAGTCGCCCTCGAGCACCTGCTCGAAGGTGTGCCGGCCGACGGCGGCGATCACCGGGTCGTCGTCCGACATGGTCACCATCGCCGTCGCCATGCTCAGCGCCCAGGCACGCCCGCGGCGCCAGGTGGCGTCGTCGTAGTGGCCCTCGAGGTGCTCCCGGAAGGTGCGGCGGGCCGACCGATCGAAGGTCATCCACGCCGTGGCCAGGTCAGTGGCGGGGTCGCCGGCGGTCATGTCCCCGAAGTCGATGACGCCCGTGAGCTGACGAGTCCCGTCCAGGATCAGGTTGTGCGGGTGCAGGTCGCCGTGGATCCAGACGGCGGGCGCGCTCCACGGCGCAGTCCGGACAAGGTCGGACCATAACTCGAGCAGGGCGGGAGCCGCGGGCAGGTCGAGCGCACCGATGCGGTCCCGCACGACCTCATCACGAGTGGCCAGCGGCCTGGAACGGAACGGGTTGTCCGGGGCGTCTGCCGGCGCCGGCACGTGCAGAGCGGGCAGGAGAGCCGCCAACGGCTCGGCGATCCGGCGTCGTGCCGGCGGTGCCACGGTCGCGGCACTGCGCCCCTGTATCCAGACGACGACGGACCAGTGCCACGGATAGTACGCCGTCGGCCGGCCGTATCGGAGCGGCGCCGGAAGCAGGACCGACGTCGCCGCACTGACGCGGTCGAAGATCTCCGGCAGCCACCGCTGCTCGTTCTCGGTCAGGGTGGCACCCACCTGCCGGCGCGGGAGGCGCACGGCCAAGGCGTCGCCGAGCCGCCACATGACATTGTCCCAGCCCGCGGCCGTTCGCGTGAGGGGCAGGTCGGCGAGGTCGGGGTGCTGGTCGGCGAGCAGGCGCCGGACGAGTTCTTCGTCGACGTCGACCTCAGCGGGAGGCGTGCGAGCCATGGATCGACGTTAACGCGACGGTCGGGCGGCGCGTGCGGGGCCGGCGACGTTCGACTGACACCACCCCTGGCACCGCGGCAGGATCACTCCATGCCGACCGCACGCGAGATCACCGACCGCATCCTCGCCGAGACGGGCGCCCCGCCGCGTGGGCGTACCGTCGACGGGTTCGTCTTCGGCGACCCGGAGACGGACGTCAGAGGCGTGGCAACCGTGATGATGCCGACCGTGGACGCGCTGCGCGGCGCCGTCGACCGCGGCTGCGGCCTGGTCGTCACGCACGAGCCGCTCTTCTACGACCACCTCGGCGACGACGCGGCGCTCGCCACCGAGCGCGACCCCGTCCACGCCGCGAAGACGGCCTTCCTGCGTGAACACGGCCTGGTCGTCTGGCGCTTCCACGATGCCTGGCACGACAGGGACCCGGACGGGATCCTGGCCGGCGTGCTCGCCGCACTGGACGCGGGGCACGCCGATCCGCCCAGCGCCTCGCCGCTGACGCTCGCCACCTTCGCCCGCTACGTCGCCCACGCGCTCGGGGCGGGTGCCGCCCGCGTCGTCGGCGATCCCGATCTGCCCGTGCGACTCGACCGGGTCGCCGTCCAGCCCGGGTTCGTCGGCTTCGAACGCCACCGTCGCGCCCTGGCCGACGCCGACGTGCTGGTTATCGGCGAGGGGCACGAGTGGGAGGTCGGTCAGTACGTGACCGATGCGGCGCTGCTCGGCCTGGGGAAGGGGCTCGTCGTCGTCGGGCACGCCCCATCCGAGGCCGCCGGGATGGACGCGTGCGCCCGGTGGCTGCGCACGTTCATCGACGTCCCGGTCGAGTTCGTCGGCGTCCCGGACCCGTACGCCCCGGTGCGCTGACGCGTCTGACCAGGCCCGAGCAGCGAGAGGGAGGATCCGGTCGCTCTTGACCGCCGGATTCTCCCTCTCACCGACCCACGCCGTCGGCGCTTGTCGGCATCTGGAGGATCCGGCTACGCTCCGACCGATTGCATCTAACAAGCAGAAAGGTCGGTCATGAGCCAGCGCATCCGAGTGCACTGCATCAACGTCTCCGCTGACGGCGTCGGCGCAGGCCACGAGCAGAGCCTGGACCGACCCTTCGGCTCCGACGTCAGCCCGGGCGATCTCTTCTTCTGGCTCGGCGCCACCGCGCACTGGCTCAATCGCACCGATCCCGGCGGCACCCGCGGGATGGAGGACTACATCTCCCGCGACTACACCCGGAACATCGGCGCCGAGATCATGGGCCGCAACAAGTTCGGCCCGCAGCGCGGACCCTGGGAGAACGAGGACTGGACGGGCTGGTGGGGTGACGAGCCACCGTTCCACACCCCGGTCTTCGTGCTCACGCACCACCCCCGGCCGTCGTTCAGCCTGAGCGACACCACCTTCCACTTCCTGGACGCGACGCCCCAGGAGGCCGCGGACCGCGCCAAGGCCGCGGCCGAGGGCCAGGACGTGCGACTCGGCGGCGGAGTGAGGACCATCCGCGAATTCCTCGACGCCGGCCTGGTCGACGAGATGCACATCGCCGTCGTGCCGATCGAGCTCGGCGAGGGCATCCGACTGTGGGACAGCTCCGAGGAGCTCACGGACCGGTACGAGCACGAACAGGTGAGCGCGCCCAGCGGCGTGACGCATCACTTCTTCTGGCGCGACTGACGACCATTCGGCCCCGGCGATACCGGTGGGCGCGCGGCCGGAATCGTCGTCGGTCGGCTCAGAGCCGTTCCATGCGGCGCAGGATGACCCCCTCACGCAGTGCCCACGGGCAGATCTCGAGCTCGTCGATGCCGAACGACTTCATCGCGCGCTGAGCAACCAGGGCACCCGCAACGATCTGATGAGTCCGCTCCGGGGTGATGCCGGGCAGCTCCATCCGCTGGTCGGCCGGGATCTTCGTCAGCCGCGGCGTCCAGTCCTTCAGACCGGCGAGGCGCATCCGCCGCCGCTCCTCCGGGCCGACGACGGCGACCTGGTGCCCGGCGAGGCGGGCCAGCGATCGGAACGTCTTCGACGTCGCGACCACGTGGTCGGCCTCGGGCAGGTCGGACAACTCCTTGGCGATCGGGGCGAGCGTCTTCTTCACGTGCGCCTTGAGGGCGTCGATCTGCTTGGACGCCGGCGGGTCGTCCGGGAAGAACTCCTTGGTCAGCCGACCGGCGCCGAGCGGGACCGAGACGGCGTACTCCGGCGTCTCGTCGAGTCCGAGGGCCACCTCGAAGGATCCGCCGCCGATGTCCAGGACAAGTAGCCGACCGGCGGCCCAGCCGTGCCAGCGGCGCGCCGCGAGGAACGTGAGCTCGGCCTCGGCCGGTCCGCTGAGCACCTGGAGGGGAACGCCGGCCGTCTCGCTGAGTCGTGCGAGCACCTCCTGGCCGTTGACCGCCTCGCGCAGCGCCGAGGTCGCCAGGCCGATGAGCTCGTCGACGTCGTGCTTGGCGGCGGCCTTGACCGCCTTGCGCACCGCCGTCGTCAGCGCGGCCACCCCGCGGTCAGTGACGGCACCGTCGGAGTCGACGTACCGCATCAGCCGGACCACGGACCGTTCGTCGACCGCCGGCAGCGGACGAGCGTCCGGCGCCGCGTCGACGACGAGCAGGTGCACGGTGTTCGAGCCGATGTCGAGCACGCCGAGTCGCATGGCAGCACCGTAGAACCCGGACGCCGGATTCCCGCAGCCACCCACGCCGGTGTCCTCATCCCGTCTCCGGCCTTCGGGGGATCGGCGCACCCGGCCCGCACGGCATAGAGTCGAGGCAGACGCATACCCGACCGGAGACCTCGACTCGTCGCCATGAGCACCATCCTGCAGAAGGCTGTCACGCCTCAGATGTCCGCCGCGTACCTGGGGCAAGGGCTCGACCGCGTCGCGGGTTACGTCGTCCCGGCGGCGGACGCCGCCGAGGTGACCTCCACCGCCGGGCTGTTCGAGCTGCACGGACTGGGCTTCGAGGGCACACCCTTCTCCCCCGAGGGCCCCATCGACATCCTGCACTTTCCCACCTCACCCACCGCCGTCGTGCTCCCCGCGACGGGCGGGGTGGACGAGGAGGGCCGGAAGGCCACCGGTGGAACCTTCGTCGAGCACCCGCCGTTCAGCGGGACCGGCTTCACCGCGGCCGGCGACGCCGTCGTCCCGCTCTCGTGGATCGAGCACACCCGACTGCCGAGCGGAGCGCGACTGTGGCGTTTCACCCCGGACGCGGACGAGCCGCAGCTCATCGGCACGTATCACGGGGTGGCGTTCGGATGGCAGAACCACCTCGAGGAGGACGTCTTCCGAGCGGTCCCGCCGTCGAAGCTGGTCGGCCACGTCGCCAAGACCGAGGCGGGCACGTTCGCCGCGGACGTGGCGACGGACGAGGATGGACAGCCGAGCGTCGTCACCCTCGTCTCGCACGTCGAGCCGGAGGGGCAGGGCTTCACCCGGACCGAGGCGGGGATGTGGGCGAAGAAGATCCCGGCCGAGGACGCCGACGAGATTTTCGAGCTGCACGCCACGGCCACCTGGCAGGGCATCCCGGTCCGCATGGTCGATCAGGGGCCGAACGCCGAGGGTGAGACGGTCGCGCACGTCACCTCGCTCCTGCACAACGCCATCACCGCCGAGCAGCTCGGCATGGACAAGCTGGATGTCGGGGTCTACGAGAAGACCGTCCAGCTCCCCGAACTGACGAACGTGCAGTACGCCCAGCGGGTGCCACGGACGTGGGCCCGCGAGTCTCAGCTCCAGAAGGTCCAGGAGAACGCCGCAGGAGGGCCGGGGCAGCCGGCGGCCATGGCGCCGACAGGGACGCAGCAGGCCGCGACGGTCGGCACGCCGAGGATCAACGTCCCCGCGGGCGCCGATCCGGACGCGAACCCGATGAACAAGCATGCGGCCCACCTGCAACGGGTCGCACAGGGTCTGGTGAACGTGGCGCCGTCGGACTGGAAGTCCGCACGCGTGCTGGCCCGCATGGTGGGGCGGCGCGGCGAGATCGTCGCGGTCTACACCGGCGAGGACGACAAGCAGCACCCGCTCAAGGGCCTGCCGAGGGACGTCGGTCGCGCGCTGGCCGAGATGAAGAAGGCAAGCTACGAGGAGGGCAAGGGGGCGTGGATCACCGCCCTCGTCACGCTCGAGCGCAGCGGCAAGCTCACCCTCAACATCGACCGCACGAACGAGCAGAAGTGGACCACGCCCCCGGAGCCGGAGGACTACGCCGAGGAGCTGCGCCGCTACCCGCGCAGCGAGGACAACATCCCGGATTGGCTGCGGCAGGGACGGGACGCGGCGGAGAGCTAGCCGCCGGTCGTCCGGTCGTCGTTGACCGGCCTCCGCTTCCTCATCACGCCGCCCGCGTCGACACCTTTCCACCGCGGCGAGCGCCGAATCGTCTCGCAGCCCAGGAGGGGCGCCGAGGCGATGCCGCACGGGTACACACCAGTACCCGGTAGGGGTATAGTCGTGCCCCGTTCCGGCCCGACGAGTAGGGAGCACGCATGCACGGCTACAGCCAGAGCAAGGAGGAGTACGCCCGGCGCCTGCGCCGGATCGAGGGGCAGGTGCGCGGGATCGCCCGCATGGTCGACGAGGACGTCTACTGCATCGACATCCTCACCCAGGTTTCCGCGGTGACCAAGGCGCTGCAGTCGGTGAGCATCGGGCTCGTCGAGGACCACCTCGGCAGCTGCGTCGTCGAGGCCGCGAAGCGCTCGGACGACGAAGGCCAGGCGAAGGTCAGCGAGGCTGCCGACGCCATCGCCAGGCTGGTGCGGTCCTGAGCGCCCGGCTCCCGACACCCCCGCAGCCGTGGGTCCCGTCCCACGGCCACCAGACACGACAAGGAGGCTGACATGACCAGCGCGGAGAACCGGACCACCGTCGTCGACGTCGAGGGGATGACGTGCGGTCACTGCGTCGAAGCCGTGACCCGCGAGCTGGAGGCCGTATCTGGGGTCACGGCGGTCTCGGTCCAGCTCGAGGCCGGTGGCGTCTCCCCCGTCACCGTCATTACCGACGCCCCGGTGGACGACGGCGAGCTCCGAGCGGCCGTGGACGAGGCCGGTTACCGCGTCGCCGGCGTTCGCCACTGAGCACACGATCGACGACTCGGCACAGAACTGACGACTCAGCACAGAATCGACGGCTCGGCACAGGAATGACGACTCGGCACACGATCGACGACTCGGCACCTGGGGTGGCGGGTGAGGTGGAGCTCGCCGTCGAGGGCATGACCTGCGCCTCGTGCGTGGCCCGGGTGGAGAAGAAGCTCAGCAAGATCCCCGGCGCCGAGGCCACGGTCAACCTCGCCACCGAGTCCGCCCGCGTCACCCTCTCGCAACCGGTCGACGTCGACGACCTCCTGGGCGCGATCAGCGCGGCCGGCTACAGCGGCCGGGTCGCCCGCGTCACCGGCACGAGCGACGCCGCGGACCCCGCCGCTGAGGACACCGCAGCGGCCGATCGCGGCGCCGACCTGCGCCGTCGGCTGATCGTCTCGGCCGTGCTCACCGTGCCGGTCGTGCTGCTGTCCATGCTCCCGGCCCTGCAGTTCCCGGGTTGGCAGTGGGCGGTGGCCGCCCTGGCGCTGCCCGTCGTGACCTGGGGCGCCTGGCCGTTCCACCGATCCGCAGCACGTGCCGCACGGCACGGCGCGTCCACCATGGACACCCTCGTCTCCCTCGGGATCGCGGCGGCAACCGGATGGTCGTGGTGGGCACTCACCCTCGGGGGCGCGGGTGAGATCGGGATGCGCATGGAGCTGACGCTGCTTCCCGCGCGCTCCGGCCATGCCGCGACGCCGGAGCTCTACCTCGAGGTCGCCGCCGTCGTCGCCACGTTCCTGCTCGCCGGCCGCTACACCGAGTCCCGCTCACGCCGCCGGGCCGGGGACGCGCTCCGCTCGTTGCTCGAGCTGGGCGCGAAGGACGTCACCCGCGTCACGATGGCCGGCGGGCATCGCACGGAGGAGCGGATCCCCGTCTCCGCGCTCGAGGTCGCCGACCTCTTCGCCGTCCGCCCGGGCGAGAAGATCGCGACCGACGGCGTCGTCGTCGAAGGGGCCTCCGCCGTCGACACGTCGCTGCTGACCGGCGAGCCCGCTCCCGTCGACGTCGCCGCCGGCGACGAGGTCACCGGTGCCACGATCAACACCTCCGGGTCCCTGCTGGTGAGGGCCACCCGGGTCGGTGAGCAGACGACGCTCGCGCAGATCGCCCGCATGGTGACGCGTGCACAGACCGGCAAGGCACCAGTCCAGCGCATCGCCGACCGTATCTCCGCGGTGTTCGTGCCGATCGTGCTCCTGCTCGCCGCCGCCACCGTGGGCGCCTGGCTCGTGTTGGGCTATCCGCCGGCGGCCGCGTTCACCGCCGCCGTCGCCGTACTCATCATCGCCTGCCCGTGCGCGCTCGGCCTGGCGACACCGACCGCCCTGCTCGTCGGCACCGGGCGGGCGGCGCAGCTCGGGATCGTCATCAAAGGGCCGGAGATCCTCGAATCGACCCGGCAGATCGACACGATGGTGCTGGACAAGACCGGCACCCTCACCGCCGGTCACATGCGCCTGGCCGACGTCGCCCTCCCGGCCCTCGCCGCCCCGGCCGCTGCGCACGACGGCGACGACCCGGACACGGTCCTGCGGCTCGCCGGCGCCGCCGAGTCCGGCAGCGAGCACCCGGTGGCTCGTGCGATCACCGAGGCGGCCGCTGCCCGCTCCGGACAGCTCCCCCGCTCGTCCGGGTTCGTCAATCACCCTGGGCAGGGCGTCACGGCGACCGTCGAACTCGGCCGCGCCGAGTACACGGTGCTGGTGGGCCGGCCAGGCTGGCTCACCACGCAGGGCGTCGGCGGAGCGGGACCGCAGGACCCGGTGGGCCGGCTCCACGCCGAGGCCGAGGGAACCGGGGCGACGGCCGTCGTCGTCGCGTGGGAGGGGCGCGCCCACGGCGTCCTGGTGTTGCGCGACGAGGTCAAGCCGACCGCCGCCGTGGCGGTCGCCGAGCTGCGCGGCCTCGACGTGAACGTGCACCTGCTCACCGGGGACAACCGGGCCGCGGCCGAGCACGTGGCCGACCGGGTCGGGATCGCCCGCGAGCACGTCCTCGCGGAGGTCCTGCCCCAGGACAAGCTCGACGTCGTCGCGCGGCTCCAGGCGGCAGGTCACGTCGTCGGGATGGTCGGCGACGGCGTCAACGACGCCGCGGCGCTCGCCCAGGCCGGCCGGCAGGGGCTCGGGCTGGCGATGGGGACCGGGACAGACGTGGCCATCGAGGCCGGGGACATCACCCTGATGCGCGGCGATCCGCGCGCCGTTCCCTCCGCCCTGCGAATCTCCCGGGCCACGCTGCGGATCGTCCGGCAGAACCTGTTCTGGGCCTTCGCCTACAACGTCGCCGCAATCCCGCTGGCGGCGCTCGGGTTGCTCAACCCGATGATCGCCGGCGCCGCGATGGCCGCCAGCTCGGTCATCGTCGTGGCCAACTCGCTGCGCCTGCGCCGGACCGGCTGACACTCCCTGCCGGTTGGCGGCCAAGCTGCCAGGCACTTCACGTCGCCGTCGCCGTCGAGTCGAGCACCGGTCGGTCCCGCGTCATCCGGACTCGGTTGAGTAGTGACACCCCGGAGCGCGCGACGGCCGGACGGACGTGCCGCCGGCCTCCGCCGTCGGCCTGATACGTCGAGGCGTGCGCTCCCCGACTCGAAAGCGAGGGACGTGGCAGCACTCGGTCAGCTCGTGACGCCGGACGCCGCGCCACCCGGGAGTGGCCGGCCTCCGGGCAGGCGACGGCAGTCCAAGCAGGTCCGCCGGCGCAACCGACGCGAAGGGCTGCTCTTCTGCCTGCTGATCCTGCCGAACCTCGCAGCGATCGTCGTGTTCGGGTACTACCCGACGCTGTACAACGTGGTCCTCAGCTTCACCGACTGGGACTTCGTCCAACCGGCGCCGGTGCTCGTGGGATTGGAGAACTACACCGAGCTCTTCCGGTCCGGCTCCATGCTCATGGAGGCGCTGACGAACACCGCGATCTTCGTCGCCGTCGCGGTGGTGGGCACGCTCATCGGCGGCATGGCCATCGGGTCTCTGCTCGCTCAGCGGCTGAAGTTCACCGGGCTCGTGCGCACCATCGCCTTCGCGCCACACATGCTCCCGGGCGCCGCCATCGGCGTGCTGTGGCTGTTCATGTTCGACCCGAACTACGGGCTGAGCCGGTGGCTGTTCGCGATGGTCGGCATGGAGTCGCCGCACTGGACCACGACGTCGGACTTCTCCCTGTGGTCCGTCACGATCGCCTACGCGTGGCAGCGTCTCGGGTTCGTCGCGATCATCTACTACACGGCGATCCTGGATCTCCCGCAGGAGGTCTACGAGGCCGCCTCGCTCGACGGCGCCCGGGGCTGGCCACTCTTCCGCAACATCACCCTGCCGCTGCTCAGCCCGGTGACGTTCTTCCTCACGGTCACCGGCATCATCGCGGCGGCGCAGACGTTCGACATCATCGCCACCCTCACCAACGGTGGGCCCGGCACGTCGAGCACCACGCTGCCGTGGATGATCTACGACCAGGCGTTCGTCGACTTCGACATCGGCGCCTCGGCGACGACGGCCACGGTCATGTTCGTCCTGCTTCTCCTCGTGACCCTCGTCCAGACCCGGTACGCGAGTAAGCGGGTGCACTACTCATGACGCTCACGGTCAAGGAACGTGACGAACGCACCCGGAGCGCAGCCGGGAGTCCGACGGCGGCGCACCGGGACGCGCCGCCCGCACCGGCACGGCGTGCGTGGCGCCGGCGCGCGGGCGGACCTCGCCGCCCCGTGCCGGTCACCGTCGCGCTGTACCTGCTCGTGGCGGTCATCTTCGCGGTCTTCGCCGTGCCGCTGTACTGGCTGTTCAGCTCGGCACTCAAGCCCGAGCAGGAGATCTACACGTACCCGCTCACCTGGCTGCCGAGTTCGCTCGAGTGGGGCAACTTCTCCCAGGCCTGGACCTCGGCCCCCTTCGGGGCATTCCTGCGCAACTCGATCATCACGACCGTCGTCGGTACGGCGCTGGAGATCGGTGTGGCGATCCTGTCCGCCTACGCGTTCGCCTTCGTCCGCTTCCGCGGCAAGATGATCATCTTCGCCGTCATGGTCGGCTCGCTCATGCTGCCCGGCCACATCACCCTGCTGGTCAACTACATCACCGTCTCGAACCTGGGTTGGCTGAACACCTACCAGGGGCTGATCCTGCCGGGCATCGCCAGCGCGTTCGCGATGTTCCTCATCTACCAGCAGATGCGGCAGGTCCCCCTCGAGCTCATCGACGCCGCCATGATGGACGGAGCCGGCCACCTGCGGCGCATGCGCAACGTCGTCGTCCCCACCTGCCGGCCGATGATCCTCACGGCCACGCTCATCGTGATGATCACGAAGTGGAACGACTTCGTCTGGCCACTGATCGTGACGTCGACCTCCGACATGCGCACCCTGCCGATCGGGCTCATGTTCCTGCGCAGCCAGGAGGGCTACGACTCGTGGGGACCGGTCATGGCCGGCACCGTCATCGTCGCTGCCCCCATGCTCGTGGTCTTCTTCCTCGCCCAGCGACGCATCATCGGCGGCCTGACCGCCGGGGCCGTGAAGGGGTGAAGTCACCGGCCCGCCCCGCCTGTCCCACTGCTCGATCCGCCTGTTCTGCACCCGTTCACCCCGACGAAGGAGCACACCCGTGCACAACGCATCCCTCACCCGCCGTCGCATGCTCTCGGCCCTGGGCCTGGGCGCCGGTGCCGCCGCGCTCGGCGCGTGCACCGCGCCGGCCTCGAGCAGCGGTGAAGCCGGCGCGAGCAGCAACCTACGCAGCGGGATGAGCCAGGCCGCACTCGGGGAGATCCCGGCGCAGTACCGGGGTCGGACGAACGTCCTGTTCTGGGCACCGTGGACCGGCGGTCTGTTCGACGCCGTCTCGGAGATGTTCACGATGTTCAACGACTCGCAGGACGAGATCTTCGCCGCCATCGAGTCGGTCGGTGGCTATGAGGACCTCAACACGCAGTTCACCGCCGCTCTCCAGGCCGGCGCCGTCCCGGACATGGTCTGCTTCCCGGAGATGCAATGGCTGCAGTTCTACTTCGCCGGCGCGCTCACCCCGCTCGACAACTACTTCGACGACGAGTGGAACCTGGACATCTACATCCAGAACTTCGTGGGCGAGGGCGTGGCCGGTGACCAGACGTTCGTCGTGCCGTTCGCCCGTTCCACGCCGCTCTTCTATTACAACAAGACGCTGTTCCAGGACCTGGGGCTCCCGGTGGACACCCAGTACACCTGGTCGCAGTTGCGGGAGTTCGGCCCCGAGATCGCCTCGGTCACCAACGCCGGCCAGCCGGTGCGTACCTTCGCCTACAGCGAGAACGACATCTGGTACTCCAACTCGTGGCTGTGGGCCTTCGACGGCCGCTGGTCCGACGGATACGAGGTCATGCCCACCGAGGAGCAGGTGCGCGAGCTGATGACCTTCGCCAGCGACTGGGTGCACCAGGACGGGCACGCGTACATGGCGCAGGCCTCGCACACGGACTTCCAGACCGGCGTCGTCGCCGCCACCCACGGATCGACGGCCTCCATGCGCGGTCTGACCGACGCGGTCGACTTCGAGCTGGGCGCGGCGTACATGCCCGGCGAGGTCAACCAGCCGCCCCGGGTGCCGACCGGCGGCTCGGGCTTCTCGCTCGTGCGCACCGAGTCGCAGGAGCGGCAGGATGCGACGGCGGAACTCCTGCGCTTCGTCGCGACGCCGGAGATGTCGGGCTGGTGGCACATCAACTCCGGATACGTGCCGATCGTCGAGGCGGCGGTCGAGGAGCCCGAGGTGCGCGACCTGCACGCGTCGGACCCGAACTTCACCGTGGCCGTGGACCAGCTCGAGAATGCCCAGACCGTCGACACGGTGCACTGGTTCCAGTCCGGCACCACGGCCACGGGACAGGCGTTCGCCTCCCTCACGGGCGACAATGCCGACGTCGAGGACGTGCTCGAGACGCTGCGCAGTGAGCACGAGTCCGTCATCGAGAACAACCGCGACGATCTCGAGGAGTACGGCGTCTGATGCCCACCACCAATCCACTCGTCGTCGGCCACCGTGGCGCTGCCGCGGTCCGGCCGGAGAACACCATCAGCTCGTTCGTGCGCGGCGTCGCGGACGGCGCGGACGTCATCGAGTTCGACGTCCACCTCTCGGCGGATGACCGCGTGGTCGTGATCCACGACCCCACGCTCGACCGCACCGCCGTCGCCGGACGCACCAGCGGCGCGGTCCGGGACCTCACGTGGCCACAGCTGCAGGACGCCGAACTGGCCGACGGCGAGCGCATCCCGACGCTGCGCGACGCGCTCGAGACGATCACCACGCCGATCCAGCTGGAGATCAAGGCACCGGCTGCCGCCCGGCCGGCGGCCGAGCTCGCGCTCGCCGCCGGGGTGGCCGATCGGGTCACGTTCATCAGCTTCCGGCTCGAGGCGCTGGAGGCCGTGCGGGCGGTCGATCCCGGCCTCGCCCTCGGGGTCGTGACCTCGCGGCCGACGGCGGACAAGCTCGCCACGGTCGACGACCTCGGCGCCGACATGTTCTCCGTCGAGATCCCGCACCTGGACCGCGCCCTGGTGGCCGAGCTGCAGCGGCGCGGCGTCCGGGTGTGCGCCTGGACCGCGCTGACCGAGAGCGACGTCCGCGCAGCCGTCGACGTCGGTGCCGACCTCTTGGCGGCGGACGACCCCGGCTGGTGCCGGTCCGTCCTCGAGGCTGCCGCTCACCCGACCGGCTGACGACCCGATCCCGATCTCGAGACAAGGACGCAGACATGGTCTCCCCGCTCCTCGTCGTCTCGGTCGACGCGATGCATCATGACGACATCCCGTTCGCCCGGACGCTCCCGGCCTTCTCACGAATCCTCGAACAGGCCTCGATCGCCGAGATCGAGGGCATCTTCCCCTCGGTCACCTACCCCAACCACACGGCGCAGACCACGGGCTGCCCGCCCGCGGCGTCGGGGATCTTCAACAACCTCCAATTCCAGCCGGGCCGCGGCGACGAGTCCGAGTGGTTCTGGGACGCCGGCCTCCTCCGGGTCCCGACGATCTTCTCGGCGGCGAAGCGCGCCGGGCTCACCACCGCCGCCGTACAGTGGCCGGTCACCGCGAACGAGCGGTCGGTGGACTGGCTCGTCCCGGAGATCACCAACCCGCAGATCTTCGACGGTCTGGAGGACCAGTACCGGCGGACCACCAACGCGGCCTCGCTGGAGAGGTACGTGCTGCCGAATCTGCACCTGGTGGACACGGAGCGCACGAAGGGGAAGTACTTCGGCTTCGTCAACGCGGTCTCGGAGCAGATCCTGCGCCACGAGCGGCCCGACATGATGTTCGTCCACCTGGTCGAGGTCGACACCGCACGGCACGCGGGCGGGGCGTACGGCCCGCACGTGCACGAGGCGCTGCGCCAAGTGGACCGCACGCTGGGGAGCTATCTGGACGCTCTGGAGGCCGCCGGGGATCTGGAGCGGACGAACATCGTCATCGTCTCGGACCACGGCCACCTGGACACCGAGCAGCACACGAACCTCAACACAGTCTTCAAGAACCGCGGCTTCCTGCGGGTGGACGAGACGGGCCGGCTCCTGAACTACGACGTGTTCTGCCTCGGCGCCGGACTGTCCGGACAGCTCTTCCTCGCCGAGGACATCACGGCCGAGCGCCGGACCGAGGTCGAGGCCCTGCTCGCCGAGATCGAGACAGACCCGCGCTACCGGATCGAGAAGGTCTGGACCGCGGACCAGGCGCGGCGGGACTACGGCCTCGACGGGCCGTTCGAATGGGTCGTCGAGTCGGAGCCGGGCGTCGTGGTCGGCATGCTGTGGGACCGGCCGGAGATCCTCGTCAAGGGTGAGCCCGACTACCCGCCGCCGGTCGGTGCGCACGGGCATGCGCCCCGGCACGGCGGGCAGCCCGTCTTCATCGCGACGGGACCGGCCTTCCTGCCGGGCCTCGAGCTGGGCCGGCGCAGTATGCTCGACGAGGCACCGACGTTCGCCGAGGTCCTGGGGCTCGACCTGCCCGACGCCGAGGGCGTGGCCATGTCGGACGCGCTCGCCGCGGTGACCGAACCGGCCTGACGTCAGCGCAGGCCGGCCACCAGGTCCTCGGTGAGCTCGTCCAGGCTGGCGAGTCGCGCCGCGGCGAGGCCAGCGCATCGGCGGCGGGCGGGTGGCCCGGGTGCGGCACGGCGATGACCGCCATGCCGGCTGCGGCCGCCGACCGCAGCCCGTTGGAGGAGTCCTCGACCGCCACGGACCGCGCGGCGTCCACCCCGAGCCGCTCACACGCCAGCAGGTACCCGTCCGGGGCCGGTTTGCCGGCGGGGACCTCCTCGGTGGAGACCGTGGCGCCGAACCGGTCGCTCAGCGCGAGAGCCTCGAGCACCGCGTCGACCAGCCGCCGTGGCGCGGAGGAGGCGAGTCCGACCGGCCAGCGGCCGGCCATCCGCCGCACCGCCTCGACGGCGCCCGGCATGAGCGGGAGGTGTTCGTCCAGCCTCCGGGTCACCCGTTCGATGGCGCGCTCCGCGACCTCCTCGGGACTCCCGCGCAGGCCCACGGTCCGGGACAGGTAGGCCGACCACTCGGACGTGGACATGCCCATCATCGTCTCGGTGGCGTCCTCCGGCCAGGCCACGCCGTCCTCTTGGGCGAGACCACGGCGGACGTCGTCCCAGATCACCTCGGTGTCGGTGAGGATCCCGTCCATATCGAAGACGACGGCGCTCACGCCCGATCCCCGCTTATCAGCTCGCTCGCTCACCGGTCCATCGTGCCGCAGGATCGGCTCAGCCTCCGGACATCACCGGCCCGTTCACTTGTCGCTTCAACCAACATGTGGACAGGGGGTAGGCGAGCGCCGACGCCGGGTCTAGCGTCGTCGACATGACCACGGCCGCGCTCCCCGCCCTCGTGCGCACCCGCCACGAGATGTCGATGTGCGCCTCCGGCTGCATGCCCATGTGCAGCTGTCTGTGCTGTCACTGACCGCGCCCCTCAGCCCGGCCGCCTTCCGGCAGCCCTGAGACCCGGCGCGCGCCGTCGGTCTCCGCCCCTCCCGAAGAGCCGTCGGTCGCGTGCCTGACGAACCCCAGGCCACGAGGACTGACATGACGACCCGCCTGACCGATCCGTCCGCTACCCGCTCCCGCCGTGGGCGCACCGAAGACCGGCCCGACCGCTCCGACCGGCCCTCCCGTCCGCAGCGCCCGAACGGCCAGTGGAAGGTGGACGGCACCGCGCCGCTGAACCACAACGAGGAGTTCAAGCAGGAGTCCGACCCGCTCGCGGTACGGGAGCGCATCGAGCAGACCTACGCCGTCGAGGGCTTCGACTCCATCCCCGGGGACGACCTGCACGGACGGTTCCGCTGGTGGGGCCTGTACACCCAACGCAAGCCGGGCATCGACGGTGGTCGTACCGCCACCCTCGAGCCGCACGAGCTCGAGGACCGCTACTTCATGCTCCGCGTGCGCATCGACGGCGGCGCGCTGAGCACCGAGCAGCTGCGGGTGGTCGCCGGCATCAGCGAGGAGTTCGGCCGAGGGACCGCCGACATCACCGATCGGCAGAACATCCAGCTCCACTGGATCGAGGTCGAGAACGTCCCGGAGATCTGGCGGCGGCTGGAGGCCGTCGGGCTGCAGACCACCGAGGCCTGCGGCGACGTCCCCCGCGTCATCCTCGGCTCGCCGGTCGCCGGCATCGCCAAGGACGAGCTCATCGACCCGACGCCGGTCATCGAGACCATCCAGCGGCGCTACATCGGCGACCCCTCGCTGGCGAACCTGCCGCGCAAGTTCAAGTCCGCGGCCACCGGGCACCCGAGTCTGGACGTGGTCCACGAGATCAACGACGTCGCCTTCGTCGGGGTCGAGCACCCCGAGCTGGGCGTCGGGTACGACCTGTGGGTCGGCGGCGGCCTGTCGACGAACCCGCGGCTCGGTGAGCGGCTCGGGGCGTTCGTCACCGCGGAGCAGGCTCCGGAGGTGTGGCACGGCGTCGTGCAGATCTTCCGTGACTACGGTTACCGGCGGCTGCGGAACAAGGCGCGGCTGAAGTACCTGCTCGCGGACTGGGGCGCCGAGAAGTTCCGCGACGTGCTCGAGTCCGAGTACCTCGAGTACCCCCTCCCGGACGGCCCGCCGGCGCCGGTCCCCTCCGAGCCGGGCGACCACGTCGGCGTGCACGAGCAGAAGGACGGCCGGTTCTACGTCGGCGTCGCGCCGACGGTCGGCCGGGTCTCCGGCGAGATTCTGCGGCGGGTCGCCGAGCTTGCCGAGGAGCACGGGTCCCGCCGGGTGCGGTTGACGCCGTTCCAGAAGCTGCTGGTGCTGGACGTGGCCGGTGACCGGGTCGACTCGCTGATCGCGGGGCTGGACGAGCTCGGCCTGCAGGCCCGGCCGAGCGTGTTCCGGCGTAGCACCATCGCGTGCACCGGCATCGAGTTCTGCAAGCTGGCGATCGTCGAGACGAAGGTGACGGCCGCCGAAGCGATTGCCGAGCTCGAGCGGCGGCTGGCCGACCAGGCCGGGTTGCCGCCGATCACCTTGCACGTCAACGGCTGCCCGAACTCCTGCGCGCGGATCCAGACCGCGGACATCGGCCTGAAGGGCCAGATCGTGATGAACGACGACGGCGAGCAGGTGCCGGGCTTCCAGGTGCACCTGGGCGGCGGGCTGGCCGCGCCGGACCGGGAGGAAGGCGGCCTGGGCCGGACCGTGCGGGGCCTGAAGGTGACGGCGGCCGACCTGCCTGACTACGTCGAACGTCTGGTGCGGCGCTACGCCGACGACCGCGAGGGGGCGGAGACGTTCGCGCAGTGGGCGCACCGGGCCGACGAGGACGCCCTACGGTGAGCAAGGTGTCGGTCGGGCTCGGCGTCGGGCCGCCGATCTCGGCCACCACGCTGCGCAGTGCCGCCACCCCGGACGGCCCGTCACCGGACGGCCCGGACGGCTCGTCCCTGCGCTCGAACGCCGCGGCGTCACGAGCGCGGCTGGCCGAGCGCGAGCGGGCGCGCGCCGACCGGCAGGAGCGGCTAGCGGCCCGGCCGCGCCGGCGGCGTTCGGACGAGGAGCTGCAGGAGGTGGTGCGGCGTGGGCAGGCCGAGCTGGCCGGGTCCGGCGTGGATGCCGCCGACGAGGCAGGCGCGGAGGAGGTCGTCGCCTGGGCGGCCGCCGAGTTCGGCGACTCCCTCGCCGTGGCGTCCTCGATGAAGGACGCGGTGGTGCCGTTCCTGGTCTCCCAGGAGTTGCCGTGGGTCGACGTGCTCTTCGGCGAGACCGGTTACCACTTCGCCGAGACGCTCGGCACCCGGGACCTGGTCGCGCACGAGTTGGACGTGACGGTGGTGGACGTGCGCCCGGAGCTCTCGGTGGCAGAGCAGGACGCGGCGTACGGGAAGGACCTGTTCGCCCGTGACCCAGAGGCATGCTGCCGGATGCGCAAGGTCGAGCCGATGCGCCGCGCGCTGGCCGGCTACGAGGCGTGGGCAACCGGCCTGCGCCGGGCGGACTCGGCCGGACGCCGCGAGGCGCCGCTGATCTCCTGGGACGCCGCCAACGGCCTGGTGAAGATCAACCCGCTGGCCGGGTGGTCGGACGACGACCTCGTCTCCTTCGCGCTGCGCCACCGGCTCCCAGCGAACCCGCTGCTCGCCGAGGGCTACCCGTCCATCGGGTGCGCGCCCTGCACCCGCGCCGTCGCGCCGGGTGAGGACCCGCGGGCCGGCCGGTGGGCCGGCCTGGAGAAGTCCGAGTGCGGCCTGCACGGGTGAGGGCAACCCCACTGCGGGTCTCCCACCCCTCAGCTCCTGCCCAGCCGGCCCGGTGCACAATGGCCCGCATGAGCGTGGCCGCGGGACCCGGGCGCCCGGCCCGCCGTATCCGCGCCGAGATCCTCATCGTGCTGGGACTGAGCCTCGGTCAGTCCGCCGTCTACGCCGTCGTCAACATCATCGCGCGGCTGACGGCCGACGTGCCGCTGGGTGAGCAGGCCACCGCGCTCAACCCCTCACGATCGGACCGCCCCTACCTGGACCTGGCGTACCAGCTGCTGTCCATCGGCTTCGCCCTGATCCCGGTGGCGCTGGCCCTCTATCTGCTCACCGAGCACGGACGCCGCGCCACCGATCGGATCGGGCTGACGTTCCGACCACCCGGCCGCACGCTCGCCGCCGGCGTCGGACTCGCCGCGCTCATCGGGGTTCCGGGCCTGGCGCTCTACCTCGCCGGCCGCGCGCTCGGCATCACCGTCGAGGTCCAGGCGTCCGCGTTGAACTCCGCCTGGTGGACGGTGCCGGTCCTGCTCCTGTCGGCACTGCAGAACGCGCTGCTCGAGGAGGTCGTCGTCGCCGGGTACCTGGTCGAACGGCTCGAGCAACTCGGCTGGCGGCCCGTGGTGGTGATCGCGGCCAGTGCGCTCATGCGCGGCGCGTACCACCTCTACCAGGGCTTCGGGCCCTTCGTGGGCAACGTCGTCATGGGCGTCATCTTCGCCGAGTACTACCGCCGACGACGTCGCACCATGCCGCTCGTGGTCGCGCACGCGCTCATCGACATCGTCGCCTTCGTCGGCTACGCCTACCTGCCCGACGAGCTTCTCGCCACCCTCGGGCTGGGCTCTGGCTAGTGGGCGTGGGCACGGCGCGGCCTCAACCCATCGTGTCGCACACGAGCGCATACCCGGCTGCCAGTCAGCTACCACCGCAGCCTCGCTCCGGCGTCCGTCACGGTGTGGGTCCGTCCGGGCTCATCTCATCCATGAAGGTGCGGACGAGGCGGACGACCTCACGGGGGTGATCCTGGGCGACGAAGTGTCCTGCGCCGGCGACGACCTCGAGCCGCCCCTGTGGCATGCGCTCGGCGGCTTCCCGCGCCAGCCGCACAGGAACTGAGGTGTCTTCCTCGCCATGCACCAACAGCGTCGGGCAGGACACCTCGGACAGGTGGGGCAGGTGATTTGTTCGCATTCGGCGCGGGCCGATCTCGAACCGGTTCCAGTCACTGAAGACGTGGCCCCCATGCCGTCGCTTCGCGGTGTACTCGGCGACGTACGCGGCCGCGAGCCGATCGATCTCGGCCTCGGTGACATCATCGGCAAACGGCAGCCTCCTGCGGGCGAAACGCTCCAACGACCGCGCCGACTGCGCCCGGGTGAGAGCCCAGGAGACAGGCGTCCGCGGGGAGAGGTAAGCCAACTCGTGGGCGGTGACCCGGTCTTGAATCCCGCCGGCCGAGGCGAGCACCATTCGCTCCACACGATCAGGCGCCCGTCGCGCGACACCGAGGCTGACCGCAGCGCCGAGCGACAACCCCACAAGGGTGGCAGCCGACAGCTCCAAGTGATCCATCATCTCGAGCAGCACGCGCTCGAGGGCCTCTTGATCTGCTCGTCCGTGCCAAGGCCAGCTCTCACCGTGCTTGGGCAGATCGGGTGCGAACACACGATGGTCGGTGACGAGGTCCTCGGCAACATGGCGCCATGTGATCGATCCGTTGTCGAGACTGGCCCCGTGCAACAGGATGACCGCCGGGCCGTCGCGACCGCCGGAGCGGTAGGCGACGCTCCCTTCAGCCATGCCTACCCGGCCGGACACGAAGGCACGGTCGAACGAGGTCGGCGCACCTGAACGGCGATGCGTCCCGTACCCGTCAGTCATCGAAGGCCTCGCCGGCGAGGGCGGTCAGGCCCTCGCGGCAGCTGGGAAAGCGCGGGCGCCATCCGAGCTCATACTTGGCCTTGTCATTGCTGAGTCGGATGTGGACAGCCGTCAGCAGTGCGTGGAGGTACGGCCAGGGTCGCAACAACGAAGCTGGGACGCGCAGCGGTCGGCGAGCGCCGGCCGCGGAGGCCATCGCGTCGAGATACTCATCCATTCCCACCGGCTGGTCATCGACGACGTTGTACGCCTGCCCGGCGCGTCCACGCTCCAAAGCAGCGACCGCTGCGTCGGCGGCGTCATCGACATGGATCGGATGGAGGGTTCCGGCCGGCCGCGGAGCAGGCATCACCCGACGTCGGCACAGGCGGAGCAACGTCCGGGTCATCGCGTCCGGCCCGTAGAACAGCCCGTACCGCAACGCAACACCTCCCTCGGAGGCGAGCACCTGATCCTCATTGGACCGCAACGACCGCAGGTGAGCGTCGAACTTCCCACCGACCTCGACGCCGAACGGCTTGTCCTCGGTCAGTGGTTCGTACCCGTGGTCCTGCCAGCCGTACCCCAGGAAGAAGGACTGTGTCACGAACCGCCGCACACCGAGTGCCTGTCCGGCGCGCAGGAGGTTACGGGTGCCCTCGTCTCGGAGAGCGTCCGTGGCGTCGAGGTCACTGTGCCGTCGGGGCATCCCCGATATGGCTGTGGCCTGGTGGACGATGCCGTCGAGCTCGCGACCATTGAGTGCGCGGATCAGACCGTCGCCATCCATGATGTCGGCGGCAACGGGGACTGCGCCTCTGGCTCGGACCCGATCGGCGCCGGTCGGCCTCCGGGCCAGCGCAAGGACATCGTGGCCGGCCGCGACAAGCCGTGACACGACGCGCTGCCCGACGGCACCGGTCGCACCGGCGACCATCACCTTCATCATCGACCTCCGTCCCGTGCCGCGGGGCGTCGGCGGACATGAACAAGGAGCGCGCCACCTCCGAGCACCGCGAAGCCGAGGAGGTACACGGGATCACTCGCGTGTCCACCAGCGGCACGATCTTGATAGTGGTTGTACGCGTGGGCGACGTTGGTGAAGACGAACCCGGCGAGCGCGACCGCAACGACGTCACGCCAGACGAGGGCGGCGATCATCATCATTCCGATCGCGATCTGGAACACCACGGCGTCATGGAGGAAGTGCTCGTGGACGGGCCAGTTCGCCCAGGCGGCAAAACCGACAGGGTCGAAACGGCACCAGGCCCCGACGCCGATCATCGATGCGGCGCCGACCAGCACGCCGACGACGACGATTCGATGGCCCGCCCGACCCGCGCCTGTTCTGGCCAGGCCACGTTCATCATTGCGCTGGTCGTTCACCGTCATGTCGAGTCCATCCTGCCGGGTGTCGTTCGTGGACCGGTCGCGTGACCGCGCAGCCCGGGCGTCTGAGCGATCCAACCGACGTCGATCAGAAAGTCGTGGACGGCGGAGTTGAAAGTGTCCGGCTGAGTGAGGTTGCTGGGATCGAAGGAGTTCTTGAGCACGCGGAGTTCTGCCGTACCGAGCGAATCCACCACGCGGTGCATCAGTTCGACAAGCTGCGGCGACTCGTCTCCGACCAGCCCCAGCACGGGACAGGCCACCTCCTGAAGCCGCGCGTGGTTCTGTACGCGATTGATGGCGAGCCGCATCCGAACTGTCTCCACGCGGCGCATGTTGCGATACCCCTTGACGATGGTGTTCCGGGCGTGCGGCCATCGGGCGTACATTCGGCGGACGGCAGGCAAGGACAGCGACGGCACGAGCAGCATCGGCACAGCGAGCTGGGCCGCCAGGACAAGCGCGGTCCTGGACAAGCGCGAAGCGAGTTTCATATCGCAAAAGGTGTCGCACAGCACCAACCCGGCGATCCGGTCGGGGTAACGGATGGCGAACTCCTGAGCCAGAATCCCCCCGAAGCTCACCCCACAGAGCACCGCACGCGCGATACCGAGGTGCTCGAGCAGTGCCTTCAGGTCAGCCGCCTGCGTGGCCAGGACTCCCGACCTTGCGTGCAACGGTCCAGACCCACCGGCGCCTCGAACGTCGAACGTCACCACTCGATGGGTGATTCTGAAGAAGTCGACCTGCCGCCGCCACGTCGTCCGGTCCATCCCGAGTCCAGCGACGAACACGATGGTCGGTCCGTCTCCGACCACGTCGTATGCGAGGCGGGTCCGGTTCAGCTGGGCTTCAGCCATCGGAGACCTTCTCACGCTCCTCGTACGTCTTCTCCGCTGACACCGGGCGATGTACGACGATGGCAATGACGACCAGACCGATCCCCAGTAACTCCGCGAGCTGCGGCCTCTGAGCGAGAATGAGTAACCCGATGACCGTTGCGGTCGCCGGCAGGAGAGCGGTCATCAACGCGTAGGTCTCACGTGCCAAACGGCGCATGGCGAGCTGATCGAATACGTACGGGATGACCGACGACGTCACGCCGACGCCGATGGCTGCACCGAGTGCGACCGGGTCGGTCAGGGCAGGGAGGCCGGCCACCATGCCGATCGGTGCGGAAGCGACACCAGCGACGATCATGGCGAGCGCGAGTCCGTCGACGCCGGTGAGACCGGTGTGCCGGGATACCCGGTGGCCGATGATCACGTAGCCCGCGAACAACACCATGTTGGCGAGCGCGAAAAGGAACCCGAGCGGAGAACCGGCAAGGCTCACGTCACTGAGCAAGGCCAGTCCGGCGAGCGTCAGCCCGATCGCCACGGCGTTTCGCAGCGTACGAACAGCAAATGCAGCGATGGCGATCGGTCCGACGAACTCGATCGCGGCGACCGTCCCCAAAGGAAGGCGATCGATCGCCAGGTAGAAGACGGAGTTCATTCCGGCGAGCAGCACACCCCAGGCGAGGATCGTTGCCCGTTCGTCTCGGCGCGCGGAGCGCCAGCGCCGCCAGGGTCGGCGCCAGATAGCGAACACGGTCGCCGCGACAAGGATGCGGAGCCAGGCGACGCCGAGCGGCTCGATGCGCGCGAACAGCAAGACTGCGAAAGACGGGCCGAGGTAGTGGAAGATGGCTGAGCCGACGAAGAACAGCTCCGGGCGGATACGCCGACGTTCATGACGTTCCGGCGCCTCTGCGGCGGTCGAGCGCATCATGCTCAAGCACCCCCCAGATCGGCGCGCAGGTGCGATGTCTTCGGACCGCGCAGGACAACCCGTGACCTGAGAGCAGCCATCGCCACCGTCCGGCGGTCTTCGTGCTCCAAACTCTCGCCCCCCCTGGCCGCCCTCATGGCCATGCCACCTCACGTACGACGTCCGACTCGCGTTGCAGCGAGGCAACCACACGCCTGTCTAACGGGTCAATAGCATTATGAGGAGTTAGATTGTCCAAGTGGCTTCGAGTGTTGACCTGGATCCCCGCTCATATCCGGGGACGTACAAGCTGATCGGCGGAACTCCCGCCCTGGATCTGGCCAATCTGGTGAGCTTTCGCGGCACCGCACGCGAACACGACTGGCTAGAACCGTCGGGAAACGCCTGTCGATGGGCCTCCGCGGCTGGGTTGCCCCCGCCAGAGAGGACCGACATCCGACGCCTGCGCAGGTTCCGGGAAGTCGTCGCCCGAACATTCCTCGCCGTCGTCGACGGCGAGTCACCGGATCCGGACGACCTTGCCGACATCGGCGCAACGGCTGCCGCCGCGTTCGCGAATCGACAGCTCGTGTACCCGTCGTCGAGTGGAAGCGATGGCCAAGGCACTCCGGACGCCGGGCCCGTCGCTGCCCGCTGGTACGACCCCTCGCCGTCACTTCTGGGGGTACTGGCCATCGACGCCACGGACCTGCTCACGAGCGAGACCGCGATCGACCGGATCCGAGCGTGCACCGAGTGTCGCTGGCTGTTCCTCGACACCACACGCAACCAGTCACGCCGGTGGTGCGACCCGGGAGATTGCGGGAACCGGGTCCGGCAGCGTCGTCATTACAGGCATCGCTCTCGCGGCGACGCTCGACAGCGGCCGACGTGACTCTGATCCACCCTCCGGCCTGCGAGGTCGCCTGGCACGTAGACTCCCGCCCATGAGCCTGCATCCGGGCGACGGCGGCGCCCCGGCGCCGGCACCCGTCCCGGTGGAGGAGGCTCCGCCGCGACGCAAGGTGCTCCTGGTGGACGCACCCGAGACGAGGGTGCGGCGGCCGAGCGACCTCCTCGCACTGCTCGGGTGCCTGCTCGGCATCGCCGTCGTCCTTCTCCTCGCCGTATACGCCCACGCCACCACCCAGGGCGTGACCACGGACGTGCAGTCCGTGGTGGCCGACGTCCTGCGGCAGGTGCTGCTCATCCCGGTGACGGTGCTCGAAGGCTTCGTCTCGTTCATCGTGCCGCTGATCGTGCTCGTCGACCGGATCGTGCGCCGCTCCTGGCGCTCGGCGCTCGAGGCCCTGGCCACCGGCATCGTCGCCATCCTGCTGGCCGACGGCGCCCTGTGGCTGCTGCACCACGTGGCGCCGACCGAGATCACCCGTGGCCTGACGATCACCACCGCCGGCGCCACGGTCATCGCGCTCAACGTCTACATCGCCGGTCTCAGCGGCCTGCTCACCGCAGTGGGCGACCGGTCCCACAGCCGCATGCTGCGCTGGACCTGGAACCTGCTGTGGGTGGTGCTGGGCCTCTCGGTCGTCCAGGGCGACCAGACGTTGCCGGGGGCCCTCGTCGCCGTGCTGCTCGGCCGCGCCGCGGGGTTGGCCATGCGGTACGCCTCCGGGGTGCTGCACGAACGCGCCACCGGTGCCTACCTCGTTCGCGGGCTGCGCCGCGCGGGCATCGACCCGGTGACCGTGGTGCGGATGGACCCGGTGCTCGCCGGTACCACCGCGCAGGCGTGGACGGTCACCAGTTCGAGCCCGATCGGCTACACCGAACGCCTGCGGGAGCCGTCCCAGACCCCGCCGCCGGTGGAGGACACCGCCGAAAACAACGGACAGGCAGGCACGACGGCGCAGGAGCAGCAGCCGCCGCTGCCGGACCCGGCCGCGGCCTCGGGCGAGCAGGACACGATCGAGCCCGATCCGACCACGGACACCGCAGCGGTCCTGCAGCGGGCCTCGTCCTCCGCCAGCCGAACCCTCGATGTGGAGAGCGCGCACCGGCTGTACGCGATCTGGGACGCCGAAGGCCGCCGGCTCGACGTCACCGTGCTCGACGGCGACCGGCACGTGGTCGGCGTGATCTCGTCGGTGTGGGACAGCATCCGGCTGCGCGGGCTCGACCGCCGGCCTGCGACGTCGCTGCGGGAGGCGGCCAACCGCGCCGCACTCATGTCCCTGGCCACACGCGACGCCGGCGTGCGCACCCCCGAGCTGGTCGGGATCACCGAGTCCCGGGACAGCGTCATCATCGTCACCGAGCACATCGCTCAGGCGCGCCGGCTCTCGGAGCTGCGCCCGGACGAGCTCGACGACGATCTCCTCGACGCGCTGTGGTCGCAGGTTCAGGCCGCCCACGCCAAGGGCCTCGCCCATCACGACATCACCGCGGAGGCCGTACTCGTCGACGCCGCCCGCGACGTGTGGCTGGTGGACTGGGAGAACGGCGAGATCATCTCGACCGAGCTCTCACGCCGCATCGACCTGGCGCAGCTGCTGGCGATGCTCGCCACGCTGGTCGGCACCGAGCGCGCCCTCTCCTCGGCGGCCCGGATGCTCACCCGCGACCAGCTGGCCTCGATCGCGCCGTTGCTCCAGCCGGTCGCGATGCCGTCCTCGACACGGGCCGCGGCCCGCCGGGAGACCCTCGCCACCCTGCGCGGCGAGCTCGTCTCCCTGATCCCGACGGCAGACGTCGCGCCGCTCCAGATCGGCCGCTTCTCCCCGCGGACCGTCATCACCGTGACCGTCGCCGTGGTCGCGGTCTGGGCGCTGCTGTCCTGGATGAACTTCGAGGAGGTGGCCGAGGCCGTCACCAGCGCCAACCCGGTGTGGATCGTGGTGGCGTTCGCGTTCGGACTGCTGACCTACCTGGGCTCGGCCATGTCCCTGGAGGCGTTCTCGCCCGAGCGACTCGGACTGTGGCGCACGCTCCTGGTGCAGGTGGCCGCCTCGGTGGTCTCACTCGTCGCGCCGGCCGGCATCGGTCCCGCGGCCCTCAACCTGCGCTTCCTCAACAAGCAGCGGATCGCGATGCCGCTGGCGGTGGCGTCGGTGGGCCTGATGCAGGTCTCCCAGTTCATCACCACGGTGCTCCTGCTGATCGCCGTGGCGCTGGTGACCGGCTCGGCCGGAACCCTCAGTGCCCCGTCGGGGGCCGTCCTGCTCGCCGTCGGCCTGGTCGTCCTGGCGATCGGCCTGGTGCTGCTGATCCCGAAACTGCGCACGTGGACGTGGAGCCGGGTGGAGCCGACGCTGCGGCAGGTCTGGCCCCGCCTGGTGTGGGTGGTCTCGAACCCCAGCCGGCTGCTGCTGGGCATCACCGGCAACCTGGTGATGACCGCCGGTTTCGTCGCCGCGTTCGGCGCCTCACTCGCCGCGTTCGGCCACAGCCTGCCGCTGACGAACCTGGCGATCACGTTCCTGGCTGCGAACTCCATCGGTGCCGCCGTCCCCTCCCCCGGCGGTATCGGCCCGGTGGAGGCGGCACTGACCACGGGCCTGACGCTCGCCGGCATCCCTGCCGGCACGGCGGTCTCGGTGGCCATCCTCTTCCGCGTGCTGACGTTCTGGGGCAGGGTTCCGCTCGGCTGGGGTGCGTTGCGCTACCTGCAGCGGAAGGAGCTCCTGTGACGTCGCCGGCGCCCTGCCGGCCGGCGCCCGTCGACGTCTCCCGGCTGTGACCGCCGTCCGGACCGCACGCGGGACGGCACGGACCGCAGACCGCTGGGCGAGCTGGCTGGTGGCGGCGTGCTGCGCCGTCGGCTACGTGACGTTCGCCGTCACGCAGTGGCGGTTGCTGGAGTCGCCGTCGTGGGACCTGGGGATCTTCACCCAGCTCGCGCGGGCCTACGCGGGGTTCGAGGCGCCGGTCGTGACCATCAAGGGCGAGGGCTTCAACCTGCTCGGTGACCACTTCCATCCGCTGCTCGTCCTGCTCGCTCCCGTCTACTGGATCCATCCGTCCGGGGCGAGCCTGTTGATCGCACAGGCCGTGCTGTTCGCGGTCTCGGCGGTTCCGGTGACCACGGTCGCTCGCGAGCTCCTCGGGCCGGTCCGGGGCACCCTGGTGGGGGTCGCGTACGCACTGTCGTGGGGGTTGCAGGGTGCGGTCGCCGCGCAGTTCCACGAGGTCGCCTTCGCCGTCCCGCTGCTCGCCGCGTCCCTGGCGGCGTACCTGCGCCGGCGGTGGTGGACATGCGTGCTGTGGGCGGCGCCGCTGGTGTTCGTCAAGGAGGATCTCGGGCTGACGGTGGCCGCTCTGGGTCTGGTGCTGTGGTGGCGCGCCGGGCAGCGGCGAATCGGGCGCCTCACGGTGGCGTGGGGTGTGGGGTGGACGGTGCTCGCGATCGGCGTCGTCCTCCCGCTCCTGCACCCGGACGGCACCTGGGACTATTACGGCCGGCTCGCGGCGGGCGAGGAGGCGGCGGACGGTCCCGGCGACAGTGCCGGTGGGGTGCTCGCGACGGTGGCCGCGGCGTTCGTGCCGGCCGAGAAGTACGTGACGTTGCTGCTTCTCGTCGGGGCGGCCGGCATCATCGGGGTGCGTTCGCCGCTGATCTGGCTGTGGGTGCCGACGCTGGCGTGGCGGTTCCTCGGCAACGTCGAGTACTACTGGGGGTGGACCTGGCACTACTCCGCGGTTCTGATGCCTGTGGCTGTCGCCGCGCTGCTCGACGCCGTCTCCGGCCGGACCGGCACGGGGCACCTGGGCAGGAGACTCGTGCCGGCGCGGCGATGGGCGAGTGCCGGCACGGCCGCCGCAGTGCTCACGACGGCGATCATGACCGTGACGGGACCGATGAACCGTCTCGTGGAGCCCGCGACGTACGCGGGCTCGCCCCGCGCCGACGTCGTCGACGAGATGATCGACATCGTGGCCGGTCGCACGGTGGAGGCCGACATCTATCTCATGGCGTACCTCGTCCCGCGCAGTCAGGTGTACTGGGTCGGCAACGAGGGCAATCCGCCGCCCGACCGCCTGGTCCTGGACGCGACCCGCCGCACGTGGACCGACGACGTCGCCGATGCCGCCGACCTGGCCGAGGAACGGCATCCCGGTCAGGACTACGAACTGGTGCTGGACGAGGCCGGGTACCAGGTCGCCGCGCGGGTTCGGTGAGGCTCGGAGAACCGGCGACATTGGCGTACCACCAGGGACGGTGCCGTATTCGCCCGCCGGGCACAGTGGCCTGCCTCACAACCGGCTGCGGTCGGTGGCACTCACGCCTGACGCCGTGGACGTCGTACCGTGACAGCGTGCTTACTGCGCGTGTCCGACCCTCGTTCCTGCACGTCGTGGCGTCGACCCTGGTGCTCGGGGTGGCGTCGCTCCTCGTCGTCGCCGGTCTTGCGCCGCCGGCGGCCGCGCACGACACGCTGATCGAGTCAGCGCCCGCCGACGGCGAGACGCTCGATGAGTCGCCGTCGCAGATCGAGCTCACCTTCAGCAACGAGCTGCTCGACGGCGACCGGGCCATCGCGGTCACGGATTCCGCGGGGACCACCGTGGCCGAGGGACAGCCCGAGCTCAACGGGCAGCGGGCGATCCTGGCCCTCGACCCGCTGGAGGACGGCGAGTACACGGTCACGTGGTCGGTCGTGTCCTCGGACGGGCACCGCATCGAGGGCGACTACGGGTTCACCGTCGCGAGCGGCGGCGCCGCCGAACCGGAGGACGAGGGGAACGGCACCGCCGGTGCAGACGGAGCCGGCGCCGACGACGCGATGCCGGAGTCGACGCAGTCCCCGGACGAGGCGAACGCCCCGGCCGACGGCAGCACCGGGGGCGAGCAGCAGGACGACGAGCAGTCCGGGTCGCCCCTGAACATGCCGACCTGGGTCGCCGTCGTCCTCGCCGTCGCGATCCTGGCGGGGATCGTCGCCACGATCGTGCGGCTGACCCGCCGTCGCTGACCGGCACCGTCACCGTCACGGTCACCGCGGGACGATGCTGATCCCGCCCGAGGTCTCGAGCACCGCCCACCGGATCTGGTCCATCCGCTCCAGCCCCTGGTTGAGACGGGCGGAGCTCATGACGTCCTCGGTGGTGATCTGCTCGCGCTTCATCACCTCGGGCAGCGGTCTGCCGTCCTCGACGAGGACCACGGGGACGCTCTCGGTCATGCGTTTGAGCAAGGGGAAGCGGTAGGAGAGCAGGTCTGCGAGTCGTTCGAGCAGCACGAGAGTCGCGATGACCAGGGCGGCGTAGGTGACGGAGAAGTTCTCCCCGAGCAGCGCCTGCTGCGTCGCCTCACCGACGATGAGGATGACGACGAAGTCGAACGGTGTCAGCTGCGCGATCGTGCGTTTGCCCGTGAGGCGGAAGATGAGCATCAGGACCAGGTAGATCGCGACAGCGCGAAGCACGGCATCCATCGGGGGACCTCCTCAGGGCAGCACGAACTGTGAGAACGAGACGGACTCGTCGCGGACCTCGATCCGGGCGTCCTGAGAGCCGTACTCCTGCGGTCGGAACGCCACGGTCACCTCCGTCTCGCCCCGGTCGGGCACCGGGATGACCCAGACCATCCCGCCGGGAACGGCGCGTTGTTCGGAGGGCTCCGGGGAGATGCCCTGGACCTCGACGGCGCCGGGCCAAGTCCCGGCGATCCGCACGGTGACCGTGCCGTCGACGGCGGCGCCCGGCCCGAGGACGAGGGTGAGGTCATCCTCGGACTCGTGGAAGGCAATGCGGTCGAACTCGACGCCGACGGTTCCGGACCCGCTGGAGCGTGTGGTCCAACTCAACGGCCCGACGGCGATCAGGCCGAGCAGCCCGGCGACGACGAACAGGACGAGAAGTCCGGTCCCGACCCGTTCCGCGGCCCACTCCCGGCGTTGGAACGCCTCGTGCTGTTCGATGTCCAGGCTCATGCACACCTCCGGGCTCGACGTCCTGACTGGAGCGACGCGGCGACTCGCAGGCCTGGCCCAGGCCGCGACCGCACGACGGGCTCACGGCGGCGGACGCTACTCGCCGGTGGCGTCGGCCGCGCGGCGAGACGTTCGAGGAGTGGCACACCGGGTCGCCGGCGGGCGGGTTGTGACACAGTCTGCGGTGTGAAGGTGCTGCTTCCCGACAACGTGCCCCTGAATCCGACCGTGCCCGACGGCGTGACGACCGTGTCCTACGACGTCACCCGCCCCGTCCCGGATGAGCATCTCGATGCCGAGGTCCTGGTCGCGTGGGCGAATGCGCCGTCGACGCTTGAGGCCGTGGCGGGCCGGATGCCGAACCTGCGATGGGTTCAGTCGCTCGCGGCCGGCACCGATGCCATCGTCTCCGCGGGCTTCGCCGAGGACGTGGTCATCACCTCCGGTGCCGGGTTGCACGACGCCACCGTCACCGAGCACGCCTTGGCCTTGACGCTCGCGCAGGTGCGGCGGCTGCCGCAGATGGCCGCAGCCCAGAAGGAGCGCCGGTGGGACCGCGACCTGGGCGGGCCGCAGCCGCTGCGGCCGGAGGGGGCAGTCACCTCGCTGATCGGCGCACAGGTCCTGGTGTGGGGTTTCGGCAACATCGGTCAGGCGCTGGCGCCGCTGCTGTCCGGGCTCGGTGCGACGGTGCGCGGCGTCGCACGGTCGGCGGGGACCCGCGCCGGGTTCGACGTGATCGCCGAGGAGGACATCGAGTCCGCGTTGCCGCAGACCGACGTCCTCATCATGATCCTGCCGGCGACGCCGGCGACCACCAAGGCGCTCGGCAGCGATCGGCTCGACCTGCTGCCGAATCACGCCTACGTCGTCAACGTCGGCCGCGGGACGACCGTGGACGAGGACGCGCTGCTCGCCGCACTGGAGTCAGCCTCCATCGCCGGCGCGGCGGTGGACGTCACCGCTGTCGAACCGCTGCCGCAGCAGTCGCCGTTGTGGGACGCGCCGAACCTCATCATCAGCCCGCACGCCGCGGGCGGCCGCCCCGTCGGCGCCGACGACCTGATCGCCGAGAATCTCGCCGCGTTCCTCGAGGGCCGCGAGATGCGCAACGTCGTCGAACGCTGAGGCGGGCGGCCGGACGCCGAGCCGAGAAACCTCTCAGGCGTCGACGTCGACCGGGTCGCCGGCCGGGCCGTCGGCGAGCGAGGTGTCGACCTCGGGTCCGCCGAGTGCCTGGTCCTCCCACGTCAGCACCGTCCAGCCGGTCCTCCGGTCGCCCTCCAGGACGACGACGCCGGTGTTGCTCACGGGCGTGCGCGCGGCGAACTCGCCGCTGACGTTGTCGGCACGTGCCGGGACCCACGACCGGATCGCGGCACCGTGACTGACGATCACGGCGGTACGGACCCCGGTCGCGAGGATCTCGTCGACGACCCCGTCGAACCGCTCGTAGAACTCGGCACCATTCTCGCCGCCCAGGACGCGACCGGTGAGGTCGTCCTCCCGCCAGCTGAAGATCGGCTCGAGGTATCCGCGGACGGCCTCGGGGTCGCCTCGCATCTCGTAGTCGCCGGCCGAGATCTCGCGGACGCCGTCACGGATCCACGGCTCGAGCCCCAGGGCGTCAGCCAGCGGCGCAGCGGTCTGCTGCGTGCGGACGAGGGTAGAGGTGACGATGAGATCGATCGGCTCGGCGCCGAGCACGTCGGGCAGCGCAGCCGCCTGCTCGCGACCGAGGTCGGTCAGATCGGCTCCGGGTTCCCTCGTGTCGAGCAGGCCCTCGACATTCGAGCTGGTCTGTCCGTGCCGCACCAGAATCAGTCGCATACACCCATCCTCTCCTGATCACCACGGATGTCGCCCGCCACGGTGTTGGACGTCAGGTGAACATCACGAGGACTCGAGCCGGCTCAGCACCTCGGTGAGGACCTCGTCGGGCGAGCCGGCCGACCGCACCGCGAAGCCGGGTTCGTCCTCGCCGAGCTCCTCGAGTGTCTGGATCTGGCTCTCCAGCAGACTGGCGGGCATGTAGTGATCCCGGCGCTGGCCGATGCGGGTAGCCGTCTCCTCGACCGGCGGGGCCACGTGGACGAACACCGTCTGGCCGACCGCCTCACGCAGCACGTCGCGGTACGCCCGCCTGAGGGCGGAGCAGGTGACGACCGTCGAGGTGCCTGCCCGGGCCTGCTCGGTCATCCAGTCCCGGATGGTTACGAGCCACGGTGCGCGGTCGTCGTCGTTCAGCGGGGTGCCGGCGCGCATCTTGTCCCGGTTCGCCTCGCTGTGGAAGTCGTCCCCTTCGGCGAACACGTAGCCGAGACGGTCGGCGAGCGCGGTCGCCAATGTCGTCTTGCCGCCTCCGGAGACCCCCATCACGACGATGTGCCTCTGCTCCATCAACTCTCCCACTCGGTGTCCGCGTCCCCGCGAGCCTAGCGGCCGGGCCTCACGTCCCGCCCTGGCGAGCGATGATCGCCGCTTCCACGCGCGCGATGTCCGGGTCGAGGTAACGACCACCTCGGATCCGGGACCGCAGCAGGCCGTCGCCACCGGGGGTGACGTCGTAGCGCAACGGGCGGGCGTTCGGGATGTTCAACCGGCGCAGCTCCTCACCACTGAGATCGTCCAGCACGGCGCACAGGGCACGGAGCGAGTTGCCGTGCGCGACGACCAGCACATCGCGACCTGCGCGAACGTCCTCCGTCACCTCCGCGACCCAAGGACGTAGCCGCGCGACGACGTCGAGCAGGGACTCGGTGCCCACGAGCGCCTCCGGGGGCAACCGGTCGAACGGGCTCAGCCTGCCCCACAGTTCGAGGGTCTCCCGGTCGAGTGGCGGCGGACGCCCCTCGAGGGAACGTCGCCAGTACAGGAACTGTTCGGTGCCGTACGCGGCACGTACGTCCGCCTTGCGGTGACCGGACAGCGCGCCGTAGCTGCGTTCGTTGAGTCGCCATCGCCGCAGGAGGGGGCACGTCACTCCCAGCGCCTCGACGACGAGTTCAGCCGTGCGCCAGCCACGCGCGAGCTCGGAGGTCACGACCACGTCGGGCACGAACCCCGCCGCGGCCAGGCGGGCGCCCGCGTCACGACTCGCCTGCTCCCCTGCCGGCGTCAGATCGACGTCGAGCACTCCCGTGAACAGTTCGCGGGCGTTCCCGACGGACTCACCGTGCCGCAGCAGAACCAACGAGCCGAGGCGAGTGCTGGTGACGTCCGATCGCACGTGGCCACTCTCGCATGACGACGGGAGCCAGTCCCCACCTGAGCGCACGCATACTCGCTTGCTAGCACACTGTCATGCTCGTAGGGTGGACCCATGCCCGAGAAGACGCAGTTCAACGTGTACCTCCCGCCCGAGCTGGTACGCGCCGTCAAGCACCGGTGCATCGACGAAGGCGTCTCGTTGTCCGCGTTCGTCGAGCGGGTGCTGTCCGACTACCTGACGGAGGTGGAACAGCGATGACCACAACGATTCCGACGCCGATACTGCGACCGATCAGGTTCGTCACCGACGTGGCCGCATGGCAGGCGTTCTATGCGGACCTCGGCTTCATCAGCACCGGTGTCGAGGCGGACGGCTGGGTGGTACTCGCCGCGGACTCCGGGCGGCTCGCCCTGCACCATGCCGAGCCCGAAAGCCCTCTCGTGGGTAAGGCAAAACTGGCCTGGGAGGTCCCCGACCTCAAGGCGTACCGCACTGCGGTCGCGGGGACCGGGACCGACATCCGCCGGGCGACGTTCGATCGCGGCGACGTCCTGGTGGCCGACCTGCCGCAGGGCCGTGTCGTGATCGACCGCGCCAACGGGGCCGGTGGCACGAATCCGGTCCGACCGGAGGGGCTCGCAGTCCTGCCGCTCGTCTACACCCGTTCCGTCATCGACGGCGCGGAGGCCGCCACGCATCTGGGTCTGACTCGCCGGATCACCAGTGACACCAACGGGTGGGCCGATCTGGTGGGCCACGGCGTGCTTGCCTTCCACCGCGCGGACAGCGACGCCGCCGAGGACCGCACGGTCGACGACGGCGAGATCAGCGTCGAGATCAGCCTCGAGACGGGCGACGTCGAGGCACTGCAGACCCGCGTCGAGGCGGCCGGCCATCCGGTCGACCTCATCGACGAGGCCTACGCCCGCACGTTGCGGATCACCGCCCCGGACGGCACGCGGGTGTGGGTCAACGAGACACAGCGGGATCTCTACGGCTTTCACGTCGCCACCGGCGCCGCACCGCCGTCCCGGTAGCCGTCATCGCCGTCGTGGTCCATGCTGGCGGTAGAGGCGAGCTCGACCGACCCACGACAGGATGATCGTCATGAGCTCCGAGCGGAGCGCGCACCGACTGCGCCCGGCGCCGGCCCGCTTCGACCGGCCACGCCGGACGGTGCGGCGCGTGCGCGAGACGATGGCCGTGGTCGACCGTCGGATCTTCCTACCCGCCGATCAGGCTCGCTTCGCTCACGCCGACATGCCTCTGCAGATCGGCTACGGCGCAACCTGTTCGCAGCCGAGCACGGTCGAGGCGATGCTCCAGCTCCTGCAGCCGAGCCCGGGAGACCGGGTGCTCGACGTCGGCTCGGGCTCGGGCTGGACCACCGCGCTCCTGGCCCGCCTGGTCGCACCGGGCGGTTCGGTGATCGGCGTCGAGATCGAACCGGAGCTGGTCGAGATTGGCCGCGAGAATCTCGCGGCGTGGGGCGGCGTCGAAGGCGTGCCGGCCCGCATCGAGCAGGCCGTACCCGGCAGGGTCGGCATGCCGGAGAAGGGCCCCTTCGACCGGATCCTCGTCTCCGCGGACGCCCGCGAGCTGCCGACGGGCCTCCTCGAGCAGCTGGCCGACGGCGGCCGCATGGTCGTCCCTGTTCGCGGCCGGATGGCCGTCGTGGACCGTATCGGTGAGGACGTGCAGACCCGCTACTTCGGATCGTTCAGCTTCGTACCGCTGCGCGCGGCGGACTGATCACCGCCGGTCGCGGCGCGCGCCCGGTCACCGAAGCGCCGCAGCGCCGCATACACCTCGGGGTCGTCGGCGAGCAGTTCCCACTCGATCTCGTCCGGGATCCAGAGCAAGGCCATGAGCATCTCCTGGATGGTCGCCCCGGTGACGGGCCAGTCCACCGTGCCGTCCGGCCCGTCGGTGGCGTGCTGCGCCCAGATGCCGAAGTATCCACGGACCGACGCCATGTCTGTCCGCATCCGCACGACGGCGTGATGCTCCGAACGGCCCCGCCCCCCGTGCGCCGCGAGGACGAACTCGGCGGCGTCCGCAGCGGGGAGCTCACGCGGAGCGACCCGGACTCCGGTGCGCTGGAGCGTCGACAACCGGTCGACACGGAAGGTGCGCCAGTCCGCCCGTGTCAGATCCCAGCCGATGAGGTACCAGCGGCGCTCACGCGGGACGAGCGAATGTGGCTCGACATGTCGGGAGGTCTCCGCGCCGGACCCGGCCGTATACCGGAACCGCAATCGTTCATGGTCGCGGCAGGCCAGGGCGATCTCGGCGAGGACGTCCGCCGCCACCCTGGCTCCGGCGCGCGCGGCCGGGATCGTGTGCTCCTGGAGGGCGCGGACCCGGCGCCGGAGGTTGCGGGGCAGCACCTGTTCCAGTTTCGCCAACGCCGAGAGCGAGGTCTGCTCGCCGTCGTCGATTCCCAGCACCGCGGCGGTACGCAGGCCGACGCCGATCGCGACGGCCTCGTCGTCGTCGAGCAGCAGCGGAGGCAGGGTCGAGCCGGACTCGAGCTGGTAGCCCCGGGCGGCGCCCGGACTGGCCGCCACGCGATAGCCCAGTTCTCGGATCCGTTCGACGTCACGCCGCAACGTCCGTTCCGAGACCCCGAGGCGGCCGGCCAGCTCCGGCCCGGACCAGAAGCGGTGCGTTTGGAGCAGGGAGAGCAGCCGGAGGGCTCGAGCGGTCGGGTCAGCCATGTCGGGAAAATCTACGCCCGACCGCGGTCAGGATCTGTCCGCATAGGGCGCGATCCTGATGCCTATGGAGACACCGATCATTTCCGCCCGCGGCCTCCGCAAGGTCTTCCCCGGGCAGGGCGGCACGGAAGTCGTCGCCGTCGCTGACCTCACGATGGACGTCGAACCCGGCACGCTGACCGCGTTCCTCGGTCCCAACGGAGCGGGCAAGTCCACCTCGCTCCGCATGCTCACCACCCTCCTCGACCCCACGGCCGGCACCGCCACGGTCTGCGGTCACGACATCACCACCGAGCAGGCCGCCGTGCGGGCGCGTATCGGCTACATCGGGCAGAAGAACGGGGCCGCCCAGTACCAGCGGGTCCGTGACGAGTTGCTCAGTCAGGGCGCCATGTATGGGCTCGACTGCGCTGAGGCGCGACGGCGGACCGACGAACTGATCGAGGCGCTGGACCTCGGAGAGGTGGCGAGCCGTAAGACGATCACGCTCTCGGGTGGTCAGCGGCGCCGGGCGGACATCGCGCTCGGTCTCATGCCCCACCCTCGCCTGCTGTTTCTCGACGAGCCGTCCACCGGTCTGGACCCACAGTCCCGCGCGAACCTGTGGGAGCACATCCTCCGCATGCGTGACCGGCACGAGATGACGTTGTTCCTGACCACCCACTACCTCGACGAGGCCGACCAGTTCGCTGAGCGGGTCATGGTCGTCGACCAGGGCAGGGTCATCGCGGACGACACGGCCGCGCACCTCAAGGCCACCCTGGCCGGCGACCGGATCAGCGTCACGGTCGACGGCGGCGCCGAGCCCGCCGCCACGATCGTCCGGCGAGCCGCCGCCGAGTCCGGCGCGACGACCCCGGACCCCCAGGTCTCGGCGGAGGGTGCGCAGACCCGGCTGGTGGTCGCGGCGAACGCCGGCGAGCACGTCCTACCCAGGCTCATCCGCGAGCTCGACGCCGCGGGCGCCACGGTCGTGACCGCCGACCTCGACCAGCCGACCCTCGACGACGTCTTCCTCACCCTCACCGGGCGCAGCCTGCGCGAGGAGAACGAGGCCGCACAGAATCCAGCCCCCGAGACCGCCAGCACCGGAGCCGCACGATGACCACGACCACCGATCCCACATCCGTGCCGCAGGCTCGCCCGTCCGGCGTCCTGATCGATACGCTCAACGTCTTCGCCCGCGAGCTGAAGCCGACTCTCCGTGACCCCTTCAGCCTCGTCTTCTCGCTGATCCAGCCGCTGATGTTCCTGGCCTTCTTCGGCCCGTTGCTCGGCGGTATGACGGGCCAGCCGATCGCCGAGGCGTTCCAGTGGTTCGTGCCCGGCATCGTCGTCATGACCGCGCTGTTCGGAACCGCGATGACCGGCTCGAACCTGCTCTACGAGATCATCATGGGCGCGCACGAGCGCATGCTGGTGGCCCCGGTCTCCCGGGCGGCTCTGCTGCTCGGCCGCGCCTTCAAGGAGATGGTGCCGCTGGTGCTCCAGTCGGTGGTGCTCGTCGCCATCGCCGCGGCGTTCGGCTTCCGCCCGTCTCTGCCCGGCATGCTGGTCGGCCTCGTCCTCATCGCCGTCTTCGGCATGGGGCTCGGCGCGTTCAGCTACGCCCTGGGCATCGTCTCGCGTGACCGGGACTGGCTGTTCTGGACGGTGCAGCAGACACTTCTGTTCCCGCTGATGCTGCTGTCCGGGATGCTGCTGCCGCTGGAGTCCGGGCCGCGCTGGATGCAGGTTCTCGCGATGGTGAACCCGCTGACCTACATGGTCGACGCCGAGCGTGACCTGTTCAACGGCGTCTTCACCTCGCCGGACGTCTGGCAGGGCGGCCTGGCAGCGGTGATCGTCGGCGCCGCCGGCATCACCGTCGGCATCCGCACGATGCGCCGCAGCATCTGACCCACCCCTGGGGCCCGAGTCGTCAGTCTTGTGCCGACCGGTCAATCTTGTGCCGACCGGCGGGCCTGAACCCAACGCCGAGAGCGGCCTTCCGCGCCGAGGGCGGACGTTCGAGCATCCACCCTCGGCACGGTCGGCTGCTCTCGGCGCGGGTCGGGCGTCAGCCGTTCCAGTCGACCAGCTGGACGATGACCCCGTTGGGGTCCCGGACCTGGAACGCGCGCTCACCCCAGTCCTCCGGCGTGAGCGGCATGGTGATCGTCACCCCCTCCTGCTCGAGACGGGCGAGCTCGCCCTCGAGATCGTCGACGACGAACGCCAGGATCTGCCCCTGGGCGTGCACCTCACGCTGGTCGTCCGGAAGCGTGGACAGACCGACCCGGAGGTAGACGACGTTCATCCCGACATCCGGGCGACTCAACGAGTGGAAACCGTCGGCCGCCATCACCTCGGCGAATCCGAAGTGGTCGATGAGGAAGCGGGCGGACGCGGCGGGGTCGGCAACGTTGAGGCTGATGGCGGACGAACTGATCTGCATGTGTCTCCTTCGCTCGGCGGCATACGGTCCGTACAACGTACGTCGTACAAGGTACACCGTACAAGGTACGATGTGTCAGAGTACTCCCATGTCCACCTCGCGCTCAGGCAGCGGAGACCCGGCCCGCACTGTGGCCCTGCTCTGGCGTCATACCGTCCCGGACGAGCCGCCCCGGCGCGGCCCCCGGCAACGCCTCGACGTCGACACGCTGGTCGAGCACGCGGTCGCTCTCGCCGACGCCGAAGGACTCGAAGCCGTGACGATGCGAAAAGTCGCCTCGACGGCAGGGACGGCCCCCATGACCTTGTACACGTACGTGCCTGGCCGTGCCGAGCTCCTCGACCTCATGCTTGACCACGTCTACGCGGCGATGCCCCGCGAGACCACCTCGGGCCGGCCGTGGCGCGAGCGCGTCCGAGCCGTGGCCACCGAGAACCGGTCCCTGTTCGAGCGGCACCCGTGGGCAGCCGCGGTGGCGACCACGCGCCCGACGCTCGGCCCGGGCGCGACGGCGAAGTACGAGCACGAGCTGGCCGCCCTCGACGGCCTGGGACTCGACGACGTCACGTTGGACGCCGCGCTCGACTGGGTACTGGCGTTCGTGCAGGGGTGGGCACGTTCCGCATCGGCCGCCGATGCCACCCGGCGCGAGACCGGCGTTAGCGAGGAGCAGTGGTGGGCCGAGGCGGGCCCACTACTGAGCCAGGTGCTTGATCCCCTCCGCTACCCGCTTGCGACACGGGTGGGCGCGGCGGCCGGCGAGACCCAGGGCAGCGCCTGGGAGGCCGACCGAGCGTTCGCGTTCGGTCTGGACCGCGTACTCGATGGCCTCGCACCGCTCATCGAACGCTAACGGTCGTCGGGCCGGTCCGATCCCTCACTCGGTCGCCAACGCGGCGTCCGTCGTGAAGACCATTCCGAGCGCGATCTGACCGGAGGTCAGCGCGTCCTTGGTCAGCGGGCCACCGGCGTCCAACGAGACGAACTCGGAGAACGTCAGCCCGTACGTCTCCTCCAGGCCCGGTTGGCAGAACGCCCGGTCGGGGCACTCCGGCGGACCGCCGAGGCTCAGCTCCCCGCACGTGTCCGCGAGTTCGGACAGCGTGGAGACGCCGTGCTCGTCCGCGAACTCCTGCGTGACGGCGTATGCGTTCTGGTTCGCGGCCTCGGCCGGCTGACCGAACTCGAGGCCGACCTCCGCACCGAGGTCGCGCAGGTGGTCGGTGCTCTCCTCGAGATCCGGGCTCGCCACGGGGTCCGCACCGTCGCCATTGACCTTGACGTTGAGGAACTCGGCCAGGGTTCCGACGTACTCCGGCACGACCTCGATCTCGCCGGTCTCGAGGGCGGGCTCGTAGGTCTCCCGGTTGCCGATGGTGCGCACCTCGGGGTCATATCCGGCGTCCGTGAGGGCCAGGGCGTACAGCTCGGCGAGGGTGGCCGACTCGGAGAAGTTTGCGGCACCGATGACCACGCTTCCCGAGCCAGAGGTGTCACCGACCTCGATGCCCGCGTCCTCGTAGAACTGACTCGCCGCCTGGCCGGAGGCGTTCCGCTCGACGTCGACGGCCTGGTTGAGCTCGATCAGCGTGTTGGTGTCCAGCTCGGCCGAGACCGCATCGAGTGCGGCGATCAGCGGCTCCTCGGCGGCGTCGGCGTTGATCGCCGGGATGATGTTCTCGACGCTCTGCAGGTTCTCGTCGTCCTCGAGCACGACGATCTGCTCGCCGGCGATCGGCTCGCACGCCTCGCCGCCGGCGTTCTCGGCTCCTCCGCCTCCGGTCTCGTCACCGCCACCGCCACCGGCAGAGCCGGGTTCGCCGCACGCGGCGAGGGCGAGGACGGTGAGACCTCCGACGAGGGCGGTCACGGTTCGGCGCATGGGGTTCCCCTCCCGATGGTGGCCGGTCCCGTGGACCGTAGCGCGCTCCACCGACATGGACACAGGTGTTTGCCGCCGTCGGGTCTTCGCCTCTACCTGGCACCCGGCGCGACGGTGCGCACCACCTTCGGTGTCAGCAACCGTTGCAGGCCCGCGAGCACTGCCTCCAGACCCAGCGCGAGCACCACGACCAGCAGCGCGCCGGCGAACGCCTGACCCCACCGCTGGGTGAAGATGCCGTTGGAGACGATGAGGCCGAGCCCACCTCCGCCGACGAGCGAGGCGAGCGAGATGGTCGCGACGATCTGGACCGCGGCGGTGCGCAACCCGGCACCGATGAGCGGCATCGCGAGCGGCAGCTCCACCTCTCGGAGCAGCCGGGCGCGGGACATGCCCATGCCGATGCCGGCGTCGCGCGCGGCCGGGTCGATCTCCCTCAGGCCCGTCCAGGTGTTGGACAGGATCGGCGGAACCCCGAAGATCGCGACGGCGAAGATCGTGGGCGCCTGCCCGAGGCCGAGACCCGCCGTGAAGATGTACAGCAGCGCCAGAGTGGGCACGGCGCGGGTGAGGTTCGCCGTCGCCACGACCACGGAGCCGCCCCGGCCACTGCGCCCCAGCCAGAGTCCCAGCGGAAGCGCGACGACCGCGGCCAGGACGACGGCGAGGAATGTCATCCACAGGTGATCACCGAGCAGGGCGAGGATGCCCCGCGTTCCCGTCCAGCTCAGCGGGTCGTTGAGGTAACGGAAGGCCTCCGCGAACGCGTTGCCGTTCATGGGCGCCGCCACCGGATCAGCAGGCGACCGACTGTCAGCAGCAGAAGATCCGCGACGAGCGCGATGGCCACGGTGAGCAGCGTGGCGGCGACGATCTCCGCGCGGTAGGAGGAGCTGAAGCCGCGGAACATCGCCTGGCCGAGGCCGCCGTAGCCGACGACGACGCCGACGGTCACCAGCGCGATCGTGGTGACCGTGGCGAGCCGGACGCCGGTGAGGATCGCCGGGAGCGCGAGGGGCAGCTCAACCGCGAGGAAGCGGCGGGCGGGTGAGTACCCCATCCCGCGAGCGGCGTCGACGACGTCTGGCGGCACCCCGCGCAGCCCCACCAGCGTGTTACGCACGAGGACGAGCATCGCGTACGCGACGAGCCCGATGAGGACGGTGGTGCGCCCGATCCCGGTGAACGGGGCGAGCAACCCGAACAGTCCGATCGAGGGGACGGTGTACAGCACGGCGGAGGTCCCCAGGACTGCGCCGGAGATCGCCTGACTGCCGCGCGCGAGGAGTGCCAGTGGCACTGCCATGACCAGTGCGATGAGCACCGCCTGCACCGTCAGGCTCACATGCTGGGCGGCCAGGTCGGCGAGTCCGCGCCAGTTGTTCTCGAGGTAGTGCCACGAGAACCACGGGTTGTCGCTCACGGCGGCGACGCTACCGCCTCGACGCGCCCTGTTCTCAGGCGTCCCGGTTCACAGCGTGCCCGGGGTGCGCCCGACCATCGCCGAGCTGGTCCGCGTGAGGTGGGCCTGATCGGCGAACCCCGTCTGCGAAGCCGCCACCGCGATCGGAGCCCGCGGCAGCAGCAGGACGGCGTCGCACAGGCGGCGCCACCGGACGATCTCACCGAACGTGCAGCCGGTGTGGATGCGGATGAGCCGCCGGGCGTGCTGCCGGCTCACGCCGAGTCGCGAGGACAGTCTCTCGATCGTCGTCGCCGACGTGGTTTCCCGCAGCACGACGCCCAGAAAGCTCTCGTCCTCGGTCAGGACGTCGTTCGTCCCGGTCAGCAGGCCGCTCCCGTGGCCGGCGTCGAGCTCCTCGACCAGGTGCCGTGCCCGGCGCCTGCCGAGATCGACGACCCCGTCCGTGCTCTCGCCCCTGGCGTACCCGGGGTCGATGAGCGCCGCGGTGTAGGCGCCGCGAGCGACGGCGCTGTTGGCCAGGCCCGGCGGGACCAGGAGCGCCCATCCTTCCTCGGTGCCGTGCTCGACCATGACCTGCAGCGGGGCGTCGCGTCCGAGCATCAGCTTCCATGCCGGCATCGCGTGCACGCCGACGGCGCGGGCCGTCGGCTCGCTGAAGACAGTGATCCCGCCGACACGGGTCAGCGATCGACGCTCATCGCGTTCAAGACCCGGCTCCCGACGACGAGACAGTCTGCGGGCATGCATCTGATCGCCTCCGTCACCCTCGGCGGCTTCCTCATCCTGGCCAGCATTCTGCACGTCGCGGCGCCCGCGCGGATCCAGACGCTCGTGCCGCAGTGGTGGCCTGCGCCTCGCGCCACCGTGTACCTGTCGGGCCTGGTCGAGTTGCTCCTCGGCATCGGCTTGTTCTTCGACGCGACCCGGGTGACGGCGGGAGTGCTGACGGCGGTCCTGTTCGCCGGCTATGTCGGCGTCCATGCCGACGACCTGCGCCACGTTCGGACGGCGAGCCGGTGGTTCGACTCACTCCCCGGGGTGCTGCTGCGGGTCCTCGCCAACGTCGCCTACGTCGGATGGGCGCTCTACGCCGGGCTGGGCGGCTGACGCGCGGCTCGGCAGCCGGGTCCGGGGATCAGCCGGTCGGCCCGGGCTGCGCCCCGAGGTCGTCGCAACGTATGGGCAACCGATCGGTTGCGTCAATGGCGCGTCGCTGGACCGGCGCCACTCGGCCGGTAGCGTCAGCACAATGACCGGCGAGACGCCCAGCCGTGCCCACATCCGGTTCGACGGCGTGGGCAAGGAGTACCCGGACGGCACCGTGGCGGTCGGGAACCTGGACCTCGACGTCGCCCAGCACGAGCTCCTGACGTTGGTGGGGCCGTCGGGGTCGGGCAAGTCCACGCTGCTGCGGATGGTCAACCGCCTGGTCGAACCGACCAGCGGGCGGATCCTCGTCGACGGCGAGGACATCGCCGATCTCGACGCCGTCCAGCTGCGCCGCGGCATCGGCTACGTCATCCAGGACGTGGGCCTGTTCCCCCACCGGACCGTCGCCCAGAACATCGCGACGGTGCCGGGACTGCTCGGCTGGGACCGGCATCGCACCCGCGAACGGGTGGCTGAGCTGCTGACCCTGGTCCGACTCGAGCCGGACGTGCACGGCCCGCGCTACCCGCACGAGCTCTCGGGCGGTCAGCGCCAACGGGTCGGCGTCGCCCGGGCGCTGGCGACGAACCCGTCCGTGATGTTGATGGACGAACCCTTCGGCGCCGTCGATCCGGAGGGACGCCGAGCCCTGCAGACCGAGTTCCGCCGGATCCACGACGATCTCGGCACCACCGTCCTCATGGTCACGCACGACATCGACGAGGCGGTCCTCCTCGGCGACCGGGTCGCGGTCTTCTCCCAGGGCGGGAAGCTCGAACAGCTCGCGACCCCGGCCCACCTGCTAGCCCGGCCGGCGACGTCGTTCGTCGACGGCTTCATCGGGGAGGCCCGAGCGGTCAAGCTCCTCGCCGTCACAGAGCTGGAAGCGCAGGATCTCGACGGCGCAGCCGGTCCCGGCGACCCCCACCCGTCGGTCACCCTCGGCGCCACGTTGGAGACAGCACTGGGAGTGCTGGCCGCAGCCCCGGACGGCTCGGTGACGGTCACCGACGAGGCGGGAACCGCCGTCGGGAGGTTGACGCCGGCCGGTCTGCACACCGCGTTGCGCCGCGCCGTCACCGCCAACGGCGCGTAACCGTCAGCGGCGTAGCCGCGGCAGCCCGGCCGCCGCCTGTTCCAGCACGGGCATCGACTTCACGAACGTGAACCGTACCCACGAGCGCAGGGACCCGGCCGTGGCGGATCCGGGCGTGCAGAACGCGGTGATGGGGATGGCCACGACTCCGGCCCGCTCCGGCATCTGACGGCAGAGCTCGACGGCGTCGTCCCAGCCGAGCGGTGCCGCGTCCGCCACGAGGAAGTAGGTGCCCGCCGGGGTCAGCGGCGCGAATCCGACGTCGCGCAGCACCTCGGCGAGGACGTCACGCCGTCGGCGCAGTGAGGCCCGCAGGTCGGCGACGTAGGCACCGGTCCGGCCGTCGGTGTCCTCCAGCGCCCCGGCGATCGCGCGCTGCAGCGCGCCCGGGCCGACGTAGGTGAGGAACTGCTTGACCGTGCGGATCGCGGTGACCAGCTCGGCGGGGCCGTGCAGCCAGCCGACCTTCCACCCGGTGAAGCTGAGCGTCTTGCCCGAGGACGAGATGGTCACCGTCCGCTCGGCCATGCCGGGCAGGGTGGCGATCGGCACGTGCAGGTTCTCGTGCTCACGCCCGTCTGGCCCGTAGGTGAGGTGCTCGTACACCTCGTCGGTGACGACCACGACGTCGTGCGCCACCGCCTGCTCCGCGAGCAGGGCGAGTTGCTCGCGGCCGAGGACCGTTCCGGTCGGGTTGTGCGGCGAGTTGAGCAGCAGGACGCGGGTGCGGTCGGTGAAGGCCGCCGCCACGTCCTCCGGATCGAGCCGGAACCCCTCGGTGGCGGGCCGCAACGGCAGGGTGCGGTGCGTCGCGCCGGTCAAGGCGATCGTGGCGGCGTAGGAGTCGTAGAACGGCTCGAGGGTCAGCACCTCATCACCGGGAGCCACCAGGGCGAGGATCGCCGAGGCGATCGCCTCGGTCGCGCCGACGGTGACCAGCACCTCGCGCTCCGGGTCGACCTCGAGGCCGTAGTGCCGGCGCTGGTGAGCGGCCACGGCACTGCGAAGCTCCGGAACGCCGGGGCCGGGCGCGTACTGGTTCGGTCCCTCCCGCAGGTAGGCGGCGGCCGCCTCCCTGATGTGCTCGGGCCCGTCGACGTCGGGGAATCCCTGACCGAGGTTAGCGGCACCGGTGCGTGTGGCCAGCGCCGTCATCTCGGCGAAGATGGTCGAGGCGACGGCGCCGTCGGGTCTGAGCAGTCCGGCCGCGCGCGCGACATCGCGCCAACGAGGTTCAGGCATGCGGGCCATTGTGCCTCGCCGTCGCGGGCCATTCGGACGAGCCGCCCTCGCCAGGTCCGCCCACCGGCCGGGGCCATCCGATCCGGGCCCGGACACCGGGCGAGTAGTGCGCGAGTGGCCGGTCCTGCACGGAGGGGAGTCCGTCCGCCCGCAGCAGGTCCGCGACGTCGGCACGGGCGTCGGCCCGGTACAACGGCCACGGAGGATGCTCGATGTCGATGCGCAGGAGATGGCCGAACCGCCGGACGTAGGCGGACCAACGACCGGTGAGAAAGGTGGCGAGCGGGTCCAGGTCCTCCCGCTCACGGACCCGGATGCTCGCCTGCATCCGGCCGCGCCCATCGCGCCGTTCGGAGGTTACCGCCAGGTACTCGGCGCGGACCCGCACCGCCGTCCGGGACCAGACGTAGCGCAACCCCACGGCGCGCAGCGCGACGACGACCGGCGACCGCGGGCACTCGAGCGAGAAGAACCACACCCCATCCCGACCGTCCGGTCCGATGACGTACGTGCGGACGTTGACCTCGTCGAAGTGCGAGACGTACGGCAACCGCGGAAGGAACGCCGGCCGTGCGTGCATCCGTAAAGGCGTCACGGTCAGCCACGCGGTTCCGTCCGCGGTGTGCGGGCAAAGACCCGGCGGCAGCAACGGCACAAGATCGCGGGCCGGGATCGGCCAGTGTAGGAACACCACGTGCTCCCAGTGCTGGTGACTCACCGCAGCGCGCGCCGGCCTGTCCGCTTCCCGACCGACCATGCGCCCTCCAGCGGTCCCGCCTGCCGGCTGCCAACGTCGAGCCCACCGTGGCACACCTCTCCCGGTGGCGCACGCACTCGGCAGCGATGACGCTTGCCCGGGCGTGAACGCGCGTTTACCCTGGTAAACATGCGTTCACCAGGTGCCGCCGGACGCTCGACCAGGGCCCGGATCCTCGACGCGGCGATCCAGCGCTTCGGCCGCGACGGCTTCGACGCGAGCCTGCGCGCCATCGCCGCCGACGCTGGCGTGAGCGCAGCCGCGATCATCAAGCACTACGGCTCCAAGGAACAGCTGCACGAGGCCTGCGACGAGTACGTGCTCGGATTCATCCGCGACAACAAGCGCACATCCATGAACGCCGACGATCTCGGCGCAGCGTTCATGTCGCAGATGGCGCTGCTGGACGATTACCAGCCCATCTTCCTGTACGTGATGCGCAGTTACATGGCCGGGGGCGAGGTCGCCCGCCACCTCATCGAGCACATGGTCACCGACGCCGTGGACTACGTCCGCGAGGCCGTCGAACGCGGAAAGCTCGTGCCCAGTCGCGACGAAGAGGCCCGGGTTCGATACCTCGTCGGCGCTTCCGTCGGCGGAATGCTCATGGCGGTCATGCGCGAAGATCGCGACCTCCCGGAACTCGACCGGGACTTCTGGCGCCGCACCATGCATGGGATGGCGCTGCCGGCCCTCGAGATCTTCACCGAGGGCTTCCTCACCGATCGCGCCATGCTCGACGAATATCTGCTCTACATCGGTGACCCGCCCCAGTCCGAGGAGCGCTCGGCCTGACGGTGCCGTGACTGCATGTCACGCCACGTCCCGCCGGCGCAGCCGCAACCGTCTGCGGCCCGTCAACTCTCCACAGAACCTCCTACGCCGGAAGGTAGGACATGACCACCACGACTTCTGCGGGCACGCGTACCCGCACCACAACACCCGTGATCGACATCGCGGACGTCACCAAGCGCTACGGGGCCGTCAAGGCGCTCAACGGACTGACCCTGCAGGTCGAGCCGGGCGAGGTGCACGGCTTCCTCGGCCCGAACGGGGCCGGAAAGTCCACCACGATCCGCATCCTCCTCGGGATCCTCCGGTCCGACAGCGGCCGGGTCCGCATGCTCGGCGGCGATCCCTGGAGCGACGCCGTCGCGCTGCACCGGCGCCTCGCCTACGTGCCCGGCGACGTCGAGCTGTGGCCGAACCTCACCGGCGGCGAGGCGATCGACGTGTTCGCACGCCTGCGCGGCGGCATCGACAGCCGCAAGCGGGACGAGCTGTGCGAACGGTTCGACCTCGACCCGAGCAAGAAGGGGCGGACGTACTCCAAGGGCAACCGGCAGAAGGTCGCTCTCATCTCCGCGCTCGCCTCCGACGCCGAACTGCTCCTGCTGGACGAGCCCACCGCCGGCCTGGACCCACTCATGGAGGCCGTCTTCCAGGCGTGCATCCGCGAGGCCAAGGAGGCCGGCCGCACTGTGCTGCTCTCCAGCCACATCCTGGCCCAGGTCGAGGTCCTGGCGGACCGGATCTCGATCATCCGGCAGGGCGCCATCGTCGAGTCCGGATCGCTGACCGAACTGCGGCACCTGACCCGCACCACCGTCACGGCCGAGACCGACCAGGCAGTCGACGGGCTCGCCGACATGACCGGCGTGCACAACCTCACCCAGGAGGGCGAGCGGATCCACCTCGACGTGGACGGCGCCGAACTCGACCCCGTCATGCGCGCACTGGCCGCACGGGGCATCCGCTCCATCACCGCGACGCCGCCGACGCTCGAGCAGCTCCTCCTGCGGCATTACGGCGACGAGCTTTCCGGGAGCACCGCATGAGCGCCACCACCACGAGGCCGACGACCGGCACCCACGTCACGCGCGGCGGGTCGTCCCTGACGGGGACCGGCAGGCTGCTGCGCTTCATGCTGCGCCGCGACCGTATCCGGTTCCCCGCCTGGGCGCTGGGGATGACGGCGATGATGGCCTACTTCGGCAACCTGCTGCCCGAGGTGTGGACCCAGCGGACCCTCGAGGACTTCATGGCCGGGATGGGCAACTCTCCGTTGATGTCCCTCCTCGGTGGACCGGGCTACGGTTTCGAGGAGATCACGCTGCCCCGGTTCATGGTCGACCTGTACGGCCTGTACCTCATCCTCGCCGCGGCACTCATGGGCATCCTCACCATCTCGCGGCACACCCGGGTCGAGGAGCAGACCGGGCGCGCCGAGCTCGTCCGGGCGAACGTGGTGGGGCGCCACGCCCCGCTGACGGCCGCCCTGATCATGGCCGTCGGCCTCAGCCTGGTCACAGGTCTGCTCATGGGGCTTGCCCTGTCGTACTCGGCCATGGAACCGCAGCCGATGAGCTCGGCCTTCCTGTTCGCGGCGGCGGTGGCCGCCAGCGGCATCGCGTTCTCGGGCGTGGCCGCGGTGACCACCCAGCTGTCCGCCTACTCCCGAGCGGCCTCCGGCATGGCCGGCGCCGTCCTCGGTGTTGCCTACGTGCTCCGCGGGCTCGGCGACATGTCCCGCGCCCAGGACGGCCCGGCCACCTGGCTCTCGTGGCTCTCGCCCATCGGCTGGTCGCAGCAGGTCGGCGCGTTCGTGTTGGACCGGTGGTGGCCGCTGCTCATCTCGCTGGCGTTCGCCGCCGTCCTGGCCGCGGTCGCGTTCTGGCTGGAGTCTCGCCGGGACCTCGGTGCCGGCCTCGTCGCCGCGCGGGCCGGATCACCACGGGCCGCCGGCTGGCTCAGCAGCCCGCCGGCCGTCGCGCTGCGCCTGCAACGGGGCTCGCTCATCGGCTGGACCATCGTCATGGCCGTCACCGGCGCCACCTATGGCGCCTTCGGGCAGATCATGGTCGAGGGTTTCACCGACGCCCCCGAGATCATGCTCGAGATGATGGGCGGGGAGGAGAACATCCTCAACGGGTACCTCGGGCTCATGGGTCTGATGTACGCGATCGTCATCGCCGTCTTCGCCATCCTGTCGATCCAAGCCCTGCGCGGCGAGGAGTACGCGCTGCACACCGAGCCGGTGCTGGCCACCGCCGTCGGGCGACCCACGTGGTTGCTCTCATGGACCACCGTGACCACCCTCGGCGCGGTGTGGCTGCTGTTCGTCGCGGGACTGGGCGACGCCGCAGGCGCGTCGATCGCCACCGGCAACGGCGACCTCTTCGGCCCGACCCTGCTCGGCCACGTGATCCACACGCCGGCCGTCTGGGCGGTGACCGGCGTGGCGCTGGCACTGTACGGGCTCGCCCCACGGCTGCTCGGGCTGGCATGGCTGGTCTTCGGTTACGGCGCGTTCATGTCCTTCTTCGGCGGCCCGCTGGACATGCCGGACGCCGCGATGGACCTGTCGGTCTTCCAGCACACCGGCCAGCACCCGCTGGAGGACATCTCCTGGAGCGCCGTCGTCGTCCTGACGGCCATCGCTGTGGCGCTGACGGCCGTCGGCACCGCCGGGTTCCGACGCCGGGATCTCGTCACGGCGTAGCCCCACTCCGCCCGGCCGGGTTCGCACCGAACCGGCCGGGCGGCCCACTCTCCCGACCCGGCCGGGCGGCCCACTCTCCCGTCCCGCCCAGTCCGACCCTCCCAAGCCCAGATCGTCGTGTCCTCGCCCGGGCGCCGGTTCCGGCGATCTCGGCGTGAACGGAGGTCGTGAACGGGGGTTGTCCCCCGGCGAGCTGCCGGGCCAGCACCCTGGTCCGGGCGCCCTCCCGCGGGGAGGCTGAGATCATGACCAGTGTGACGACGGCGACGACCGGCGATCCGGGCCCGGCAGCCGGCGGCAGTCCCGGCCCCCGAACGATGCCCGACGAGAGCCAGCAAGATACGACCTGGCGTGGCGGGCCGAGGCGTCCGGGGTTCGTGACGGCGCCGTTCGACCGCCGCACGTGGTTGCGGTACGGCTACCTGTGGGTGGCCCTGCTCATGGCGCCCTTCGCGCTGGCGTACGCCATCCTCACCGTGGTGCTGACGGCCGGCCTCGCCGTCACGCTCGTCGGTCTGTTCGTCGGCGGCATCCTCGTGGTCGGGGCGCGCGGATGGGCGAGCGCCTACCGGGGCATGGCCGCGGCCATGCTGATCACCGAGATCCCCGCACCTCCGGACCGGCGCCGGGTGCGCGGATTCTTCCGGCGGATGGGGTCACTGCTGGGAGACGCCCACGGCTGGCGCGCACTGCTGTTCATGGTGGTGATGTTCCCGCTGTCGATCGCCGGCTTCGTGGCCAGCACGACGGTCCTCGCCAGTGCAGTCGGCCTGATCACCCAGTGGTACTGGGGCCGTTTCCTCCCGGAGCAGGAGGCCGCCGACGGGACGGTGCACCGGGCGATCCAGATGGGCCCGGACTGGTACGTCGACACACCGCCACGCCACCTCCTCGTCACCGCACTCGGTGTTCTGCTGTTCTTCCTCTGGCCGTGGGTGAACTGGCTGTTCACCCAGGTCGCGCTCCTGCTGAGCCGGTCACTGCTCGGCCCCACGCGCGCCAGCCTCCGGGTGGCCGAGCTTGAGCGCTCGCGCGCCGGAACGGTCCAGGACGCGGACGCCCGGCTACGCCGGATCGAGCGCGACCTGCACGACGGCACCCAGGCTCGCCTGGTCGCTGTGGCCATGCAGCTCGGTGAGGCCAAGGACCAGCTCGACTCCGGCGGCGACCCGGACGAGATCCGTGACCTCATCGGGACGGCGCACGCGTCAACCACCGATGCACTCGGCGAGCTGCGGGAGCTGGCCCGCGGTATCCACCCTCCGGTCCTGGACGACGGCCTGGCGGTGGCGCTCGAGACACTCGCCGCACGCGCGCCGCTCCCGGTGACCGTGGACGTCGACCCAGGCGTCGGCGCGCGTGGCGCGATCCGGCCCGAGGTCGAGTCCATCGCGTACTTCTGCGTGGCCGAGCTCGTCACCAACGCGGCCAAACATGCCGGCGCCTCGGGCGTGTACGTGCTGGTCGAGCGCCGGGACGGCGACATCCGGCTCCGCGTCCGTGACGACGGCCGGGGCGGCGCGGCGATCAGCCGGCCCACCCCGGCCGGCGATCGATCGGGTCTGGGTGGCCTCGCCGAGCGAGTCCGGTCCCTCGACGGCAGCCTGACGATCGACAGTCCCGCCGGAGGCCCGACCGTGGTGACGGTGCTTCTGCCCGGTAGCGTCGGATCGTGACCGACCTCCCTGCCGAACGACCACCGACGGCACTCCGGGTCGCCGTCGCCGAGGACTCCGCAGTGCTGCGGGACGGCCTTGTGGCGCTGCTCGGGCGCCGGGGCCACGAGGTGGTCGCCGCCGTCGGGGACGGTGAGGCGCTGGTGGTCGCGGTCGCCCGTCTCGCGGCGGAGGGCGACCTGCCAGACGTCGTCGTGGCAGACATCCGGATGCCCCCCTCGCACACCGATGAAGGGCTCCGCGCCGCACTGCAGCTTCGAGGCCGGCACCCGGACCTCGGCGTGCTGCTGTTCTCGCAGTACGTCGAGACGCGCTACGCCTCCCGGCTGCTGGCCGGTGGCGCACAAGGGGTGGGGTACCTCCTCAAGGACCGGGTGGCCGAGGTGCGGGATTTCATGGACGCTCTCGGACGAGTGGCGGCCGGGCAGACGGTGCTCGATCCCGAGGTGGTCTCCCAGCTCCTCGGCGCCTCACAGGCCGACGACGGGCTGGGCCGCCTCACCGACCGCGAACGCGAGGTGCTCGAGCTCATGGCCCAGGGGCGTTCGAACGGCGCCATCGCCGAGCAGCTATACCTCTCTTACGGCGCCGTGGAGAAGAACGTCGCCGCCATCTTCACCAAGCTCGACCTGCCGCCGGACAGTGCCGCCCACCGGCGGGTGATGGCGGTGCTGCGCTACCTCGGCGCCACGAGCTGACGCGCCCACCCACTCTGAACGCCGAGATCGTCGTTCTGATCGTTCCCGGCGGCCCTGTCGGCGATCTCGGCGCGCTCAGGGCGGCCTCGGGGATGCCCCCCGGAGCGCTCGGGGGATGACGAGGGACGGCTTGGGGGAACGCCCCATACCGGGCGTCGCCGCAGGTCAGAAGACTGCTGAGCATGGTCCTCCGCCTCGAGGCCGGGTCCCGCACCTACGCCGCCGCCCCGCCTGCCCCCGCACCGCAGACGCTCTCGGCCCCCGCGTCCGCGCCACCCGGCAGTACGGGCCCGGGCCCGCGCCGGGACCGGTTCGTCGATTCGATCCGGGCGCTGGCCACCCTGTGCGTCGTCGGCGTGCACTGGCTGATGCCCGAGGCCACGTGGGACGGCACGAACCTGCACATCGGCAACGCGCTCGCGCACGACTGGGCGTGGGCGATCACGTGGGTGCTGCAACCCCTGGCGGTGCTCTTCTTCGCCGCGGGCGCGGCCGCGGGCTACGACCGGTCCCGGGCCCCACGCCGCCGGTGGGCGAGCGTCCTGACGCGACGGATCTGCGCCGTCGGCGTGCCGGTGGCGGTCTTCGCCGCCGGCTGGCTGCTCACCGTGCCGATGCTGCTCGCGCTCGGGGTGCCCGACGGTGCGGTCTGGCGGATCGTCCGGATGGTTCCGCAGCCGCTGTGGTTCCTCGCGGTGTGGGCTGCATTGCTGGCGCTCGTGCCACTGCTGCGGCGCGCCTGGCTGCGGTGGCGCTGGTGGGTGATGGTGACGGCGGTCGCCGCGCCACTGCTCGTGGACGCCCTGCGGTTCGGCGCAGGTCTCGAGTCGGTCGCCTGGCTCAACCTGATGCTGGTGTGGCACGTGCCGTTCCTGGCCGGCGTCGCCTACGCGACCGACCGGAGCACCGGCCGGCGAGCGCCCCGGGAGGTGCGCACCTGGCTCGGTGCGGGTCTGACCGTCGGGCTCGCGGGCATGATCGCGCTGACCGTCCTGGGGCCGTACCCGCTGAGCATGATCGGGATGCCGGGCGAGGAGATCTCGAACCTCGGTCCGCCGACGGCGCCGATCGTAGCGCAGGCGTTCGTGCAGGTCTGCGGCGTGCTGCTGGCACGGGCGGCGATCGTGCGATGGGCGGCCCGTCGCGGCCCGCGCACCGCACTGCGCGGCGTGACCGCCCGGTCGATGACGATCTACCTCTGGCACCTGACGGCGATGTTCGCCGTCGTCGGCGTCGCGCTCCTCGATCTCGCGCTCACGCTGCCCGAGCCGTGGACGGCCACCTGGTGGGCGACCCGGCCGTTCTGGTTCGGTGCCTTCGCCGTCGTCCTGGTGGTCCTCGTCCGTCTGTTCGGGCCGTTCGAGCGGACGTCTGCGCCCCGCCCTGGTCAACGGGAAATGGGGCGACCCAGCCAGTCCGATCGGGCTAGCGTGGCAGCCGATGACGCGCTTCCTGGAGGCGGCTGAGACAGGTTCGCGCCACACCGCCCGCCGAGCACGTTGCTCGGCGTCGCCGTGCTCGGGTACCACGACCAGCTCGTCGAGATCGAGGCGGTTGCGGCCGTGGACGACGGGTCGCCGTGACCGTGGAGCGGTGAGACGTCAGGACTCCTCCGCCGGGTCGGGTCTGGGGCCCTCCACAGTCCGGGACGCGGCGTTCGCCCGGCGGTTGAGGTAGCGCTGCTCCGGGATCGAGGTGGTCAGCCGCGCCGCCTCGGCGTACTCGCGCGACGCCTCGTCCGCCCGGCCGACGCGTTCGAGCAGGTGGGCTCGGACGGCGTGCGCGCGGTGATGGCGCCGCATCGCCGGTGTGGCCAGCAGCTCCTCGACCAGTTCGAGCCCGTCCTGTGGCCGGTGAGCCATCCCGACGGCGACCGCCCGGTTCAACCGCACCGACGGCGAGGGCGCGACCTGCTCGAGCATCCGGTACAGGACGCTGATCTGCATCCAGTCCGTCTCCGCCCACACCTCGGCCTCGTCGTGGACGGCGGCGATGGCGGCCTGGAGCTGGAAGGGGCCGACGGGACCGGACGGCAGGACACGTTCGATCAGTGCGACGCCTTCGGCGATCGCCGCACGGTCCCAGAGCGCGCGGTCCTGTTGCTCGAGCGGGACGAGGTCACCCGACGGATCCACGCGTGCGGTGCGCCGGGCGTCGGTCAGGAGCATGAGTGCCAGCGCTCCGGTGACCTCGTCGTCCTCGGGCATCAGGGCGTGCAGGTCACGCGTGAGGCGGATTGCCTCGGCAGTGAGCGAGACGTCGACGAGCTCCGCGCCATCCGTGCGCGTGTGCCCCTCGGTGAAGGCGGAGTACAGCACGTGGGCGACGGCGGCGACCCGTTCGAGCGAGGTCTCGCGCGTCGGCAGCTCGAAGCGGGCACCGTGGCGGCGCAGGGTCTGCTTGGCGCGCGAGATCCGCTGGGCCATCGTCGTCTCGGGAACCAGGAAGGCCGCCGCGACCTGCGCCGTCGTCAACCCGGCGACCGCCCGCAGGGTGAGGGCGACCTGGGACGACGGCGTCAGTGCCGGGTGGCAGCACAGAATGAGCAGCCGGAGGGTGTCGTCGTCACCGGTCGTGCCGGCGGGGCGAGCGTCGGCCGGTCCGTCCACGCGTTCGGCGTCCGCGGGGCGGCGCACACCGTCGGCCTCCTCGCGTGCGGCGCGGGCACGCTCGCTGCGCAGCTGGTCGATGAGCCGTCGTGCCGCGACGCGGACGAGCCACGCTCGTGGCTCGTCCGGGACGCCGTCGGCCGGCCACTGGCGAGCCGCCGCCAGCAGGGCCTCCTGGATGGCGTCCTCGGCGTCGTCGAAGTGCCCGTAGCGGCGCACCAGCGCACCGAGGACGTGCGGCACCTCGCGGCGCCACACGTCCTCGAGCCGCTCGGACACGGCGGTTACTGGTCCTCGCCGCCGGGCCACATGGCGGGGCGCAGCTCGACCGTCTCGCCCGGTCCGGCGAACTTCGCGACGAGCTGCTCGGCCCGCTCCTGGCTCTCGACGTCGATGAGGAAGAACCCGGCGAGGTGCTCCTTGGCCTCGGAGTACGGTCCGTCCGTGACGACGGCGCCACCGTCCCAGCGCACGAGCCTGGCGGCCGCCGGGTCCCCGAGCGCCTCGCCGGCGAGCAGCTCACCGCGCTCGGACATCTCGGCCATGACGGCCTCGAACTCCGCGTGCAGCTGCTCGCGCTCGGCCTCGGGCAACGCCTGGTTCTCGGTCACGTAGTCACCGGTCGGATGACCCCACGGCTGCGGGTTGGAGTGGATGAGGATCACGTACTTCACGGTCGCTCCCGTCGTCGCGGGCCGGCCCCTCGCCAGCCCTCTCACCCGTGACGTCGGAGCCATCCGGCGCACCTCGACATCATGGCGCAGGTTGAGTGGCGCGTTTCGCCGCGACGGGAACGAGGTTGCCCGATCGGTCGATTTTTCGACGGATTCTGCAACCTCGTTCCCGGTGCTCACGCCGCAGATCACCGAGTTCTACCGCGGACTCGAACCGTACCCAGCGGGACGCTGAACAGATACGTCGAGCTGCGAGCCGCACAGCCGTGACAGCATGGCCCCATGACCGTTCCCACGATCACCCTCAACGATGGCAACCAGATCCCCCAGCTCGGCTTCGGCGTCTACCTCGTCGAGCCGGACCAGGCCGAGCGCATCGTCAGCGACGCGCTCGAGATCGGCTACCGCCACATCGACACCGCCAAGCTCTACGAGAACGAGGACGGCGTCGGCCGCGCGGTGGCCAAGTCGGGCATCCCGCGCGAGGACATCTGGATCACCACCAAGCTGTGGAATGACGACCAGGGCAAGGACAAGGCTCCCGCCGCGTTCGAGCGCTCACTCGACAAGCTCGGCCTGGACTACGTGGACCTGTACCTCATCCACTGGCCCAAGCCCGGCCAGGGCACGTTCGTCGAGACGTGGCAGGTGTTCGAAGAGATCAAGGCCTCGGGCCGCGCCAAGTCGATCGGCGTCTCGAACTTCCAGCCGCACCACCTCGAGGAGCTGTTCCGGCACTCCGAGACCGTGCCCTCGATCAACCAGATCGAGCTGCACCCGCGGCTGATCCAGCAGGAGAACCGCGACTTCGCCCGCCGGCACGGCATCGCGATCGAGTCCTGGGGTCCGCTCGGTCAGGGCAAGTACCCGCTCCTGGACCTGCCGGAGATCACCTCCGCGGCCGAGGCCCACGGCGTCACGCCGGCCCAGGTGGTCATCCGCTGGCACCTGCAGCACGGGCTCATCGTCTTCCCGAAGACGAACAGCGCCGAGCGTGCGAAGACGAACTTCGACGTCTTCGGCTTCGAGCTCACCGACGCGGAGATGGCCGCCATCGACGGTCTCGACGACGGCACCCGCGGCGGCCCCGACCCGGACACGTTCTGAGGCCGCCACGACGGCACCAGTCGGCCGCCGTCGACCGGCCTGCTGACCGGCACGCGACCGATAGCAACCGCGACTGCGAGATCAGCTGCCCGCACCCGACGACTCGGGTGCGGGCAGCTTTCTCGCGATGCGCGTGACCGTCAGCCACGTGCGGGTGGTGAGGTCCTTGCCGATCTGTCGTTCCAACCACGACATGTAGTCCGGGGTCTTCGCCGCCGTCGTGTCGAGCACGGCGTGCACGGCGCGGGCGTGCGGGTCGTACCCGAGCAACCGCGTGGCCGGATCCCCCGGGTCGGGCAGGGGGTCCGCCGCCGGGTCGAGCGGTCGCTTGAGGAACGTCGTCGTCAGGTACGTGGCCTTCGTGTGGTCGAGGTCGCCGAACGGGGCTCGATCCACCAGGGCGCGTAAGTCCTCGCCGCGACGCACGATGGTTCCGCCGGGGATGTCCAGATCCTCGCGCAACCCGGCCTGGATGCGGTCCTCGAGCACGGCGACGTCCGAGTCCTCGGAGGTGAAGACGATGTTGCCGCTGGAGATCACCGAGGCGACGTCGGTCAGGCCGAGGCGTTCGAAGACGCCCCGCAATCGGTCGTTGCGCATGTTCGGGTTGCCAGGCCCGATGCCGCGCAGCAGCGCGCAGTACGCCGTCATGACGGCACTGTAGCGTCGCCGTCGTCGTGCGGGCCCGGGCCTGACCCGCGACGATGGCGGCCATGGGCAGCAGTGACGTGCGCCGAGGCAGGGCGTCGTGAGCACCGCAGCGGCGTGGGTCGCGACCGCTGCCGGGATCGTCATGGTCGTGGTGGCCGTCTGGGACGTCTTCCACACCATGTGGCATCCGAGCGGCCAGGGACGGCTGAGCGGCGGTGTGCTGAGCCTGGTGTGGCGGGTGTGCCGGCGACTCGGTGTCCGCGGACGCCGGCTGAGCGGGCCGGCCGGCATGGTCATGGTCATCGTGACGTGGGCAGGCATGGTCCTGCTCGGCTGGGCCCTCGTGTACTGGCCGCGTCTGCCGGAGAGCTTCTCCTACGGGCCCGGCAGCCCCGTCCTGGACCCGACTTTCCTCGACGCGGTCTATCTCTCCGCGGTCACGGTCGCCACACTGGGCTACGGCGACATCGTTCCGGTCTCGCCGGTGCTGCGGCTGGTCATGCCGCTGGAGAGCCTCCTCGGCTTCGGGCTGCTGACCGCCGCCGTCTCCTGGGTCCTCCAGGTCTATCCGGCGCTGACCCGGCGGCGGTCCCTGGCCTTGCGGCTGGCGACGTTGCAGCGCACCGACACCGCCGACAACCTCGACCGGATGCACCCGACCACGGCCGCGTCCCTGCTCGACGGCGTCACCGACGCCATCTGTGCCACCCACCTGGACTACGCGCAGTACGCCGAGACGTACTACTTCGGCGACCCCAGCCCGGAGACCTCGCTCGGCGCGACGGTCGGTTACGCCCGCCGTCTGGGCCGTGCGGCACAGATGTGCGGCTCCGTGGACGCGCGGCAGGCCGGCGCGTCACTGACCTCCGCCATCAGGGAACTCGCGCGAGTTCTCGACGAGCAGTACCTGCGCACCGGCTCGGATGTCGACGGCGTCCTGGCGGCCTTCCGGGAGGACCAGCGCTGACCCCACGCCCAGAAGCGGGGCCACCGCGGCCGATCAGTGGCCCGCCGCGTCAGTGACAGCCGAGTCCGACCTCGGTGCACACGACGACGTGCCGGTGCCCCTCGTCGGGCGTGACGCAGTCGAGGTCGGTGCATTCCCAGGTGCCGTCGGCGTGCCAGACCCAGGTGCCGTGGCAGTGCACGAGGTGGGCGTCGCGGCACGTGTCGGTGTGCTGCTCGGCCTGCTGCGCCGTCGTCATGAAGCCTTCTTCCGCCGGGTACCCCGGGCGCCCTCGATCGCCGCGACGAGCTCGTCCTTGGACATGCTCGAGCGGCCGGAGACGTCGAGGTCACGCGCGAGATCGGTGAGTTCCTTCTTGGACTTCGCGGACAGCTCGTCCGCGTCGTGGTCGGGCGCGGTGCGCTGCAGTCCGCCGGCCTGCTCGCGGTTGCCCGCCCGATGCTGCCGGGAGGCCTCGACGGAGCGCCGCAGCGCGTCCATGAGGTCGACGACCTTGTCCTCCTCGCCCTCGCCCTCCTCGGGCGTGACGATGTCCTCGCCGGACCGCTTGGCCTCGACGAGGTCGAGCACCTTCTCGCGGTAGGTGTCCTGGTAGTTGGCCGGATCCCAGTCCGTGGTGAGGGAGTCGATGAGGGTGACGGCCATGTCGAGGTCGCGCTTGGCGGGCTTGTCCTTCTCCGAGGGCATCCGCGCGATCTCGTCCTGCGCGTTGCGCACCTCGTCGGCGAAGTACATCGTCTCCAGCACGAGCATGCCGTCCTCGGAGCGGATGGCGGCGAGGTACTGCTTGGAGCGCATGACGAAGTTCGCGATGGCGATCCTGCCGGACCGTTCCATCGCCTGGGCCAGCAGGTTGTATGCGCGGTCGTCGCCCTTGGACTGCGGCGCCAGGTAATAGGTCTTCCGGTAGTAGATCGGGTCGATCTGGGCGGCGTCGACGAAGTCCGTGATGTCGATGGTGCGGGACTTACCGGGGGCGATCTCGTCGAGTTCCTCGGGCTCGAGGATCACGTAGTCGCCCGTGCCGAGCTCGTAGCCCTTGACGATGTCCGAGTAGTCGACCTCCTTGCCGGTGTCCTCGTTGATCCGCCGGTACCGAATCCGGGAGGACGTGCCCTTCTCGAACTGACGGAAGTGGATCGTCCGGTCCTCGGTCGCCGAGTACATCCCGACGGGGACGTTGACGAGCCCGAAGGCCAGCGCTCCACTCCAGATCGCCCGTGCCATCTGCCACCTCCTGGGGGTCAGCGTGCCGCGGACGACGCCGTGATGCACGTGGGCAGGCCGGACGCGTGCTCCGTCCACGCTCCGGGCAATTACTACGACGGCGCAACAAACCGTGCCAGCATGGTGCCCATGACCGTTCCCACGATCTCTCTCAACGACGGCAACCAGATCCCGCAGCTCGGCTTCGGCGTCTTCCTCGTCGAGCCCGACGAGGCCGAGCGGGTGGTGACCGACGCCCTCGAGGTCGGATACCGCCATATCGACACCGCGGCGATCTACAAGAACGAGGAGGGCGTCGGCCGCGCCATCGCCGCCTCCGGCATCCCCCGCGACGAGCTGTTCGTGACCACCAAGCTGTGGAACGAGGACCAGGGCACCGAGTCGGCCCACGCCGCGATCGACCGCTCGCTCGAGCGCCTCGGACTGGACTACGTGGACCTTTACCTCATCCACTGGCCGAGCCCCACCCGCGGGAAGTACGTCGAGTCGTGGAAGGCGATGGAACAGATCAAGGCCGCCGGCAAGGCCCGTTCCATCGGCGTCTCGAACTTCCACCAGCACCACCTGGACGAGGTCATCGAGGCCTCGGACACCGTTCCGGCGATCGACCAGATCGAGCTGCACCCGAAGTTCGCCCAGACCCAGCTGCGGTCCTACGGCAAGGACAAGGGCATTGCCATCGAGGCCTGGGGTCCGCTCGGCCAGGGCAAGTACCCGCTGTTCGAGCTGCCGGAGATCACCTCTGCGGCCGAGGCGCACGGCGTCACGCCGGCCCAGGTGGTCATTCGCTGGCACCTGCAGCACGGCATCATCGTCTTCCCCAAGACGAACAGCCGGGAGCGGGCGCAGCAGAACTTCGACGTCTTCGGCTTCGAGCTGACCGACGCCGAGATGAGCGCCATCGACGGTCTTGACGACGGCACCCGCGTCGGCGCCGACCCGGACACCGCCACGTTCTGACGCCCTGACTCCACGGGCGCTTCCGCGGAAGCGCCCTGGCATTGCACCACGAGCCCCGCCGGCCGCCAGGTCGGCGGGGCTCGAGCATATTCGGCGGGGCCGCGCGCCAGTGGCTCAGGAGTGCCGTACGTCCGCCGGTGCCGCCCTGGGACCACCACCCGGTGTCCACCCGCAGGGGGACCCCGCTCGGTGAGGTTCGTCCTTTCGGCCGATGGCACGGCCGGAGGCGGTCAATACCGTCGTCGGTATGAAGGAAGAAGATCTGCCGATGGAGCCGCGAGCGGCCTGGGGCGTAGGGATCGCTGTCGGCGTGGCGGTGGGGGTCGCCGCCGGCACCGCGATGGACAACCTGCTGCTCGGAGTCCCGCTGGCGGCCGGGGTGAGCGTCGCGCTGGCCAAGGCGTTCGGTCCGTCGCGCCGCAAGAAGCGCTGACCGTCCCGTCGCCCGACGCCACGCCGGCCCCGCCGCTCACGGCGTCAGCCGGCCGGGCGATCTGCCGTGAGGTCGACCTCGCGCACCGGGTCGCCCCCGTCGACGAACAATCGGCCCGACGGCGTCAGGGCAGCCGCGATCCGGCGGCGTGCCGTCTCGCCGGCACGCGGGTGGCGGCCATCGAGCGCACCGACACGAACGGCGAAGGCCAGGTCGAACGGCTGCTCCCCGGGTGCGAGGACGAACTCCTCGACGGCACAGTGGCGCACACTGAGCCTCCCGGACTCGATCTCGGCTCGCGCATACCGTTCCGTGAGCGACACTCCCCTGGCGGAGCGGTCGATGACCAGGACGTGGCCCTCGCCGAGGCGTCGGGCGACCTCGCGCGCCGCAGCACCTGGAGCCCCGCCGATCTCGAGCACCCGCATGCCGGCGGCAAGGGGGAGCGCGTCGACGACCGCGGCAAGCCGCGGCGACAGGGTCATGACGGCGAGTCAAGCACACGCCGGCGGCGTGGTGGCCGGAACGGTGCTGAACACGATTGGCTGTGCCGTGTGGCGGGTGGGCACTTCTTCGACGTGACGGACGGCGGACCGCTGCGGCTGGAGCTGCGCAGCATCGACGGACTCGACTTCACTGTGCTGCGACAGTTCGGGTACCGCGCACCGCGGCACGAGGAGCCGTTCGTCGTTCCGGCGGACCTCGACCGGTTCGCCACCGATCTCGCGTCGGTGCCGTGGGTGTTCACGTGGCTGGTGCCCAAGAGCGGCGACTTCCTGCCCGCGGCGGTCCTCCACGACGCCCTGGTCGACAACGAGCACCTCGGTCCGAGGATCGACCGCGTCGAGGCCGACCGGCTGTTCCGGGAGGCGATGATCGGGCTCGGCACCGGCCGGGTCCGCGCATGGTTGATGTGGGCCGCCGTCTGCACGGCGACGATGTGGCGCTCCGGTCGCCTGGCGACGCGCCTGGCGCTCGTCGGGTTCCTGGCCGCCGTCGTGGTGCTCGGTTCGCTGGCGACCCTCGACGTGGCCGACGTCTGGAACGTCCTGCCGTGGATGCTCGAGGGCTCCCTCGGTGCCGAGATCGCCGCCGGCGCCGTCGGTGCGGCGGTCGTCCCGGCCGTGCTGTCGGTGACCTGGGGCCGGCTGTGGCGCGCCGCGGTGATCCTGGGTGTCTCGCTGGCGTTCCTGCTGCATGTGACCGTGGTGCTCGCGGTGCTCTCCGGCCTGTACTTCGCGCTGGAACGCGTCGTCAGCGGCCCGCGGGACCAGCGCGGCCTGCGCACACGAGACCGCGGCCGCGCCGGCCACCAGACCCGCTAGCACGTCGACCGACGCGCCCCGACGCGGCACCGGTCCCAGTGGGCGAGGTCGCGGAGGAGCTGCCGGTCGTGAGACGCGACGACGACTGCCGCGCCGGTCGTCTCGAGCGCGGACACGAGCTCGTCGACGAGGGTGATCGACAAGTGGTTCGTCGGTTCGTCCAGGATCAGCACGTCAGGACGCTCGGCCAGTCGTAACGCGAGCTCGAGCCGCCTGAGCTGGCCCATGGACAGTCGTCCGACCGGGGTGTTGCCCGCTTGGCGGTCGAGCAACCCCATGCTCGCCAGTGACACGGCCTCGTCCTCGGTGAGCCGGCCGTGGGCAACGAGCCGGTTGACGTGGTCGGCGAAGGCTCGCGCCGCCGTCGGCGTGTCACCCAGGCGGGGAGTCTCCTGGGCGACCAGGCCGAGGCGCACTCCCTCGGAGCGGTGAACCGTCCCGGTGCTGGGCGCGAGCCGGCCGGCGAGGACAGCGAGCAAGGTCGACTTACCGGCACCGTTCGGCCCCGTCACGAGTAGCCGACCACCTGCCCTGAGCGAAACCGAGATCGGACCCGGCAGTCGGTCCTCCACAGCGACGTCATGGGCCTGCACGAGCATCGCGCCCCGCCGTCGGCCCAGAGGTGGGATCCGGAGCCGCAACGGCGGTTCCGGAACCGTGATGCGGTGGGCTTCGAGCTCGTCCCGCCTCCGGTTGACCGCCTGAACCACGCCCGGAGCACGGGACTGACGCTGGTGCTTGTGCGTGCCCTTGTCAGGACGCCAGCCCGTGCTGAGGCGAGCCTGCGCCTCCTGCAGCGCCTCCTCCAGTCGCCGCCGCTCGCCCTGCTGCGCCTCATACTCCTGCTCCCAGCGTGCGCGTTCGCGTTCCCGTCCTGCGCGCCATCCGGCGTAGCCGCCGCCGTACACCCGCGGTCGGCCGTCCTCGCTGGGGTCGAGATCGAGAACCTGATCGGCGACGTCAGTGAGCAGGGCGCGGTCATGGCTGACCAGGACGACGCCGCCGCGATGCTCACGCAACCGACGGGTGAGGAACGTCAACGCGCCGTCGTCGAGATGATTGGTCGGCTCGTCGAGCAGGAGCAGATCGACATCCGCACCGAGCAGGCACGCCAGCCGGACGCGATACCGCTGGCCCACGGAGAGTGTCTCCAGGCCGCGCCCCCGGTCGGTGCACGCGTCGAGCGCCTGCAGGGCGATGTCGAGGCGGCGGTCCGCGTCCCACGCGTCGAAGGCTTCGCAGGCCTCAAGTGCGGTGGTGTACGCCTGTTCGGCGCCCGGCTCACCGGCGGCGAGCGCGGCGGTCCCCCGGTCGAGGCGGTCGAGGGCCGCCCGGGGTCCGGCGACAGCCTGGTCGAGGAGGTCTCCGACAGTCATGCCGGGTGGTGTCTCGAGTTCTTGTTCAGCGATGCCCAGCGTGCCGACCCGCCGGATCGCGCCGTGGTCCGGGTCCAGTCGGCCCGACAGTGTTTCCAGGAGTGTGGTCTTGCCGCGCCCGTTCTCCCCGACGACGGCGATCCGGGCACCGGGGGTCACGGTGAGGTCCACGTGGTCCAGAACGAGCCGGCCGCCGCGCCGGACGGTCACGTCGACGGCTGCCAACTGGGCGTCAGCGCGCGCTGGGACGCCGCTGTCGATGGTGGAGGTGTGGGTGTGGGTGGTCTCCGAATGCGTGTGCACGAATAGTCTCCGCGGTCGTCTGACGAGCCGGGAGGCACGCGTCACGTGCCGCCCGGCAGGGCCGTGGACGGCAGCGGAGAACGAGAAGGGTTGGCCGCCGCCGTCAGGCGGCGGCGCGCAGCTTCAGAGAACCGGTCGGCATCCCACCAGGATAACGAACGGGCGCCTACGGCACGGGGCGGATGCCACCGTCACCCGCGGGGCTGATGCCAGTCGTGGACGGGCTGGGGCAGGCTTGGGGCCATGACGAGCACTCCTTCGCGCGCCCGCACGGGCGCCCTGCCGCTCCACCTCGTGCGGGGCTTCCTCATCGGGCTCGCCGAACTGCTGCCGGGCATCTCGGGCGGCACCATCGCGCTGATCACCGGCGTCTACGAACAGCTCATCAACTCCGCCGGACACGTGCTCGGCGCGGTCCGCCGCCTGGTCACCGGGCCGGACCGTGCCGCTGGCTTCCGGGCAGAGCTCGCGCGCACCGACTGGTGGCTCGTCGTTCCCGTCCTGATCGGGATGGCGACGGCGGTGCTCACCGTGGCGGGTACCGCCGAGCATCTGGTGGCCGAGCACACCGAACTGGCCCGCGGCCTGTTCTTCGGCCTGGTCGCGGCGAGCCTCGTCGTGCCGATCCGACTCCTGCCGCGTGAGGACCGTACCGCCGCGACCACGGTGCGGGACGTTCTCGCCGTCGTCGTGGCCGCCGTCGTCGCCTTCATGCTGGTCGGCATGGCCGCCGGCGGCTCGGAGTCCGCGCCGGCCACGCCGGCGGTGTTCCTGGCGGCCATGGTCGCGATCTGCGCGCTGGTGGTGCCGGGCGTCTCCGGCTCCTTCTTCCTGCTGGCGATCGGCCTGTACTCGCCGACCCTGCAGGCGGTCGACCAACGCGATCTGGGCTACCTCGCCGTCTTCGCCGCCGGCGCACTTATCGGCTTGGTCTCCATCGTGCAGGTGCTGCGCTATCTGCTGCGCACCCGCCGCCGGGTCACGCTGCTGGCGATGGCCGGCCTGATGCTCGGCTCACTCCGGGCTCTGTGGCCGTGGCAGTCGGCGCCCGAGTCGGAGAGCGGCCCGGGCGCACTCATCGCCCCCTACGAGCCGATCGCGGGCCCGGTGCTGTTCGCTGTGCTGGGGGCCGCCGTCGTCCTCATTCTCATCACGGTGGAGAACCGGATGGCGAAGCGGTCATAGCGCCTCACAGACACCGCTGGGCTCAGCCGGTCGTGACCACAAGAGCCGGCGCACGGCGAGGGTTTGATCGCCGAACGGCTACTGGGGGCTTCAGGTCTCGTCGCTCTGCGCCCAGGCGGCTACGGGCATCGTGAGGTAAACGCCGACGAAGATCTCGTCGGCCGCCAGGTCGGTGAGCCCGTGCAGGATGGTGTCGGCGCGGTCCTGGCGGTTGCGGGCACGGTCGTCGAACCACTTCGACTTCACCTCGATCAGTACGTCGACTCCCGTCCTGTCCCACCGGCCGAAGTCATGGAACCGAAGCGTGACGTCCCCGGGCTTGAGCTGACCGTCGTAAGGCTCTGCTTCGCATTCGACCGCCTCGGACACCAGCTCCGGCAGGCGGTCGCCGAGCGCTCGTTTCGTCTCGGAAGACACGCGGTCCGAGCACGTGACGTCGACGATCGGCATGCCTCCAGTCTAGAAGCGGCCCTCTCACTCGGCCCGCGCCGAGCACCTCACCACGCTGAGCGCGGACGACCCGAACGACTTTGGCCGCGGATCCGCAATGCCGCGGCCGCCCGTCGACGTCAAGGCCTGCAGGCCTGCTTCCGGTATGTCCGTGGATGGCGGACGATGGTCGTAGCCCGCGGCTATGCACACACGCGGCGCAGACCAGAGAAGACCCGGACCACAGAGCAGGGAGAACGCCCATGCCAGACCAGACCGTTCCCGAGCCCGTCCGTTCGTTCCTCGACGCCGTCAACCGCCACGAGGAGGCCACCTTCCTCGACGCGTTCACCGAGGGCGGTGCGGTCGACGACTGGGGTCGTGTCTTCACCGGCCGCGAGCAGATCAAGGGTTGGAGCGACGAGGAGTTCATCGGCGCGAACGGCACGCTGACCGTCGAGGAGGTCGAGGTCACCGGAGCGGAAGTCACCGTGGTCGGCGACTGGCGCTCCACGCATGCCAACGGACGCTCGCGCTTCACCTTCGAGGTTGCCGGCGACCGGATAGCGAGGATGACCATCCGCGAGGGCTGACCGTCACGGGTGGCGTCGGCACCAGACGGTCTAGTCCGTCCGGTCACAACGACCGCGCGACCAACGGAATGACGACGAAGGCGACGACGAGCGAGACGAGCACACTGACGCCGAGCGCGATGCCGGCGCCGGCGGCCGCCCGGCCGCGCGGCCCCTGCCGAAGTCCGGCGATCCCGAACCCGATGGCCACAAGCGCGAGCACGATGTTCACGACGGCGAACGGCAACGCGAAGAACTGGCTTGCCTGGGCCGTCGACCACCCGTTGCGGGCCATGAGGCTCGGGAGCATGACCCCGGTGGCCTGCTGAAAAGCTCCGACCAGGACCGTCACGGCTCCCGCGATCAGGGAGACGGTCGCCGGGGTGTTCTTGGCCTGGGCCGGGAAGCCGCCATAGACCGGGCCGTTCGGGTTCGGAGCGTACGGCGTCGGCGGCAAGGCACCGCCCGGCCCACCCGGCGCCTGTTGCGCCCCGGTGCCGAAGCTGCCAGGTGGCACGGAGGCGGCCGGCGGACCGTACGGGCTGCGGCCCGGCTCGTCCTCGGTCGTCATGGCGAGCATGCTTCCACGGCCGGAGCCGCAGAATCATGGAGATCGTCCCGGATCACCGGATCGAGTGTCATCGGCCCTCCGTACGGTCGGCGCCGACCCGTTCGGACCACCGGTAGTGCCAGAGCACCGCAGCGAGGACGGCGGTGAGGCCGATCAGCATCGCGGTCACGCCGCCGGACCCCGCTGCTGTGACGAGCGCGACGAGGCCCCACACGAGCACGGCAGCCCCGTACACCGCCGCCAGGCGCGGCAGGTAGCGCCGCCACAGCCCGGCCGGCAGGCGTGCCGGCGGGGGAACGCTCGCCGCGAGCGCCGCCGCGAGGTGCACGGTCAGCATGCAGGCCGCGCCGAGCAGCGCCCACGTACCGCTGGACTGCGCGGCTCCCACCCACTGCCAGACGAGATAGAGCAGCAGCAACGCGGGCAGCGCTCCGTGCGGGACCACGGCCACCGCGATCGCCAGCACGACCGGCACGAGCATCAGCCACGGGTCCCATACCCACGTCCCGGCGGCCGCCGTCGCCGCGAGCACGAACACCACGGTGGCGACCACGATCGCCGCGCGCACCGCGAGCTGCTCGCGCGAGGCGTCCCGCAGTTCGTCCCAGGGCCTCACCGGGACGCTCCCGCCCGTCCGCGGTGCGCGAGCCGCCGCAGCACGAGGTCGAGGCTGCCCGGACCGGCCCACGGCACCACGGGCACGCCACTGTGCTGGATGCGCCGGGTCTCGCGGTCGCGTTCGAGCATGCGGATGCGCCACGCCAGGGCGTCGAGTGGCTCCCAGTCCGGCGGGGGTGCGGTGTCCTCGCCGAGGGCGTCGACCACCACCACGGTCAGTCCGCTTCGGGCCAGCGCGGCCACGCGGGCGAGCGCGGTCGGCGAGACGAGCGCCGAGACCATGACCACGAGTGACCCGCTGCCCAGTCCGGAGCGGAACCGCCGCAGGGCGTCATCGCGCTGCTGGCCCGGGCTCACCCGGCTGAGGACGTCCCGGACGCGCCGTCCGTGCCGCTGGCCGGTTCCGGGCGGCAGGCGCAGCGGCGTGCGTCCGGAGAAGACCTGCAGACTGACGCGGTCGCCCTGCCGCACGAAGTGCTCGGCCAGAGCGGCCGCGGCGCGCACGGACCGGTCCAGTGAGCTTGCCGCGCCGTCGATCCCCTCGGAGCGGCCGAGCTCGATGTGAGCGTCGACGAGCAGCGCCACGTGCGTGTCCTGGTCGGCGTAGGAGGACGTCACGTGCAGCTCACGGGACCGCAGCGACCGTGCCCAGTGGATCCGTTTGAGACGGTCGCCCCACTGGAACGGTCGGATGGTCGCGAACTCGGTCCCCTCCCCGGGTCGTGCGGAACGGTGTTGGCCCACCAGGCCCCGCGGCCGCGGTGCCGGTGCGGAGGCGTCGAAGGCCACCGGTGCGGGCAGCACGCGCACCGTCCGCGCCGGCAAGGTCACCGGGCCCCAGCGGAAGGCCCCCCAGGCCGTCGTCGTCCCGACGAGCATCGGGCCGATCTCGTGCGTCCCCCACCGCCGGGGGTCCGCGCCGGTGACGAGGCGGACCTCCTCACTCGTGCCGTCCCCGGTCTCCAGCAGCTGCACCCGCGCTCCGTGCCGGGGACGCCGATTCATCCACGGCGTGGCGGCGAGGGAGGTACTGACCAGTTCGGCGCCGTCCGTCGGCGTCATGTCCACGACGACGGCCGCGCGGTCCCCCTCCGTGACCACGCGGCGGGTCAGCCGGCTCGACGCCGCCGGGCTCCCGCGCGGTGTGTCGAGGATCGACCACCCGGCGATCGCCGCGAGCGGTGCGACGAGCACCACCAGGTCCGGCCGGCGAGCCAGCAGCGCAAGGAGCACCCCCGCAGTACTGACGAGCACCGCGCGCAGGTGGGCGTGCGTCATCCGCCACCGGCTCTGCGGCGGGGAGCCGGTGGTGCGGGAGGAACCCGGCGCGGTCGTGGTCACCGGGGTCGGGCCGCCGTCGTCTCCGCCGTGGCGACTTCCCGGGCCGCGGGCACGGGAACCTGACCGAGGACCGTGTCGACGACGGCCGCGCCGGTCACATCCGACATCCACAGCTCCGGCGCGATGACGATGCGGTGGTCGAGGACCGCGTGCGCAACCGCCTTGACGTCCTCGGGAGCGAGGAAGGAGCGGCCCTCGATGACGGCTCGGGCGCGGGCGACGAGGACCAGGGCGAGCGACCCACGCGGCGAGGCGCCGACCTGCACGGCCTGGTGCGCGCGGGTGGCGGCGGCGAGCGCGACGCAATACCGCGCGATCTCGTCCTCGACGGGCACGGCCTCGACGGCACGTTGCATGGCCTGCAACCCCGCGGCATCGGTGACGGCCTCGAGGTGGATGTCCTCCTGGCGGCGGGCCAGGCGACGGCGGAGCACGTCGACCTCGTCGTCCTCGGAGGGGTAGCCGAAGGACAGCCGCAGCAGGAACCGGTCGAGCTGAGCCTCCGGCAGTGGGTAGGTGCCCTCGTACTCGACAGGGTTGGCCGTGGCGAGCACATGGAACGGCTGCGGCAGGCCGAACGTCTGCCCCTCGACGGTGACCTGATGCTCCTGCATGGCCTCGAGCAACGCGGACTGGGTCTTCGGTGGCGTGCGGTTGATCTCGTCCGCGAGCAGCAGTCCGGTGAACAGCGGCCCGTTTCGGAACTCGAAACTGCCGCTGCGCTGGTCGTAGACGAAGGCGCCGGTCAGGTCGGCGGGCAGCAGGTCCGGAGTGAACTGGGCACGGGCGAAGTCCAGACCGAGGGTCTGGGCGAAGGAGCGAGCCGCCAGGGTCTTGCCGAGCCCAGGCAGATCCTCGAGGAGGACGTGCCCGCCGGCGAGGACCGCGGCGAGCAGCAGCGTCAGCGGCTCCCGTTTGCCGACGACGGCGCGTTCCACACGGTCCAGGACGGCGCCGGCACGCTCGGTCACCTCCTCGATCGGGAGGGTGTGGTCCGGGTGGGGTGTGGTGGTCACAGCTCCTCGATTCGGGAGACGACGTCGGACAGGTGGCGCCGATCGACCGGTCGCGTGGCGCTGGGATCGCCGGCGAGGTAGCGCCGCAATGGCGGCGGGAGTGCATCGGCGGTGGCCGGATCGGCGTCCGGGTCGAAGCCCCGGGCGGTCAGCCGCTCGCGGGTGAGGCCGTGCAGCAGCTCGTGGGCGGCGTCCGGGCGGTCGTCGCGCTCGACGGCGTCACGCAGCAGGTGGCGGATGCGGCCGAGCCGGTGATCGAGCCCGGCGCGGGCGATCGGTGGTCCGGCGTCGTCGGCCCCGAACCAGGCCGCCGGCGCGAGATCGTCGAGCACCGCGGTGAGGGTCCAGCCGATGGCGCCGAGGACCACGGCGATCAGAACGGCGGTCAGGACACCCGCCGGCCAGGGCGCGGGAAGGAGGCCGTTCTGCCACAGGATCAGCACGGCGAGCAGGGCGATGCCGAATACCGCGGCCAGTCTGCGCAGCCACCGGCTCATCGCGACCCTCCGGCTGCGCCGTGGTGCGGCCGGTCGTCGTCGACCGGACCCGAACCGGCGGCCGGGGCGGTGACGTCGGCGTCCGGCGCCGGGCCGTCGCTCGTCATCGGGTCTTCACCTGCCGTCGAGTCCTCCCTGGAGTGGATGAGAATGGCTTGGTGGATGCGCCCGAGCAGGTCCAGGGCGGCGGCGCGATCCGTCTCGGTGATCGGCCGGCGGGAGAACCGGGCGGTGCGGTACAGGTCGGCGAGGTTGCTCACGGTGGCCGGTGCGACCTCCCAGGTGGCCAGGACGCGCGCGGTGAACTCGCCGGCGGTCTCGGCTGGGTCGCGCGCGAGTCCGGCTCGCTCCGCGGCATCCTCGAGAGCCACCCAACAGGCGACGATGGCGTTGCGCGGGTCGCCCTCCGTGGCACGACGCCGAGCCTGAGATCCGGTGGCACGCAGCAACAGCTCCGCGTCGACGTCCTCATCGTCCGGGAGGCTCCGGTCCGTCCGACGGCCGCGCCACCAGCGCCACACGCGCCACAGGGCGGCCGCGAGCAGCACGAGGAGCAGGACCCCGACCACGTCCGCAACGATGTCCCAGCGCACACGGGCGTCGGCGCCCGGCCCGGCGAGCGGGTCCAGCGCCGGCATCGGCGTCTGGTCGCCGGAGGGCAGCTCGACCGGGCCCTCGCGGCGGGCGCCGCCGCGCTCGAGCTCCGGATCCAGGACGACCACCGGTCCGGCGGCGGCCCAGGCGAGCAGGACGAGCGCGGCGGTGGCGAGGGCTGCACCGATCGCACCACGCCATTGCCGCATGGCGTCACGATACGGCGCACCGCGCCCCGGCCCGAACGAGAGGCGCGCACCGCGAGGTCGCCGACTCGATCGAGCCAGATTCCGCGGGCATGTGCAGCAGCGTCGGCGCGCCTCGTGGAACCGCGACGGTGGATCATGTAATGAGTTGAGGTGGACGCAGAAAAACACTCTAGCCAGACCGCCCTGTTCGCCGCCGCAGCCCGAGCTGCGCATCCGCTGGTCGACAACCGGCCCCACCTCCTCAGCGACGAGGTTGCGCAGCGGTTGTGCCGAACCGCGAGTCCGTCGCCCCTCGACTATCAGCTGTCTCAACCCGGGTCACCGGTCCTCGCCGCCGCTCGGCTCGCGAGTTGCACCAGAGCACGCTTCGCGGAGGCCGTGGTGTCCGAAACCCAGGCGGACCAGGTCCTCCTTCTCGGCGCGGGGCTGGACACCGTCGCCAATCGACGGCCGGCTGCCCCTCCGGTGTCGGTATGGGCCGCCGACCGCCCGGACGTGCTCAGCTGGCGATCTCGACTCTTCCACGAGGCCGGGCTGAACGACAGGGCTCGGTGCGTGCCGGCCGACCTTGCGGCCGGTCTCGATCTCGAGGATCTCGAGGCGGCCGGCATGGACCTCAGGCGCCCAGTCCTCGCCCTGTGGCTGGGCGTGAGCATGTACCTCACCCCTGAGCGGTGTCGCGACTTCATCGGCGAGCTGGCCGCCCTACCTGCTGGATCGAGGGTCGTCGTCGATTACCACCTGAGCCCCGAACACCGTGACGAGGCCGGCCGCGCCTACGCGCAGGCGGTGGCGGCGATGGCCGGACACGCGGGCGAACCGTGGCAGTGTTCGACCGCTCCTGGGACCGTCGCCGGCTGGTTCGTCGGACACGGATGGCGCGTCGAGCTCGACGTCGACGAGGCGGCTGCGACCCCGGAGGGGTTCTTCGATCGTCAGGAACACCTCTCGCCCATGCGGTTGGTGCGACTGCTTCACGCTGTTCGATAGATTCGATCCGGCAGGGCGGCTGTCCGGCTGGGCCGGACAGGCCGAGCTGCTGCCACGATGACAGAGTGAGCGGGCATTTCACGACGGCGCAGGCTGCCCAGGCGCTCGGTGTGCGGCAGTCGACGGTCTACGCCTACGTCTCCCGAGGCGTGCTGCGCCGGACCACCCGAGTCGTCGACGGCCAGCGGATCTCGCTGTTCGACCGGGACGAGGTGCTCGGACTCGCCAGCCAGCACGCGCGCCCACGTGCCGGCGCTCTCACCACGCTCATCGAGTCCGACGTGACCACCCTGGCGCCGTCCGGCAGGCTGGCCTTCCGCGGACAGGACGTCGCCACACTCGCGGCGCAACCGTTCGAGGAGGCCGCCTGCATCGTGTGGGACGTGCCGGCTGACCCGTGGCCTCCGCTTGCCGACCCGATGTCAGCGGCCGTGGACCGGGGTGTGCCGGGATCGGTGACGTTCCCGCCGGACCGGATCCAGCTCGCGGTCACGCTCGCCGCACCGATGGACCCGCAGCGGACGGATCTCTCGCTCCCGCACGTCGTCGCGGCAGCGCAGCAGGCGATCCGCGTGGGCGCGCGGACGGCTGGGACGTCCGCACCGGACGCGTCCGCCCGTCCGGTGCGGCAAGGCGGCGCCGCGCCGGACGACGCGGCAGGGCACGCCGCCGCGGCCACGGACACTGCCGTGGCGCCGATGCTGTGGCACGGCCTGACCGGTCGGGCGGCCGGCACCGAGGAGCTCGCGGCACTCGAGACGGCGTTGGTGGTTCTCATGGACCACGAGCTCGCGGCGTCGACACTCGCGGCCCGGGTGGCGGCCAGCACGCACGCCGACCCGTGGTCGTGCATCCTCGCGGGCCTGGCCGCCCTCCGCGGGCCGCGCCACGGGGCCGCGAGCCGGGACGCGACGGCGATGCTGCGGACCTGGTTGGACCGCGGCGAGGCCCCTCAGGCTCCGAACGCCGGATTCGGCCACGTGGTCTACGAGACCACCGATCCGCGCGCCGAGATCGTGCTAAACCGGGTGGCCGCCGTGAGCCCGGACGTGGCCGAGGCCGTCGACACCCTGAGCGTGCAGGTGGCCCGGCGCCACGGACGGTTACCGAACGTCGACCTCGCCCTCGCCGCCCTGGCGGTGGCATGCGACCTGCCCGACGGAGCCGGCCAGGCGATCTTCATGATCGCCCGCACCGTCGGGTTCGCCGCACACATCGCCGAGGAGTACCCGCACGGACCACGGTTCCGGCCCCGCGCCGTCGGATCCTGACCGCGGCCGCTACCGTCCTGACCGGCCACCCGATGCGTCGAGGCGGCACGTTGATCCGATCAACCTGGTCAGGCCCGCCACCGTGGCGGACGATTGCCGGTATGAGCGAGAACAGTCAGATCCGGCCCGGGCTGGCGGGCGTCGTCGCCTTCGAGACGGCGATCGCCGAACCCGACAAGGACGGCGGATCGCTGCGGTACCGCGGCGTCGACGTCGAGGAGCTGGTGGGCCGGGCGGACTTCGGCCGTGTATGGGGCCTGCTGGTCGACGGTGACCCGAGCCGCGGCCTTCCGGCAGCGGATCCGCTCGGACTGCCGATCGGCTCCGGTGAGTCCCGGGCGGACGTCCAGGCAGGACTCGCGGCGGCCGGACCGCGGCTGGGGCTGCGGCCCCTGGTCGACGCCGACGCGGCACAGGCCCGAGCCGATCTCGCGCGCACGTCTGCCGCGGCGCTGTCCCTCGCGGCGCAGTCGGCGCGCGGGGTCCAGCCGGCCGTCCCCGAGTGGCAGGTCCAGGCGGGAGCGACGCCGGCCGAGCGGTTCATGATCGCGTGGCAGGGCGAGCCGGATCCGCGGCATGTCGAGGCGGTCGACGCGTACTGGATCACCGCGGCCGAGCACGGGGTCAACGCCTCCACGTTCACGGCGAGGGTGGTGGCCTCCACGGGTGCGGACGCGGCGGCGTGTCTCTCGGCCGCCGTCGGGGCGCTGTCCGGCCCGCTGCACGGTGGTGCGCCGTCGCGGGCGCTGGCGATGGTCGAGGAGGTCGAGCGCACCGGGGATGCCCGCGGCCACGTGCGCTCGGTATTGGACTCGGGGCAGCGGCTGATGGGCTTCGGGCACGCCGTCTATCGGGCGGAGGACCCCCGGGCGCGCATCCTGCGGGAGGCGGCACGGCGGCTCGGCGCCGACCGGTTCGAGGCCGCAGCCGCCCTGGAGGAGGCCGCGCTGGCCGAGTTGCGCGAGCGCAAGCCGGACCGGGTGCTGGCGACGAACGTCGAGTTCTGGGCGGCCGTGCTCCTGGACTTCGCGCGCATCCCGCCGTCGTTGTTCACCCCGCTGTTCGCCTGTGCCCGCACGGCCGGGTGGAGCGCGCACGTGCTCGAGCAGCACGCGCTCGGCAAGATCATCCGGCCCTCTGCGGTCTACGTCGGTGAGCAGAAGGTGTCGGCGGCGTCGCTTGGTCTATGAGACCGTGGGCATGGCTGCTGCGCTACCTTGAGCAGGACTCCTACGCTACCTTGAGCAGCCCGCGAGCCCCTTCCGTGAGCACGGCCGGGACCATGGCCAGCGCCTCGCAGGCATCCGTTCTCCGCCGCCGGCGCGGCAGGATGGCCACATGCGCGCTGTGGTCTACGACGAGTTCGGCGGCACGCCCCGCGTCCGCGAGATCGCTGGCCCGACGGCACCGGACGGCGGAGTGGTCGTCGAGGTCCGGGCGACGGGTCTGTGCCGGAGCGACTGGCACGGCTGGGCCGGCCACGACGACGACGTCCGGCCCCCGCACGTCCCCGGGCACGAGCTGGCGGGCGTGGTCGCCGCGGTCGGCACAGGTGTCCGGCGGTGGCGGGTGGGCGACCGGGTCACCGTCCCGTTCGTGTGCGGGTGCGGCGCATGCCAGTGGTGCCACCGGGGCGAGGCGCAGGTGTGCCCGAACCAGGAACAGCCCGGGTTCACATACTGGGGCTCGTTCGCCGAGCAGGTCGCCCTGTACGCCGCCGACACCAACCTCGTGGCCATCCCGGACGGCGTCTCGTTCGAGGCGGCCGCGGCGCTGGGCTGCCGATTCGCGACCGCGTACCGCGGTGTCCTCGCGCGGGCCGGGGTGTCGCCGGGCGAGTGGGTGCTCGTCATCGGCGCCGGGGGCGTGGGCCTCAGCGCGGTGATGATCGCGGCCGCACGCGGCGCGCACGTGATCGCCGTGGACCGCAACGCCGAGGCGCTCGAGGCCGCGGCGCGGCTCGGTGCCGAGCACACGGTCCGCGCCGGAGAGGGCACGGATGTGCCGGAGGCGGTCCGGGCGATCACCGGCGAGGGCGCCCATGTCTCGGTGGACGCCATTGGGGCTGAGGCGGCCTGCGCCGACGCCGTTCTCAGCCTGCGGCGCCGGGGCCGCCACGTCCAGATCGGCCTGCTCCCGCCCGACGACGGCGGGCATCCCCGGATCCCGATGTCCCGAGTGATCGGTTGGGAGCTCGATGTGCTGGGCAGCCACGGCATGGCGGCGGCCGACTATCCGGGGATGCTGGCGCTCATCGAATCCGGCTCGCTGCGGCCGCAGGACCTCATCGAGAAGGTGATCGGCCTCGAGGAGGCGGCCGCGGCTCTGCCCGCGTTCGGCCGGGCGAGAGTGGCGGGGATGACGATGATCGATCCGCACCGGCCGTGATCGGCACTCGGACCCGGGCCTCCTGGTCTAATTGGACGAGAGCGCCGGGAGGAAGGACGTGGCCCGCATCTGGTGGGAGCTCGAGCGGTGCCTCGATGTGCCGGTCGACGCCGTGGACGCCCTGCTCAGGTCAGCCGGCCGTCCGCCGTCGACGAGGTCGAGACGACCGGCGAGCTGCCGAAGGCGTGCACCGAACCACGCCGCGGCCAGCGCGATCACGAGGTACATGGTGAGCGCCTGCGTGGCGTATTCGGGTAATGCACGACCCACCCCGTACCGGCGTCGTCGCGCCAGATGTACGGCTCATCCAGGCGACGGCGCCGCCGAGCAGCTGCGAGCCGACGAAGATGGCGGCCGCCTCCCCGACGGGACGCCACCACCGACCGGCCCCCTCCCGGCGCAGGGGTCCGTCGACCGCCGGCTCGTCCACGACGACTTCTTCCGCCTGGTGCGCGACGAGCCCCGCTCCGGTGTCGCTTTCGACGCGATCCTGTTCAGCCGATGACACGGACCGGGCAGCGCGCGACACCCGCGCGCTGAACGCGGACGTCCGCGGTCACGAGGGTGACGTCGTGCGCCTCGGCGACGGCGACGTACCCGGCGTCGTACGCGGAGAGGTTCGACCGGAGCTGCCACATTCGCTGCAGGTGAGGGCCGGTCGGCACATCAGCCGTCGTGATGTCGCGAAGCCACTGGACCGCAACCTCGGCTTCGTCCAACCCGATCTTGCCTCCGAGGAACAGGCCGCGGGTCGCGGAGAGCACCTCGGTCCGCCAATGCTCGGGCGCGATCCAGGCCGGATCATCCCGCAGCACCCGGACGGCTCGCATGACCCGGGGGTCGGCTTCCGGATCTCCGTGCAGCGCCAGGACGGTGACTGACGCGTCCGGAGCGATCATGCGTCGGCGCGCTCGCGTGCGGAGTCGAGGGAGCTGAGCACGTCGGCCGTCGTCACGCCGGTGGCTCGACGGGAGGCAGCCACCTGATCGAGGAGCACGCGGTTGGCAGCAAATGACGCCTCCCGCATGACGACGTCGCGCAGGAACATCGTCAGCGACTGTCCTCGCTCGCGGGCGCGTTCGGCCAGGACGTCACGGACGTCGTCGGGGACGTCTCGGATCTGCAGATAGGCCATCCACTCAGAATACGTTGGTCGTGCATGCATACTCAATGCTCCATCGCCTCGTCCGCCGGACCCGCCATAGCCGTGCAGCTTCGGCTGAGAATGCAGGCGCCACGAGACCTCCTACGCTGGAAGAACCGTCGTACGCCGGTGTCGTGCCTCCCTCTCGTGCCTCACACGGAGACGATGAGACACGTGCCTCGTCAGGAGTGACAGCAATGGCCAACCGCCTCGCTTCGGCAACGAGCCCCTACCTGCTCCAGCACGCCGGGAACCCGGTCCACTGGCAGGAGTGGGGCGAGGAAGCGTTCGCCGAAGCCCGACGGCGAGACGTCCCGGTCCTGCTGTCCGTCGGGTACGCGGCGTGCCACTGGTGCCACGTCATGGCGCACGAGTCCTTCGAGGACGATCGGGTCGCGGAGGTGATGAACACCGGCTTCGTGCCGGTCAAGGTGGATCGCGAGGAGCGTCCCGACGTCGACGCGATCTACATGAACGCCACCACCGCCCTGACCGGGCAGGGCGGCTGGCCGATGACGTGCTTCCTCACCCCGGACGGCGACCCGTTCTTCTGCGGCACGTACTACCCGCGGCCGCAGTTCCTCCAACTGCTGACCGCCGTCGGCGAGGCCTGGACCGAGCGTCGCGAGGAGGTGCTGCGCTCCGGCTCCCAGATCACCGACGTGATCTCCCGCGCCTCGGCCTCCACGCCCGTGAACGCCCTCGACGACGCCGCCCTGACCGACGCCGTCACCACGCTGCGCAGTCAGTTCGACGCCGTCAACGGCGGGTTCGGCACGGCCCCGAAGTTCCCGCCGAACATGGTCCTCGAGTTCCTGCTACGCCACCACGCCCGGACCCGTGGCGCCGACAAGCCCGACGCCGACAAGCCCGACGACGCCCTCGCCATGGCCCAACAGACCTGCGAGGCGATGGCCCGCGGCGGCATGTACGACCAGCTCGCCGGCGGGTTCGCGCGCTACTCGGTGGACGCCGAATGGGTGGTGCCGCACTTCGAGAAGATGCTCTACGACAACGCCCAGCTGCTGCGGGTGTACCTGCACCTGCACCGAGCGACCGGTTCCGCCCTGGCCGAGCGGGTGGCCCGCGAGACGGCGGACTTCCTGCTCGCCGACATGCGCACGCCGGAGGGCGGGTTCGCCTCGGCGCTGGACGCCGACGCCGACGGCGTCGAGGGCCTGACCTACGCCTGGACGCCCGGCCAGCTGACCGAGGTGCTCGGGGAGGACGACGGCGCTAGGGCGGCCGAAGTCCTGTCCGTCACCGACTCGGGCACGTTCGAGCGCGGCACCTCCACGCTGCAGCTGCGCTCCGACCCGGACCCGCAGTGGTGGACCGAGGCGCGGCAGCGGCTGCTCTCGGCACGGGCCGAGCGACCACAGCCTGCCCGTGACGACAAGGTGGTCACCGCGTGGAACGGCCTGACGATCGGCGCCCTCGCCGAGGCCGGTGCACTGCTGGAGGAGCCGCGGTACCTCGAGGCAGCCCGGGCCTGCGCCGACTTCCTGCTCGCGACGCACCTCGTCGAGGGCTGCCTCCGTCGCACCTCCCGGAACGCGGCCGTCGGCACGGCGGCGGGCGTCGCCGCCGACTACGGCAACCTGGCCGAGGGACTGCTCACGCTGCACCAGGCCACAGCGGAGCCGCGGTGGCTCGAGGCGGCCGGCGGTCTCCTGGAGGTGGCGCTCGACCGCTTCACCGACGGGTCGGGCGGGTTCTTCGACGTCGCCGACGACCAGGTCAGCGCCGGTCAGCTCATCACCCGGCCGAAGGATCCCAGCGACAACGTCGAACCGTCCGGACAGTCCGCCCTCGCCGAAGCCCTGCTGACCTACGCAGCGCTGACCGGCTCGACCCGACACCGCGAGGCGGCCGAGCGCGCCGTCGCGGCGGCGGGAGCCATCGCCCGCCAGGCGCCGCGGTTCGCGGGATGGACACTCGCCGTCGCCGAGGCGGTGGCAGCCGGACCGCTGCAGGTCGCCGTCGTCGGGGATGACGGCGGGGAGCTGATCCGGACCGTGCGGCGGTCGGACTCCCCCGGCCTGGTCTCCGTCGCCGGCGAACCGGACGCCGACGGCGTGCCCCTGCTGGGCGATCGGCCGCTGGTCGACGGTGGCCCTGCCGCGTACGTCTGTCGAGGGTTCGTCTGCGACCGGCCGGTCACCACCCGGCAGGAACTCGAACGCGCCCTGACCGCAGGAGGTCCGCGATGAGCCGGAGTACCCGCGAGGTCCTCGAGTCGCACCTCGCCCATCGCGAGTCCGGCGACCTCGAGGGTGACCTCGCCGAGAACTACCACCCCGACGTCGTGCTGCTCTCCTGGGGTGAGGGCAGTGACCGCGGGCTCGACGGCGTCCGGCATCGGGCGCAGGTGCTCTCCTCCTATGTCGGTCACGGCGCGTTCGAGTACGAGGAACTGCTCGTCGAGGGCGAGATGGGCATGCTCCGGTGGAACGGCGTGGAGGGCGAGGTCCGCGTCCGCGACGGCGTGGACTCCTTCGTGGTCCGCGACGGTCTCATCGTGGCGCAGACGATCTACTACGTCGTCGACGGCTCGGACTGAGGCCGGCTACGGCGCCGGCACGAGCGCCGAGCTGACCTCGACCACACCCTCCCCCAGCGCGTCGTCGAGCTGTTGCTGGAGCGTGCCGTCGTCGTAGATGACCGACAGGCCGACGTGGTTCTCGGCCACCGAGATCCCGGCGCTCTGGTACCCCTCGATCTCGGACAGTTGCTGCTGCGCCGCCTCGAGGTCGGCGTGGCTGTGCTCCGCCGCTAAGACGCACAGCGCCCCGCCCCAGACCTCGCGCAGCTGCTCCTCGGCCGCGCCGGTCTCCCCCGTGACGAGGACGTTGACCACCAGCTGCCGCGGGTCGTTCATGGCAGCCTCGACCTCGTCGGGGTCGTCGCTGCCGTGGGCGGGGTTGATGGACTGGTCGAGCCACGATCCGGCGTACCCGTCCAGGTCCGCCGCGACGGCGAGCACCTCCTGGAGCGTCTCGTCGGTCGTCAGCGCGGGATCACGCACCTGCCACCCGCCGTCCGGCTCGGCGCACGGGGTCGACAGGTCGGTGCCGTTCTCGGGTGGTTCGCCGTCCCACTCGCTCGCGGGTGTCACCTCCTCGACGGTGAACTCCTCGCCGTCGTAGGTGCCGACGACGACGAACTCACCCCACCGCACGCCTGCGGCTTCCTCGTACTCGCCCTCGTGAGCCGCCCAGTCCCAATCGGCCAGTCGCGGCCCACCGCACTGCGGCGGGTAGGACTCGGCGATCGCGCCCAGACACAGTTCGGCGCCGTCGCCGTCGTCGAGCACCGTCGCCGGGCTCCGCGTGGTCACTGCGGCGTCGGGATGTGGGGTCGGCGCCGCCGACGGGACCTCGCCGCTGCCGCCCGTGTCACCGCCCGGGCCGGCACCACCACCCGTGTCACCGGCATCGCCGCCGCATCCGGCCACGAGCACGGCCCCGGCCACGAGGACGGGGAACATCGAAACCTTCGGTGGCCGCCTCATCAAGACATGATGACGCATCGCGCCCTCCCGGCGCCGGTTACGCCGACGCACCCCTCCGGTTGCCGGTATCGCCGACGCACCGCACAGTCGACACCGGAGGAGGTGTGCGATGAACCGCCATCTGAGCGAAGACAAGGCCGAGTCGCCGCCCGATCTGCGCGCGGCGTCGTGGGGCTACACCGCCCGCAAGGCGCTGCGCGAGTTCGGCGCCGACGACTGCACCGACCTCGCCGCCGCCCTGACCTACTACGCGGTGCTGTCCATCTTTCCCGCCCTCATCGCCCTCGTCTCGCTGCTCAGCCTCGTCGGCCAGGGGCAGACCACGAACACACTGACGTCGATGGCCGAGGACCTCGTTCCGGGAACGGCCATGAACACGCTCGGCCCGGTCATCGAGAACCTCACGACGGCGCCCGCCCCGGGCATCGGACTCGTCGTCGGTCTGCTCGTGGCGCTGTGGACAGCGTCGAACTACGTCACGGCCTTCTCCCGGGCGATGAACCGGGTGTACGAGATCGAGGAGGGACGCCCGCTGTGGAAACTGCGCCCGGCGATGTACCTGCTGACCCTGGTCATGCTGGTGCTCGTCGCCCTCGGCGCCGTCATCCTCGTGATCTCCGGACCCATCGCCGAGCAGGTCGGATCCCTCATCGGCCTCAGCGGCGTCGCGGTGACGATCTGGAACATCGCCAAGTGGCCGGTGCTCCTCATCGCCGTCATCGCCGCGATCGCCCTGCTGTACTGGGCGACCCCGAACGTACGGCAGCCGAAATTCCGGTGGATCTCGCCCGGCGCCATCATCGCCATCGTCGTGGCGCTCCTCGCCTCGCTGGCTCTGGGTTTCTACGTCGCCAACTTCGGGAGCTACAACGAGACGTACGGCGCCCTGGGCGGCGTCATCGTGGCGCTGCTGTGGCTGTGGGTGATGAACCTCGCCCTGCTGTTCGGCGCGGAGTTCGACGCCGAGCTGGAGCGGTCCCGCGAGCTGCAGGCCGGCATCCCCGCCGAGGAGACCATCCAGCTACCCGCTCGGGACACCAAGGCCAGCGAGAAGAAGGCCGAGAAGGCCCGGGCCGACGTCGAACGCGGGCGGGCTTTGCGCGTCTCGCGCGGGCGGACCCAGGACCCCGACGAGGTCTGAACGACCCGAGGGAGCACAGCTCCTGGGGACCCGACCTCGAGTCATCCCTCGGGCGTGGTCACAGGTCGTCGGGATCGACGACGACGATCCGATCGTCCTCGGGCGCCGGGGCACCGCGCGAGGTGTTCGACGTCAGCAGCCACAGCTGACCCGCACTGTCCACCTCCGCCGCACGAAGCCGGCCGTACTCGCCGGCCAGCAATCGCTCGGGCTCACCGACGTCGGCGCCGTCCAGCGGCACCCGCCACAGCGACTCGCCACGCAGCGCCGCGACGTAGACCTCCTCCTCGGTCACCGCGATCCCGCTGGGTGAGGCGTCGGCTGGTCGCCAGGTCAGCAGCGGGTCGGTGTACTCGGCGCCGCCGCCGTCGCCCTCGACCTGTGGCCAGCCGTAGTTCTCACCCGGCTCGATGCGGTTGAGCTCGTCCCACGTGTCCTGGCCGAACTCGCTGGCGACCATGGTCCCGGCGTCCTCGCCGGACGGGATCCATCCGAGTCCCTGGACGTTGCGGTGCCCGAGCGACCACACAGGCGAGTCCGAGGTGGGGTTGCCGGCGGCCGGGTCACCGTCGCGGTCGACCCGCAGGATCTTGCCGGCCAGCGAGTCGAGGTCCTGCGCGGCGGACCTGTCGTCCGCGTCCCCGGAAGCGACGTAGAGGAAGCCATCCGGGCCGAACGCCAGCCGGCCGCCGTTGTGGCGCTGCGGATGGTGCGGGATCCCCTCGAGGACGACCTCCTGGACGCGGAGGTGCCCGCTGTCGAGCTCGCCGTCGTCGAATCGCAGCCGGATCACGCGGTTGTCCTCGTCCGTGGTGGCGTAGACGTAGACGTTCGCGGGGTCCTCCGGGTCGGCGGCGATACCGAGCAGGCCGCCCTCCCCGCCATGCGCGACCCCGGGCACGACGGCGGCCTCGGTGACCTCGCCGTCGGGGCTGATCCGCAGGATGCGGGCGGTGTCGCGCTCGGTGACGAGGGCGTCGCCGTCGGGAAGGAAGGTCAGGCCCCAGGGCGAGCGGAGGCCGGTGGCCAGAACTCCCGGTTCGGCGACCTCGGGCCCGTCCGCGCCGTCTTGGGTGCGGTCGTCATCAGGGTCGTCAGCGCCGTCGTCATCAGAGCCGTCTGCGCCACCGGGCTCGGCGGTCGCAGACGGGACCGCGTCGGTGCTGGCCGGCGTCGAGGCGTCCTCCGGCCCGGAGGTGCACGCCGCGACGGTCGCGCCGGCGACCACCAGTGCCGCTGCCCGGCCTCGGCCCGATCCTGACATCGACGTCGTCATTCCGGGAACGGCGTGATCATTCGGGGAATGGCGGGCACTGGTCGAGGATCTCGAGCTGGTGGTCGAGCCCAGTGACGGACAGCACGAACCGCATGGTGTCTGGCGGCTGGATCACCCGGGTGGGCAGCACGCCGGCGAGGCGGCGCAGACGCACCACGCCGGCGGAATCCATGAGGCGGACCGTCCGGGCGTCGACGTCCACCGGCGCCCCTGCCGCGACGCATTCCTGAACGGCCACGGCCAGCTCCGAGTCCATGTCACGGTCGATGCGACCGGAGACGACCAGGCGTGTCCGCGCGTTCGAGAGCAGCACAGCGACGGCGTCCCTCGTGGCCGCAGCGCTGTCTCCCGGCTGCAGCCCGTGCTGTGGGAGGTGGGTCACCGGCATTCTGCGCCCCCTCACCGGAGGACGGCCCGCGCCCTCCCCTACCGAGCAGCTCGTGGCTCGAGCTTGCCACACCGGAGCGGGAATGGGAATGCTCCGTCACGCGATGGGCTACCGATGAGGTGCGAATTTGAACAATCTCTGACCAGAAGGTGACTCAGCAGTAATGCCGCCTCAGGACAGTGGTCGCCGAGGCTCACTCGTACCGGGTGCCGCCGGGCGTCGCGAGCACGAGTTGCCCTTGGCCGGTGAGCGTCAGCTCTTCCTCGTCCGGCGTGACGTACACGGCCTGGCCACGCTCCAGGCGCGTCTCGTTCCGCCCGCCGTGCACGTGGGGCGATCCGGCCGTGGCGACGGCCACCGCGGGTCCGGACAGGCGGACGCGCGGCCGTTCGCCGGCGCTGCCGCCCGAAGCGGGCATCGACGTCAGGCGGGTGAGGGCGAACTCCGGGCCCGGGCCGAGATGCGCGACGCCGGGCGCAACCTCCGTGGGCCGGGCCACCACCTCGCGGCGCTCGCGGAAGTCGGTGATGCGCTGCAGCGCGGCGACGTCGATGTGTTTGCCGGTCAGTCCCGCGCGGATCACGTTGTCCGAGGCGCGCATCACCTCGATGGCGAGACCTCCCAGGTAGGCGTGGATCTCCCGGGGCTGGACGTAGACCGCCTCCCCCTCCTCGAGGTGGACGCGGTTCATCAGTGACGCCACGAGGATTCCGGGATCGCCGGGGCGGCTCGCCCCGAGCTCGGCGAGGGTCCGGGCCTCGGCCTCGAACCGTCCGCCCGGGTAGCGCTCCGCCGCCGCGACGACCGCTCGGCACAGCGATTCGGCGCTCGCGCTGCCGTCGAGGAACCACGCGACGAGGCGACGTAGCGTCTCCTCGGGTTCGCCGTCGAGCTTCGCGGCGAGGTCGTCGAGCGGCCGGCGGTCCTCGGCGGACGCGGCGGCCTCGGCCAGCTCGGCGACCAGGGTCTTCGTCGCATCGAGCGGCCGGAAGCCGACGAGCGCGTCGAACGGCCCGCCGAGGGCGAGGGCCAGTTCGGGCTTCGGGTACGGGTCCTTGTAGGTGCGCTCCGGGTCGGTGAGGGCGACGCCGCGTGCGTTCTCGTCCGCGAACCCGCGCTGCGCCTGTTCGGCGTCGGGGTGCACCTGGATCGACAACGCCTGCGCTGCGGCGAGGACCTTCATGAGGACGGGGAACTCGTCACCGCCGCGTGAGGCGCCGAGTGCGCCCTCCGGATCGGCCGCGATCCACTCGTCGAGCCGCTCGTGGCCTCCGGCCGCCTCCGGGGTGAGGATGCGGCTGGGGCTGAGCTGGTGGCTGCCGAGCCAGAGTTCCGCCTCGGGCCCGCCGGACGGTGGCCGCCCGGTGAACTCGGCGATGGCCTCGTGTGAGCCCCAGGCGTAGTCGCGTGGTTCGTTGGTGATCGGCAGGAGCATCAGACGTCGCCGTCCGTCGTGCCGCGGACGAAGGCCTTGACGGTGGCACACTCGCGACCGACGCCGGCCCCGTGCGGCCGGATGCGGTACCGGCCGACGTCGGCCGGCACGATGAACGTCTCGGCGTAATGCACCACGAACGGTTCGAATGCTCCGTCGGGACTCTCCACGACCGCCTCCGGTCCTTCGACAAGGTTCAGCACGTTGACGGTACCGCGGGTGTCGTGGTCGACGGCGCCGGTGAACCAGTGCCGGCGGACCTCGATGAACTCGAGCTCGTGGAGGCCGGTGCGCTCCTCGCGCCACCCGTCCCCGGTGGCGAGCGGGGTGACCCGGTCCACGAGCTGCTGCGTGGTCCACTCCGTGTCCCGCTCCCACTGGATGTTGGCCAGCGCGTGGTCGAGGTGGATCGGGCGCGGGATCCCGTCCAGGCCCACCCGGCCCCAGTCCCACATCTTGAAGGTGAAGATGTACGGCGTCGCGGAGATCTCGAGGACCATCGAGTTCGCCCCCGAACAGTGCACGGTGCCGGCGGGGATCTGGAAGTGATCGTGCCGCTTCGCCGGGAACCGGTTGATGTAGCGTTCGGCCGGGAACTGGCTCTCCCCGCGCTCCGCGCTCCGCAGTTCGCGAGCCATCTCCTCGCGGTCCGCCCCGGTCTGCACGCCGAGATAGACGACGGCGTCCTCGCCCGCGTCGAGCAGGTAGTAGCTCTCGTCCTGGGTGTAGTGCATCCCGAAGGTGCGTTGGATGTAGTCGGTCAGCGGGTGCACCTGCAGCGAGAGGTTGCCGCCGCCCATGGTGTCGAGGAAGTCGAACCGGATCGGGAACTCCGCACCGAAGCGCGCGAACGTCCGCGGTCCGAGCAGTTCCGCCGGACGGGCCAGGACGACGTCGAGGGCCGGGATCTCGACGACCTGCTCCCCGACCTCGAGCAGGAGGCTGTTCTCCTCGGGCACGCAGTCGAAGCACCAGGCGTAGTTCTCGCGGTCGGGGTCGAGCCCGCACACCTGCTTCATCCACTGCCCGCCCCAGACACCGGGGTCGAAGAACGGCACCACTCGGAACGGGCGCCGCACCGCGGCGTCCAGGCCGGCTCGGAAGGCCGCGCCGGTGATCAGCGTGGCTTCGCCGACCGAGCGCGTGGTGTCGAGGAGGAAGTCGACCCGGCCGATGAGCGCGCGCTTGTGCTCGTCCGCGGTGCGCCACTCGACGAAGTAGCCGCGCTTGAACTTGGTGAGCGGCGCCGCGGAGGCGTTATCAGCCCGCCAGTTCGGCGCGCCGGCACGCTGGCGCTGCTGGATCTCCCACCGCGGCAGGTCGGCGAGCACCACGGTGGTCGACTCGACCGGGACGAGGGCCGCACCCCACCCCACCAGGACGCTCTGCCCCGGACGCGACGTCACCCGGTCCGCGACGGCGTCCAGGCGTGCCTCGTCGTAGAACTCGGCGAGGTGGTGGTGGGACATGAGGCCGAAGACGCTATCGTCGGTCAGGTCGCGCCGGATGAGGGCGTCGATCCGGTCCGGAGGCAGCGCCGCTTCAGTCTCGATATCGATGACGTCGGCGTCGGGCAGCGCCTTCCGCACCGCGTCGACGACCCCGCCGACGTCGGTCCCGGGGTAGCAGTCGATGACGACGGTCCCGCCGTCGGCGTGGTCCGCCAGCGCCGACCAGACCTCACCGCGCTGCCAGGCGCGGTGCTCACCGGGTACCCGGATCGTCGGGAACTTGTCGTAGGCGCCCGGGATCGCGCTCTCAGGGACCTGCATGTCACTCCTGACCGGTAACGCTACCAAACGGGTCGCCGTTCAGTACGGCGGCGAGTAGCGATGGACGTACGGCGGTGGCCCGTCAGAGGGATCGCAGATCGAGCAGTACGGGCCGGTATCGTTACCAGCGTAAGCCATGACCACCCCGCCGCGTCCACCCGGAACGCGCGGACGTGCCGAGCCGCTGGAAAGCCATGATGGACGACATGCGATCACATACCCGGGACGACCGCCGTACGGACCCCGCACTCGATGACCGCGCTCCCGCCACCGCGAGCTGGGTCGCGGTGGACATCGGCGGCACGCACGTGACGTCCGCGACCGTCCGCCCCGACCTGGAGATCACCGACGAACGCCGCCTCCCGCTGGACGCGGAGGCGCCCGCGGACGAGCTCCTCGACGCCATGGCCGACGCCATCCGGGTCCACGGCGCACTCACCGCGCCGGTCGCCATGGCGATCCCCGGACCGTTCGACTACCGCCGCGGCATCGGCGACTTCACCGGAGTGGCGAAGTTCGGCGCTCTGTACGGCGTGGACGTCCGTGCCGGCCTTGCACAGCGATGCGGCCGCGAGCCTGGCTTCGTGCACTTCATCAACGACGCGGACGCGTTCGGCCTCGGCGAGTGGGCGGCCGGCGCCGGACAACGGTCGGGCCGGTGCATCGCCATCACGCTCGGCACCGGTATCGGATCGGCATTCGTCGATCGCGGGCACTGCGTCAGCACGGGAGACGCCGTGCCGCGGGACGGGGACATCCACACCGTGCGCATCGACGGCGTCCCACTGGAGGAACGCGTGTCCCGACGCGCACTGCGCGCCGCCTACCTCGACCGCACGGGCCACACGGCGGACGTGGCCGAGATCGCCGAGCGTGCGCGCTCGGGCGAGCCGGAGGCGCTGGGCGTCCTCGAGGCCGGCATGCGCGTCCTGGCGCGCGCCTTCGCGCCGTGGTGTGAGGCGTTCGGCGCCGAGCGGCTCGTGGTCGGCGGCTCCATGGTCGCCTCCGCGGATCTCCTCTTCCCCCCGTTCCGAGCCGCACTCGCCGCACTTCTGGCCGATCCGCCGACCGTCGCGCCGCGGCTCCTCAAGGGCGAGCAGGCTGCACTCCTCGGCGCGGTGCTCGGCGCCGACCCCGCGGCGGCCGACCGCCTCGCGGGCCGCGCACCCGCGTAACGGGCGGTACGGCCTCCCTGCCGAGAGCGGACGATCGAGCCTTCAGCGGACGTTCAGACATCCGCTCATGACTCGATCGTCCGCTCTCGGCGCATGGGGACACGACCTGATAGCGATATCAGCAAACAGCGCCCGATCGGCGCACAAAGCGACCACAGACTGTTGCCCTGACCAGGCGTATCATGGTGATTCTGCGGGAGACACCGGCCCATGGTTGCGGGATCCTGGCTGGTAACGTTAACGTGGGCGAGTTCTTTCCGCTGACCGACGCCGACGGCGAGCACACCGATGGAGGTCCAGGATGCCGGCAACGAGGCGCGCCGCGACGATGATCGACCGCCGCACCGCGCTGCGCTGGGCGGGCCTTGCCGGCGGCGCCGCCCTGCTCGGCTCCTGCGCGCGCGGCACGCTTACCCGCGCCGCCCCGGGCCCCGACGTCACCCTCAGCAACGACAACCCGACCTGGGCGCCAGGTTTCGTCAGCGCTGGCGATGTTCTGCGGGACAGCGTCGGCCACGGTCTCGCGGTCCGCGCCATACCGGATGTCAGCAGCTACCAGCAGGTGGTGCGCATGTCCGCCCGGACTGATTCAACAACCGACCTCGTCAAATGGTGGAACGGCTACCGGCTGCGCGACGTCGCCAGAAGCGAGATATTCGCGGACTTGTCCACCGCGTGGGACAGCGCAGAGGCCGAGGGGTGGGTCGACCCGGCGACGCGTGAGAGCTTCAGTTACGACGGCACACCGTACGCGGTCCCCTTGTACCAGTCGTACTACGCCATGTTCTACAGCAAGCCGGCCTTCGATCGGCTCGGCCTCGATGTCCCGCAGACATGGGACGAATTCATCGCCATCGCCGAGGAACTGCGCGACGACGGCGTCACACCGTTGGCGAGCATTGGGGTAAGCACCTGGGAGTCCCTGATCTGGTTCCAGCAACTCCTCAATGGACTCGATCCGGACTTCTACGTCGCTCTGACTGAAGGCCGAGCCTCGTACACAGACGACACGGCTCAGCAAGCCATGAGCATCTGGGTCGACATGTACGAGCGCGGCCTCTTCTCGTCGCCTGATTTGGCCATGGGAGGGCTACCGGGCAGCTTCGCTGAGGGCACCATCGGCATGAACCTGTACGGCACCTGGAACGCGAATGCCTTTGTTCAAGCCGGACACGATGACGAGACATTTGGGCTCTTCGTGGTCCCCCCGGTAGTCGACTCTGCACCTCCGGCGGTCGTGACAGAGAGCGGAGCTCTGGCAGTCGCTGCCAACGCTCACAAGCTCGACGCTGCGTTGGGTGTGGCGGGAAGGTGGCTTGAGACCGGAGTGCAGGAAGCCTGGGTGGGCTTTCTCAACGACCTCTCGGCGAACGACGACGCGCTGCCCCCCGTGCGCCCCGTTCAGGACCTCGCCGCCGAGGTCGCACGCCTCGACCCCGTCCTGGCCACACGCTACTGGGAGGCCTCACCTCCGGTCCTGGTGGAAGGCAACGTTCAAGAGCTCGGCGCCTTCATGGCTGAGCCGACTGCCGCGATGGCGCGCTCCACCCTGCAGCGGATGCAAGAACGTGCGGAAGCGGAATGGGAGGCGTGGTCGCTATGACGACCACGGAACGTATCCGCGTCCCGATCCAGCGGGGTGCAGCTCCGCAACGGACAGGGCGGACGCGCGGCTACCTCGCGCTGTTCCTGCTCCCAGCCGTCGCCCTCGTCGGCATTCTGCTCGTCCTGCCGTTCGCATTGACGGTCTACCGGAGCTTCTTCAGCGACGACGGCTTGAGCCGCAGCTGGGTGGGCCTGACCAACTACTCGGTGCTGTTCCGGGACGAGACGTTCCTGCGTGCCCTGCTCAACACGGGCATGTGGACCATCGGAGCGCTGCTGCTGCCCGTCCTGATCGGCCTGCTCATCGCCGTGGCGACGAGCAGTTGCGGATGGGGGAGGTTCGCGCGGTTCTCGGTGATCCTCCCCTACGCGCTGTCCGGATCGGTCACCGCGATCCTGTGGAACTTCATGCTCCAGACCGACGGCGCGGTCAACGCCATGCTCTCCCTGCTGGGACTCTCGGGCCTCGAGCAACCGTGGCTGCTCGAGTGGCCGATGAACACCATCGCGATGATCATCGCCACCACGTGGCAGGCGACCGGGGCCAACATGATCCTCTTTCTCGTCGGCCTGCAGGCGATCCCCACCGAGACCATCGAGGCAGGCCGGCTCGACGGTGCCGGCGGCTTCCGACTCCTGCGCAGCATCGTGCTGCCGCAGCTGCGCCCGATCAGCATCGTCGTCATCGGCATCACCCTGGTGGGCAGCCTGAAGACGTTCGACATCGTCTGGCTGCTGACCAAGGGCGGGCCCGGCACCGCCTCGGAGACCCTTGCGCTGGCGATGTACCGGCAGACCTTCACGCTCAGCCGGTACGGCTACGGCGCGGCGGTCGCCGTCGTCCTGACCGTGATCGTGCTCGCGGCGTCGTGGATCTACCTGCGCCGGCAGACGCGGCCGCAGAGCTGAGAGAGGACCTGACCATGGCACGGCGCCTGCGCAACGTGATCCTGGCCGCGGTGGCGGTCCTGTGGCTGATCCCCTCCTACCTGGTGGTGGTCAACGCCTTCACCGCCCCCGCCGAGTACTCCGGGCCGCGCTGGTGGTTCACCTCCTTCGCGTTCGTCGACAACATCGCCGTCGCGTTCCGCACCGCCGCGATCGGCCAGGCGATGTGGAACAGCTTCCTGTACTCCACCGGGGCCGCGCTCATCGCGGTCCTGGTCGCGGCCCTGGCGTCCTTCGCGGTCGTGGTGATGCCGGTCCGGCGGTCGGCACTCTGGTTCTGGGCGATCTACACCGGCACGATCCTGCCGCTGCAGGTCTTCCTCTCGCCGCTGTTCAACGGCTACGCCGCCACGTCGCTCTACGACACGCAGTACGGCATGGTGCTCATCTACGCCGCCATCGCCGTGCCGTTCGCGTTCTTCGTCATCCGCAACTACATGACGACGGCGCCGCGCGAGTTGATGGAAGCGGCGCAGCTCGACGGCGCCGGCTGGCTGACCATGTTCGTCCGCATCCACCTTCCGGTGGCCCGCGGCGCCCTCGTGGCCGCGTTCCTCTTCCAGTTCCTCGCCACCTGGAACGACCTCCTCTTCGGCATCACCCTCTCCACGAGTCCCAACGTCCGGCCCGTCATGGCCGCCCTCGCCGAGCTCAACGGTCAGTACTCCGGGCTCGGCCCGCCCGTCATCCTCGCTGCGGGGATCGTGGCCTCCGTCCCGACGGTCGCGCTCTTCCTGTCCTTCCAGCGCTTCTTCGTCAACGCCCTGCGCCTGGCGCCTTGAACCGCGGGCAGCATCCGTTCCCGACGTTCCCACATTCCCAAGACCTCGACCGCAATGAGATGGGTATCCATATGACAACCGCACTGGTCAAGGACCACCGTTGGTCGCTCGAGCGAGCTCGTTCCGAACTGGTCCACCGCGCCATCGCTGCCGAATCCGTGATCGGGGGATGCGGCGTCCAGATCGTTCCGGAACCATTGCTGCGCCGCAGCGATGACGGACGACTGCTGCAGGCGGTCCGCCTGGTCGTGGATGGCCCCGTCCGAGCCGAGGAGATCCTCGTGCGCGCGTCCGGCGGCTCGGCCAACCACGTGCAGACCATGCCGGGACCGTCCGGCAGTGTTCGCATGCTACTCCCAGCCGTCGACACTCCTGCGTCGATCACCGTGGAACTGCCCTGGCTGAGCACGCAGAGGTCGCTCATCTTCGAGCAACTGCCGGTGCGGCAGTGGTCCATCCACCTGGTCCAGCACTCCCATTACGACATCGGATACACCGATCCTCAGGGCAGAGTGCTCCGTGAGCAGCTGGCTTTCCTCGACTCATGCCTCGATTACGCACGCGCGACTGACGGACGGTCCGAGGCGGCGCGGTTCCGTTGGGCGGTCGAGGCGCTTCACCCGGTCGGCCAGTGGATCGCCTCACGCCCCCGCGCGCAGGTGGAAGAGTTCTTCGACCGAGTGCGAGCAGGTCAGATCGAGCTCACTGCGCTGCCGTACAACCTCCACATCGACACCTGCTCCACGGACGAGTTGCACGAACTGCTCCAGCTCTCGCGTGAAGTCCGCCAACGGTCCGGCGTCGAGATGCCCGTGGCCATGCAAACCGATGTACCGGGCCAGCCGGTAGGCCTGCCGACCGCACTGGCGCAGCAGGGCGTGAGGTACCTATCCGTCGCGCACAACTGGGCGGGCCGGTCCGTGCCGCACATGATCGGCGGCCAACACTTGCCGCGCCTTTTCCGCTGGCGTGCCCCCTCCGGCGAAAGTGTGCTCGTCTGGATGACCGACACGCCGCACGGACTCGCCTACATGGAGGGCGCGTCCGTCGGTTTCTCGACCTCGTACGCCGTGGTTGACGAGCTCTTCCCCGCCTACCTGACCTCCCTGGCAACGCATTCCCACCCCTATGCGCCGGGCGCATTCGGTTGGCACGGGCCCGCCGTGACCGACCGCGAACCCTACCCGTGGGATGTGCTTCATCTCCGAGTGGCGGGTCGGTACAGCGACAACGCACCCCCCAGCCTCATCCACTCGGACATCGTCGAACGGTGGAACGAAACCTGGGAGTTCCCCAAACTCCGGCTGTCCACGAACGCCGACTTCTTCGCCGACGCGGAACAACGTGTGGGCAACGCGATCCCTACGGTCACCGGTGACTGGGGCGACTGGTGGGTCGAAGGCGTCGGCAGCGCGGCCCGACCACAAGCCATGGTCCGTCAGGCCCAGGCGCGGGTCACCGACTCGGAGACAGTTAGCGCCCTGGGGAGTGTTCTCGGTGCCCACGAGGTCCCCGGTGAGCGCGAGCGTTCGCGTCGGACCTACGCGGCGATATCGCTGTTCAACGAGCACACCTGGGGCGCGTCGAACCCGTGGGCCATCAATGACGACGGCGAGTCTTCAGGCGAGGAGCAGTGGCACTGGAAGTACGCACGCGCGCTTGAGGCTCGTGACACGGCCGAGAGGTTTCTCGACGACGCCGTGGTCCACCTCGGTGCTGGGGTCCAGGAGGCACCGGACGCCGACATCACCTACCTCGCCGTCAACACCACAGGTTTCAGCCGATCTAGCGTGGTCAGCCTCTTCGTACGGGAGAGCCGGGCTCCCCTCAACGAGCCGCTCGTCGTGCGGGATGCGCGCAACGGGGAGGTTTTGCCAAGCATCGAGATCCCTCAGACGAACCCGAACCGGCGCACGGGCGGGCGCTTTCTGCGGGTATACGTCCGTCACATCCCCGCGGCCGGCTCGGTGCAGCTCACGGTGGCCCGCGGACCTGCGAGTGACGTGCCCACGCCCGCCGTCGATGCGACGGGCGTAACGGTGCTCGAGAACGAGCACCTTCGGGTCGAGGTGGATCTGCACACCAGCTGTATCGCTTCCATTCTCGACAAAGCCACCGGCCGGGAATTGGTCGATCCTGACGCCGTCGTCGGCATGAACGGGTACATCTACGACACGTACACCACCGCCGGCGGATACAACCATCAATCCAACAAGATGACCGTCTCGGCGGAACTCGAGCTACTCGGCAGCCGTTCGCTGGGTAAGCCCGCCGTGCTCGTGGATCGTTCGAGCAACCCGCTCAGCGAGGAGCTCACCTACGAGTTCGCAGCCGACGGAGCGGACTGGGTCCGTGTGCGGCTGTGTCTATCGCGCCACTCGGGAGTGCTCGAGATCGAGAATCGGATCTCCAAACCGGCGACGATGACCAAGGAGAGCGCCTTCTTCGCCTTCCCGTTCGCCATGGCGCAACCACGTACCCGGTTCGAGATCACCGGGGGTCTGACCGGTCCGGATCTGCCCGAGGTACCCGGCGCACCACGGCACATGCGTGCCGTCCGTGAGTGGGTGACGTTCGAGGAAGACGATCTGGCGATAGCGTGGGCCACCGCCGACGCCCCGCTCGTCCATCCTGAGGTGGTGGCGTTGCCTTATGCACCATTCCCAGAGAGCATGTCCCCCCGTCAACCGGGCACCGTCTACTCCTGGGTCCACAACAATGTCTGGGACACGAACTTTCCCGTGCAACAGGCCTTCGAGACATCCTTTCGCTATGCCATCGGCGTGCGACGTGCAGGCGAGCGGATCTCAAGCCCGGGCCTGGCCATCCGGACCGCGGCCGAACTCAGCCACCCGGTCATCGGGGTGCTCGCGACCGGTGGACGCGAGACTGTGCGGCCGGATTCGGAGTGGTCGCTGCTGACTGTGGAGGACGATCGAGTGCGCCTCGTGGCTGTCGAAGCGGTGGGGCCCGGCAGTCACCTCATCAAGTTGCAATCGTTCGCTGAAGAGTCCATCCGGGCGCGACTGCGTCCGGGCGTCGCCGTCAGTCACGCCACACTTGCCACGTTCCTCGGTGACCGGCTCGAGCCTCTCGTCGTGTCAGATACTGCGATCGACGTCCCTGTGCCGGCATTGGGTGCCGTGGGCGTTGTCGTCGACGCAGCATGACGTGGAGGCGCCGCAGGCCCCCCTTCAGGCTTGGGCCAGCGGCGCCTCACCCCGGCGGCGGGTGCGGATCGACGATGGGAGCTCGATGGTCCGTGACGGCCGGTCCACGCGCTTGCCTTGGAGCCGGGAGAGCAGCAGCTCGGCAGCCGTCCGACCGAGCTCGCGCGCGTCATGCGTGACGATCGAGAGATCGCCGGGCACGAGCTCCTCGAGGTCGAACGTGTCGAACCCGGCCAGCCGGACACGAGCGAACATGTCCACCCCGCGTTCGCGGCCGACGTCGTACAGCGCCTTGATGACGCCGATCATGTTGCGGTTGTTGGCGCTGAAGATCGCCGTCGGCGGTTCGGGCAGGGCGAGCAGCTCGTGCGCGGTGAGGCCGGCCGCGTGCACGTCCTGCTGGCCGCGCCGGACCAGGTCCGGCAGCACCGGCACGCCCTTGGCGAGGTGGGCCCGTTCGAATCCCTCGTATCGGCGCTGCCCGGTGAAGACGGACAGGGCGTTGCCCATGAAGGCGATGCGCCGGTGCCCCTCGTCGAGCAGCAAGCGGGTCACCTCCTCGGCGCCGCGGACGTCGTCGACCAGCACCGCGTCGACGTCAACGCCCTCCTGGCGGCGGGAGGCGAACACCAGCGGTACGCCGTGCCGCTGCTCGGGCAGCAGATGCTCGGCCGATCCGCCCGAGGGCACCACGATCAGGCCCTCCGCCTGCCGGCCGACGAAGTCGGCGACCAGGCGTGCCTCCTCCTCGAAGTCCTCGTGCGAGGTGCCGAAGACGACCCGCCGGTTCTCCTCGCCGAGGATCTCTCCGATCCCGTCGAGCACCTCCGCGTAGTAGGGGTTGGTCAGGTTGGTCACGACCACGCCGACCAGGCCGCTGCGGTGGCCGGGGCGCAGGCTGCGCGCGCTCTCGTTGCGGCGGTAGCCGAGCGCCCGGACGGAGTTCTCGACCTTGCGCTGCATCGCGGCGCTGACGTGGTGGCCACCCGAGAGGACGCGCGAGACGGTCATCGGGCTGACACCGGCGTGCCGTGCGACGTCGCTGATCGTCGGCAGCGACCGCGGGCTCGCGTTCTCGTGCTTCTCCTCCGGGCCGGCCATGCTCCCAACATATTGGACCGCGGCGCCGAGAAGCCGCAGTCGTCCGCCCGCCGCCGCACCGAGAGCGGAAACCTGGTCAATAGCGGACGTTCAAACATCCGCTATTGGCACAGGTTTCCGCTCTCGGCGGGGGCCGGCCGGTCACGACACCGGGGAGAGCCGATCCACCTCACCGAGGAAGGCCCGCAGCGCCGGTGAGGGGTTGAAGTCGCTCCACACCAGGTACTCGACCCGGCGCGGACCGTCATCGACCGGGACGGTCAGCAGACCCTCCCCACGCGGGCCGATGAATGATGCCGGCAGCAGACCGACGGCGAGGCCCTGCCGGATCAGTCCGGTGAAGAGATCGGCGGTGGACACCTCGAAGGCCACGTCCCGTGCCAGCCCGGCGGCCGCGAACGCCAGATCGCTCTGGCTCCTGCCCGGCGAACCCGCCGGGAAATCGACGAACACCTCGTCCGCGATCTGCGCCAGGGACAGATGGTCGGCAGTCCCCAGCCGATGCCCCGGGGACAGCACGGCGACCAGGTCGTCGCGGGCGAGCTCGCGCGCCCCGACGCCCACCGGTTCATCGACCTCCGGCAGGCCGAGGAACGCCGCATCCAGGCGACCGCCGGCCACACGCTCGGTCATCTCCTGGCTCGCCCCCATCGTGAGAGCCACCCGCACGGCCGGGTACCGGTCGCGGAAGCGTTGCAACAGCTCCGGAATGTCGACGGCGGCAACTGTCGGGATGACGCCGACCGTGAGCCGGCCGCGTACCTCGCCGGCCGCGTCGGCCGCCTCGCTGACGGCGCGCTCCGCGGCCGCGAGGCACTCGCGAGCCCACGGGAGGAAGGCCGCGCCGGCCTGTGTGAGCTCGACCCGCCTGCTGCTGCGCGCGAACAAGGTCACGCCCAGCTCGCGTTCGAGCTTCGCGATCTGGTGACTCAGCGCCGACTGCGCGACGAAGCACCGTTCCGCGGCTCGGGTGAACCCGCCGGTCTCGGCGACGGCGAGGACGTACCGGCACTGGTGCAACTCCATACGTTCAATCGTGCGCTGCGATCGTTGCGATGACAACCATGTCTTGGACAGATCGATCGGGCAGGCGGAGCCTGGTCGGCATGGCCCGCACCGCCGAATCCGAACGCGTGACGCCACCTCCGGCACCGCCGGCGACCGCCGCGCGCGGCCGGCTTGACGGTCGCGTGGCCGTCCTGGCGGCGACGGCCCTGGCCCCGGCCTCCTGGGGCACCACCTATGCCGTGACCACCGAGTTCCTGCCACCCGACCATCCGATGTTCGCGGGGCTGATGCGCTCCCTTCCGGTCGGCCTCCTTGCCCTCGCCCTGACCCGGTGCCTCCCGTCCGGGTCCTGGTGGTGGAAGGCCGCGGTGCTCGGCGTCCTCAACATCGGTGCCTTCTTCCCGTTGCTCTTCCTGGCCGCCGAGCGACTGCCCGGCGGCGTCGCGGCGACACTCGGCGCGGTCCAGCCGCTCGCGGTCGGGGTGCTGGCGATCGCGGTACTGCGCGAGTCGCCGTCGTGGTGGCGCCTCGGATGGGGAGCCGCCGGCCTGCTCGGGGTGGGGCTGGTGGTGCTGACTCCCGCCGCCGCCCTGGACGCCGCCGGCGTGGTCGCCGGTCTCGCCGCGACGGCGTCGATGGGGCTCGGTCTCGTCCTCATCAAACGCTGGGGGCGGCCGCCGGGAGTCAGCTCGATGACCTTCACCGGATGGCTCCTGACGTTCGGCGGTCTGGCGTTGGCCCCGCTCGCTTTGGTCGTCGAAGGAGCGCCCGCGACCGTCGACGCCGGCGCCGTGGGCGGCTACCTGTGGCTGGGTCTCATCGGAGGGCTGCTCGCGTACACCCTCTGGTACCGCGGGCTGAGCCGGCTACCGGTCACGGCCACCGCCCTGCTCGTGCTGCTCTCCCCGCTGGTCGCTGCCGCGGTCGGCGTTCTCGCCGTCGGCGAACGTTTCTCTCCCGCCCAGGCCGCGGGCTTCGCCCTGGCCCTGCTCGCCCTGCTCGCCGGACAGTTCACCGGGCGCCAGCTCCGCACTCCACCGCGCACCGAGAGCGGAAACCCGAGTCAACAGCGGATGCTCAAACATCCGCTCGAAGCGCAGGTTTCCGCTCTCGGCGGTGCTGGGCCGGCTGCGACGGACGCCGACCACGTCACGGGGCGACCCACCGACCGAGCACGGGGAGGCGACTCGTGAGGATCACCGTCATCGGAGCCACCGGCATGGTCGGCCGCCGTGTCACCAGTGAGGCGGCAGCACGCGGACACCACGTGGTCGCCGTCTCCCGGACTGCACGTCCTGAGGCCGGCCGGTCGCCCTACAAGGTCACCGTCCTCACCGCCGACGTCGCCGACACGACCGCCATGCAGTCGGCGATGGATGGTTCGGACGCGGCCGTCCTCGCCGTCCGCCCGGAACCGGGACACGAGGTCGCTCTGCTGCCCGAGCTGACCCGGTCCGCCCTGACGGCCGCGCATGATGCGGGCGTACGGCTCCTCGTCGTCGGTGGTGCCGGACCGCTGCGCAGTCCGCGACATCCGGGCCGGACAGTGGTCGACGATCCCGACCATGTCGCGCCACCGTGGCGTGCACTCGCCGCCGCGAGCGCCGCGCAGCTGCAGGAGTGCCGGAGCCACCCCGGCGGCGACTGGACCTACCTCAGCCCGCCGGCGGTCCTCGCACCCGGTGCCCGGTCGGGCCGTTACCGCACCGGCACCGACGGCGTGCTGCTCACCGACGCCTCGGGCAACTCGCGGATCAGCGCGCAGGATCTCGCCGTCGCAGTCGTCGACGAGCTCGAGTCCCCCGGCGCGCCCCGGTGGTTCACGGTGGCAGTCGTCTGAGGGTGCGGGTAGCCCGCCCGCGGCCGCGCGCCGAGAGCGGAAACCTGAGTCGATAGCGGACGTTCAAACATCCGCTCAAGGCACAGGTTTCCGCTCTCGGCGGGGGTGGCTCGCTGGGGGCTCGGTGGGGCTCGGCTGTGACCGACGCCACGACAGAGTTCCGGCCACGCACGGAATGGTGCCCCGGCGTCGTCTGTTGTGCTCACTGGCCGGCCCGGTTCCATGCCCCCGGGCCTCACCCCTCGCCGCTACGAGCGGCCACCTGCCGCGAGGCGGCTGGCCGGGCCGGCCTCTCACGTCCACCGCAACCAGCGGTACCCGAACCCGGCCAGCGCCACGCCGTCGCGCCCGGGTGTCCGGCTGCTGACGTCGTCGACGAGGACCTCCTCGTACTCCTCCGGCAGCTCCGACGGTCGCGCCACGACCGTCACGGCGGAGAGGTTCGCCAGCATGAGCACCGAGCCGGAGGGGCCGTCGTGCCGGAGCGCGAGCACGGACGGCGCGCCCGAATCGAGGGGGCGGCAGGTGGGTCCGGCCGTCTCCGGCAGGGTGCGGCGTGTGCGGACCATCTCGCGGATCCGGTGCAGGAGCGAGTCCGGATCGGATTCCTGCTCCGTGACCTCACGCCACGGCATCGGCGTGCGCACCGCCGTCCGTTCCGGCAGCCGCAGATCGTCGCCGAGCCCCACCTCGTCCCCGTATCGCAGGACGGGGATCCCGGGAAGGCTGAGCATGACGGCGTGCGCGAGCGCGACCCAGCGTGGGTCCCCATCCAGCATCGGCGTCAGGCGGCGGCGAATGCCGCGACCGTAGATCTGCATCTCCGGCTCGGGGGCGAACGCGGCGAAGACCTCCTCACGCTGCTCGTCGCTGAGCCGTTCGAGGTCGAGCTCGTCGTGGTTGCGCAACCAGTTCGCGTACCGGGCTCCCGGTGGCGGCTCCGGGAGCGCGTGCAGTGCCTCGACCAGCGGTGTCGCGTCCCGGCGGGCCAGGGCAAGGAAGAGGTGGTTGTTGATCCAGAAGTTGAGGATGACGTTCAGGCGTCGGTTGCCGCCGAAGTAGCCCGCATACTTCTCCGGCTGCTCGTCCACCTCGCCCATGAGGAAGACGTCGTGGTCGCGGGACTCCACGTGCTCGCGGAGCTCCTCCAGCCACCACAGCCCCTCGTCCGAGGGATCGTCCGTCGCCGTGCGTTCGATGATCATAGGCACCGCGTCGATCCGGAAGCCGTCCACCCCGTGCCCGAGCCAGAGGTCGGCGACCTCGGCGATCTCCTGCCGGACCACGTCCTGACTCAGGTCGAGGTCCGGCTCGTGCGCGTAGAACGCGTGCCGGTAGTACTGCCCGGCGACCTCGTCCCACGCCCACACGCTGTCCTCGACCCCCGGGAAGATCGGCTCGACGTCGGTCTCCTCGGGCTCATCGGCCCACACGTAGTAGCCGCGGTAGTCCGAGCCGCGGTCCCGGCGTGCCTCCTGGAACCACCGGTGCTGGTCGGAGGTGTGCTGGACGACCAGCTCGACCATCACCCGGAGGCCGAGGTCACCGGCCCGGCGGACCAGCGTGGTGAGGTCCTCGATGCTGCCGAACCGCGGATCGACGGTCCGGTGGTCGCTCACGTCGTACCCGCCGTCGTGGTACGGCGTGCCGTAGAACGGCAGGATCCACAGGCAGGTGGCCCCGAGGTCGCGGATGTGCTCCAGCCGATCGGCCAGCCCTCGCAGGTCACCCTGCTCGCCGCCGTCCGAGGCGGCGAACCGGTTCGGGTCGACCTGGTAGATCACGGCGTCGGCGTACCAGGGCGCATCTCCCCTGTCGGGACGGGCCTCGGCAGTGGGCTCGGTGGCGCTCATCGGGCCCAGCGCACCATGGCTCCCGGCGATCGGCATCCCGAGCGGGGCTGCGCCCTGCCGGCGCCACGACCCGCGTCACGGCCCGTGGAACGAGCTCGCGCGGACCGCCCACGGAACGGTGAACCACTTCGACGTGCGAGAAGCGCTGCTCGGGCACACAGTGGTCCCCAGGCCGCCCCGACCACCCCTCCTGGCGCGGAGCCGACGTGTCGACCGACCACAGAGCGGAGACATCATGCGGGTACTCGGAGTCAACGCACTGTTCCACGATCCGTCAGCGGCGCTCGTCGTCGACGGCGAGACCGTGGCCGCGGCGGAGGAGGAGCGGTTCTCGCGCCGCAAGCACGGCAAGCGGCCGGTGCCCTTCGCCGCGTGGGAGCAGCCCGAGCAGGCCATGCGGTGGTGCCTGCAGCAGGCCGGCCTGCGCCCGCAGGACCTCGACGCCGTCGCCTACTCCTTCGACCCCGGCCTGGCCCGGCCCGCCGAGGAGATGGGCATGAACGACCCCTGGGATCAGCTGCGCCGGACCTACGCCGAGCGCGCCCCGCACTTCATCGCCTCCGCCGTGCCCGGCCTGGACCCTGAACAGGTCCGGTTCGTCCCGCACCACGTCGCTCACGCCGCCTCCGGCGCCCTGGCGTCCCCGTACTCCTCGAGCGCGACCCTGGTCCTCGACGGTCGCGGCGAGCGCAGCTCACACCTCGCCGGCCGGTACGACCACGGCCGATTGGAGGTCTTCGCCGGGCAGGAGCTGCCGCACTCGCTCGGCCTGCTGTACGAGTCGCTCACCGAGCATCTCGGGTTCCTGCGCTCCTCCGACGAGTACAAGGTGATGGCCCTAGCCTCCTATGGCCGTCCGCGGTACCTGGACGAGCTGCGGGAGCTGGTCCACGCCACCGACGACGGCGGGTTCGTCGCCCCGGTCCCGGACTGGGCCCGGTGGGCACCGCCACGGACCGGCTCCGACTGGGACAGCCTCCACGCCGACCTCGCGTGCTCCGTCCAGGCCCGGCTCGAGGAGGTCCTCGTGGACCTGGCCCGTTGGCTGCACGAGCAGAGCGGCGAACGAGTGCTGACGATGGCGGGTGGCACGGCCCTGAACTGCGTCGCGAACTCGCGGATCTGGCGGGAGACGCCGTTCGAGGAGGTCTGGGTCCAACCGGCGGCCGGCGACGCCGGGACCTCGCTTGGGGCCGCTCTGCAGGTCGCCGCCGACGGCGGCCGCGAACCGCAGCCGATGTCCGGTGCGGCGCTGGGCCGCGGCTGGTCCGACGACGAGCTCGCCGCGCGGCTCCGGGGCGCCGCCGTGCCGTTCACCACCCCCGACGACCTCGCCGAGGAGGTGGCCGAGATCCTGGCGCACGATGGCGTCGTCGGCTGGTTCGACGGGCGCAGCGAGTTCGGGCCGCGCGCTCTCGGGCAGCGTTCGCTGCTCGCCCATCCGGGACATGCGGAGAACCTCGAGCGACTCAACGACGTCAAGGGACGCGAGCAGTTCCGGCCGGTCGCGCCGATGGTGCTGGCCGATCGGGCGGCCGAGATCTTCTCCGGCGGACCGATCCCGAGCCCGTACATGTTGTTCGTGCACGAGGTCGCACCCGCCTGGCGGGACCGGATTCCGGCCACGGTGCACGTCGACGGAACCGCACGCATCCAGACGGTCGATCCCGCCACCCAGCCTCGGCTCGGCGCGATGCTCGAGGCCTTCGCCGCTCGCACCGGCCTGCCCGTGGTCATCAACACCTCGCTCAACACGGCGGGCCGTCCCATGGTCGACGACCCCCGCGACGCCCTCGAGCTGTTCGGCTCCGCGCCGGTCGACGCGCTGGTGGTCGGTCCGCACCTGGTCCGGCGCGCGGAGATGTTCGCGCCCGTCGTCCGGGAGGTCGCGACCGCCGGGGCCGCCCGATGACGCCCGAGTACGCCGTCGTCGTCCCGTCGGTCGGCCGGCCCAGCTTGGAGACGCTGCTACGCGGACTGTCCGAACAGGAGCTCCCGCCTGTGGAGGTCGTCGTGGCCGACGACCGACCGCTGCGCCAGACCACCCCGCTGGCCGCTACGGCCGGCTCCGTGCCGGTCCGCGTGGTCCGGTCCGGCGGCCGCGGCCCGGCGGCGGCGCGCAACGCCGGCTGGCGCTCGACGACCACGCCGTGGATCGCCTTCCTCGACGACGACATCGAGGTGCCCCGGGACTGGTCCGCGGCACTGGCGCAGGACCTCGACCAGGTGGCCGACGACGTCGCGGGCGTGCAGGGCCGGATCACCGTTCCGCTGCCGGCCAGCCGCCGCCCGACCGACTGGGAACGCAACACCGCCGGCCTCGAGGGGGCCGTCTGGGCGACGGCGGACATGGTCTACCGCCGCCGGGCGCTCGAGGAGGTCGCCGGCTTCGACGAGCGGTTCCCCCGGGCCTACCGCGAGGACGCCGACCTCGCCCTCCGGATCCGCGACGCCGGTTGGCGCCTGGTCCGGGGCGGGCGGCACATCGTCCACCCGGTCCGGCCGGCCGACTGGCGCGTCAGCCTCCGCGTGCAGGCCGGCGCCGCCGACGACGCCCTCATGCGGTCCCTGCACGGTCCCGCCTGGCGCGAGCGTGCCGAGACCGGCCAGGGCCGCTTCCGGTGGCACGCCGCGACGGTCGCCGCCGCCTGCGGGGCCGCCCTCGCCGGCCTGACCGGTCATCGACGGACGGCGACGGCCCTCGCGGCCTGCTGGGCCGGCCTGACCGCCGACTTCACCATCCGGCGGGTCCGGCCCGGCCCCCGCCCGGGCGAAGACGGGTGGACGGCCGAGGGGGTGCGCATGGCCGTCACCTCGGCCGCGATCCCGTTCGCCGCCGTCGTCCACCGCGCCCGCGGCCTGGTCCGGAACCGGGACGTGCCCACCTGGCCACCACCGCTGCGCGCGGTCCTCTTCGACCGTGACGGCACCCTCGTTCACGACGAGCCCTACAACGGCGACCCGGCCCTGGTCCGGCCCGTCGACGGCGCCGCGGCGGCGGTCGGCCGGCTGCGAGAGGCGGGCATCGCCGTCGGCGTGGTGACCAACCAGTCCGGGATCGGCCGCGGGCTGCTCACCGCCGACCAGGCCGGTGCGGTGAACGCCCGGATCGAGGAGGTGATCGGCCCGGTCGAGATCTGGCAGATCTGTCCGCACCGGCCGGACGCCGGCTGCACGTGCCGCAAACCCGCGCCCGGGATGATCCTCGGCGCGGCCGCCGCCCTCGGGATCTCTCCCGCCCAGTGCGCGGTGATCGGGGACATCGGCGCCGACGTCGCCGCAGCCCACGCGGCCGGCGCCCGTGCCGTCCTCGTGCCGACGCCGCAGACCCGTCCGGAAGAGGTCGACGACGCGGCTACGACCGCCGCCGTGGCCGCGGACGTCGAGGCCGCCGTCGAGTTGTTACTGCGCGGCGACCGCCGCACGGAGACCGCCACCGGGCGGCCCGCGCCCGCCCCCGAGGTGGTGGTCCCCTCATGAGCCGCACGCTCGCCGTCCGCCTCGACAACGAAGGCGACGTCCTGCTCACGGGCCCCGCGTTGCGGGCATTGGCAGCCACCACCGACATCCTGGACGTCCTCGTCGCGCCGTCCGGGCTCGCCGCCGCCGAACTCCTGCCGGAGATCTGCGAGAGGCTGGTCTACCCGGCGCCGTGGAGCGGTTTCGATCCGCCGCCGGTGGACGCCGCAGCCACCCGCGAGCTCGTCGCCAAGCTGGCCTGCCGCGGGTACGACCGCTGCGTCGTCTTCACCTCGTACCACCAGTCCCCGTTGCCCATGGCGTTGTTGGCGCGACTGGCCGGGATCGGGTTCGTCGCCGCGACCAGCGAGGACTACCCCGGCTCGCTGCTGTCCGTGCGCCATCGGCGTCCGGACGGCCTGCACGAGGTGGAGGCGGCGCTGGACCTGGCCTACGCCGCGGGTGGCCGGCTGCCGGCCGGCGACGACGGTCGCCCGGCCGTCCAGGGCCCGCTGCCCGACGTCGGGCATCTGCTGGACGACGACGAACCGTACGTCGTGGTCCATCCCGGTGCCTCGGTGCCGGCCCGGGCCCTGACGGCCGAGCACGCCGGCAGCATCGTCGAGGCGCTGCGGGCGACCGGCTGGCGGGTCGTCGTCACCGGCGGACCGGGCGACGCACGACTGACGGCACCCGCCGCGGCCCGCGGCGCCCTGGACCTCGGTGGACGCACGAGCTTCGCCGAGCTCGCCACGGTGCTCGCCCACGCCCACTGCGTCGTCGTCGGCAACACTGGCCCTGCCCACCTGGCCACCGCGGTGGACACCCCGGTGGTGTCCTTGTTCTCCCCTGTCGTGCCTGCCGAGCGCTGGGCGCCGTACGGACGGGACGTCGTCGTGCTCGGCGACCAGCGGGCGGCGTGCGCGAACACCCGCGCCCGGGAGTGCCCCGTCCCCGGTCACCCCTGCGTGTCCGAGGTGGACGCCGCCGCCGTCGTGGCGGCGGTGGCGGGCCTGACCACGGGGAGGGCGGCCGCGTGAGGGCGCTGCGGGTGCTCGTCTGGCACGTCCACGGCTCGTGGCTCACCGCGTTCGTCCACGGTGGCGAGGAGTACCTGCTGCCCGTGGTACCCGGCCGCGGTCCGGAGGGGCGCGGACGCGCGCAGACGTGGGACTGGCCCTCACGGGCTCGCGAGGTCACGCCGGAGGAACTGGCGCAGGAGCCGATCGACGTCGTCCTCCTGCAGCGGCCCGACGAGCTCGAGCTGCTGGAGCGGTGGACCGGCCTGCGCGCGGGGACGGACGTGCCGGCGGTCTACGTCGAGCACAACACCCCGCGCGGACCGGCCGTCGAGACGCGGCATCCGCTCGCCGACCGGGAGGACATCCCGCTGGTCCACGTCACCGCGTTCAACGCCCTCGCATGGGACAACGGAGGAGCTCCGGTGCGGGTCATCGAGCACGGGGTGCTCGACCCGGGCGCGCGGTACACCGGAGAGCTGGACCGGATCGGCGCCGTGGTCAACGAGCCGGTACGACGTCACCGTGTCGCCGGCACGGACATCCTCCTGACTCTGTCCCGCCGGCTGCCGATGTCGGTCTTCGGCATCGGCGTCGACCCGCTGGCCCGCGAGAACCCCGGCCTGCACGGTCACCTGCACAACCTCGACCAGGACGCCATGCACACGGCGCTGGCGCGACACCGCGCCTACCTCCACCCCTACCGCTGGACCTCGCTCGGACTCTCTCTCATCGAGGCGATGACCCTCGGTATGCCGGTGCTGGCGCTCGCGACCACGGCCGCGCCGGAAGCCGTCCCGGCTGAGGCCGGAGTGGTCAGCTCGGACCCGGACGTCCTGGCCGAGGCCGCACAGCGGTGGTTGTCCGACCCCGACGAGGCCCGCGAACGCGGCGCCGCCGCCCGGCGCCACGCCCTGAACCGGTACGGCCTGGACCGATTCGTCACCGAGTGGCACCAGCAGCTCGAGGAGGTTGTCCGATGAAGATCGCCATGGTCTCCGAGCACGCCAGCCCGCTGGCCGCACTCGGTGGGGTCGACGCGGGCGGTCAGAACGTTTACGTCGCGGAGCTCGCGACCCGGCTGGCCGGCCGCGGGCACGACGTCGTCGTCTACACCCGACGGGACGAGACGGGGCAGGACGAGCGAGTGCGTACCGACGCCGGCTTCACGGTGGTGCACGTCCCCGCCGGGCCGGGACAGCCACTCGCCAAGGACGACCTTCCGCCGTACATGCCGGAGTTCGGGCGGTGGCTGGCGGGCGAATGGACGAGAAACCGTCCGCCGGATGTGGTCCACTCCCACTTCTGGATGTCCGGCCTCGCTACTCTCGAGGCGGTCCGGCACGTCGCCGTCCCCACCGTGCACACCTACCACGCGCTCGGCACGGTCAAACGGCGCCACCAGGGTGCTGCCGACACCTCACCACCCGGGCGGGTCCGGGCCGAGCGGCGGATCGGTCGCACCATGGACCTCATCGTCTCCACCTGCCGCGACGAGGTCGACGAGCTCGCGGCCATGGGCGTCCCGACGCAGCACACCCGCATCGTGCCGTGCGGCGTCGACGCCGAGACCTTCACCGACGCCCCCGCGGCCGGTGAGCACGATCCGGCCGGCCCGCGCACGCAACCGCACCGGCTGCTCAGCGTCAGCCGCCTCGTGCCCCGCAAGGGCATCGACACCGTCGTCGCCGCGCTCGCCGATCTGCCCGGCACCGAACTGGTGATCGGTGGCGGCCCGCCGGCGGCCCAGCTCGAGAAGGACCCGGAGATCCGGCGGCTGCGCGAGGCGGCCGCGCGGGCGGGGGTGATCGACCGCGTGCGCTTTCTCGGCGCGGTGGACCGCGCCGACATGCCGGCGCTGATCCGAGGCAGCGACGTCGTCGTCACCACGCCGTGGTACGAGCCGTTCGGGATCGTGCCGCTGGAGGCGGCCGCCTGCGGCCGGCCGCTGGTCGGCTCCGCCGTCGGCGGCCTGCTGGACAGCGTCGACGACGGCGTCACCGGCCGGCTCGTCCCGCCGCGCGACCCGGCCGCCCTTGCGGCCGCGCTCGCGCCGTTGCTCGCCGATGCCGGCCGCCGGCGGGCGATGGGGGCGCACGCACGGCGCCGTGTGCTGCGGCGCTTCGCCTGGGACGCCGTCACCGACGGCACGCTGGCGGCCTATCGCCAGGTCACCCGCACCGCGCTCGAGGAGGCACTGGCATGACGACCACCCTGTGGCTCGAGGACCACGCTCGTGAGCTGACCGGCGCGCTCGAGGGACTGTGCACCGACGCCGGCACCGTCTCGCGCTGGGCGCGGTTGCTGGCCGAACGTCTCGTCGCGGGCGGCAGGCTGCTCGTGGCCGGCAACGGCGGCAGCGCCGCGGAGGCCCAGCACCTCACCGGAGAACTCGTCGGCCGGTTCCTCACCGAACGACGGCCGTACTCCGCGATCTGCCTCTCCGCCGAGACATCGGCGCTGACGGCGATCGTCAACGACTACGGGCCCGATGAGGCGTTCGCGCGACAGGTCGAGGCCCACGGGCGCCGCGACGACGTCCTCATCCTGCTGTCCACCTCCGGCGCGTCCGCCAACGTGCTCGCCGCCGCCGACCGAGGCCGCGAGCTCGGTCTGCACGTGTGGGCGATGACCGGGCCGGGGCCCAACCCGCTGCAGGCCCGCAGCCACGACACCTTGTGCGTGGCCGCGTCCTCGACGGCGGCGATCCAGGAGATGCACCTCGTGGTCGTTCACGCGCTGTGTGCCGCGGTGGACGCCGAGCTCGGCGAGCTGGACGGCCTGGTGTCCCGGCGCCCGCGGCCGGCGGCGGCCGCCGCGTCGGCGGTGCCGGCCCAGGTGAACGGGCCGGCCCAGGTGAACGGGCCGGCCCAGGTGAACGGGCCGGCCCAGGTGAACGGAAGGACCGCGACATGACCGGCGATCAGATCTCCCGCCGTCCGCACGTCGTCGTCATCGGGGACGTCGTCCTCGACCGCGACGTCGAAGGGTCCGCCACCAGGCTGAGCCCGGACGGTCCGGTGCCGGTGGTCGACGTCGCCGACGTGCGGGAGTCTCCCGGCGGCGCAGGGCTCGCCGCGCTGCTGTGCGTCGAGCGCGGAGCACGGGTGAGCCTGGTCGCGCCGATCGCCGCGGACGAGGCAGGAGACCGACTGGCCGCACGGCTGGGCGAGGCGATGACCGTGGTGCGTCTGCCGCACACGGGCCCGACACGGACGAAGACCCGGGTCCGTTCGGGCGGGCAGTCCCTGGTGCGGGTGGACGACGGCGGACCCGCCGGCCCGGGCCAGGTCGACCCGTCCGAGGTGCGTCTGGTGCTCGACGCCGCCGACCTCGTCCTCGTCTCCGACTACGGTGCCGGTGTCACGCGGGACGAGGAGTTGCGACGGCTGCTCGCCGCAACGGCGATGCGCTCGCGGCTCTTGTGGGACCCGCACCCGCGTGGCGGGGCGCCGGTGCCCGCGGCGAGCCTGGTGACCCCGAACGTCGCCGAGGCCCGCAGTACCGCGCCCGACGACGCCGCGACCCCGGACGTGCTCGCCGCCGATCTCGTCACGCGCTGGCAGGCCGAGTCGGTGTGCGTGACCGCCGGGTCCGACGGGGCGTATCTGGGACGCAGCGGTCAGGAGCCGGTGTTCTTCCCGGCTATCGAGGCCGGCGGCGACCCGTGCGGAGCCGGTGATGCGCTGGCGGCGAGCTGCGCCGTCGCCCTGGCCGGTGGGTCGACAGTGACCGACGCCGTCGAGCGCGGTGTCGCGCACGCGTCCGCGTGGGTGGCCTCCGGTGGCGCGGACGGGTTCCGTGCCCGTCGATGTGCTCGCTCGACCGATGCGGACGACGTCGGAGATGTCGCAAGCGCCGTGCGCACCGGCAGCGGGCCACGCGACGGGAGCGAGACGAGCGCGGAACGCGACCCGCGGGCCGTGATCGGCAACGGCGTGCCGGCCGAACCCGAGGCCCTGACGCGGCTGGCCGCACGTCTGCGCGCCGACGGCGGCACCCTGGTGGCCACCGGTGGCTGCTTCGACCTCGTGCACGCCGGCCACGTGGCCACCCTCGAGGCCGCGCGCCGGCTCGGTGACCACCTGGTGGTGCTGATGAACTCGGACGCCTCCGTCACGCGCCTCAAGGGGCCGGGGCGTCCAGTGGTGCCCGCCGCGGACCGCGCGCGGGTGCTGGCCGCACTGGACTGCGTGGACGCCGTCGTCGTCTTCGACGAGGACGATCCGCGCGCCATGTTGGACCGCCTCCAGCCGGACGTGTGGGCCAAGGGCGGTGACTACGGCACCGCGCCGTTGCCGGAGTCCGAGGTGGTGCGCCACCACGGCGGGCGGGTGGTGGTGCTGCCGTACGTGGACGGCCGCTCGACGACCTCGATCATCGAACGCTCGGGCCTGGCCCGGGTGCACAGCGACGGAAGGAGCACGGCATGAGCGCATCCGCACCGCAGTCCCGCACCCCACGCGAGATCGGCACGGTGTTCGTCACCGGTGGCGCCAGCGGCCTCGGTGCCGCAGTGGTCGAGGCCGTGCAGGAGGCAGGCGGTACCCCCGCCGTCCTGGACCGCGCCGCCCCGCAGGCCGACGCCGCGCACGTGCGCGTGGACCTCGCGGACAGCGCGGCGGCTCTCGAGGCGGTCGAAGAGCTGGCCGGCCGCGTGGGTCCGCCGTCGGCGGTGGTGACGGCCGCCGGAACGGATGCGGTCGGCGAACTGCTCTCCGTGGAGCACGAGGCGTGGGAACGCGTGGTCCGGGTGAACCTCTTCGGCACGGTCGCGGTGGTACGGGCGTGCCTGCCCCACCTCGAGAAGGTCAACGGCTCGGTGGTCACCGTCGCGTCCACGCTGGCCCTGAAGGGGGCGGACGCGGCCACGGCGTACGCGGCGTCGAAGTTCGGCATCCGGGGGTTCACCCAGTCCCTCGCCGTGGAGTACGCGGGCCGGGTGGGGGTGACCTGCCTGCTGCCGGGTGGTATGGACACGGCGTTCTTCGACGACCGCGAGGAGCGATTCAAGCCCGCGCCGGATCAGGAGCTGAACGACCCGGCCAACACCGCGGCAACGGTGCTCACCGCGCTACGCCAGCCGGTCGGGTGCGAGATCCGCGAGATGCTGGTGATGGCCTCCGGCGAGCCCTCCTGGCCGTGAACCCTGCGGTGCTGCCGGGCGCGACAGGGGCTGCCGGCACGCCGCTCCTCGGTCCCGGCGACGTGCTGGCGTTCCGGGCGCTCGGGCTCGGCGACGCACTGGCCGGCGTCGCCGCGCTCCGCGGACTCCGGCGTGCCTTCCCCGACGGGAGACTGGTCCTGGCCGCGCCGCGGGCGACGGGCGACTGGCTGCGCGAGCTTGGCGTCGTCGACACGGTGCTGCCCGTTCACGGTCTGGAGCCGCCGGCGGGGGGCGGCATGAGCGACGGCGGGCATGTGGCCGTGAACCTGCACGGCCGCGGACCGCAGAGCCACCGGCTCCTCGACGCCACGCGCCCGGCACGGCTCGTGGCCTTCGGGTGCGCCGGGGCCGGGCACGAAGGACCGCCGTGGCGCCAGGACGAGCACGAGGTCGACCGGTGGTGCCGCCTGGTGCGATCCGTCGGCGGGCACTGCTCACCGCAGGACCTGCGGCTCGAGCCGCCGGGTCCACGCGGCGACGACGTCGTCATTCATCCCGGCGCCGCCTCCGGAGCACGCCGGTGGCCGGTGGACCGGTGGCGTGCCGTCGCCCGGGCACTGACCGGCGACGGCCTGCCTGTCGTGGTCACCGGATCCGCCGCCGAGGCTGACCTGTGTGAAGCGGTCGCCGACGCCTGTCCCCGCGCGCGCTCGCTGGCCGGAGAGCTCGACGTCCCCGGCCTGGCTGCCCTGGTCGCCAAGGCGCGACTGGTGCTGTGCGGGGATACCGGCGTCGCGCACCTCGCGACCGCCTACGGCACGCCGTCGGTGCTGCTGTTCGGGCCGACGCCGCCGCAGTGGTGGGGTCCCGCGATCGACCACGACCGCCACACCGTGCTCTGGCACGGTGAGGGCCCGGGTGACCCGCACGCCGAGGAGCTCGACCCGGCGCTGGCGGCGATCACGGTCGACGAGGTGCTCGCGGCGACGGCTGAGCTGGCCTCACCTCCGGCCGAGCGCTGAGCCTCGATCCGTCAGGCAAGACCCTGCACCCGGAACTGCATCGAGTGGTACACCTCGTTCGTCGTGGTGTTCCACTGGCTGAGGGTCAGATGCAGGTCCGACAGGGTGGAGCCGGGGATGATATACGGGCCGTAAAGCTGGGCGACGTGTGTGTCGTCCTCCTGGCCCCACTGTGTGCCGTGGATCAGGGTCGTGGTCGGCGCCGTGTACAGGTTGTCTGTCGGTGTGGCGAGGATTTTCGCGTCGACGCGGTAGTCCCGCGCGTTAAAGCCGGTGAACAGCCACGCGCCATCGACCGGGCGCAGGCACATCTCGCCCCAGGCGCCATCGAGGATGACGCCGGCACGCTCGTCCGGCGCGCCCCAACGCCAGCGGGTACCGTCCCAGACCCAGGGCTCGTAGGCGGCGGCGTTGCCGAGCTCGGTCTCCCGGATCCGGTTCAGCACGATGCCCTTGTCGCGTTGGAAGCCGGTCCCGAACGCGTAGACGTAGCCGTCGTCGCCCCGGCCCCAGGTGAGGCATTGGAAATGGCCACCGTCCTTGTCGGCCGGGAGATTCAGGCCCGTGTGCTGCCAGCTGGCGCCCGAGTCGTCCGAGCGCCACACCTCCGTCCAGCGCACCATGCCGAACTCGGGTCCGTTGACGATGGCGTGGAGGTACATGGTGCCGTCGATCGTGACGACGTCGGACGGGATGACCGTCGTGAAGTACTCGTCGTGCGGGTAGTACCACAGCTGCTGGGCGACCTCGCCGCCCACCGCGGCGTCGAAGGTCACGCCGGCGGCGAGGTCGGTCGTGGATGACCAGAGCGCGACCGGCGAGCGCCAGTTGCTACCACCGACGTGGTCAGCCCAGGTGTCGCCGAAGACGTAGAGCGTCCGACCGTCCGGGCACCGTGCCGGCACCCCGAGGTCGGTCGCGCCGATGCCGAACTGCACGGGTGTCTGGGTTCCGAGGAGGTTCTTGATCTTCGTGACCGTCGGGGCCGCCGATGCCGCCTCGACCGGGCCGTACGCCGTCGTGGCCCCCGCGGCGGCGATGACGCCGAGGCCGCCCAGCACGGCGCGCCGGGAGAGCGGTCTGCGGCCGCCGAGAGAAGAAGCGCTGGTGATCGGTTCGGCGTCGTCGCTCATGTCGCCCCCTCAGAAATCGATAACAGGTGCTGTTTAGCAGACTGTCACGCTCGTGACGAGGGGTTCCGTCCGGCGAGCGCTCAGGCGGGCGCCGGGCTGGCCGCCGTGCGCAGCGTCTCCTCGAACCAGGCGACGGTCCGGGCCAGGCCGTCCTGCCACGGCACCGCCGGATGCCAACCGAGGACCTCGCGAGCCAAGGTGGTGTCCGGCCGACGGACCTTCGGATCGTCCACGGGCCGCCCGACGAACTCGATCGGGGACCGGGACCCGGTGGCCGCGCAGACGTCCTCGGCGATCCGCAGCACCGAGCGCTCGTGCGGGTTGCCGAGGTTCACCGGTCCGGGATGCTCGCTCGCCGCCAGCGCCAGAATCCCGGTCACGAGGTCGTCGACGTAGCAGACCGACCGCGTCTGGCTGCCGTCGCCGGCCACCGTGAGCGGTTCGCCGGCGAGTGCCTGGCGGATGAACGTGGGGATGGCCCGACCGTCATTCGGGCGCATCCGCGGTCCGTAGGTGTTGAAGATCCGCACGATGCCCGTCTCGACGCCGTGGGTGGCGCGATAGGCGGTGACGAGGGCCTCGGCGTACCGCTTCGCCTCGTCGTAGACCCCGCGCGGCCCGATGGGGTTCACGTGACCCCAATAGTCCTCCGGCTGCGGGTGCACCTGGGGGTCGCCGTAGACCTCAGAGGTGGAGGCGAGCACGAACCGGGCGTCTTTGTCACGCGCGAGCGCGAGTGCCCGTTCGGTCCCGACCGAGCCGACGCGGAGCGTCTCGATCGGCATCTCCAGGTAGTCCACCGGTGAGGCGGGCGAGGCGAAGTGCAGCACGAGGTCCACCCGGCCACGGACGTGCCCGTTCTCGGTGACGTCGCAGTGCACCAGCTCGAAGCCGGGCCGGCCGGTCAGATGAGCGACGTTGCCCGGATTGCCGGTGAGGAAGTTGTCGAGGCAGACCACGTCCCAGCCCTGGGTGAGCAGCGCCTCGCACAGGTGGCTGCCGAGGAACCCGGCGCCTCCGGTGACCACGGCCCGCCGGCCGTCCGTCTCGTTCTGCACTGCCTTCATGCCGTCCCTCCTCGGTCAGCGACGGGCCGTTTCGGGTGCCCTCGCCACCGGGTCCACCGGCGCCGGCGTGGACGGTCGCGGCGCCGGACGTTCCAGGAGCTCCAGGTCCGCCAGGACGTCCGAGGTCGTCACCTGCCGGGCACGCAGGGCCGCCGGCAGGGCGCGGGCCGCGTCAGCGAGGCCGCCGCGCTGCGGGCGGCCGGAGTGCCAGGCCTCGCGCACCCGGCTGCCGAACACCGACCACGGCAGGCGCATGGCGGCCGTCAGCACGCGGGCGCGCGTGATCGCGCGCACGCGGGCCTCGGGGCTGTGCCGCACGGGCGAGGGGTGGTGGTGGACGACGACGTCGTCGACGTAGCACAGGTATCGTCCGGCAGCCGCAAGGTCCAGAGCGAGCCGCTCCTCCTCTCCGGGGAATCGCACCACGGGATCGAACCCGCCGGCCTCCAGGAACGCCTCCCGACGGACCGCAGCGCCGCAGGCGGCGAACCCGAGCACGGGGACTCCGGGCATGTCGCCCGTCCGGCGCAACGGAGAGGCGGCCATCTCGGCGCACATCGGGTCCAGGTGCTGCTCGGTACCGACGATCATCCGCGCAGCCAGCAGCGCCAGCGTCGGGTGCCGGTCCAAGGTCGCGGCCGCCGCCTCGAGCGCACCGGGCGCCCACCACGAGTCGTCGTCGGCGAACGCGACGAACTCGGTCCTCGCCCGCCGCACACCGATCGTACGGGCGTAGGCACCGGCGTTGCGGCGCAGCCGAACGACCCGGGCGTCCGGCCGCAGCTCGCGCACCACGTCGACGCTGTCGTCGGTGGAGGCGTTGTCGACGTAGACGACCGGGGCGTGGTGGCGGGTGAGGGTCGCCTCGAGATCGGCACGCCGATTACGACTGGCGATGACCACCGTGATCCGCGGGTCCTCGATCGTCGTCGGCATCCGTCACCTCGCTGTCTCGCTCGTGCGGCTTGCGGCGGGTCGGTCGCGCCGCCCGGGGGGCGCTGCTCGTCACGGTGGCACGCACCGCGGGCACCCGCATCTCGTACTGCGCATCCACCCCACAGCCCCGCCACCCACCACCCCGGGCCGCCAGTCGTCATTGCTGTGCCCAGTAGTCATTGCTGTGCCCAGTCGTCAAGGCTGTGCCGACTCGTCATTCCTGTGCCGAGTCGTCAATCATGTGCTGGTCTCTCGATGTCAAGACATGACAAGTCAGCACAAGACTGACAAGTCGCGCGGTCGGCGGGGCTCGGGCAGGTGGCGGCGGTCGACGACGAACGTCGGGCTTCCGGATGCGGCCGGGCATCGCCGGTGTCACCGTGGACCGCATGAGCGAGACGTCCCCCACCACACCATCCGAACGGCCCTACGACCCCGCGCAGGACCCAGACGCCGACCCGGACCAGGTGGAGACCGGCCGGGAGCGGCAGCCGGACCAGCCCGAGGGAGAGGACGACCCCACCGAGACCGGGTCCTCCTGACTTCCGGGCGGCGCGCCCCACCACCGCCGCCCGGCCGATTCCGACCCACGAACCACCGAGGAGACCACGTGCGCGCACTGACCTGGCACGGCCGGGAGGACGTTCGAATCGAGGACGTCCCGGACCCGACCCTCCGCGAGCCGACCGACGCCGTCGTGCGCATCACCTCCACCGCGGTGTGCGGCTCCGACCTGCACCTGTACGGCGTGCTCGGACCGTTCCTCTCCCCCGGCGACGTCCTCGGCCACGAGCCGATGGGGATCGTCGAGGAGGTCGGCAGCGAGGTCACCCACATCCGCCCGGGCGACCGGGTGGTCATCCCGTTCAACATCGCGTGCGGCGACTGCTGGATGTGCCGCCGCGGGCTCCAGACGCAGTGCGAGACCACTCAGGTCCGCGAGCACGACAAGGGCGCCGCCCTCTTCGGGTACACCTCCCTCTACGGCCAGGTTCCCGGCGGCCAGGCGGAGTACCTCCGCGTGCCGATGGCGCACTACGGGCCCGTCCCGGTCCCGGACGACGGCGAACCGGACGAGCGCTACCTCTACCTCTCCGACGTCGTCCCCACCGCCTGGCAGGCGGTCGAGTACGCGCACATCCCCGACGGCGGGTCCGTCGTCGTCCTCGGCCTCGGCCCCATCGGCCAGATGTCCGCACGGATCGCCCGCCACCGCGGCGCCGCCCAGGTCATCGGCGTCGACCTGGTACCCGAACGGCTCGCCATGGCACGCCGGCACGGCATCTCGACCCTCGACCTGCGTGAGACCGACGAGCTCGTCGACGCCATCCGCTCCATCACCGGGGGTCGCGGCCCGGACTCCGTCATCGACGCCGTCGGGATGGAGGCGCACGGCTCGCACCTCGGCAAGCTCGCCCAGATCGGGGCCAACTGGCTGCCGGACGCCCTCGCCAAACCGCTGTTCACCAAGGGGGGCGTCGACCGGCTGGACGCGCTGCACGCCGCTATCGAGATCGTGCGCCGCGGCGGCACCGTCTCCCTCTCCGGTGTCTACGGCGGCATGGTCGACCCGATGCCGATGATGGACCTGTTCGACAAGCAGATCACCGTCCGGATGGGCCAGGCCAACGTCCGCCGCTGGATCGACGACGTCCTGCCGCTGGTCAGCGACCCGGCCGACCCGCTCGGCGTGCTCGACCTGCGTACCCACCGGATGTCGCTGGAGGACGGTCCGCGAGCCTACGAGCTGTTCCAGAAGAAGGACGACGGCGCGATCAAGATCATCCTCGACCCCACCCTGCCCGCCGACGCCACGGCGGCCGGAACCCAGGAGGCCGCGCGATGAAGGTCGCCGTGGTCGGCGCGTCCGGCAACGTCGGCACCGCTGTCCTGAATCACCTCGTCGACGCATCCGAGGTCACCGGCGTCGTCGGGATCGCGCGCCGGATGCCGGACCGGGACGTCGCGCCCTACTCCTCGGCCGAGTGGCACCTCGTCGACGTCGGTGCCGAGGCCCGCGACGACGCCGCGGAGGAGGCGATCATCGAACGTCTGGTCGCCGCGTTCGACGGCGTGGACGCCGTTGTCCATCTCGCGTGGCTGATCCAGCCCAACCACGAGCGGGACCTGCTGCGCCGCACCAACGTGGAGGGAACCGCCCGCGTGGCGCGGGCGGTGGTCCGTGCCGGCGTCGGTCACCTCGTGTGCGCCTCGTCCTGGGCCGTCTACTCCCCCGCGCCCGACCTCACCCCGCGGGACGAGGCCTGGGCGCGCGACGGCGTGCGCTCGTCCCACTACTCCGTGGACAAGGCCGCCCAGGAGCGCGTCCTCGACGATCTCGAGGCCGAGTACCCCGAGCTGGTGGTCACCCGGATGCGCACCGGGCTGGTGCTCACCGCCGACGCCGGCGCCTCGATCGCCCGCTACTTCATCGGGCCCTGGGTCCCCCGCCGCCTGCTCGCACCCGGGGCGTTGCCGATCCTGCCCACGCCCACCGGGCTACGGGCCCAGGTGGTTCATGCCGACGACGCCGGCCGCGCCTACCTGGAGGTCCTGCGCCGCCGGGCCGGCGGCGGCTTCAACCTCAGTACCGGTGAGACCCTGCTCGGCGAGGACCTCGCCCGGATCCTCGACCACGGCCGCACCGTCCCGGTCCCGGCCGGGGTAGCCCGGTCGTTGCTGCACTACGCCTGGCGCAGCCGGCTGTTCGCCTCGGACCCCGGCTTCCTCGACATGGCCACCACGCTGCCGGTCATGGACGTCACGCGGGCGCGCCGCGAGCTCGAGTGGGAGCCGCGCCACGACGCAGACGCCACTGTCCGCGACCTGCTGGACGGCATGGTCCGCCGGGCCGGAGGGGCCAGTGTGCCGCTTCGCCCGCACGACCGCAGCTTCGAGGGCGTTCCCGGGCTACGGCCGGCGCTGCGCGGGCGCGCCCCGGCGGCCACCGGCGAGCCTGGCGGGCCGCTGGATCGCGAGCTGTTGCGCACCTACCTCGACGACCACCTCAGCGGATCCACCGCGGGCGTGGCGCGGATCGAACGGATGGCGCGCGCGTACGCCGACACCCCGATCGGACCGGACCTGCGGCTGCTCGCCGGCGAGATCGGCCACGGCCGTGACGAGCTCATGACGCTCATGGACGAACTCGGGCTACCCACTCGGCCGCACCGGCAGGGACTGGCGTGGGTGGCCGAGCGACTCGGCCGGTTGAAGACCAACGGGCGCGTCACGCACCAGTCGCCGCTGACGGTGCTGCTGGAGCTGGAGCTCATGCGCTCCGCCGTCGCGGGGCAGGCCGGCCTGTGGCAGACCATGGTCGAGATCGCCGGCGACCTGGGGATGGGGCGTGACCGGTTCGCGGAGCTGGCCGAGCGCTCCATCGCCTTCCAGACCCGGCTGGAAGAGTTGCATGCCCGGGTCCGCGGGGACGCGCTGCGCGCCTCCGGCGAGCGCCCGCTGAAGCTGGCCTGATACAACGGTGCCCGTGACCTCTCAGGGCCTCGGCCGACGCACCGTCGGCGTCGAGGAAGAATTGCTGCTCGTCGACTCGGCCAGCGGCCGTGCGATGTCCATGCAGGGCCAGGTGCTCGCCGAGGTGACGGAGCGCTGGGCGCGCGCCGGCGAGACGAGTCCGCAGCAGGCGGGCGAGCAGGCCGCCGACGCGTTCGAGGGCGAGCTCAACGAGGAGCAGATCGAGGTCGGCTCCCGGCCGCACGAGGACCTTGGCGAGCTCACCGAGGAACTCCTCGGGTGGCGCCGTCGTGCGGGTCTGGCGGCACGCCGGATGGGTGCGCGTGTGGCTGCGGTGGGGCTCTGCCCTACGGAGGTCACGCCGCGGACCGTCCGCTCCGAGCGCTACGACCGGATCACCGAGCTGTACGGCATCACAGCCGAGGAGCAACTCACCTGTGGCTGCCACGTGCACGTCTCGGTCGCCGACCGGGATGAGGCGGTCGGCGTCATCGACCGGATCCGCGGCTGGCTGCCCGTACTGACGGCGCTGAGCGCCAACTCGCCGTTCTGGCAGGGCCGGGACACCTCCTACGCGGCCTACCGCTCGCCGGTGATGAACCGCTGGCCATCGGCCGGACCGACGGACGTCTTCGGCTCCGCCGAGGCGTACGACCGGCTCGTCGAGGACATGGTCGCCACCGGGGTGCTGCTCGATCCGGGCATGGTCTACTTCGACGCGCGCCCGTCGCAGAACTATCCGACCGTGGAGATCCGGGTCGCCGACGTCTGCCTCGACGTCGAGGACACGGCGGTCGTCGCGGCGCTGTGCCGCGGGCTCGTGGAACGGGCGGCCGCGGAGTACCGGGCGGAGACCGCGCCGGTGCCCACGCCGGTCACGCTGCTGCGCCTGGCGGGCTGGCGGGCCGCCCGGGACGGGATGGGCGGCGAGCTCCTCGACCCGGTCACGATGCGGCCACGGCCGGCGTGGGACGCCGTCGGGACGCTGCTCGAGCACGTGCGTGAGCCGCTACGCTCCGCGGGCGATGAGGAGCTCGTCACGGCCGGACTGGACCGGATCCGCCGCGACGGCACCGGGGCGGACCGGCAGCGGCGGGTCCACGAGCGCACCGGCACCCTGGAGGACGTCGTCGCGGACGCGGTCCGGGTGACCGAGGGCCGTCACGAGGACGGCTGAGCCGCCAACGGAACCACCGCGGCCAGCGCCGGAGCGAGCCGCGTTCGCACGACGGCGACCCGTACGGCCTCGGCGGCGATCGGGGCGAACCGCAGGATGCGCTGGTAGCCGACGGCGCCGGTCTTCGTCACCGGTTGCCATTGCTCGCCGTCGTGGATGTCGATGTGGACCTCCTCGATCCGCTGGCCCACGGTGATCTGTTCCTTCAGCACGATGCCGTCGAGCACGGTCCGGCCGGGCAGCGTCAGCTCGAGCCACGGATGCAGATCGGCGGCGGCGGGAAGCCAGTGGCCGACGTCGTTGGCGAGGCTGGTCAAGGCCGCCGGGTCCGCGGGCCGGGAGGAGAAGGTGATGTCCGTCGCGGGCACGGCGGCGTCGCGGAGCGCGGCGATCCGGCGGCCCAGGCCCGCCAGGGTCCGGCGGTCCGGTTCGGCGATGCGGCCCTCGCGGGTAGGTGGGACGTTCAGCAGGAGCGTCGAGTTGCCGCCGACGGTGCGCTGATAGATGTCGAAGAGCTCGTCGACGTCGCGGACCTGACTGTCCTCCTCCGGGTGGTGGAACCAGCCGGGCCGGATGGAGGTGTTCACCTCGGCCGGGTACCAGACGAGATCGCCGGGCCGGGCGGTCAGGGCCGTGCGGCTGCCGAGGTCCCGGTCGTCGGAGCGGATGGTGCGGGAGAAGGCGCCGTCGTCGACCTGCTGCGAGCGCTCGGCGATCCGCTCAACGTCCTGCAGCGCCCGGGGCACCACGGACCACTCGTCGGGCCGGGTCTGCCCGGCCTCGTTGCCACACCAGCGCACGTCGGGACCGCACACGCAGATGACGGCGCCCGGCTGTAGCGCCCGGATGGTGCGGTAGTACCGCGGCCAGTCGTACGTCTGGCGTTTGCCGTTGGGGCCTTCGCCGTTGGCGCCGTCGAGCCAGACGGCGAAGATGTCGCCGTAACCGGTCAGGAGCTCGACGAGCTGGCCGACGTAGACGTCGTCGTAGGCGGTCCCGGACCCGTATGTCGGCTCGGCCCGATCCCACGGCGAGAGGTAGACGCCGAACTTCAACCCGTGCCGCGCGCATGCGTCGGCCACCTCCCGCACGACGTCGCCGCGGCCCTGGCGCCACGGGCTCGCCGCCACAGTGTGCTCGCTGTAACGGGACGGCCACAGACAGAAACCGTCGTGGTGCTTGGCGGTGAGGATGAGCCCGCGCATCCCGGCGGCCGCGAGCGAGGCGGCCCACTCGTCCGCATCGAGGTCAGGCGGGTCGAACAGGCCCGGATCCTCTTCGCCGGTGCCCCACTCGCGCCCGGTCATCGTGTTCATGCCGAAATGGACGAACCCGTACAGCTCCAGCTGCTGCCACGCGTACTGGCGATGGCTGGGGCGGACGTTGGCGAGGTAGTCGAGATCGATCATGCGGTCGTCATCCGGGCGGTCGGTGCTGGTCGTGCCGGCGCGGTCCCGGTCGGGAGCCGGTCGGGACCTGTCGGGGTTGGGCCACCTCGGAACCGTCACACGGCGGGCGGCGCTGGGCAAGACCGTCTCGGTTATCTTGGGCCTCATGCGCGCGGAGCTGTCATGACCTCATTGACGGGTCTGTGGAAGGAGCGACGCCGAGAGGTCACTGCCCTGGCGCTCAGCGGAGGTGGGTCGCGGGCGGACTTCCAGCTCGGTGCGTTGCGCTACCTCTACGACCGCGTCGGCATCACCCCTCAGGTCATCACCGGCACGTCGGCGGGCTCCATCCTCGCGGCCACGCTGGCCCAGTCGGCCGACCACGACGAGCAACGCCGCTACCTGCGCGAGCTCGAGACCCGCTGGGCGCAGATGCGGGACAGCTCGGACATGTTCACCCCGCACCCCTGGTTCGACCGGTTGCGACGCCGTGGGCCGGAGTGGATGGCGGCCCTGCAGAAGCGCCAGCACCGGCAGAGCCCGCTCGGGCGGACCTTCGCCCGTGCCGCGACGGCGCCGCGGGCCGGAGTGGACGGCACGGCCGGCTCGCGAGCGACGTCGGGCCCCTTCGCGCGGGGCGGTCCGCTCGACCCGGCAGCCGTGGCGGAACGGTTGCGGACCATGACCGCCGGCCGGCCGTGGCCGCCACCGCGTGAGGACCATGGCGAGACGGGCGGCACGATCGGGGTGGTCGAGTTCCTCACCGCGCTGCGCGAGGTCGGGCGTGCACGGCCGGACCTCGAGCTCATCCTGCGCGGCGCCGAGCGCGAGAAGGCCATGTACCGGCCCGGGCCGCTGGTCGAGCGACTGGTCGATCCGGAGGTCTTCGCCGCGGAGCGGGTGGGGCGCTCCGGTGTCACGCTGCGCATCGCCGTGGTGGGGCTCGAATCGGGCGAGCTGCGATACGTCACCGAGTCCGGCGGCTTGGTGGATCGGCTGAACCGTCCGGTCGAGGGTGAGCCGGTGGATCTCGTCGAGGCGGTCCGGGCCTCGTGCGCCATCCCGGCCGTGTTCCGTCCGGTCCAGCTCCGGGACGAGACATATGTCGACGGCGGAGTGCGCGAGACGCTGCCCGCCGAGGTCGCGATGGACCACCTCGACGTCACGACGTGCTACGCCGTCGTCGCGTCACCGCCAGGCGTGCCGCATGAGTCGAGCTATGCGGACAAGGACCTCATCTCGGTGGTGCTGCGCTCGACCGCGGGCATCATGGCGGACGAAGGCCTGCGCGACGAGGTCGAGCGCGCTCGGCGCGACGGTGCGGTCCTCATCGCACCGGAGATGGACCTGCACGACATCCTCACCGTGGATCCCGGTCTGACCGCGATCGCGATGGACTACGGCTATCTCCGCGCCGCCGAGGCGGTGCACGGTGCGACCGCGTCCCAGGCACGGCTGACCCGGGATGTCGTCACACTGCGTCGTGAGATCTGGCAGCTGGAGCAGGACCTGCTCGCGCCGCCGGCCACAGTCGGCGGCGTCGACCCGGCGACGGCCGAGCCGCCCGCGCCGGCCACGGCGTCACCGGCGCCCGGTGTGGCACCGGACCCTCGCGACGGACCCGGAGACCGCGGGCCTTCACCCGGTGCTGCCGGAGCGTCCGGAACGGGCAGCTCGCCCGGAGCGTGGCCGGCCGCCGACGGCGCCGCACCGCCGGACTTCTCCGAACTGGCGACGATGAAGCGCCGGCTGCGGTCCCTGGTGGTGCGCATCCCGGCCGATCGCCTGCCGCCCGGGGCGGACGAGTGGTGGCGCACCTTCGAGCGGCACGCCTTCGAGATCCCGTACCGGCCGACCTGGGTCTGAGCCGCGACCGTCGGCGAGGAGCCCGCCAGAGCCTGGCCAGAACCCGGTGAGAAGTCCGGTGAAAAAAGATTGTGCGCGCTCGACAGGCCCTGCTGTGATGTCCCCATGACCACGACCGCTGACACGATCCGCCCGACGATGGACCGGGCGAGTGCCACCGTGGTCGGCGTGATCCTTCCGTTCGCGACCTGCTGAGTTCGCGACCGAGGGGGCCACACCGGCACCGGTAGCCCGCCCCCTCGCTCGTTCCGGCGCGCCCCGTCGCGTGCCGCACGCCCCGGCCCCACCCGTCCCGGGCACCACCATGTCTGCACGCACCAGGCACACGTGTGCCGTGCGCCGAACGGAAGGAGCCCGAGATGGCTGCACCCCAGGACTTCACCCCGCGCTACCTCGGCGTCCCGATGGACGACTATCTGCAGCTCACCCACGGCACGCCCGGCCGGTCCGGGCCGGTACGCGATCCGCGCTTCGGCCGCGGGCGCCGCCCGATGGGGTACCGCACGCAGTTCGTCCGCCGGAAGGTCTGACCGTCCCCAACGGCCCCGACCTGTCCGACGCCCAGCCGATCCGCACGCCCGATCCGCACGCGCCGGCCGCCGACCGCGGCCGACCGGGAGGACATGTCATGAGCCAGACGTTCTTCGACGCCATGGCGGCGTACATGCTGCGCCAGACCTGGCAGGAGCTGCTCGGCGACGACGCACCCGCGCGCCGTCGTCGGCACCACGACACACAGACCGAAAGGAGGGAATTGTGAACGGCTACGTGCCCGAGGTCCACCTGCTCACGTACCAGGAGATGGTCCGCGAGGCGGAGGCCGTGCACCAGCGACGGGCTGCGCGCCGCGCGCGCACCACGCCGTACGTGCCCTTCCGCCGTGCCGCCGACAGCCTGTGAGCCGACGGGCCTCACGGCCCGTTCGTCTCACCGGTCCGTCGACCGTGAGAAAGCTCGAGCAGGTGCAGGACGCGACACGAGGGCGGGGAACCGGTGGCCGGTTCCCCGCCCTCGCATGTCTGGGCGCACGCACGTCCTGGCGCGTTCGCCGCACACCGGCCACGACATGGCATTGACATGCTGTCACTGTGACGCCATGCTGGCGTCATGGACATGGGGCCGTACCTGTCGTCGCTGCACCAGGCGTTGACCGCCGTCACGCGGAGCTCCGCCCCCGAGGTGCAGCAGGCGGCCGACCACGTGGCCGAGAGCCTTGAGCCCGGTCTGCGGCTGACGCTGATGCAGATGGCCTCGGACATCGCGGCCGAGGTCACCGTGCAGCTCGAGGGCGACCTCGTCGAGGTCCGGCTGCGCGGCGGTGCGCCGGAGATCGTGGTCGAGCGTGCCCCGCAGGAAGCCGAACCGCCCAGCCCGCCGCCGGCCCCCGCGCCGCCCACGCCCGAGGACGACGGCGGCACCGCGCGCATCTCGCTACGTCTGCCCGACGCCCTCAAGAGTCAGGTGGACCAGGCCGCCGCGAGCGAGGCCGTCTCCGTCAACACCTGGCTCGTGCGCGCCGTGCAACGCGCACTCACCACTCCCGGTGCACCCTCGTCCGCCGAACCGACCACCTCCGCCCGCCGCCTCGACGGTTGGGCACGCTGACAGGAGCTTTCGATGAGCCATCCCGAACTCGACCCCTTCGTGGCGCGCTCGCTGCGTGCACCGTTCGGTCAGTACCTGCTCGACGACCGCCGCACCGCAGCGGATCGGCGCGCTCGGGCCCTGCGACGCTCCGGGAAAGGTGAGAAGTGATGGACCAGTGGCTCGAGCTCCACGAGTGGCGCGCCCGGGACCTCGTCCGAGAAGCGGAGTCGGTGCACCGCCGTCGCACGGCCGCACGGTGGCGCACCACCCCGTACGCCCCGGTGCGCCGTCGTCGTCCTGACGAGACGCTCTGAGGCCGGTCATGGCCCCACGCGAGTTCGCGGTCTCCGGCCCCGTACGGATCCAGGCCACGGGGCGCGCCGGCGACCTCACGGTCACCACCGGCGCGGAGGACGAGGTACGCGTCGACATCGACGGCGACGGCGGCGACGTGCGCGTCGATCTCGTCGGTGACGTGCTGCGCATCGAGGTGCCGCAACACGCCCGGCAGCTCGTCGCGCACAGGTCGAGCCACCGGATCGCCGTGACCGTCCCGCCCCGCTCGTCGCTCGACGTCGGGTCGGGCTCGGGTGACGTGCGGACTCTGGGTGAGCTGGCCCAGGTCGCCGTGCGGACCGGGTCCGGTCGGGTCGACGTCGCTGCAGCCGACGACGCGTCGATCACAGCCGGCTCGGGTGATGTCACGATGACGTCACTCGGCACCGGAACGATCACCACCGGCTCGGGAGACGTCGTGGCCGCGACGGTCTCGGGCGCGCTGCGTGCGCGATCGGCGTCGGGTGACGTGGTGGTGACGACGGCGACGGAGCTCGACGTCACCACGGCGTCCGGCGACGTGCTGGTCCGCGAGCTGCACGGTCAGGCGAGCGCGCGGACCGTCTCCGGCGACATCCTCGTCAACCGCGCAGTCAGCGGGCGGCTGCAGGCGATGACCGCCTCGGGCGACGTCGCGGTGCGGGTGGCGGAGGGGACGGCCGCGTTGCTCGGGTGCTCGAGCGTCTCCGGCACGGTGACGTCCACGCTCGAACCGGCTGGTGAGCCTGAGGCCGGTACGCCGACGGTGGAGCTGCGCGCCCGCACCATCAGTGGCGACATCTCGATCAGGCGCACCGGCTGACCGGGCGGTGACCGCGGCCGGTCAGCTCAGCGGCGTCTGCTGGTGCAGGATCAGGCGCGGTTCGCCGTCGTCGTCGATGCGGTAGAGGCTGGACATGCAGGCCCGGTAGACGTTCTCGCCACGTCGGCCGGTGAAGGTGTAGACGATGGCGACGGCGTCCGCTCCTGCCGTCAGCAGCCGGGGCTCGTCCAGGTCGACGGCGTCCCACCCGCTGGTGGGCGACCCGTCCACGGCCGCGGCGCACTGCTCCAGATCGAGCACCATACCGGGCAGGACGAACACCGCCTCGGGGGCGCAGCGGGTGCGGTAGGTCTCGCCGGTGCCGTTCGCGAGTGCTCGCTCATTCACCAGGAGCTCGTCCAGGGTGGGCACGCTTCCTCCTCGACATCTACCGAGCCGCCAGGTGGGGCCACCACTCCACACTGCCTCGCCGGTACGGCGTCCTTCTTGACGATTTCGGAACGACCCACCGTCGCCGATCGATCAGGGGGCGTCGATCTCGTTGTGCCCGAACTGCTGCAGGAACGTCGGCCCGCGGGTGGCGAGCTCGCGCTCGAAGTCCTCCGCCCAGGTCGAGTACGGCCGAACGGCGAGCGCGTCGTTGGTGAAGCGCGGGTCGGTGGTGACCTCACTGACGCAGAAGTCGGGGATGGTCAGGTCGGTGACGGGGCCGCCTCGCTCGCACTCGGCGACGATCAGCGGGGCGTTGCCACCGAGGAAGTCGTCCAGTACCCATCCGTCCGTTCCCAGCCAGAGCGAGTGCCGGTACTTGACCATCGGATGCCCGCCGAGCCGGACCATCGACCGCCCGACGGAGATGTCCAGCTCACGCTCGGCCTCGTACCGCGTCCCGCTGACCTCCGGGCCTTTTGCGGTGAGCGCGCAGAAGGTGATGTCCAGACCATCGAGGAGGTCTCCGACGTCGACGTCGGCGGGCACCGGTTCGCGTGGGGCGACGGCCTGGAGCCGGACCCGCAGCGCGTACCCCTCGGCCGCCAGGTAGTAGCTCTGCACGATGAGGACGGGGTCCGGCTCGCTGAGCACGACGTCCGGCAACGAGCGCACGAAGAACTTCCGCTCGAATTCGAAGTCGCCGTAACCGGTGTCACTCATGGCCTCACGGTACCGCCGGCGCCCCCGCGCCGAGAGCGGACGATCGAGCCGAAAGCTGCCGTTTGAACGTCCGCTCTTGACTCAAGTGTCCGCTCTCGGCGGGGCCGGGGGACCGGGTCAGCGGTTCTGGAAGTCCTCGGGGTAACCGTTGAACCGATCCGGATGGAATCCGCGGCGGCCGTTCTCGCCCTTGTCGAGCTTCGCGAAGGCGGCCATGTCCTCCTCGGACAGGCTGATCTCCAATGCACCGAGGTTCTCGCGCATGCGCGAGGGCGTCACGGATTTGGGGATGACGATGTTGCCGAGCTGAAGATGCCAGCGCAGGATCACCTGCGCCGGGGTGGCGCCGTGTCGCTCGGCGATCTCCACGATGGCCGGGTCACCGAGAACGTCTCCCTGGGCGATGGGGCTCCACGCCTCGGTGACGATGCCGTGCCGGGCGTGGAAGTCCCGCAGCTCCTGCTGCTGGAGGTAGGGGTGCAGCTCGATCTGATTCACGGACGGCACCACCTCGGTGGCGTCGAAGAGCTGCTCGAAATGGTGCGGCAGGAAGTTGGAGACCCCGATCGAGCGGATACGGCCGGCCTCCTGCAACTCCTGGAAGGCGCGCCAGGTGTTGATGAACTCGCCACGGTCAGGGCACGGCCAGTGCACGAGGTAGAGGTCGAGCACGTCCAGGCCGAGCTTGTCCATGGAGGCGTCGAACGCGGCGAGCGTGGAGTCGTAGCCCTGGTCCGGGTTCGCCAGCTTCGTGGTGACGAACACCTCGTCACGAGCCAGGCCGGATGCGGCGATCGCCGCGCCGACCCCTTCCTCGTTCCGGTACCCCGCGGCCGTGTCGATGCTGCGGTATCCGCAGTCGAGCGCCTCGGCCACGACCTCCTGGGTGTTCTCGGGCGGGACCTGGAAGACGCCGAAACCCAGCTGGGGAATCGTCACGCCGTCGTTAAGCTTGATGTCCGGGTTCGTGCTCACCTGGCTCATGCGGCTCCCTCGCTCGGATCGTCTGCCTGTCCATCCTCGTGCGATCCGTGGAGCGGGCACAAGCGCAGCATCCGGCGCCCCGTGCCTGAGGGGCGATCGCGGACCCGTCCCTGTGCCCGGCCACTGGCGCCCCTGGCGGGGGCAGCGCCGGCATCGCAATCCACGGGCGGCAGGAATTGCGTGCGGCGAGAATTGCCTACAGCAGGAATGTCACGCGCGGCGGCCGGGTTGGTCCGGTTATGACGGTTGAACTGGGTCGATACGGCATCTGGATCCCGGCCGGCGACGCGACGGCGGAGCTGGCCCGCGAGGCCGAGCGTCTCGGCTACGGCACGATCTGGCTCGGCGGCTCCCCCACCGACCTGAGCATCGCCGACGCCATCCTGGACGTCACCGAGCGCCTCAGCGTCGCGACGGGCATCGTGAACATGTGGGCGACGCCGGCGGAGGACGCCGCGACGGCCTTCCACCGGATCGAGGAGCGGCATCCGGGCCGGTTCCTCCTCGGCGTCGGGATCGGACATCCCGAGGCGACGGCGGAGTACCGCAGCCCGTACGCGACCATGGTCGACTACCTGGACCAGCTCGACGCCGCCGAGGTGCCGGTCGCCTCCCGCGCGCTCGCGGCGCTCGGGCCGAAGGCGCTGACGCTGGCGGCGGAACGGACCGCCGGGGCGCACCCGTATCTGGTCACGCTCGAGCACACCCGAATCGCCCGCGAGCGCATGGGTGCCGAGGCGCTGCTCGCTCCTGAGCACAAGGTCGTGCTGGACGCGGACCCGGCTGCCGCGCGCGAGACCGGCCGTCCCGGCGTCGCCAAACCGTACCTGCGCCTGCGCAACTACCGGGCGAACCTCGCACGCCTCGGCTTCACCGAGGAGGACATGGCCGACGGCGGAAGTGACCGGCTCATCGATGCGCTCGTCGCCCACGGCGACGCCGATGCCGTCGCGGCGGGTCTGACCGCGCACCTGGACGCCGGTGCCGACCACGTCAACGCGCAGGTCCTGCCGCGCGGGAGCGACCCGGTCCCGGCGCTGCGGCAGATCTCCGAGGCGCTCGACCTCGCCTGACCAGGGCTGACGCCGGCCGGCGGCGCCCGCACACCAATGACCACCCGTACACCAATGACCAGTCGGCACAGATATGACAACTCGCCGGGGGTGGGGCGGACGCCGCCGGTCAGTCCTCGGCGAACAGCCGATTGATGCGCTCGTTCGCGCGAGTCAGGGCCGAGACGTCCTGGCGGCCGATGAAGATCGACTCCATCACGGGCGTCATGATCGCCTCGACCTGTGAGCCGTGGCTGGCCAGTGGGTAGAGCGCGGTGTGTCCGTGTTCCACGGCCTCGGTGAACGGCGAGATGTCGATGCCGCGTTGGGCGAAGGCCTCCTCCGCCGCCGCGGTGCCCGCGGGACGGGCGGGAAGGACCACCCCGAACGAACCGACGATCTCCTGGCACTCGTCCGAGCCGAGGAAGGCCACCCACCGTCCCGCCAGCTCCGGCGTGTCCGTCTGGGCGTTGATGGAGTCCGCGAGGCCGTTGAACATCGAGACCGGGTGGCCGACCGGTCCGGAGGGCGTGCGGGCGATGCCCACGTCGATGCCCTCGAGCGAGGTGTGCGTGCCGATCATCCATGACCCGTCCGCCAGCACCGCTGCCTGACCGGATCCGAACTGCTGCGCGGTGTCCGGCGCGGAACCGATCACCTCGTACGGCGGCATGTACCCCTTCTCAGCGAGCCCGAAGTACCACGCCAGGGTGCCCTGGATCTCCGGCTCGTCGAACTGGTACTCGGTCGCCCACAGCTCCTCGTCCGTGTGGTGCCAGCCGGTGGAGAACGCGTACTGCGACCACTCCGTCTGCCCCTGATAGCTGCCGGCACCGTTCGAACCGAGGCCGTACTGAACCACGTTCTGCGGGTCGAAGCCCTCCTCGTCCCCGCGCACGCCGTTCGCGTCCACCGTCAGGCGGGCCAGCACGTCCTCGAACGTGCCTCCGTCCTGGGGGTTCCACGTGAGATTCTGCATGTCGGCCTCGGTCAGGCCGGCCTCGGCAAGCAGGTCCTTGTTGTAGAACAGCGCGACCGTGTCGAAGTCCTTGGGCACGCCGTAGCGTCCGCCGTCCGGCCCGATCCACATGTCCGCGAGTCCCTCGTAGTAGTCGTCCGGGTCGACGTCGTCGGTCGCCTCCAGCGTCTCCAGATCCAGCAGCGCACCCCGGGTCACGTACTCCGGGTACCGCGCGACGTGGTCGGTGAACACGTCCGGACCGGCGCCGGCCACCAGGGCCGCGGTGAGCTTCTGCCAGTAGTCGTCCCACCCGTACTGGCTGATCCGGATCTCGGTGCCGGTCTGTTCCTCGAACGCGTCGGCACACGCCTGGTACGCGGGAAGCTGGTTGGCGTCCCACAGCCAGTAGTCGACGACGTCGGACTCGACCCCTTGCACGGCGCTGCAGCCGGTCACGGCGACCGTGACGCCGGCCAACCCGGCGGCGAGGCGCTTCCTCGAACTCGTCATGACACCCTCACTTGATCCCGGTGAAGCCGATCGAGTTGACGATGCGGCGCGCGAAGACGACGAACAGCAGCAGCATCGGCGTCGCGGCCACGATGGTGGCCGCCATGAGGCCGGCCCAGTCCGGCCCGGTCTGCGGCGACTGGGCGGTGAACGTCCCCAGGGCGACGTTGAGCACACGGGAGGAGTCCGAGTAGGAGACCATCAGCGGCCACAGGTAGTCGTTCCAGGAGTTGATGTAGGTCAGGATCGAGATGGTGGCGATCGGGCCGGTGTTCATCGGCAGGATCACGGTGAAGAAGACCCGAGCCTTGCTCGCGCCGTCGAGTAGGGCCGCCTCCTCGATCTCTGTGGGGACGGTGAGGAAGAACTGCCGCAGGAAAAAGATCGCGAACGGCGTCATGAACAGGTTCGGCAGCATGATCCCGAGCAGGCTGTCCACCAGGCCGAGGTCCTTGATGAGCAGGAAGTTCGGCAACAGGGTGAAGATCACCGGCACCATGAGCGAGAGCAGGAAGATCGAGAACACCAGGTCGCGGCCCTTCCAGCGCAGCCGCGAGAAGGCGTAGGCCGCCATAGCCGAGCAGGTCACCTGGCACACCGTCACCGCGGTGGCCACGATGACCGAGTTGCGCAGGTAGAGCCAGAAGTCCAGCTGCGCGCCCGAGCCGCCCTGGGCGATGGCCTCCTCGGTGGACTGCAGGCCGAAGACCCGCTCGAACCCGCCCCAGCTGAAGCCGACCGGCAACGGTGAGGTGGGGTCGGTGTACAGCGCGCCGTTGGAGGAGAACGCGGTACGGAACATCCACAGGAACGGGAACAGCGTGACGGCGACGATCACCAGCAGCGCCAGCCAGGCGACGACGCGGCCGGGCGTGAGGCGCCGTCGTCGGCGGGCCGGGCCGGGTGGCGTCGCGGTCGGAGCTGGAGCGGACGGGGTGAGGGTGGCAGGCATCGACATGGGGGACCTCAGTTCAGGTCGGTCTGGCCGGCACGGGTGACGCGGTACTGGACCGCGGTGACCACGAGAAGGATGACGAGCATCGCGACGCTCAACGCCGAGGCATAGCCGAAGTCGAACTGGGCGAAGGCGTTCTCGTAGATGTAGAGCTGCAGCACACGGCTCGCGTCGACCGGGCCGCCGTTCGTGGTGACCGAGACGGTGTCGAAGACCTGGAAGGAGCCGATGATCGAGACGATGAGCACCATGCCGAGCATCGGCCGCAGCACCGGCATCGTGATCGACCGGAACATCCGCCACTCCGAGGCGCCGTCGATCCGTGCCGCCTCGTAGAGCACCGGCGGGATGGTCTGCAGGCCCGCGAACAGCAGCAGCGCGGTGTAGCCCATGTGGCGCCAGACGTTGATGAGCGCGATCGTCGGGATCGCCCACTCCTCGGAGGTGAGGAAGGGGATCCGCCCGACGCCGATCCACTCCAGCACCTGGGTACCGATCCCGAGCTGGAAGTCCAGGATCCACAGGAAGAGGATCGCGGCGACGACGTTGGAGACCAGGTAGGGGGCGAGGACGATCGAGCGCCAGAACGTCGACGTCGCCAGGCGCTGCATGAGGACGGCGATGCCGAGCCCGATCACGGTCTGCACCCCGATGTTGATGACGACGTACAGCAGGGTCACCCGCACCGCGTTCCAGAACACGGGGTCGGCGACCATGCGCTCGTAGTTCGCCAGCCCTACGAAGCTCGCTTCGGAGAGGAGGTCCCACTCCTGGAAGCTGAGCCAGACCCCGCGCACCAGCGGCACGAGGTAGAAGGCGATCAGCCCGACGCTCGCCGCGGCGATGAAGACCAGGGCGAGCCGGGTGTCGTCGCGTTTCTTGCGCCGTCGGGTCGGGCCCGGGGGTGCGGCGGCGGGTACGGCGGTCTCCGGCGTCGTTGCCATCGACGTCTCTCCTGTCAGGTGGTGGTCACGTGCAGGACGACTTGCTGCTCGGGGCTCACGTTGGGCATCTGCAGGCCGACCGCCCCCAGGGCCCGGCCGGTGAGGGTGAGACCGTCGTCCCACCAGGCGGTGGAGGAGCCACGACGGGCGCGGCCGGCGGTGTCGGTCAGGAGCTGGGTGACGCGGTAGCGCCGGTCGGGCTCGAGCCCGGGAAGGCGGACCTGTCCCGGTGTGGTGTGGCGCGAGCTGTGCACGGAGGCGAAGGCATAGATCGCCTCTCGGTGGTCCTTGGCCACCACGCCGTGCAGCCAGAAGGCGTCGTCGGGATGGTCGCCGTGGACCACGGTGCCGGTGTGCAGCAGGTCGCGATGTTCCTGGTGGGCGGCGATCCACTCCCCGAGCCGTGCCAGCTCGTCCTCGGACGCGCCGGTCAGGTCCCACTCGATCCCCATGTGGGAGAAGAACGCGGTGCCCGCCCGGAAGTCGATCGTCGTCGTGCGACCGGTCTGGTGCGAGATCGGGGAGGCGACGTGCGAGCCGATCATCTCCGGCGGCAGCAGCAGCGAGGTGCCGGCTTCGATGCGCTGCCGCTCCAGCGGGTCGGTGACGTCCGACGCCCAGATACGCACGCAGCGGTCGAGGATGCCGAGATCGATCCGTCCGCCGCCGCTGCTGCACGACTCGATCTCCAGGCCCGGCTGGGCGGCGATGAGCTCGTCCATCAGCCGGTAGGCCGCGAGCGTCTGCTCGTGGATGCTGGCCTGCCCGGTGGACTGCGTGCCGGCCTCGATGAGGTCGCGGTTGAAGTCCCACTTGAGGTACTCGATGCGGTACGTGCGCAGGATCGCGAGCATCTGGTCACGGACGTGGGCGTAGGCCTCGGGGATCGTCAGGTTGAGCACCTGCTGATGTCGGGCCTCCGGCGGCCACCGGTCCGGGCGGGCGGCGAGGATCCACTCCGGGTGCGCCCGGGCCAGATCGGAGTCGGGGTTGACCATCTCCGGCTCGAACCAGAGACCGAACTCCATGCCGAGGTCGTGGACGTGGTCGATGATCGGGCCCAGCCCGTCCGGCCAGACGTCCGGAGAGACCACCCAGTCCCCCAGCCCCGAGCTGTCGTCGCGGCGGGAGCCGAACCACCCGTCGTCGAGGACATAACGCTCGACGCCGAGCGAGGCGGCGATGTCCGCGAGCCGCTTCAGGGTCGCCAGGTCGTGGTCGAAGTAGACGGCCTCCCAGACGTTGAGCTGGACCGGCCGGGCGGTGCGCGGATGCTGTGGCCGGGCCCGCAGGTAGTCGTGGACACGGGCGGCGGACTCATCGAGCCCGTCCCCGTGGCTGTAGTAGATCCACGGCCCCTGGTACGTCTCGGACGCGCCGAGCCGGATCTCACCCGCGAGCAGCAGCTCACCGCCGGCCAGCATCCCGACCGCGTGGTTCATGCGTTCGGCGTAGGTGCGGGTGTTGCCGGACCAACCCACGTGCATCGCGCGCAGCTCGCCGCTGCGCCAGGAGAAGCCGTGCCGCCCGGCGGCCATGACGACGGCGGCGTCGAGTTCCCGGGCACGGCGCGACTCTCGCAGGTGGGTGCCGTGGGTGAAGGCGTGGCGCTGCTGGATGCGCTCGTGCCCCCACCAGCCGGTCAGGTCGAGGATCTCGTCGGCCTCGAGCGGGACGGGCAGGTTGAGATCGAGGCTGTGCAGGTCGAAGATCCCGGGGCCGGTGTTGGTCACCGCGGCACGCATCCGCACGAGACCGGAGACGAGCATCTGAACCTCGAGACCGAGCTCGAGGGCGGCGTCGCGGTCGGCCGCGGTGATGGTGAGGGTCTCAGCGACAGCCGCCTCCGTGGACGCGTTCCGCCGGATCCCGGTGACGGTGAACGCCGTGCTGAAGTCCGCCCCGGCCCGGTGCCCGGTCAGGCCCGGGGTGCCCATCCATCCCGCGGACTGCTCGGCGAGGAGCGCCAACGGCACCGGCCTGTCCGGCCCGGCCGCTCGCGGACCCTGCGCGGCGGCCAGGCGCAGGTGTGCGAGGTCTTCGGCTCCGAGCTCACCGAGGTCGGGTCCCCAGTGCAGCACACGGGGCAGCCGGTCACCCTCGCAGTCGAGGACCAGCGAGATCCCGCCTGCGCGGAGATGATGGGCGGACGACTCCGTCACCTGAGAGACTCCTTCGTCGGGAAACGCACGGCCTTAGTGTTGCGACAACACTATGTTCCCGTCAACACTCAGGTCCGATGGCGGCACAGCGTCGACGACGTCGTGACCGACCCGACTGATACGTAACATGCAAAAGAAAGGCTCGTAGTGGAGGACAGGATCTCCCCCTGGATGCCGCTCGAAGGGTCCGGCCAGGCGGTCGCTCTCGAGGTCCTCCTGCACGGCCCGCTCTCCCGTGCCGAGCTGGCCCGGCGGATGGGCCTCTCGCACGCCAGCCTGTCGCGCCTGACCAAGCCGCTGGTTGCCTCCGGGCTCCTCGTCGAGGACGCCACGGCTGCCCATCGCGGCGGCATGGGCCGGCCGAAGCAGCCGCTCGACGTGGTCGAGGAGGCCCACCACTTCCTCGGGGTCAAGGTCACCGGCGACCGCGCGTACGGCGTCGTGACCACGATGCGAGCCCGCACGGTCTCCCGCTCCGTGGTCGAACTGCCCGACCACACGGTCGACGGAGTAGTTCGCGTCATCGGTGATCTCGCCGAACGGGCACGCGCCGAGGTGCCGGAGCTCGCCGGGATCGGCATCAGCGTCGGTGGCCTCGTGCGCGACGCCGCGGTCGTCGAGCAGGCCACCTTCCTCCAGTGGACGGACGTCCCGCTCGGCGCCCAGGTCAGAGCCGCCACCGGCCTGCCGGTGGTGGTCGAGAACGACGTCACGGCGTTGACCGAGGCGGAACGGTGGTTCGGCGCCGGCCGGCACGCCGAGACCTTCACGGTCCTCACGATCGGCGCCGGTGTGGGCTACGGCCTCGTGGCGCACGGACGCCTGGTGACCAGCAGTGATGCAGGGCTCGGTCTGGTCGGGCACACGATGGTCGCGCCCGGTGGGCCACGGTGCGGAGCCGGGCACTCCGGTTGCGCCGGGGCGGTGCTCAGCTCGGATGCGATCGCCGGTGCCGTCGCCTCCGCCACGGGCCGCTGGACCGGGATCGACCAGGTCCTCGAGCAGGCGGCGTCCGGCGAGGTCGCGTGCGTCCGGGCCGTCACGGATGCGGCCCGCGCGCTGGGGAGGTTGATCGGGACGGCGGCGTCGTTCTCGCACTCGCCGACGGTGGTGCTCGGAGGTGAGACCGTCGCCGTCGCGCAGCTCGCACGCGAGGCGGTCGACGCGGGTATCGCGGACGTACGTCACGACGAGGCGGAGGCGGTCCGGCTGGAGGTCCGCGGCGCCGGGTTCGACGAATGGGCCCGCGCCGCCGCGGTCGTGGCGGTCCAGGCGTTCGTCACGGGCCGGTGAGCCACGCAGAGTCGACGGACCGCACCGGCAGCGGCCGTGCGTCAGACTGTCAGACGTGACGTTGCGCCTGGAGCACCTCACCGTCGAGCACCTGACGGACCCGGTGGGCGTCGACGCTCCGCCACGATTCGGCTGGCACGTGGTCGCCGACGAGCCCGGCGTCGGCCAGCTCGCCCGGCGGATTCTCGTCACCGGTCCCGACGGCTCGGTGTGGGACAGCGGTGAGGTCGCCGACGACCGGTGCAGCGAGATCGACGACGTCGACCCACCGCTCGCGCCGCTGACCCGGTACAGCTGGCGCGTCGAGGTCACGACGACCGCCGGCGCGGTCACCGGCGAAGGGACTTTCGTCACCGGCCTGCTCGGCGCCGACCTCCGCGCCGCGGCGTGGATCGGCGGCCCCGGCGGCTCCGCGGCGCCCCTGCTGCGCACCGAGTTCGACGTGCCGGCCCAGCCCGCCGAAGCGTGGCTCGTGGTGGCCGCGGGCGGCTACGCCCGGGTGGAGATCGACGGCGCACCGGCCGGGCCGCGGCACCTGAGCCCGGCGTTCCGTGACTACGACAACGCCGTGCCGTACACGGTCAGCGACGTCACGGGCGTGTTCGGTCCCGGGCGGCACGCGATCGGTGCCGAGCTCGGCCGCGAGTTCTACGGCATCCGGGGACGCAACACCTGGGAGTGGGAGCGCTCGCCCTGGCACGCCGAGCCCTGTCTGCGGCTCATGCTGCTGCTGCGGTACGGCGACGGCACGGACCAGCCCGTGGTCACGTCGTCATCCTGGACCGCCGCCGAGGGACCGACCCGATCGGACGACCTGTACGCCGGCGAGGACTACGACGCCCGGGAGGAACGATCCGACTGGTCATCACCGGGCCATGACGACGGCGACTGGTCACCGGTCACCCTCGTCCCGGGGCCCCGGGGCCGCCTGGTGGCGCAACGTCAGCAACCCGTCGCCGTCGTCGACGAGCTCGAGCCGGAGGCGGTGACGCCGCTCGGTCCGCGCCGGTGGGTGCTCAGCTACCCGCGGGTCGTGGCCGGATGGGCGGCGCTGCGCACCCGGGCCGCGACCGGCGAGCAGATCGAGCTGCACTTTGGGGAGAAGCGCCGCCCGGACGGCTCGGTGAACAACGACGACGAGCAGGGCTTCCTCGACGGCCGCTTCCAGACGGACCGGGTCACCGCCGACGGGTCGGACCTGAGGTGGGAACGCCGTTTCGGCTATCACGGGTTCCAGCACGTGGAGGTCCGCGCCCGGGAGCTGCCGGACGTGCGCGCCCGCGTCGCGCACACCGCCGCCGCCCGCACCGGTGGGTTCTCCTGCGCGGAGCCCCTGCTCAACCGCCTGCACGCCATGGCGGTGCGGACCCTGGAGAACAACCTGCACCACCTGCCCACCGACACCCCGATGTACGAGAAGAACGGGTGGACCGGTGACGGGTTGCTCGGTGCCGAGATGATGCTGCTCAATCTCGACGTCCACGAGCTCCTGGCCTCGTGGTGCGAAGACATCGCGGTCTCGCGTCACGGAACCGGCGCCCCGGCGGTCATCGCACCCTGCGGCGGCTGGAGCCTGGACTGGTCGCCCGCGCCGGTCTGGCACGCGGCGTTGCTCCTGGTGCCGTGGGAGATCTACCGCCAGCGCGGGGACCGGCGCGTGCTGGCCTCGATCTGGCCGGACGCCCGCGACTACCTGCGGTTCGAGGTCGCCCGCTCGCCGGAGTGCCTCGCGGACTCGACGCTGACCGACTACCTCAGCCCGGAGACGTCGATCCGGGGCGGGAACGGACCGGAGGACACCCGCATCGCGGCCACGGCGGTCGTGGCCCGGATGTGTCAGGTCGCGGCTCGGATCGCCCGGGTGCTCGAGGAGGACCCGGGCGAGTGGGAGACCGCCGCCGCTCGGTTCCGCGAGGCGTTCGTGCGCCACTTTTACGACGCCGACTCCGCCGTGGTGCGGTCGGCGGTGGACGGCCCGGAGGTCGGCTACCGGCAGACGCCGGCGGTCCTGGCGCTGGCGTTCGACCTGCTGCCCACCTCGGAGCGCCAGCGGGTGGCCGATCGACTGGCGGCCGACGTCCGCGAGCGCGGCGACCACCTCAGTACCGGTGCCCTGGGGACCAAGCACGTTCTGCCGGTGCTGACGCGGTTCGGTCACGCCGACGCGGCCTGGGACGTGGCGACGCAGACCACCTTCCCCTCGTGGGGGTTCTGGGCCGAGCAGGGTGCGACGACGATGTGGGAGCACTGGCGTCCGGAGTCCCGTTCGCGGGACCACTACTTCATGGGCACCGTCGAGGACTGGCTCTACTCCGGCGTCGCCGGCCTGGCGCCGCTGCAGCCGGGGTGGCGGCGCGCCCGGGTCGCGCCGGCCGTGACCGATCGGCTCGCGTCCGCGTCCGGGCACGTGACGACGCCGCAGGGCCGGCTGGCCGTGCGGTGGTGGCACGACGACAACCGCGGTGTGGCGGCCGACGTCGAGGTGCCGGTCGGTGTGGTCGCCGAGGTCGGCCTGCCCGGGCTGCGCCGCGAGCTCGGTCCTGGCCGGCATCGCGTGCGGGCCTGAGCGCCGGCGGCGTGAGTGCCTGGGGAGCGAATACCTGCGGGCCCGAGCGGCTGCGGCGTACCGTGAGGCCGCAACGGCGTCGTCCCCGGAGGATCATGGGCCAGCTCGTCCTGCGCGTCATCGCCGTCGTGGCCGCCGTACTCGGGGCGCCGGTGTACGTCCTCGGGATCGGACTGGTCGAGATGGAGATCCAGCGCATCAGGAACCAGGTCGTCGAGGACGCGGTAGCCGCCGGGTCCAGCGGGGCGCAGACCTCGCTTCCCTGGGTCCCGACGCTCCTCATCGTCCTGCTCACCGCGGTCGTCGTGGCCGTCTTCCTCCCGCTGCCCGGCCGGCGCCGCCAGGCGGACTTCCGTCTCCCCCGCTATGCCTTCACGGCCGCGCTCACCGCCACCGTCGCGATCGGCGTGCCGACGGCGGTGCCGACCTTCTGGGATGAGTTACCGGCGTTCCTGCAGCCGGGTCCCGAAGCTCTTCCCAACCCGGCGCTCGTGTGGTGGTACCTCGCTACCGCCGGGAGCAGGGCACCTGTGGCACTACTCGGTGTCATGGTCACCATCTGTCTGTTCGACGTCTACCGTCACCGCGCCGCGGCGCACGAGGCCCCGGCACCTCCGGCCGGCGAGGAGACCACCGGTCCGCCACCCGACAGCGGAGCCGAGGAGTCGCCGGTCGGTCTCGGCGAGGGCGACTCCGACCCGGCGCGTCCCGCACTGCCGGCGCGGCAGCAGCCGGTGGACCTGAGCCTCTACCGTCCGCCACCGCGGGAGGAGTAGCTGCTCGGCGAGCTCCGTGCTCGTGCGCGGCGCCTACCGCCTCACGCAGAAGTTCCTCAACGGCCAAAGAATCGGCACCGGGCCGGGATAGCGTCCCTTCGGGATGGCAGGGATCGCCACCGAATTCGACACCGCACGACGCACGGAGGACGCACAGATGCCCCGGAAGACACTCCTACGCTGGGGCGCGACGCTCGCCGCAGCCTCGGCGCTTGCCGTCAGCGGCGCCGTCGCCACCGCCTCACCCGCACCTGCCGCCTACATCTGCGGTGCGATCTCGAGCTCGCACTACACGTTGGCCTACGGCAACCGGGGTGAGCCTGTGCAGTATCTCCAGTGCGTCCTGAACGACATCGGGTATGACCTCGCCATCGACGGTGTCTTTGGCCCTCGGACGGAGTCCGCCGTCAAGCACTGGCAGGCGCGCCACCCATACCTCGGTCGCTGGGACGGCGTGGTCGACCTGGACACGTGGCGTTCGCTCGAAGCAGGCGCACCGAACTACTGAGCGCGTCCGAACCACCGAGTCTGCCCTGATCCAGCACGCAAGCAGCGCGTCCGGCAGTGGTGCGAGGCGATGCCGCGTGCTGCTCCTTCCGTCGCCGACCAGGTGGTGACGGCTTCGCTACCGCGTCTCGACGCCGGCGCCGTCCTCGGTCAGGTTCGGCGGCTCGGAGGTGACGGATACCTCCGGGGCCGGCTGTGCGTACCGTTCGACCTCCACGAGTGCGGTCTGGGCCGCCGCGCCCTGACCGAGGCGGGAGGTGCCGGCGTCGCGGGTGAGCACGTTCGGGTTGCCGTGGATCTCGAGCGCGTGCGGCTCGCCGCGTCCGCTCGGTGCCGCAGGTTGGTACCAGGCGCCCGTGGGGAGATGGATGACGCCACGGCGGAGCGCGTCACTGAGTACCGCACCGGCCAGGCAGCTGCCGCGGTCGTTGTAGATCCGGACGACGTCGCCGTCGCGGATGCCGCGTGCGGCGGCGTCGGCGGGGTTGAGGCGGCAGGGCTCGCGGCCGGCGATCTTGGTGTCCCGGCTGGCGGCGGCCATGTCGAGCTGGCTGTGCAACCGGGCGCTGGGCTGGTTGGAGAGCAGGTGGAGGCCGAATCGTTCGGCACTGGCTCCGCCGAGCCATTCGCTCGGCTCCAGCCACGCCGGGTGGCCCGGGCAGTCGTCGTAGCCGAAGGCGTCGATGGTCTCGGAGAAGAGCTCGATCCTCCCGGACGGTGTCACGAGCCGGTTCGCCTCCGGGTCGTCGCGGAAGGCGCCGAGCAGCACGTGGCTGCCCGTGGGGACCTCGACCGAGCCGTCGGCCCAGAACCGCTCGAACTCCGGCAGGTGGTAGCCGTGCTCGGCCGCGCTCGCGCGGGTGGTCTCGTACAGGTGCCGGATCCAGTCCATCTCGTCGCGGCCTTGCGTGTACTCGGCCGCGATGCCGAGTCGCTCGGCGAGCCCGGTGAAGATGTCGACGTCGTTGCGCGCCTCGCCGCGGGGTGGCACCGCCTGCTTCATCGCGACGATCCGGCCGTCGTGTGAGGCGGCGCCGATGTCGTGGCGTTCCAGCGTCGTCGTGGCGGGGAGCACGATGTCGGCATGCCGGGCCGTGGCCGTCCAGAACGCCTCGTGCACGACGACGGTCTCCGGACGTTGCCAGGCGCGGATCAGCCGGTTGAGGTCCTGGTGGTGATGGAACGGGTTGCCGCCGGCCCAGTAGACGAGCCTGGTGTCCGGGTAGGTGCGGGTCTCGCCGTTGAACTCGTAGTCCGCGCCCGGGCTGACCAGCATGTCGACGATCCGCGCGGCCGGGATCGCCCCGGTGACGGGGTTGGTCCCCACGGGGAGCACGGGCGCCGGGAACGGATAGCGCGCGTTGCCCTTGGTGCCGGTGGCGCCGTACGCGAACCCGAAACCACCGCCGGGCAGGCCGATCTGGCCGAGCAGCGCGGCGAGTGCGATGGCCGCCCAGTACGGCTGCTCGCCGTGGTCGGCACGCTGCAGGGACCAGGACACCGAGATCATCGTGCGGTGGACAGCCATCTCGCGGGCGAGGGACCGGATGACGGCGGGGTCGACGTCGGCGATGGCACCTGCCCAGGCAGCCGTCTTGGCGACGCCGTCGTCCTCACCGGTCAGGTAGCGGCGGAAGCGGTCCCAGCCGGTGCAGTACCGCTGGAGGAAGTCCTCGTCATAGAGGCCCTCGGCGAACAGGGTGTGCGCGAGACCGAGCATGATCGCCGTGTCGGTGTTCGGCCGGGGCGCGATCCACTCGGCGCCCAGGAACTCCGGGGCGTCGTCGCGCTGTGGCGTGACGGCGACGAACCGTGTGCCGCGGGTCTTGAGGGTCTTCAGCCATCCGCGGGTGCTGTGCCGGCTGAGGCCGCCGGACTCGACCTGGGCGTTCTTGAGCGGGATGCCGCCGAAGAGGACGAACAGCTCGGTGTGCTCGGCAAGGACATCCCAGCTCGTGAGCTCACCCGAGGCGGCGCTGGCGGTACCGAGCACGTGCGGAAGGATCGCAGCGGCGGCTCCGAAGCTGTAGTTGCTGATCTGGTCGGTGAAACCGCCGAAGCAGGTGAGGAACCGGTGCAGCTGCGTCTTGGCGTGGTGGAAGCGCCCCGCGCTGGACCACCCGTAGGACCCGCCGAAGATCGCGGCGTTGCCGTGCTGCTCCCGCACCCGCTGCAGTTCGCCGGCCACGAGGTCCAGGGCGCGCTCCCAGCTCACCTCGACGAACGGCTCACCGCCACGGCGTTCCGGCCGGCGCTCCCCTCCGTCCACAGCCCCGGCGAGCCAGCTCTCCCGTACGGCCGGTCGGCGCACCCGCACGTCCGCCTCGAGCGCGTCGGCCACGCCGCGCAGCACCGGGGTCGGTTCGGGATCGTGCTCGTCCGGGATGAGGCCGACGACGGCGTCGTGGACCACCTGGGCCTCGAAACTGCCCCAGTGTGACGTGTGCGGGACGGTGACCGGGCGCATGACCTCTCTCATCGCTGGGATTTCGGCGCACCGCAGGCCGGTCCGCCACTCGCACGGTACCGCGCGCCTCTGTCAACGTCCCGGGGAGCTACCTGACGACGGAGCCATGCCCCCGGGGCTGTCATCAGCCCTGCTTCGGCCGCGGCCTGGCAGGATCACGGCATGCCCAGACATGACGCCGACGTCATCGTGGTCGGGACCGGACTCGCGGGTCTGGTGGCCACCGCCGAGCTCGCCGACGCCGGACGGCGAGTGGTCCTGCTCGACCAGGAGAACCTCGCGAACCTCGGCGGACAGGCGTGGTGGTCCTTCGGTGGTCTGTTCCTCGTCGACTCTCCCGAGCAACACCGGCTACGAGTGCGCGACTCGCTGGACCTCGCATGGCAGGACTGGCTCGGCACCGCCGGGTTCGACCGCGAGCGCGAGGACACCTGGCCGCGGCGGTGGGCGCGTGCCTACGTCGAGTTCGCCGCCGAGGAAAAGCGCGCCTGGCTGGATCGGCTCGGAGTCCGGTTCTTCCCGGTGGTCGGGTGGGCCGAGCGCGGTGGCCAGGGCGCGAGCGGGCCCGGCAACTCCGTGCCGCGGTTCCACATCGTCTGGGGCACCGGACCGGCACTGCTCGAGCCGTTCGTGCGGCGGGTGCGCGCCGCCGTGGACCAGGGGCTCGTACGGCTGGCGATGCGCCACCGCGTCGATCGGCTCCTGGTGACCGACGGCGTCGTCGACGGGGTCGGCGGCTCTGTCCTCACGCCCTCCGACACCCCGCGCGGCGTCGCGTCCTCGCGCGAGGTGACCGGGGACTTCGAGCTGCGCGCCGGTGCCGTCGTCCTCACCTCGGGCGGCATCGGCGGCAACCACGGCCTGGTCCGTGAGTACTGGCCTGACCGACTCGGCCGGCCGCCGGAGGACATGCTCACCGGAGTACCCGCCTACGTCGACGGTTCGGTGCTGACGGCGGTAGAAGCAGCGGGCGCGAGCCTGATCAACCGCGACCGGATGTGGCACTACACCGAGGGCATCGCGAACCATTCCCCCGTGTGGCCGGGCCACGGGATCCGGATCCTGCCGGGGCCGTCGTCGTTGTGGCTCGACGCGGCCGGGCGGCGCCTGCCGGCGCCGAACTACCCCGGCTTCGACACCCTCGGCACGCTCCGCCACCTGCGACGGGCGCAGACGGGACATGAAGGCGACAGCACCGGGACGGTCGGCGCCCACAGCCACTCCTGGTTCGTCCTCACCCAGCGGATCGCGGAGAAGGAGCTCGCTCTGTCCGGCAGCGAACAGAACCCGGACCTGACCGGCAAGGACCTGCGGCTGCTCTCACAACGGCTCCGCCCCGGCGCACCGGGTCCGGTCCGGCGTTTCCTCGACGACGGCGAGGACTTCGTCGTCGCGGACACCCTGGCCGAGTTGGTCGAGGGGATGAATGCGCTCACCCCGCACGCACCCGTGGAGTTCGCCCAGGTCGAGGGTGAGGTGCTCGCACGCGACCGCGAGATGGCGAACGCGTTCTCCAAGGACCCGCAGATCACCGCCCTGCGAGGGGCACGGAACTACCTCGGCGACAAGCTCATCCGTGTCGCGCCGCCGCACCGGTTGCTGGACCCGGCCGCGGGCCCGCTCATCGCGATCCGCCTGCGGACGTTGACCCGCAAGACGCTCGGTGGTCTGGAGACCGATCTGGACGGTCAGGTCCTCCGGCCGGACGGCGAACCGCTGCCCGGGCTGTTCGCGGCCGGCGAGGTCGCCGGCTTCGGGGGCGGTGGGATGCACGGCTACGCCTCGCTCGAGGGCACGTTCCTCGGCGGCTGCCTCTTCTCCGGGCGTCGCGCCGGCCGCGGCGCAGCCAGCTGACCCGCCCCGTGCCGAGTCGTCATCTTTGTGCCGAGTCGTCATCCTTGTGCCGACTGGTCATATCTCGACGTCGAGAGGTGACAAGTCGGCACATCGTTGACAAGTCGGCACATCGTTGACAAGTCGGCACATCGTTGACAAGTCGGCACATCGTTGACCAGTCGGCACACCATTGACGACTGGCTGAGGAGGGTGTGCTTCGCCGGTTCGTCACCTGCGCGACACATGGGCCTTCTAGGCTCCCCGCAGCCCACTCGCCATCGACACGGGAGAGCCATGCTCAAACGCCTGACCACCGCCGTCCTCGCTACGGGACTGGCCGCCACGCTGGCGCCGGCCGCAGCAGCCGCGACGGCGCCGCCGGACCAGCTCGACCTCACGCTGCTGGCGACGACCGACACGCACGGCCACATCTACAACTGGGACTACTTCGGCGGCGCCGAGTACGAGGGGGAGGACGCGCAGGGCTTGACGCGCGTCTCGAGCATCGTCGGTGACGTCCGCGAGCGCGAGGGCGAGGAGTCCGTCGTCGTCGTGGACAACGGTGACGCCATCCAGGGCACCCCGTTGTCGTACTACTTCGGCATGGGCCCGGGCGCGGCCGACGTGCTCGACGGCACCGTCACCCACCCCATGGCCCGGGCGTTCAACACCATCGGCTACGACGCTCAGGTGGTCGGGAACCACGAGTACAACTACGGCCTGGACATGCTCGCCACCTACGAGGAGGACCTCGACCTTCCCCTCCTCGGCGCCAACGTCGTCGACGTCGAGACCGGCGAGCCGTACCACGACCCGTACACCCTCATCGAGCGCGAGATCGACGGCGAGACGGTGACCGTGGGCGTGCTCGGCCTGGTCACGCCCGGCGTGCGCATCTGGGACAAGCAGCACGTCGAGGGCGTCCTGGAGTTCCAGGACATGGTCACCGCCGCCGAGCAGTGGGTTCCCGAGGTCGAGGAACAGGCCGACGTCGTGGTCGTGCTCGCGCACACCGGTCAGGGCACGATCGAGGACGCGAACTACGACCCGGCCCGTCTCGACGAGGACGTAGCCGGCAACATCGCCCGCATGGTGCCCGGGATCGACGTGCTGGTCGCGGGGCACAGCCATCAGGACCTGCCGCAGACACTGGTGGAGAACGTCGACGGTGAGCAGGTGCTCATCACCCAGCCGAACTACTGGGCCAACAGCGTCACCGAGACGTCGCTGACCCTGGTGCCCGACGGCGAGGGCGGCTTCGAGGTCGACTGGACCGATCAGGCACCGACCGCCGTCCCGCACTACGGCAGCGAGGTCGCCGACGACCCGGCCCTTGTCGAGGCACTCGCCACCGAGCACGAGACGACGGTCGAGTACGTCAACACGCCCGTGGCCGAGTCGGTGGAGGAGCTGGCCGCCGAGACCTCCCGGTACGAGGACACCCCGATCATCGACTTCATCAACCACGTGCAGCAGACCACGGTGGAGGACGCACTGGCCGGCACGGAGTACGCCGACCTGCCCGTCATCTCGCAGGCCTCGCCGTTCTCCCGCACGGCGGTCTTCCCCGAGGGAGAGGTCACCATCCGCGACATCGCCGGCCTGTACATCTACGAGAACACGCTGCGCGGCGTGCAGATGACCGGCGCGGAGATCCGCGACTACCTCGAGTACTCCGCCCGGTACTTCACCCAGGCCGAGCAGGGCGCCGAGTTCGACCCCGAGACCGGCACCAACGCGGTCTACGACGACCGGCCCGAGGGCGTCCCGGACTACAACTACGACGCGCTGTCCGGGCTCGACTACGTCATCGACGTCTCCAGGCCCGCGGGCGAGCGGATCGTGCGCCTGCAGCACCCGGACGGGACCCCGGTGGCCGACGACGACGAGTTCGTGCTCGCGGTCAACAACTACCGCCAGTCCGGCGGCGGCGCCTTCCCGCACGTCGCGGAGGCGCCGGTGGTCTACGACGAACTGCTCGAGATCCGGCAGCTGCTCATCGACTGGGCCAGCGACCGCGGCGTGATCGACCCGGCGGAGTTCTTCGTCGAGAACTGGGAGCTGACGACCTCGCCGCTTCCCGAGGAGCCCGGAGAGGACCCGACGGACGACCCGACCGACGAGCACACGGACGAGCCGACCCCGCCGGCCGGAGACGAGACGCCCGATGACGGCGCGGACGGCGGCGCCGGCGGCGACGGCGGGTCCGGCACGGACGACGGCACCCAGGAGGACAGCACTGGGGACGAGGGCACGCAGAACGGGGCCGACGAACCGATCTCGCGACTGCCCGAGACCGGCGCGGGGCCGGCGCTGGTGCTCACCGCGGCGGCGGTGCTGCTGATCTCGGCCGGCGCCGTCACTCTCGTCACCGTCCGACGCCGACAGGCGAGCTGACACCCGAGCCCGCCATCCCGACGACGCCCTTCGCCGACTCGCCATGCGAGCGGCGGAGGGCGTCGCTAGCGTCGATGCCGTGACGAGTCAGGGTGAGGATCCGGACCAGGAGCGCTACCGGCGCGGCCTGCCGGACCACCACGACCCGACCAGCGGCGTCGGCGGGGCACCGCCGGCACGTAGTGCCCTGACCCTGCGGCTCATCCTCGCCGACGTCGGTCTCGTCGCCGGGATCCTGCTCGCGCTCTGGGCCTGGCGGGTCGACGCCCCGTGGTGGATGATCGCCCTTCCCGCGCTGCTCGCGGTGACGGCCGCCGCCGATCTCGTCGTCGTCATCCGCCGCAAACGGCGCGGCGAACCGGGCTGACCCGCCCCGGCCGCTCCCCGACGGCCCACCATGTGAGACCGCGCACGTCGTGACGCACGTCATGGCGTGGCGTCCTTCCGCGTGTCTAGCGTGACCGCTCCGCAGGCCCGGTGTGTCCGTCCGCACGTCCCTCCCGTCCGGGCCGTCCCCGACCTCGGAAGGCCCAGATGACCGGAAAGCACTGTGCCTCGCCCCGGCCGCACCGCCGGCCGCGCATGCGATCCCTGCTCACCCGGGGCGCGCTTCTGACCGCGCTGACCGTCGCGACCGCCGGCTTTGCCGCGGCCGAGGACAACGCCGCCCCGGCCGGCACCACACACGTTCAGCCCACCCCAAGCGTGCTCCGGACCCTCGAGGCCGCCGACGCAGAGGTCAGCACACCTCGCTCGCTCGTGGCCGACCCGGTCTCGCAGCTCCGCGCCCAGACGATCGCCACCATGCGCGCCGGCGGGCGCCAGTCCGAGACCACCGAGGGGGCGAACGGCGTCGCCGCGGCAGCGCAGGACGAGCCCGAGGTCGTCATGCCGCTCGCGGCTGGCTCCTACCGCAACACCTCGCAGTACGGGCCGCGGACCGATCCGATCAGCGGGGCAAGCGCGATGCACACCGGCACCGACTTCTCGGCGCCGCTGGGCACCCCGATCCACGCGGTCGCCGACGGCGTCGTCACCCACGCCGGCCCGGGGATCGACGGCCGCTCCAGCGAGCTGGTCATCGTCGAGCACGAGATCGACGGCGCCGTCGTGGAGAGCTGGTACGTGCACATGTACAGCCAGGACGTCCACGTCACCGAGGGGCAGCAGGTCGAGGCCGGCGACGTCATCGCCGCCGTCGGCAACAACGGCTACTCCACCGGCCCCCACCTGCACTTCGAGATCCATCTCGGGGGCGAGGAGACCACCGAACCGCTGGCATGGCTGGAGCAGGCCGGGGCGGTCGACCCCAGCGAGGGCTGATCCGCCCCGCGCTTGATCACGCGGTGGTCGGGGCCCGGGTGCCCTCCCGCCGGTGGTACCCCTCGACCGTCGCCTCGTCCAGATGGACGACCGGCTCGCCATCCTGCGCGTGAGTGACCACCTGCGGCGTGGCCACCACGTCCCCGGCCGGCCCCAGTTCGAGCAGGGTCGCGGCACTGCCGCGAACGGCTCGTTCGGTGCCATAGCGCACGAGGGTCTCCGTCCGGTTGGCCACACCCGGCGTGACGACGGCGAGCACACCACCGAGGACACCACTGACCGCGTGGTGATAGTGCCCCGAGAGCATGACCCGCACGTCGGTGCCGCTGACCACCTGGAGCAGGCTCTCCGGCCGCCTCAGCCGCAGCGCCTCATGCAGCCGGGTGGCCGGTGGCAGCGGCGAGTGGTGCAGCACCACGACCGTGCCGCGCGGCGCCGGATCCGCCAGCACGCCAGCCAGCCAGGTGAGCTGCTCGTCGTCGAGCTCACCGCGGCCGGCTCCCGGCACGGAGGTGTCCAGCGTGACCACGCGCAGCCCGCCGACCCAGCTCACGGCGTCGATCGGCGCCTGCGGATCGGCCTCGTGCTCCGGCTGGTGCGCGGCGAGGTGGCCGGTACCGAGCACCGCCCGGAACGACGGCCGGTAGTCGTGGTTGCCCATGGACATGACGACGGCGGCGCCCGCCTCGTCGGCCCAGGACCCGATGACGCTGCGAGCGAGTTCGTAGGACTGCGGCGTCCCGTCGTCGGAGACGTCGCCGGAGACGACGACGAGATGTGGCGGGGCGAGTTCCTGGCACGCGTCGAGAACCCGTTCGGTGGCCGCGAGCGTGTCCACGACGCCGTTGTGCCGGCCCTCCGCGAGGAAATGCGTGTCCGACAGGTGCAGGATGCGCAGGACGCCGGCAGCGCCGTCGCCCGGCAGAGTTGTCTCGGTCACGTGCGTGTGTGTACCAGACGGATGTGACAACGCCGTGAACTGCGCAAACACTCCGGCCGCGGTAACGGACGGGGCCGTACGCGAGCGTGCGGGGCGTCGGGGGCAGACTGTGGCCATGCGTGAGCTCGTCGTCCTCGGCACGTCCTCGCAGGTGCCCACCCGCGCCCGGAATCACAACGGCTACTTCCTGCGCTGGGACGGCGACGGTCTGCTGTTCGATCCCGGCGAGGGCACGCAGCGTCAGATGATCCACGCCGGCGTGGCCTCCTCGCAGGTCACGCGGATCTGCCTCACGCACGTGCACGGGGATCACTGCTTCGGACTGCCCGGCGTCCTCGCCCGCATGGCGGTGGACCAGGTGACGCACCCGGTCCACCTGCACTATCCGGCGTCGGGCGAGGAGACGGTACGCGCCCTGACCGGCCTGGCCGGGGCCGGTCCGGATCTGCGGTGGCACCCGCACGGCGGTGCGGGCGACGTCGCCGACGGCCTGGAGGTGGCGCCGCTGCGGCACCGAGTGGAGACGTACGGGTATCGGGTGCGTGAGCCGGACGGGCGCACCCTGCTGCCGGACCTGCTCACCGCCGCGGGTATCACCGGCCTGGACGTCGGACGGCTGCAGCGTGAGGGTCAGGTCGGCGGGGTGCGACTGGCCGATGTCAGTGTGCCGCGCAGGGGCCAGTCCTTCGCCCTCGTCATGGACACGGCCGTGTGCGACGGCGCGCGCCGGCTAGCTGAGGGGACGGACGTCGTCGTCATGGAGTCGACGTTCGCGGACGAGGAGGCCGGCCTGGCCGCCGAGTACGGGCACCTGACCGCCGGGCAGGCGGGCGCGCTGGCCAGCGAGGCCGGCGCCGGCCTCCTGGTGCTCACGCACTTCTCCTCGAGGTACGCCGACGTCGCACCGCTCCGGGAGCAGGCGCAGGCCCGGGCCGGCGCGACCCGGGTGGTCGCCGCCGCGGATCTGGACCGTTACGCCTTCCCACGGCGGCGGGAGCTCAGGCGGCGGACTTCTCCTGGACCTGGCGCTTGATCCGGCCGAGCATGCCGGCCATGCCGCGCAACCGCAGTGGGCTGACCGCGCGGGACAGGCCCAGCCGGTCGGAGACGTCGGCGGGCACGGCGAGCACCTCACCGGCGGTCAGGCCGTCAAGCCCGTCGTGCAGGATGCCGGCGAAGCCGCGGGTGGTCGGCGCCTCCTCGGGGGCCGAGAAGAACAGGTCCACGCGCGCGTCCTGCCCGGTCCCGGTGACCTCGGCGACGACGAAGATCGGGGACTGGCACTCCGGCACCGGCTCGAGCAGCTCCGGGTGCTCGGCATAGCGCTCCGGCAGGGCCGGCAGGCCACGGCTGAAGTCGAGCAGCATCTGCAGACGCTCCGGTTCGGGCACCGCGTTGAAGTCCTCGACGATCGCGGCGAACCCCTCAGGCAGGCCCTCCGTGGTCGCGGCGGTCATCGCGCCGGGACCTCACCGCGCTCCTCACCGACCGCGATCGGTACGCGCACGGCGTTGCCCCACTCGGTCCACGATCCGTCGTAGTTCTTCACGTCGCCGAAGCCGAGGAGGTGCTGGAGAACGAACCACGTGTGGCTGGACCGCTCGCCGATGCGGCAGTAGGCGATGACCGGGTCGGAGGGCTCCAGGCCCTGCTCCTCGAGGTAGATCGCCTCCAGCTCGGCCCGGTCCTTGAAGGTGCCGTCCTCGTTCGCGGCGCGGGCCCAGGGCACCGAGGCGGCACCGGGGATGTGGCCACCGCGCAGGCTGCCCTCCTGCGGGTAGTCCGGCATGTGGGTGCGCTCGCCGGTGTACTCCTGCGGAGAGCGGACGTCGACGAGCTGGCCGCCGAGGAAGGAGAGCACGTCCTCCTTGAAGGCGCGGATCCCGGCGTCCTGGCGCTCGACCACGGGGTAGTCGGTGGGCTGCGGGGCGGGCACCTCGGTGGTCATCTCGCGTCCCTCTGCCTGCCAGGCGGCGCGGCCGCCGTCGAGCAGCCGCACGTCCGGGTGACCGAAGAGGGTGAAGACCCAGAGCGCGTAGGCGGCCCACCAGTTGTTCTTGTCGCCGTAGATGACCACGGTGGTCGCCCGCGAGATGCCCTTGGCCGACATCAGCGCGGCGAAGCCCGCGCCGTCGACGTAGTCGCGGGTGACGGGGTCGTTGAGCTCGGTGTGCCAGTCGACCTTCACGGCGCCGGGGATGTGCCCGGTGTCGTAGAGCAGCACGTCCTCGTCGGACTCCACGACCGCGAGGTCCTCGGCACCGAGGTGCTCGGCGAGCCAGGCGGTGCTGACCAGGCGTTCCGGGTGGGCGTAGGCGGCGAACTTCGGGTTCTCGTCCTGGGGCAGTGCCATGGCGTCTCCGGTTCCTTCCGGCGGTGGGTGGTCAGCCTGCGGACCCGAGCTCATCCGTCAGCTCGGAGATCTCGCGGTTCAGGGCGTCCAGTGCCTCACGGGCGGGTCCGTCGGCGGCCTCGGCTGCGTCCGAGAGCCGGCCGCGGGCGTCGTCCAGTGCGTCGCGGGCGCGCTCGACCTCGGCCTGGGTGGCGTCGGAGCGGGCAGCCTCCCGCGCGGCGTCGATCGCCTCGTTCGCCCGGTCGACCGCCGCACCCACGGCATCGTTGTCGGCGACGCCCTCGAGCTGCTCGCGGGCGTCCTCGACGGCGTCGCGTGCCTCGTCGGCCGATCGACCGACCTCGTCACTCAGCGGACCGGAGCAGGCACCGAGCAGCAGCGCGAGGCCGGCGGCGCCTGCCGCGATCGGACCGCGGCGTCGGGTGGATCGGGACACGGGAACCTCCTTGAGGGTTGGTCCGGTTCCATTGTGCGTCACCCGGCGCGCACCGCGTGGCCCGCGGTGGGCGAGGTCACACTGGCAGCATGGGCTGAGCTGACGGGCGGCTGGAACTCGTCCGCGGGCCGGTACGTCACTCAGGACGAGGAAGGGATTGGCCATGCAGTGCCCGAACGACCAGACCACGCTCGTGATGTCCGAACGCAAGGGCATCGAGGTCGACTACTGCCCGAGCTGTCGCGGCGTGTGGCTCGACCGCGGCGAGCTGGACAAGATCATCGAACGCTCGCTCGACGAGCTGGGCGCCGCATCCGACGCCGGAGCGCGCGCGGCGACCGGCCCGGCCTCAGGTGGCCCGGGTGGCCCGGGTGGCCCGGCGGGTCCGGCGCCCGGCCCGGCACCGGCCACGCCGCACTACCCGCCGCAGCCGGATCCCGCCTACGGCCCGCCGCCGGTGTACGAGCCGGGCTACCGGCGCGAAGGCCTCGCCTATCCCCGGCGTCGTCGGTTCGGCTCGTCCGCCTCGGCAGGATCACCGGACGAGTACGGCCGGTACGGCTACCCGCACCACCACCGGCGGCGGCGCGGCTCGTTCCTGGGTGACCTCTTCGACTTCTGAGCCCGGCTCAGCGCCGGGTCATGCGCGGGTGGCCTCTTCGAGGAGTTCGAGGATGTGCCGGTAGGGCCGGCCGGTCGCCGTCGTCATCCCCAGTTCGCAGGTGCGGTTCGCCGATGCGTAGGCGTCGAACGGACGGCTGCCGATCTCGGCGGCCTCGGCGGCCGTCGCGGAGGCCGTCAGCTCCGGATGGAGCATGCCGCGGTCACCGGCGTAGGCGCAGCAGCCCCAGTTCTCCGGGACGTACACCTCCTCGGCGACGGCGGCGGCCACGTCCCGCAGGGCGTCACCCGCGCCGAGGGCAGTGGTCGAGCAGGTCGGATGCAGGGCGATCGAGCCGAGGCGAGCGGTGACGGTCAGGCGTGGCAGCAGGTCGCGGGCGAAAACGACGGCGTCCACGATGGTCAGGCCGGGCGCCTCGGCGACGGTGCTCGCGTTGCCGGCGGCGCCGGCCGTGCTGACGGTGCTGATGACGTCCTGCATGGTCCGCAGGCCCTCGGTGCACGAGGCGGCGTCGGCGACGACGGGGAGCCGGCCGCCGTCGGAGGCCGCGTGCAGGATCGGCAGCACCCGCTCGCTCATGGTGCGGTAGCCGGCGATGTAGCCCTTGGACTTCCAGGGCGTGCCGCAGCAGAGGTCGTCGAGCCCGTCCGGGATCGTCAGCTCGACGCCGGCGCGACGAGCCAGGCGCATGAGTGCGGCTGTCGCGCCGATCCCGCGGTCCGCACCGGGGTCCGTCCCGGTCCGCTCGGGCGCAAACAGGGTGCCGAGGCACGCGGCGAACAGGACCGCGTCGTCCGGTGGGGGCCGGACGCTCGTTTCCCGGGCGCTGCCCGGCCGGCGCGGCGTGGTCCTCGGCCGGGCGCGGCCACCCGGCGGCAACGCACTGTCGTACCGGGGGACGACGTCGGTCCCCAGAGCGCGCCGCGCGGTGTGCGTCGCGGCGGTGACCGCCGCGGTAGGGAGCTTGTCCGCCGTCGTCAGGGCGGCGCCGCCCGCGCGGGCGGTCGCGGCCCAGTGGTCCGCGGCCAGCGACCACGCCGCCTGCAGCCCGGGCCCGGCCTGCTCGGCGCGCAGTCGGCGCACGAGATCACCGGTGTTGATGTCCACCGGGCACGCGGTGGCACACATGCCGTCGACGGCGCAGGTCTGGACGCCGTCGTAGTCGTAGTCGCGGCGTAGTTCGGCGGCCAACTGCACCTGGCGCGGGTCCCCGGACGCCTCCGCGGCGGCGAGCTCGCGCCGCAGCACGATCCGTTGCCGCGGGGTGGTGGTGAGGTCCTTGCTCGGGCAGACCGGTTCGCAGTAACCGCACTCGACGCACCGGTCGACCTCGGGTTCGACGGTGGGCACGCTCTTGAGGTGACGCAGGTAGCTATCCGGGTCGTCGCTGAGCACGACGCCCGGGTTGAGCAGACCGTCCGGGTCGACGAGCCGCTTGATCTCTGCCATGACGGCGTAGAGCTCGTCACCGTACTGTCGCTGCACGAACGGTGCCATGATGCGGCCGGTGCCGTGCTCGGCCTTGAGCGAGCCGCCCTGGCCGAGGATGAGGTCGACCAGGTCGGCAGTGAAGCGCACGTACCGCTCGACGCAGGCCGGGTCGTCGAATCGCTCGCTGAGCAGGAAGTGGATGTTGCCGTCCTTGGCGTGGCCGAAGATCACCGAGTCGGCGTACTCGTGTGCCGCGAACAGCTCGGCGAGCCGAGCGCAGGTCTCCCCGAGTCGGTCGACCGGCACGACCACGTCCTCGAGGAGGGCGGTGGTGCCGGAGGGGCGGGCGCCGGCGACGGCGGCGTAGAGCCCCTTGCGTACGTGCCACAGAGCGGCGCGCCGGTCCGGGTCGGTCGTCAGCTCCGCGGGCGCGGTCAGCGGGAGGCTCGCGAACAGGTCGCCACAGCGCGAGGTGGACGCGGCGAGCTCGTCCGAGCTCGCCGCCTGGACCTCGACCAGAAGGGCGGCGTGCCGGTCGACGTCGACCGCGGCGATCTCGGCGGGGACGGTCGTGCCCGTCTGGGCGACACGGAGAGAGGCGGCGTCGAGGAGCTCGACGGTGGCGAGCCCGGCCTCGACGAGTGCCGGCAGCGCCGCGGTGGCGGCGGCCAGGTCGGCGAAGACGAGCAGACCGGTGGCCGCCTGCGGCAGGACCTCGACCGTCTCGAATGTGGCCTCGGCGACGAAGGCGAGCGTCCCTTCGCTGCCGACGACCAGGTGGGCAAGGATGTCGGCCGGCCGGTCGAAGTCGATCAGGGCGTTGATGCCGTAACCCATGGTGTTCTTCATGGCGAACTGGCGGCGGATCTCGGCGACGGACTCCTCGGAGGCGAGCAGCCGCTCCCGCAGGGCGAGCAGTCCGTCATGCAGCGCCGGCTCCTTCTCCCGCAGGACGGCGTCGGCGTCGGGCGCCCCGGTGTCCAGCACGGTGCCGCTGGGCAGCACCAGCCGCATCGAGACCAGCGTGCGGTAGGTGTTGTGGTGCGTGCCGCAGGCCATCCCGGAGGAGTTGTTGTTGACGACGCCGCCGACAGTGCAGGCGATCTCGCTAGCCGGGTCGGGGCCGAGCTTGCGGCCGTGGCGCGCCAGTCTGGTGTTGACCTGACGGACCGTGGCGCCCGGCTCCGCCGTGACCTGGGCTCCGCGGTCGTCGGCCTCGATCCGGCGGAAGTGACGGCGGGTGTCGACGAGGACGCTGTCGCTGATCGCCTGCCCGGACAGGCTCGTCCCACCGGACCGGAAGGTCACCGGCCGCCGCGCGGCGCGGGCCGCGCGGAACGCGCCGGCGACCTCCTCGGCACTGGTCGGGGTGAGCACCAGCTCCGGGACGAGCAGGTAGTGCGAGGCGTCGTGGGCCATCTTCAGACGGTCGATGGCCCGGTCGCTGACGGTGGTGCGCCCGTCGAGCAGCGCCTCGTCCAGCACGGTCAGAGGTTGATCATGTGCCCGGCGATGCCCTCGACGGCCTCCTTGACCGCCTCGGACAAGGTCGGGTGGGCGAAGACGTTGCGGGCCACCTCATCGGCCGTGAGGTCCCACTTCTGCGCGAGCGTAAGGGCCGGCAGCAGTTCGGTGACGTCCGGGCCGATCATGTGGGCGCCGAGGATCTCGTTGTACTTGGCGTCCGCCACGACCTTGACGAACCCGACGGCGTCACCCAGACCCATGGCCTTGCCGTTCGCGGAGAACGGGAACTGCGCCGTCTTGACGTCGTACCCTTTCTCTTTGGCCTGCTCCTCGCTGTAGCCGAACGAGGCGATCTGCGGCTGGCAGTAGGTGGCGCGCGGGATCATGTCGAAGTCGACCGGCATGGTCTCCGCGTCCGCGATGGTCTCGGCGGCGACGACGCCCATCGCCTCGGCCACGTGGGCGAGCATGAGCTTGCCGGTGCAGTCACCGATCGCGTAGACGCCGTCGACGTTGGTACGGCCGCGCTCGTCCACGGCGATGGCGCCGCGCTCGGTCAGCTCGACGCCGGCGGCCTCCAGGCCGTAGCCCTGCACCCGCGGCGCGAAGCCGAACGCGGCGAGCATCTTGTCGGCCTCGAGCACCTGTTCGTCTCCCCCGGCGGCCGGTGCGACGGTGACCCGCACCCCGGAACCGGTGTCCTCGACGCCCTTGACGGCGGTACCGGTCATGACCTTCACACCGAGCTTCTTGAAGTGCTTGGCGAGCTCCTTGGAGATGGCGGCGTCCTCGGTGGGCACCATCCGGTCGAGGAACTCGACGATGGTGACGTCCACGCCGAAGTTGGCCATCACGTAGGCAAACTCGACGCCGATGGCGCCGGAGCCGCCGATGACGATGGAACTCGGCAGCTCGTCGGTGAGGATCTGCTCCTCGTAGGTGACGACGTTATCGCTCAGCTCGACGCCGGGCACGGTGCGGACCGTGGCACCGGTGGCGAGGATGAGGTTGTCGAAGGTGTAGGAGCTGGTGGACCCGTCCTCGCCGGCCACGTCGATCGACGTCGCGCCGGTGAGGGTGCCCCAGCCGTTGATCTCGGTGATCTTGTTCTTCTTCATCAGGAAGTGGACACCCTTGACGATGCCCTCGGAGACCTGACGGCTGCGCTTGTGGGTGGGGGCGTACTCCATGGTCGCGTCCCCGGTGATGCCGAACTTGTCCTTCTCGGTGTTGAGGACGTGGGCCAGCTCGGCGTTGCGGAGCAGTGCCTTGGACGGGATGCACCCGACGTTGAGGCAGACACCGCCCCAGTACTTCTCCTCGACCACAGCCACGGACTTGCCGAGCTGGGCGGCGCGAATGGCGGCGACGTACCCTCCGGGGCCGGCGCCGAGGACCAGGACATCGAAGTGCGTGCTCACCCGGACAAACCTAGTCGTCCACGACGGTCTCGCGCCGCCCCGTGTCGTCATCGGCACGTCCGGAGCCGGCCGCACGGCCGGCCGGTCGCGAAAATCAGCTGACGACGGCGCCGGCCGGCCCCGTAGCGTTCCTGCCCATGGAGGACTGGATCGAGCACCGCCGGGAGGACGGCGAGCGCGTGGGGTGGATCCGCCCGGCAGGCGAGGACTTCGTGGTCGTCGACCTGCTCGGGCGGGAGGACCCGACGCCGCGCGACTGGCTCGGCGCAGAGGAGGCGCTCGAGGAGCGCGGGCTGCGCTGGCTCGCCGAGCCGTGGGAGCTCGAGCTCGACGGCGGGCGCGTCGTGCCGGTCCGGATCGCCAGCGTCAGCCCGGACGCGGTGACCGTCCAGACCGAGGACTTCGGCGACGTGAACGCCGCGGTGACGGTCTACCGCTTGCCGTTCCCGGCCCCGCCGGGACTGCGGCCGCGCACCGCGACGGCGACACCGGGAGGGTTCTGAGTCACTCGCGAGGCGGGTTCACTCGCCCACCGGGCGAACGAGCACGGACCCGAGTTCCTCGAGCGCGTCGGGGACCACGGCGTAGTAGGCCCACCGCCCGCGCTTCTCCCGCGTGAGCAGGCCGGCGTCGACGAGGATCTTGAGGTGGTGCGAGACCGTGGGCTGGGACAGGCCGACGGGTTCGGTGAGGTCGCAGACACACGCTTCGGCGCCGTCGTGCCCAGCGATGAGAGACAGCAGCCGAAGCCGAGTGGGGTCGGCCACGGCTTTGAAGCCCGCGGCCAGACGCTCGGCGTCGGCCTCGGCGAGCGGGGTCCGCACGAGCGGGACGCAGCAGCCGGCGCCAGTGCTCACACCGGAGCCGGGGCCGGTGGTCTCCCGAGTGGGCAGTGTCGCACTCATGGGAACGAGTATGCCGCACCGATTGACAATCTTCGATACCTCCGGGCAGAGTGACGACGACCCAGCCAATCGACGTTTGTCGATCTATAGCTCGCCAGGAGGTCGATGTGTCCGAGGAACTGCCCGTCGTTGTCATCGGTGCCGGACCGGCGGGACTCGCCGCCGCCGCCCATCTCCTGGAACGCGGTCTGGAACCACTCGTGCTGGAGGCAGGGTCCGAGGTGGGCGCGGCCGTGCGGGACTGGGCGCACATCCGCCTGTTCTCGCCGTGGCGGTACAACATCGACGACGCCGCGCGGAGGCTCCTGGAACCGACCGGGTGGACCGAGCCGCGGCCAACCCGGCTGCCCACCGGCGGGGACCTCGCCACCGAGTACCTCGAGCCGCTCGCCGCCACGCCCACGCTGCGGGACCGGATCCGGACGGGCAGCCGCGTCGTCGCCGTCGCGCGTGAGGGGCGGGACAAGACGCACCAGCGCGAACGGGACGGCCGGCCGTTCCTCGTGCGGACCGTGACCGACGGGGCGGTGGTGGATCACCGGGCCCGGGCCGTCATCGACGCCTCGGGCACCTGGTCCACGCCGAACCCTCTCGGCGCCTCCGGCCTGCCGGCGGTCGGGGAGGACTCGCCCGAGGTCGCCTCCGCTCTGCTCGCCGCGCTGCCCGACGTGCTCGGCCAGGATCGGGAACGCGTCGCGGATCGGCACGTCCTGGTGGTCGGTGCCGGGCACAGCGCCACGAACACGCTGCTCAATCTCGTCGAGTTACGCCGGGACGCGCCGGAGACCCGCATCACCTGGGCGATCCGTGGCGCCTCACCCGAACGGACCTACGGCGGGCAGGACGCGGACGGACTGCCGGCCCGCGGCCAGCTCGGCTCACGGCTCAGGCGGGCGGTCGAGGCCGGGCTGGTCGAACTGCGAACGTCGGCGACCGTGCAGGCACTGGCACCTGCCGACGAGGGGCAGGTCGCCGTCGTCCTCGACTCGCCGGACGGGCGGCAGCGACTGGTGGTCGACGCGGTTGCGGGCGCCACCGGCTTCCGCCCGGAGTTGGGCATGCTGCGCGAGCTTCGGCTCGATCTCGACCCCGGAGTCGAGGCGCCGAGCAAGCTGGCACCGCTGATCGACCCGGAGTTCCACTCCTGCGGCACCGTGCCCGCACACGGCACCGACGTCCTGGCGCACCCGGAGGAGGGCTTCTTCATCGCCGGGATGAAGTCCTACGGCCGGGCGCCGACGTTCCTGCTCGCCACCGGGTATGAACAGGTCCGTTCGATCGCGGCGCACCTGGCCGGTGACACCCGTGGCGCCGGGGCGGTGCCCCTGGATCTTCCGGAGACCGGCGTGTGCTCGACGGCGGCGCCCGCGACGGATGAGGACGGTCTGCCGGTCGTGGCCGAGTCGGCCGAGCCGGCCGAGTCGGCCGAGCCGGCCGGAGCCGGTGGCGGCTGCTGCGGACCGGCCGAGCCCGCGCTCATCGGCGTGCCGACCGGTCTACAGCATGGGCGCGCCGGCGGCTGAGCCTGCTCCGGTCCTTCCGCGCACCGCCGCGGCACTGCACGGTGAACCGCGTGCCGAGCCGCCCCGCGAGACGATCACGTGACGCCGACCCACGAGAGGTTCCTACGCGTGCCCACCACGGCCACCACCCCGCCCGAGACGGCCGTCGCCGCCCGCCTGTCCACCCTGGACCGCCTCCTGCCCCTCTGGATCGTCGCAGCCATGGCCGCTGGACTCGCTTTAGGCCGTTTCCTGCCGCAGCTCGCGGGGTGGCTGGACACGGTCTCGGTTGGGTCGGTGTCGTTGCCCATCGCCGCCGGACTGCTCGTCATGATGTATCCGGTCCTGGCCAAGGTCCGCTACGACGAGACCGGCACGGTGATCGGCGACCGCCGGCTCATCGTCACCTCACTGGTGCTGAACTGGGTGGTGGGTCCCGCACTGATGTTCGCCCTGGCGTGGCTGCTGCTGGCCGATCTGCCGGAGTACCGCACCGGCTTGATCATCGTCGGCCTGGCCCGCTGCATCGCCATGGTGCTGATCTGGAACGACCTCGCCTGCGGTGACCGCGAGGCGGCCGCTGTGCTGGTCGCCCTGAACTCCGTGTTCCAGGTCCTGGCATTCGCGGCGTTGGGATGGTTCTACCTTCAGATCCTGCCGAGCTGGCTGGGCCTGGCGACGACGAGTGCGGAGTTCTCGATCGGGGCCATCATGGTCAGTGTCCTGGTCTTCCTCGGGATCCCCCTGGTCGCGGGTTTCCTCAGCCGCACCATCGGTGAGCGCACGCGCGGTCGTGCCTGGTACGAGGAGCGCTTCCTGCCGAAGGTCGGGCCCTGGGCGCTCTACGGCCTGCTGTTTACGATCGTGGTGCTGTTCGCGTTGCAGGGCGAGCAGATCGCGGCACGTCCGTGGGACGTTGCGCGCATCGCCGCGCCCCTGGTCATCTACTTCCTCCTCACGTTCGGCATCGGCATGCTGGCCGGCCGACTGCTCGGCTTGGGGTACCCGCGGACGACGACGCTCGCGTTCACCGCGGCGGGCAACAACTTCGAGCTCGCCATCGCCGTCGCGATCGGCACCTTCGGTGTGACCTCGGGACAAGCACTGGCCGGGGTTGTCGGACCGCTCATCGAGGTGCCGGTGCTCGTCGGGCTCGTCTACGTCGCGCTCACCTCGCGCCGGTTCTTCACGTCGGGTCGGACCCTTCCCTCCAGTCAGACCTGACGCCCTCCGATCGGGTCTGCGTTACCCCCTCCGGACGGGCGCCAGTTGCCCCTCGGGTCGAGTTGCCGGGGTTTCCACAGGTGGGTTGAGTTGCCGCGGTGTCCACAGATTTGGCGGAATGTCGCGGAAAACCTCGACGTGTCGTACGCGTGTTCGATACTGTGGGGGTAGATCAATGGCACACGCACCGAGGCGCACGGCCTGACTGCCGGGGGCGGCATCGCCGGCTGGTTGGGGTCATCGCCTGAGGGAAGGGAGAGGGTCGATGACGACGACGATCGAGCCTCCCCACGAGACCGAGACCGAGACCGATATCGGCACTGGCACCGGCACTGAGGCGGGGGCGGGGTTGTCGGTGGCACAGCGGTTCGCGGTGATCACCGAGCAGCTGGCCGCCCTGGCCGAGGTCGATGCCCACGGCCTGGCCTCGGCGGAGATCCTCGAGGCGATCGATGCGGCCGAGCAGGCCCGCCGGCGCCTGGAAGCGGTCACGCTGGGGTTGTTCTCCGCGGCC
>NZ_JBHUEE010000008.1:0-263690 GCF_042680605.1 Georgenia deserti
ACGATGTCGCGCCACACCCGTGGAACGATGTCCCGACACAGGCCCGGAACGATGACGTGACACAGGGCGGAACGATGTCCTGAAACCAGACACCGCCGGGGGCACCAACACCCGACGACGCATTGGTCCGGATCGTCGAGCGCGCCAGGTCCGGCGTCGCGCGCCAGGAGGAGCACCCGCCCTGCGTGGCAGCTGCCGCGCGCGACGCTACAGAGGCGCGCACCACTGTCGGCGACGACGGCCCGGAGTGCACGATGGAACGGTGCGACCGCCAGGTGCCTCTTCGCTGATCGGTGGCGGGATGGTGCTCGCCCTCCTGGCCGCCGGATGTACCTCTCCCGACGGCGGCGGCACCGGCGCCACCCCTGATCCCGGCACCGGCGCCGTCCGGCTGGCGGCGGTCGGCGACTCCATCACGGAGGCGGACAGCCCCGACTTCGCCGCCGGGCAGGTCGGTGAGGAGTCCTGGGTGCGGTACGTCGTCGGTGAGGACGTCGCGCTCGTCGGCGGCTGGGCGCGGTGGGGTGCGACCACGGCGGAGATGGCCGACCACGTCGAACCGGAGGACGCCGACGTCCTCGTCGTCCTGGCCGGCACCAACGACCTCGGTCACACTCCGCACGCGACGACGGCGGACCATATCCGCGACCTCGTCGGCACGGTCGGAGCCGACGAAGTCGTCCTCGCCTCGGTCCCGCCACTCGACCATTCGCCACGGGCGGCGGCCGAGCTCAACGCCTCGCTCGAGGAACTGGCGGACGCGGAGGACTGGCGGTGGGTCGACGCTGCCGCCGAGGTACGCACCACCGAGGGCCTGTTCGCGGACGGCATGACCAGCGACGGCGTGCACCCCACCCGGGACGGCGCCCAGGCCCTGGGCGGGGCGATCCGCCAGGCGGTGCTCGACGTCGCCGACGCGTCGTGAGCCATCGGCCGGATCGAGACCGAATCGTGCCCTGGAACACCACTCAGGGGGCTGCACGACGGTCTCCGGTAGGCGACTATGGCCTGATGCGTCGTTGGCTTCTCGGGATCGCGGCGACGGTCCTGCTCGTCACCGGGTGCGCCGGACCGCACGTTCCTGACCCGGCGTCGGAGGAGTCCGCGGCAGTGCCGGCAGGCGCTGGAGCAGGAGCGGCCGGGGCCGCCGGCGGCGAGCAGCAGCGGCAGACTGTCCGTATCGCCGCGGTCGGCGACTCGATCACGCACGGCCGCAGTCCGGAGTTCGCCGCGGGCGCCCTCTCGGAGCGCAGCTGGATCCCGCACGCCGTCGGAGGTGGTGTGGAACTGGTCGGCGGCTGGGCACGCGGCGGGGCGACCACTGCCGAGATGCTGGATCACGTCACCCCGGTGGACGCCGATGTGCTGGTCATCCTTGCCGGGACGAACGACGTCCTCCAAGGAGTCACCGACAGCGGGCACGGACGCTCCCTGACCAACATCCGGGCCATCGCCCGGACCGTCGGTGCACAGAACGTGGTGCTCTCGGCCATTCCGCCCCTGAACCGCCGTCCTGCGGCCGCGGCGGCGTTCAACGATTCGCTGCGAGAGCTCGCGCAGAACGCCGGGTGGCACTGGGTGGACGGGCCCGCCCCGTTGCGCGACGGCACCCGGTTCCTGCCGGAGATGACACACGACGGCATTCACCCCACGCCGGAAGGTGCCGACACGCTCGGCAAGGTGCTGCGCGGGGCCGTGCTGGACGCCGCGGACTGAGGGCGGCGGCGGTGCCGCCAGCGGCCGGCGGCGTGAGACCGGTCACGACGGCGTGCAGACGGTCCACGGCGTCCTCGCCCGACCTCGCCGCCATGGAACGATGTGCGCCATGGCCATGCGTGACATCCGCACCGTCGGCGACCCTGTGCTGCGCACACCGTGCGAGGAGATCACCGACATCGACGACCGCGTCCGCTCGCTCGTGGACGATCTGCTCGACACCGTCAACGAGGAGGGAAGGGCCGGTCTCGCCGCCAACCAGATCGGCGTGAGCCTGCGTGCCTTCTCCTGGAACATCGACGACGAGATCGGCTACGTCCTCAACCCACGGATCGTCGAGCTGTCCGAGGAGGAGTACCAGGACGGCGATGAAGGGTGCCTGTCCGTGCCCGGACTGTGGTTCCCCACGCGGCGCGCGTGGTACGCCCGCGTCGAGGGCACGAACCTCGAGGGAAAGCCTGTGGTGGTCGAGGGCGAGGAGCTCATGGCGCGCTGCCTCCAGCACGAGTGCGACCACCTGGACGGCATGCTCTACCTCGACCGGCTGGAGAAGAGCGTGCGGAAGAAGGCCATGAAGGCCGTGCGCGAGCAGCTCTGAGGTTGTGCCGCCCGCCGACTCGCGGCCCCCCAGGGCTGGCGCGACGGCGCGATCTCCGGCACACTGAGTCTCGGTTCGCCGCGCGAACATGTCATGCCTGATCAGGGCAGAGGTCGTAGGGGAAGACGCACCTCGAACCGGATCAGGAGGAGTCGACATGAATGGTGCCTTCACCCGCGGCGTCATTTTCGTGCACTCGGCGCCCCGTGCGCTGTGCCCGCACATCGAGTGGGCGACGGGCACCGTGCTCGACGCCCGCGTGAACCTCGAGTGGACCGCTCAGCCGGCAGCGCCCGGGATGTTCCGCGCCGAGCACTCGTGGGTCGGTCCGGTCGGGACCGGGGCCCGGCTGGCGTCCGCGCTGCGCGGCTGGACCCATCTGCGGTACGAGATCACCGAGGAACCGAGCCCGGGGGTCGACGGCGGCCGCTGGTCGCACACGCCGGAACTGGGCATCTTCCACGCCCAGACCGACGCGCACGGCAACGTGGTGGTCCCCGAGGACCGGATCCGGGCCGCCCTCGATCACACCACCGAGCCGGTGCGCCTGCGTCAGGAGCTGGATCTGGCGCTCGGCCAGGCCTGGGACGACGAGCTCGAGCCGTTCCGCTACGCGGGCGCGGGCGCACCGGTGCGCTGGCTGCACCGCGTCGGCTGACCCGGACGGCGCACGCCGAGAGCGGACGATCGAGTCAGGAGCGGACGTTCACACATCCGCTCAAGACTCAGGTTTCCGCTCTCGGCGCGGGGGACTCAAGCTGAGGTGACCAGAACAGCGACGTTGTGGCCGCCGAAGCCGAAGGCGTTGTTGATCGCCGCGATCTGCCGGTCCGGGAGCGCGCGGGGGGCCTCGCGCACCAGGTCGATCTCGAGCCCCTCCTCGGGGTTGTCCACATTGATCGTCGGCGGGGCGGTGCGCTCGCGCACCGCCAGGATCGTCAGGACCGTCTCCAACGCTCCGGCACCACCGAGGAGGTGGCCGGTCATGGACTTGGTCGCCGAGACCGCGGTGTCGGGTCCGACCACACGAGAGATCGCGGCCGCCTCGATGCCGTCGCCGAGCGGGGTCGACGTGGCGTGCGCATTGACGTGCACGACGTCGCCGGCGGCCAGGTCGGCATCCTTCAGGGCGATCCGCATCGCGGTCTCCTGCCCGGCGCCGGACGGGTCTGGCGGAGCGACGTCGTAGGCGTCGGCGGTCATCCCGATTCCGGCCACGACCGCGTGCACGCGGGCGCCGCGCGCGGCGGCGTGCTCCGCGGACTCCAGGACCACGACACCGGCGCCCTCACCCATCACGAAGCCGTCGCGGTCGACGTCGTACGGGCGCGAGGCGCTGGCCGGATCGTCGTTGCGGGTGGACAGCGCCTGCATCTTGGCGAACGCCGACAGCGTCAGCGGGTGGATCGCTGCCTCGGTGCCGCCGGCGATGACGACGTCCGCGCGGCCCGACCGGATCATCTCGACGCCGTAACCGATCGCCTCCGCGCCGGAGGCGCACGCCGAGATCGGGGCGTGGGCCCCGGCCTTCGCGCCGTAGCGCACCGAGATGTTCGCCGACGGGGAGTTGGCCATGAGCATCGGGACCGTCAGCGGCATCACCCGCCGCGCGCCCTTCTCCCGGACCACGTCCCACGCGTCGAGGATCGTCCAGACACCACCGATGCCGGAGCCGACGACGGCGCCGAGCCGCTCGCCGTCGACCTCGGGTGAGCCCGCGTCCGCCCAGGCCTCGGCGGCGGCGACCACGGCGTACTGGGCCGACGGGTCGAGCCGGCGCGTCTCCTGCCGGGAGAGCACCGTCTCGGGCGAGGTGGCGATCGTGCCGGCGAAGGTGACGGGGATGCCGTACTGCTCCGCCCAGTCGTTCTCCAGGGTGTGCACGCCGGAGTCCCCGGCGAGGATCCGGTCCCACGTGGTGGGGATGTCACCGCCGAGCGGGTTCGTCGTGCCGAGGCCGGTGACGACGACGGTGGGCTGCGACATGGTCGAAAGCTCCTGGGGTTCTCGGGTCGCCCGGAGGCGACGAGGTGTGACGGCCGGCGCCGGCACCCGGGGTGCGGGGCCCGGCCCGGGCCCCACACCCCGGAGCGGATCAGCTCTGGGCCTTGTTGATGTAGTCGACGGCGTCCTGGACCGTACGGAGGTTGCCGACCTCCTCGTCCGGGATGCGCACGTCGAACTTCTCCTCGGCGAGCGTGGCGATGGTCATCATGGACAGCGAGTCGACGTCGAGGTCGTCCGTGAACGACTTCTCCGGCGTGACCGAGTCGGCGGGCAGCCCGGTCTCCTCGTTGACGATCTCCGCCAGGCCGGCCAGGATCTCCTGCTCGCTCTGAGCCATGTCTTCTCCGTTCGTGTATCGGTTGTCGGGGAACAGTCTGGTGGGTCGGGCGCGCGCCCGGGGACAGGCGCGCGGGTCAGGGCAGGACGACGACCTGCGCGGCGTAGGCGAGGCCGGCGCCGAAGCCGATCTGAAGGGCGATGTCCCCGCTCGTGGCGTGCCCCTCCCGGAGCAGACGCTCGGCGGCGAGCGGGATCGATGCGGCCGAGGTGTTGCCGGTGTCGGCGATGTCCCGGCCGACCACGACGTCCTCGCGCAGGCCGAGCATCTTGACCATGTGGTCGATGATCCGCATGTTCGCCTGATGCGGCAGGAACACGTCGATGTCCGCGGGGGTGAGGCCGGCTGCGTCGATGGCCTCCTGGGCGACTGGTGTCATCTGAAACACCGCCCACTTGTAGACCGAAGGGCCCTCCTGCCGGAGGGTGGGCCACTCCACCTCGCCCGGCGCGCGGTCACGGTAGTCGAGCCAGGAATGGGTCTGCCGGATCAGCGTGGACTGGGACCCGTCCGATCCCCACACGGTGCGGCCGATCCCCGGCGTGTCCGAGGGGCCCACGACGGCGGCGCCCGCCCCGTCACCGAGCAGGAAACTGATGGACCGGTCGGTCGGATCGATGAAATCGGACATCTTCTCCACCCCGATCACCAGGACATGCCGGGCCGTGCCGGCGCGCACCAGCGCGTCGGCCTGGGCGATGCCGTACGCGTAGCCGGCGCAGGCCGCGGAGATGTCGTAAGCGGAGGCCGGGGTGGCCCCGAGCCGGTCGGCCACGACCGCGGCCAGGGAGGGCGTCTGTTCGAACCAGGTCACGGTGCCGACGATGACGGCATCGACGTCGGAGCCGGACAGGCCGGCCGAGCGCAAGGCGTCCTCACCCGCGCCCACGGCCAGGTCGGCGACCGTGACGTCGGCGCCGGCGCGGCGGCGGGTGACGATGCCGGTGCGCTGCTGGATCCACTCGTCGGAGGAGTTGATGGGCTCGACGACGTCGTCGTTCGGAACCACCTTCTCTCCGCGTACACCGCCGATGCCGAGGATGCGGGCGTGCTCGACCGGTGCGGCCGGACGCAGGGTGGGACGGTTCACTGAGCTCCTCCGGTGCCGGCGTGCCGGCTGATCAGGTCACGGGCGGCGGCGAGGTCTTCCGGGCCCTTGACCGCGACGGTCTCGACCCCGGGCAGCGTACGGCGTGCGAGGCCGGTCAGGACGCCACCGGGGCACAGTTCGACCGCGGCCGTGACCCCGAGCGCGAGGAGCTGCTCGCAGCACAGGTCCCAGCGCACGGGGTTCGCGACCTGGGTGACCAGGCGGTCCAGCGTCTCAACCCCGGTGCGCATGACCGCGCCGTCGGCGTTCGAGAGCACCGGAACGGTCGGATCGGCCGCGCGGAGTCCGGCGGCCGTGGCACGGACCTGCTCCACCGCCGGGGCCATGTGCTCGGTGTGGAACGCGCCGGCGACTTGGAGCGGGATGACGCGGCTGCGGCCCGGCGGGTCGTCGGCGAGGGCCTGAAGCTGCTCGACGGTTCCGGCCGCCACCACCTGCCCGCCGCCGTTGACGTTCGCGGCGACGAGACCGCGGCGCTCCAACGTCTGCTCGACCTCCTCGGGCTTGCCGCCGACGACGGCGGTCATGCCTGTCGCGCGGGCGCCGGCCGCCTCTGCCATGGCACGGCCACGGTCACGGACCAGGCGGAGTGCGTCCTCTTCCGAGAGCACCCCGGCGATGGCGACGGCGGCCAGTTCACCGACGGAATGGCCGGCCGTGACGTCCGGTTGCTGAGAGACGCCGAGCGCGTGCCGGCTCAGGAGCGAGGCGGCGACGATGAGCGGCTGCGCCACCCGGGTGTCCCGGATGGTCTCGGCGTCGGCGGTGGTGCCGAGCGCGCGCAGGTCGAGCTCGGTGACCTCGGCGTAGTGATCGAGACGATCGGCGAGCTGCGGATCCTCGAGCCAGGGCTGGAGCATCCCGGGGGACTGCGCGCCCTGGCCTGGGCACAGAAGGGCTAGCACCGTCCCACTGTGCCCGTGCCGGGTTCGGGCGCCGCGCCTACGACGCCTACCAAGTCCCTCCGAGGGCGTTGTCGAAGTCCTACAATTCTGACGGGTTGGTGACCGCGCGGCGCGAGATGGCTCACGTGCGTCACAGTCCCCGGTGCCCGGGGATCGATTCGGAGAGCCGGCCGACGGCGAGCGCCACCTGGAGGACGAATCCTTCACGCGCGTCGGTCGGGTCCCAGCCCACCACCTGGCCGATTCGGCGTAGCCGGTAGCGCACCGTGTTGGGATGGACGTACAGGGCACGTGAGGCCGCTTCGAGCGAGCGTCCCTGGGAGAGGTACTCCTCCAGGGTCTGCACGAGCGGGCCGCCAGCACCGACGAGCGGTTTGTAGAGGTCCTCCACCAAGGTCCGGCGAGCGAGCGGATCGCCGTTGAGCATGCGCTCGGGCAGCAGCTCGTCCGCGGCGACGGGGCGCGGCGCTCCGGGCCAGGCGGAGACGGCGAGCATGCCGGCCAACGCTGCGCGTGCAGAGCGCCCGGCGTCGCCGACCTCGCCGGCCTCGGGGCCGAGGACCACGGGCCCGGGACCGAATCGTGGCAGCAACGTGCTGGCGGCCGCCCGGAGGTCGCCCTCGCCGCCGAGGACGACGACAACCCGCTCACCCTGGATCCCGACCAGCGCGTCCTGGGCGGCGCGGCGGCAGGCACGCCGGAGCTCGGCGGTGCGGCGTTCGTCCATGTCCGGCGGCGCCTGCCCGACGACGACCAGGGTGCCACCCTTGCCGGACCAGCCCAGGGCGGAGATCCGCGACCGGAACGACTCGTCCACGCCGCGGACGAGCGAGTCGACGACGAGCGCCTCGAGGCGGGCGTCCCACGCCCCGCGTGACTCGGCCGCGCGGGCGTAGACCTCGGCCGCCGAGAAGGCGACTTCCCGCGAGTAGATGAGGACGGCTTCGCGCAGCTCGTCCTGCTGGCCGGGTTCGGCGAGCTTGACGGCGTTCTCCTCGACGACCTCGACCACGACGCGTACGAGTTGGAGGGTGTGCTGCAGCGAGATGGACCGGGTCAGCTCCGGCGGCGCCGCACGGAAGATCTCCTGCGCGTTGTAGGAACCGGCATCCGGCTCCTCGTACCAGTTGATGAAGGCGGCGATACCGGCCTGGGCCACGAGCCCGATCCACGAGCGGTCCTCGGCCGCGAGGCCCCGGTACCAGTCCAGCTCCGCGTCCAGGCGGCGCAGCGCGGCCGTGGTGAGCATGTCGGTCCCGCCGCGCAGGCGGCGGACGACGTCGGAGCTGCCGAGTTCGCGCCCGTTGCGCCGGCTCGTCGTCATGCGGGCGAGCATAAGCCAGGCTTGTAGGCTTCCCACAAACGGGCGGGGCCGGAGCGGCAGCTCCACGAACCGGCGAGGATCAGATCCCGCGGGCCAGTGGCATGGCCGGTCGTCAGGCGGTCGCCTCGGCGTCGGCGATCTCGCGGTCGAGCTTGTCGATCGTCCCCGCCGTCTGCACGTCGTCGGACGTCTCGGCCATCGTCTCGAGGAGACGGCGCGCCTCGGACGGTCGTCCGGCCTCGAGCGCAGCCCGGATCACCTGGATCCCGGCCTCGTGCACGTGCTCCTTGGCGTTCCAATGGCCCACGCCCAGCCCGAGGCCTTCGGCCGGCAGCCCAGCCTCGCGCAGCATGCGGACCGATTCGGCGAGCGCGGTACCCGTGCCGTCCCGTTCGCACGCGCCCTGCAGGCGGCGCATCGCCCCCTCGCGGTCGTCGTGCAGGGACAGGCGGGCGAGCTCGACGAGTGCATACCAGGCGCGCGGGTTGCCCGCGATCTCCTCGGCGAGGGACCACACGGCCAGATCGGCGGCGCGGTCGCGTTCAGTGGCGGGACTGTCCGCGGTGAGCGGGTCGGCGGGGGCGGACGCGGCGGCGTGATGGCGGACCAGCTCGGCGAGTGCCTTGAACGACTCGATGTCGTTCGGGTCATGGACCAGGTTGGCGCGTAGCGCATCCTCGCGGGCGTCGTCGCCGTGGTGTCCGGTCGTGGACGGGCGGCGCACACCGACGCGCCGGAGAGGCGCCTGCCGCGTGAACAGCGAACGGAGGCGATCGATCCACGACATGCTCCGACCCTATCCGGTGGCCGGGGCGCTCGCCCGGTGCACGAGTCAGCTCAGTCCCTGCCCACGCGCGGGCGTGGGCAGGGACCGGGAGCGGCTGCGGCCGATGTCAGGCGTCGCCACCCGCGCTGCCGGACACGCCGGCGGTGACGTCGAACAGGTCGTACTTCTCGATGGCCTGCCGGACGAGGTCGCGGTCCACCTCGCCCCGGTCGGCGAGCGCCTGCAGCGCCCGGACCGTCATCGTGTGCGCGTCGATGAAGATCTGACGCCGCGCGGCCGGTCGGGTGTCGGAGAAGCCGAAGCCGTCGGCACCGAGGGTGTAGTACTCGCCGGGCACCCACGGCCGGATGGCGTCCTGGACCTGGTGCTCGAAGTCCGACGTCGCCACGTACGGGCCGCCGGCGTCGCGCAGTTTCGTCGTCACGTACGCCTCGCGGGGCTCCTGCTCCGGGTGGAGGAAGTTGTGCTCGTCCGCGGCGATACCGTCCCGGCGCAGCTCGTACCAGCTCGTGACCGACCAGACGCCGGCACGTACGCCCCAGTCTTCGGCGAGCAGCTCGCGGGCATGGACGGCCCACGGCACGCCGACGCCGGAGGCGAGGAGCTGGACCCGCGGCCCGTCGCCCTCGGGTGCGCTGAGCTGGTAGATGCCGCGCAGCACGCCGTCGACGTCGAGGTTCTCCGGCTCCGCCGGCTGCGGCATCGGCTCGTTGTAGACGGTGAGGTAGTACAAGACGTCCGGGTCCCGAGGGTCCTCGCCGCTGTACATCCGCTGCAGACCGTCCCGGACGATGTGCCGGATCTCGTAGGCGTACGCCGGGTCGTAGTGGACCACCGCCGGGTTGGTCGAGGCCAGCACGGGGGAGTGGCCGTCCATGTGCTGGGTTCCCTCGCCGGCCAGGGTCGTCTTGCCCGCCGTGGCGCCGATGATGAAGCCGCGGGCGAGCTGGTCGCCGGCGGCCCAGAACTGGTCGCCGGTGCGCTGGAACCCGAACATCGAGTAGAAGATGTAGACGGGGATCATCGGCTCGCCGTGCACTGCGTGCGAGGTGCCCAGCACCTGCATCGCCGCGGCGGAGCCGGCCTCGTTGATCCCCATGTGGAGGATCTGCCCCTGTTCGGACTCCTTGTAACTGAGCATGAGGTCCTGGTCCACGGAGGTGTAGTGCTGGCCGTGGACGTTGAAGATCTTCGCCGTCGGGAAGATCGAGTCGAGCCCGAACGTGCGGGCCTCGTCCGGGATGATCGGCACGATCCGCTTGCCGATCTCCTTGTCCTTCATCAGCTCCTTGAGCAGCCGGACGAACGCCATCGTGGTGGCGACCTCCTGCTGGCCCGAGCCGTTGCGCAGGATCTCGTACGGCTTGTCGTCCGGGAGGGACAGGTGCGGGCTGTCGGTGAGCCGCTCCGGGATGAAGCCGCCGAGGGCCTTGCGCCGCTCGATCATGTACTGCAGCGTCGGGTCGTTCTCGTCCGGCCGGTAGTACGGCGCGTTGTACGGGTCCTCGAGCTGCTCGTCCGGGATCGGGATGCGCATGGCGTCCCGCAGCATCTTCAGGTCCGTCGTCTTCATCTTCTTCATCTGGTGGGTCGCGTTGCGACCCGCGAAGGACGGACCGAGCCCGTAGCCCTTGACCGTGTGCGCGAGGATCACCGTGGGCTGCCCGGTGTGCTCCGTCGCGGCCTTGTAGGCGGCGTAGAGCTTGCGGTAGTCGTGACCGCCACGCTTGAGCGCCCAGATCTCCTCGTCGGTCATGTTCTTCACGAGCTCCTTGGTCCGCGGGTCGCGGCCGAAGAAGTGCTCGCGGACGTAGGCGCCGTCGTTGGCCTTGTAGGTCTGGAAGTCCCCGTCCGGGGTGGTGTTCATGAGGTTGACCAGGGCGCGGTCCTTGTCCGCGTTGAGCAGGGCGTCCCACTCCCGGCCCCACACGACCTTGATGACGTTCCAGCCGGCGCCGCGGAACTGGGCCTCGAGCTCCTGGATGATCTTGCCGTTGCCGCGGACCGGGCCGTCCAGACGCTGCAGGTTGCAGTTGACCACGAACGTGAGGTTGTCGAGGTTCTGCCAGGCGGCCTGCTGCAACATCCCGCGAGACTCCGGCTCGTCCATCTCGCCGTCACCGAGGAAGGCCCACACGTGCTGCTGGGAGGTGTCCTTGATGCCGCGCTCGTGAAGGTATTTGTTGGCCAGGGCCTGGTAGATCGCCTGGGCCGGGCCGAGGCCCATCGAGACGGTCGGGTACTCCCAGAAGTCCGGCATCCGGCGCGGGTGCGGGTAGGACGGGAGGCCGCGGCCCTCGCTGGTGGCCGGGTGGGAGTACTCCTGACGGAACCCGTCGAGGTCCTCCTCGGTGAGCCGGCCCTCGAGGTAGGCGCGTGCGTAGTTCCCGGGGGAGGCGTGCCCCTGGAAGAAGATGTGGTCGCCGCCGCCCGGGTGCTGCTTGCCGCGGAAGAAGTGGTTCATGCCCACCTCGTACAGCGTGGCCAGCGAGGCGTAGGAGGAGATGTGGCCGCCGACGGCGACACCGGGACGCTGCGCCCGGGTGACCATCACCGCGGCGTTCCACCGGATCCAGCCGCGGTAGGTGCGCTCGACCGCCTCGTCACCGGGGAAGTACGGCTCCTGGTGGACGGGGATGGTGTTGACGTACGGGGTGGTGATGGGGTTGGGGATCGCCACCGAGCGCTCCCGTGCCCGCTGCAGCAGGTTGAGCAGGATGTAGCGGGCCCGCGGTCCGCCGCGCTCGTCGATGAGCCCGTCGAGCGACTCGAGCCACTCCTGGGTCTCTTCCGCGTCGATGTCCTTCACCTGGCTGAGGAGTCCGGCGATCAGCGGCGAGGACTCGTCTCGTGAACTCACGCGTTCCCTCTTCTCACGTCTTGCGTCGGCGGTGACGGCAAAGGTATGCGACACCTGGCCCTTCCATTGTCGTGCCATGACCGCCTCGCGGTCGAACTTCGCCCACCGCGGGGGGTGTGACAACGACCACCCGACCGGCGGGACGCGCCGGGGGCCGGCAGAGGCGTGGATCTGTGCGCTTGCTGGCCCTCGCGCCGCTACGGTGGGCTTGGTACACACCAGGACCGCACCGGTCCCACAGACGAAAGGATGCACGTGGCAGTCAGCGCGGGAGCGGGAGCCGGCCGGTTCGGCTTCACCACCGGGCAGGTCATCCAGGAGTTCCTCTACGACGACGACGTCGACCCGTCCGTGCGGACGGCGGTGGAGGCATCGACGGGCAACGAGCTCGTCGACGAGGACTACGGGGACGTGTGCGACGGCGCCATCATCTGGTGGCGGTCCGACGACGGCGAGCAGGAGGACCTGACCGACCTGCTCGTCGACGCCCAGTCGAACCTCGACGACGGCGGACTCATCTGGGTGCTCACGCCGAAACCCGGCCGCGACGGCCACGTGGTGCCGGCGGACATCGAGGAGGCCGCCAGCACCGCGGGGATGCTCGCCACGTCGGCGACGTCGGTCGGCGAGTCGTGGAACGGCATCCGGGTCGCCGCACGCAGCCGCTCGCAGAAGTGACGGGCCCGTCCGAGCCCCCGCAGCCCGGCCTGCAACCGGCGCCGGACCTCGAGCTACCCGACGCCCACGGCACGCCGGTCCGGCTGTCCGCGCTGCGCGGTGGCCCGGTGCTGCTCGTGTTCTTCCCGTTCGCGTTCTCCCGGATCTGCCACGGTGAGCTGGCCGAGCTGCGCGACCATCTGGCGGAGTTCACCTCGCGCGGGGTGCGGCTGTTCGGCGTCTCGACCGATCCGATGTTCGCCCTGCGCGCCTGGTCGGCACAGGAGGCCTTCGGGTTCGAGCTGCTGTCGGACTTCTGGCCGCACGGTCAGGCCGCACGGCGTTTCGAGGTCTTCGACGAGCGCAACGGTCACGCCCGGCGGGGCAGTTTCCTGATCGACGCGGACGGCCACGTGCGATGGGCGACGGTCAACCCGCATGGCCAGGCGCGCGAGCTCGACGAGTACCGCGAGGCGCTCGCCGCACTGTCCGGCTGAGTCCCTGCCACCTGACGCCCGGACAAGCCGCGGCCGAGGGCCGGCCTGCACTACGCTGTCCGGGCGCCGTCGGCGCAGGGGCCTGTAGCTCAGTTGGTCAGAGCGCCGCGCTTACACCGCGGAGGTCGCCGGTTCGAGACCGGCCGGGCCCACCAGAACGGCAGATTGGATAGCAGACGGTGAGTACAGGCCCCCGCAGAAGCGGCGTTCGTCGCCCGTGGCATCTGTGGGTGGTGGCCATCGTCGTGTTCGCTCTGTACATCGGCGGGTTCCGTGATTACGTCCTGATTCTGATCCAGGACACCGACTACATCGATGCGCAGTTCGGCTCGGGCGGCATCGTCTACTTCGCCGACTACCCGCCCGTGCTCCGTGTCATCTGGGCGATCAATATCCTGGGCGGACTGATCGCTCCCGTACTGCTCGTGGCGCGCAGCCGCTGGGCAGTCCCCACCGCTCTTGTCGCGGCGACCGCTCAGGTTGTGCTCCTCGTGGTGACATTCGCTGTCCTTGACCGGTGGGCAATGCTCGGAGCGGCGACCTCGTGGTTCGACATCGGAGTCGGAGTCGTGACGGCGCTCTTCGCCGTCTACTGCAGGAAGATGCGGCGCCGAGGGCTCCTTCGGTGATATGGATCGCGGCGGAACCGTGAAGGTCCTCTGCCGTGGTCACCGGCTACCGAGCCTCCCGGATCATGGAGCCGGAACGCGGGCTTGCCAGTGATGCATGAGATATCGCAGGGATGCTGTGCCGAGAAGTAGCGGCCAGAGGGCCGCGACCAGATAGCATCCGGCGCATAGCCATCCCCATGCGCCGTAGGCAGTTCCGCTGAAGGGGTCGACGTTGTCCCAGGCGATGATGGACATGGTCACGAGGAGAGCGAGAATGAGAGCGCCGGTCGCTCCCGCGATGCCCACGACTCTGGGAACCAGGAGCGGCCGTCGTGCCCGTAGCCAGTGCGGTGTCAGTCTCGCGGGCTCGATCGTCAGGGCGAGCATGCATGCGATGGCGGCGAGCTGGGCGAGAGACAGGCCCAGGAGGTACCAGGTCCCGGTCCCTGGTATGTCCTGCGCCTCGCGCCAGGCGGTCGGGGTGCCGAGTGTGAATCCCAGGACCAATGGGATGCGCCAGAGCGCAGTCGGTAGCGCTGCGGCGATTGCCGCGTACACGCACCACCTCACCAAACTAGGAGGTCGCGCAAACGGGTTCATGGGGCTCCTCTGTTCTGGGGACAACGGGTCGTCATCGAGCTCAGGATCCGGAGACCCGCTGAGCGAGCCGTTCTAGACGCAAGCTTGGGAGAGTGCCGAGCGTATGCCCGAGGAGCAACGCGAGAGGACCGTCTCGCTCCACCGCGTGGGTGACGCGCGTCTGTCGTGATGCGTCGAGGCGAGTCAGCTGCCATTCCCCGGTTTCGGAGAGCCCGGTGACACGCCAAGAGATCGTGATCGCTTCGCCATCGATGTACGTGTAGGTCAGTGCTCCCCGTAAGCCCCGGATGGTCTCGAGCCGGTACTCGGCGCCCGCGACAGCGCGTGGGGTCCCCTCGACCTTGACGAAGGCAGGGTTCCATTCGGGCAACAGCGTGGCCGAGAGCAGCGCCTCGCGGACGTGCTCGATCGGTGCGTCGATGACGGTGCCCGCCGTCGCGGTGGAGTCACTCACCGGCGTAAGGGACCACGGCAGTCGCATAGGCGTCGATAACCGCGATGCTGTCGACGATCTCCGAGACCGGGACAGGCTCGACGAACATCCAGGTGGGGATCGTCGCGAAGTTCGCCACGATCGCCCTGCCCTCGGCGGCCGCGACGAAGTCCTCGACGAAGGGGTCGAGCAGCTCGAAGTTCCACGACGTCGTGGTGGCGGTCGGCGGGGTGAGCTCCGGCACGGCGAGCCGGGGTTGACTGAACCATGGCAGAAAACGAGTGAAGTCGGCGCCGAGCTCGCGCAACGCGTCGAAGGCCCTGTCGTGGATTGGGGAGCCGCGGCGCAGTTGCGGTGCGGTCCACAGATGGGTCGTGAGGGTGATCCGCGATCTACCTGTCGTGCTGGCTCAGTCGACCTGCAGCGTGGCGGACGGATTCGCACCGGCATCTGGCTGAACAGTGGTCATGTCGGGCTTCCTTCCCGGTGTGAGGGTGGGTGGCCGAGCGCGGGCAGGATCGCTTGGTCGACAATGGCGATGAGTGCGTCGGTGTCTGGTGGTTTGCCAGTGTCGATCTGGTGTTTGAGTACCAGTGCCTCCCCGATGTCGACGACGACCGGGGTGAGCAAGCCGTGGTCGACGATGCCGCGCGCGGCGTAGTGCTCGATGACGGTGCGTGTGAACCGTTTGCCGTGAGTGTCGAAGACCCGGGTGTAGAGGGCCTCGACGAGATCCGGGCGGCGCTGGCGTTCGGCGAGGATCATCGTTACCACCGGCGCCGTCGGCCCATCGAGCCAGCCGACCAGTTGCTCGAGAGATCGCAGGAGGTCCGAGCGCAGCGCGTCGCCCTTCGGAGAGACTTGTTCGACGGGCAGGGCTTCCGCCAGCGCGTCGAGCAGCAGGTCCTCGACGGAAGGCCAGTGGCGGTAGATCGAGGTCTTGGCCACCCCGGCACGCCGCGCGACCCCCTCGACCGACAGCCGACCCAGTCCCTGTTCCGTCATCTCGGCGATGACCGCTGACCGGCAGGCGTCGCGTACGTCCGCCGGCGAGCGCCGACGAGTGCTTGGTTCCTTCACGCCCATTCCTCACTGTAGCTACGCATACGTAGCTACGATACCGTATCGTTAGGCCGTGCTAGCCCCTCAGCGAAGGGCGGCGCCCGGGCGCGGTTACTGCGGAGCCCGCAGAGAGCAGGTGATCCGGTCAGGCCCACGAACCGCGTCGCTACCATGCGCACGTGCTGGAGATCCTGCGGAACACCGCGCGCCTGGTGAGCGCGCGATGGCCGGAGCTCCTCGTGTTCGCCCTCCTCGGCGGTTTCCTCTCGCACATCGGGATTCTGGGCGTGGCCACGCTGGCCGCGATCCACCGCAGCGCCCTGCTCGGGGCCTTGCTGCTGCCGTTGCCGATCCTGGCCGAGCTGGGCGCCTACGTCGGGATGTTCCTCGTGCTGCGGCGCCACCTGCCGCACTACGGGCAGCGCGCCGCGGCCGGCGAGCTCGAGATCGACGTCACGGATTCGGCCGGCTCGCGCCGACACCGACGCGCGGACAGCGTGACCACCTTCGCCTCCCAGGTCATCGTCCCCTTCTTCGTGCTCTACTCAGCCTGGAACTACCTCGACGACGACCTCGAGCGCTATCGGTTCGAGGTGGAGTGGCGGATCTTCGACGTCCCCGCCGAGCGGCTGGCGGCCATGCAGCTGCAGTTCACCCTCCCTGCGGTGGCGCTGCTGGCCGCTGCCCTCGTCGCCCGGCTCGTCGTGCACCGGCTGAGGCACCGGCTCCCCGCCTGGATCAGCTTCGTCGACGTCTACCTCGAAGGTCTGTGGGTCTTCCTGGCCACGATGCTGGTGTTCGAGCCGCTGCAGGAACTGCCGCGATGGCTCGGCGGGCGCGAGTTCGTGGTCTGGCTCAGCAACGGCTGGCAGGGCTTTCTCGATGCCGTGCCCTTCCTCGATGCCGCCTGGCGGACCGTCGCCGTGCCCGTCGCCGGGTTCCTCATCGAGACCGTCGGCGTCCTCGCCCTGCCCGTCGCGTGGCTCGCGATCACCGGCATCGTCCTCGCCCGTCGGCTCGGCGGGACCACCGTGGTGGACCTCGTCACCGCGCGGTCGCCCCATCTGCGGCAGGTGCGCGAACGCAATCGGCGCCTACCCGGAGTCGTCCGGTTCTTCAGCGACGAGCTCACCGAGGACTATCGGGCCCGGGCAGACGTCCTCGTCGACGTCGGGCGCGTCGTGACGCACGCCGGGGCCGTGACTCTCGCCGGCTTCGTGCTGACCTATGTCGCACTGGAAACGATGACGTCGTGGGCGTTCCGCGGCATCGTCGCGCTCATCGGTCCGCAGGACCTCGACTGGTGGCAGGCGGTGTTCCCCATGGTCTCGATCGGCGTCCACGCCGTCTCCGACGTCGTCCAGATCGCCCTGCTGGCCGCCACCTTCGACCACTGCCTCGGCCGGCTGCCACCGGCGCAGGCGCCACCCGGCCGCCCCGCTACGTCAGCGGCACCCGCACGTACCGAGGCAACTCCATCGGCATGAGGATCTCCAGCACCGGGCCGCCCGTGGTGTCGAGTGCGTCGACGGGGACCACGAACCCCACCTGGACCGACCGTGTGCCGTCCGAGGCGACCTCGACACTGGAGAACTCGTCACGATCGCCCGGACTCCAGAAGCACGTCTCGGCCATGCCCTCGGACGTCTGGAACGTGTTCTCGGCCGGATGCCACCGCGCTCGGTCGATGGCCAGCTGAAGCTCGCACGAGCCCTCGGCATCCGGCCCTGGCGGCCGGACGGCGACCGTGACCGCCACGACCCCGGTCCCGGCCGGAAGTCCGGCACTGTCCGGTGGATCCTTGAGGACGTCCCACGAGGTGACCTCGTACTCATGACCGGCCAGATGCGCCGGCTCGCCGACCTGTGCCCCGACGGGACTGCGCGGTTCCCAGTTCGCGTACTCTTTCCATTCGGTGAAGTACCAGCCCGTGAGAACGCTCGGGACCAGAAGGACCAGGGTGACCAGGGCCACCGCGTGCCGGCGCAACCAGCCGCGCTGGCCCGCGTGCCGGAAGGGCCGGCTCACGGCGCCGCCTCCCGCACGGGCTCGGCAGGGGCGACGCGTTCGGCGTGCTCGAGGTCGCCGAGCCCGACATGCACCCGCAGCACCGAGTCCAAGCTGACATCCGCCGCGGTCCCCAGTTCGAGCCGCCCGGAACCCGCCTGCCGCAACACCTCGGGCGGGACCTCGAACACCACCTCGGCCCGCGTCCGGATCCCAGGTTCCAGCGGCGCGCCCCACGGGTCGTCGTAGTCCAGGCGGTTGGCCAGCCGGCTGTACCGGCGCCCGTCGACCTCGAGTTCGACGGACTGGAGCCGTTCCGGTTCGATCACCGTGGCTGCAGCGACCGGGATCAGCAGGAAGACGCCCGAGGTGCGGACCTCGTCGACCTGGGTTCCGTCGATCTCGAGGATGTCCGCGGTGCGGGGGGCGGCTCCGTCCGCGAGGACGACCGCGGAGATGTTGCGTCCGGTGAGCGGCTCACCGGGCCGTCCGTCGACCGGGAACGGCGCCTGCAGCTGCCAGGACGTGGCGTCGAGCTCGTGCACGACCCACGCCGCTACGACCAGGGCCGCGGTGGCGGCCACGGAGCCGAGGCGGCGCCTCATCCCTGGCCCTCGGATACGGTCAGCCGGACGACTGCCGCCGGCGTCGGGTTGTCCCAGCGCGGAAGGTAGCCCTGCTCCTCGACGAGTTCACGGTCCCACAGGCCCACGCTGACGTCCTGTCCCGGTGCCGCGGTGCCCGGGGGCAGTTCGAAGACGAGTCGAACCTCCTGTGCCAGGCCGGGCTGGAACGCCTCGTGCGCGGTGCCGTCGGGGCTGATGAATCCGTAGTCGAGATACGCCTGTCCGTCGATCTGGGCCGAGACGACGTTCCCGGCGGAGACGATCGGTGCATCCGTGCGGTTCTCGATCGTCATGTCCACGGCCAGCAACTCCGCGTCCTCACTGTCCGGGAGGTAGCCCGGGACAGTGCGGGCGGTCTGCGCGCCGGTCACGCGCATCGTCATCTCCTCGTTGGTGTGCGGCTCGCCCGGCGCGAGTTCCTCGATCCCGGCGTGGGCCGCCGTGGCGGGCCCGCTCGCCCAGGCGACGAGCACGACTAGGACGACGACCGCGAGTGCGGTCCCGCCGAGCGCGGCGACGGGATGCCGGTCGACGAAACGGATGGCAGGCCGTAGCACGGGCACAGCATAGGGAACCGCCCGCACTCGGCCACTAGGCTCGGCGAGCATGACCGAGCTTCGCCTGGCCGACGTCGTCGCCGTCCTCGACGAGAACTATCCACCCGGGACTGCCGAGTCATGGGACGCCGTCGGGCTCGTGGCGGGTCACCCCGAGCAGCCCGTCCGCAGCGTCCTGCTCGCCGTGGATCCGACCGAGGAGACTGCGCAGGAGGCCCTCGAGCGTGGCGCGGACCTGCTGCTGACCCACCACCCGCTGTATCTGCGTGGGACCTCATCGGTGGCCGCGACCGACCCCAAAGGTCGTGTGGTGCACTCCCTGGTCCGCGGCGGAAGCGCCCTGTACACCGCGCACACCAACGCCGACGCCGCAGCCGACGGTGTCGCGCAGGCCCTCGCCGACGCCGTCGGGGTGGTGGAGAGCCGGCCGATTGTTCCGCTGCCCGCCGACGGCCTCGACACCCTCGTGACCTTCGTGCCGCACGCATCGACCACAGCCGTCCTGGACGCATTGGCGGCCGCGGGAGCCGGGCGACTTGGCGACTATGAACGTGCCGCGTTCGTCTCGCCGGGTACCGGGACATTCCGGCCTCTCGACGGTGCGAATCCCACCGTCGGCGCGGTCGGGCACATCGAGGAGGTGAGCGAGGACCGACTCGAGATGGTGCTCCCGCGTGGGCGGCGCCGGGCCGTGATCGACGCCCTGCGCCAGGCGCACCCGTACGAGGAGCCGGCCTACTCGCTGCTCGCCCAGGCCGACCCGGGCGCCACCACCGGGACCGGGCGCATCGGCCGACTGCCGGAGCCGACCACGTTGCGGCAGTTCGCGTCGCGGGTGGCACAGGCGCTTCCCCGGACGCCGCAGGGCATCCGCGTCGGCGGTGACCTGGACGCCGAGGTCTCCACGGTCGCCGTGTGCGGTGGCGCGGGGGACTCGCTGCTGAGCCGGGTACGAGCCTTGGGCGCCGACGTCTACCTCACCGCGGACCTGCGGCACCATCCCGCCTCGGAGCATCTCGCGGGCGGACGTCCCTACCTGATCGACGCGACCCACTGGGCGAGTGAGTGGCCCTGGTTGCCACGCGCCGCCGAGCTGTTGCGGTCTGCCGCCCACGCCCGGGGCGTTAGGTTGGACACGCACGTCTCGACCCGGGTGACCGATCCGTGGGACATCGTGCTGGAAGGAGCTCCTACGTGACCACCGCCCCCAAGGCCGAGCAACGCAAGCTGCTGGATCTGCAGGCCCTGGACACCAAACTGGCCAAGCTGGCGCATCAGCGCCGCACCCTGCCGGTGCTCGCCACCCTGGATGAGCTCGCGGGCCGGGGCGAGGACGTCCACCGGGCCCAGGTCGAGGCGCAGACGGTTGCGGCCGACACCCGCCGCGAGCTCGCCCGGGCCGAGGCGGACGTCGAGCAGGTCCGTAGCCGGGCTGCTCGGCACCAGGCCACGCTGGACTCCGGCAAGGGCCTCTCGCGCGAACTGGTCGCGCTGCAGAACGAGCTCCAGCAGCTCGCCGAGCGGCAGAGCGTGCTCGAGGAGACCCAGCTCGAGGTGATGGAGCGTCTGGAGGCGGCCGAGTCCCGGGTCGCCGAACTCGATGCGCAGGAGCGTGCCATCGCCGCCGACGTCGAGCGGCACACCGCTGAACGCGACGCCGCCTTCGCCGAGATCGACGCCGACACCGAGGCCACGCGTGCGGCCCGGGAGGAGCTCGCCGGTCAGATCGACGGCGAGCTGCTGGATATCTACGAGCAGGCGCGTTCGCGCACCGGCGGGCTCGGCGTCGTCGCGTTGCACCGACACCGCACCGAGGGCGTGAGTATCGACTTCACGGTCAGCGAGCTCTCCGCCATCGACACCGCCCCAGAGGACGAGGTGCTCGTCTCCGACGAGCACGGCTACGTCCTGGTGCGCCTCGACGACGGTGAGACGTCCGGACGCGCCTGAGCGGAGCGGAGTCAGGCCCGCTCGACGAGCGTGAGGGTACGGGACCCGCTCGCGCCGGGATCAGCCAGTTCGACCTCGGCGATGTGCCCGCCCGTCGTCGTGGGCGTACCGATCAGGCCCTGCGCCGCGTCCGCCACGCCTTCGGCCGTCCGCGGGGCCGGGTGCGCCCGCGTCAGCAGGTGGCGCGTCAGCAGCCCGCGTGCGTGCTTGGCGTGGTGGGAGACGACCTGCCGGCCGCCGTCAGGCCGCTCCCGCACCACCTGGACCAGAACGTGGTCACTGGTGCGCGGCGGGCTCCACGCCGCCGCGTAGGCCGCGGACCGGCCGTCGACGACGACATCTCCCGCTGCGGACTCCCCGAGTGCCGCGGCGAGTGGCGCGCGCCAGAAACGGGCGAGCTTCGTACCGAGGCCGGGGAGGTCGACGCCCATCGAGAGGCGGTACGCAGGGATCCGGTCGGACGGTCTCACGGCGCCCCAGAGGGCGGAGACGATACGCACGCTCTGCGTGGCCCGCCGCCGCGCGATACCGGTGAGGTGGGCCAGACCGGCCGCGCCGTACAGGACCCCCGTGTACACGCGGTCCGCCGGAGCGGCCGGCGCGCAACGCAGGCGGACATTCGCGCGGATCTCGTCGGCCAGCCCCGGGCTCACCCGGAGCAGATCGGTGGCGTCTGGGCGAGCGGACGCCTCGACGAGCGCGTCGAGCACGCGCTCACGGGCGGCGGTCAGCGCCGGGAAGGAGAGGCGGTCGAGGTCGACCGGGGCGCCACGCGCCGGCGCGGTCTTACCCTCGGACGGCGGGAGAAGCACGAGCACCAGGCGATGGTAGGCGAGCGCCCGCCGGAGCCGCGTATCATGTGCGGCGCGGATGAGTCGGCCAGGCGGTCGCGTCGCACCTTCGGGTGCGCCGAGGAACGTCCGGGCTCCGCAGGGCAGGGTGGTGGGTAACACCCACCCGGGGTGACCCGCGGGACAGTGCCACAGAAAGTAGACCGCCGCCGGGCCAGGCCCGGTGGTAAGGGTGAAACGGTGGTGTAAGAGACCACCAGCGCGGCGGGTGACCGTCGCGGCTCGGTAAACCCCACCCGGAGCAAGACCAGACAGCAGGCGTTCGAGGGCGGCCCGTCCGAGCCTGCGGGTAGGTCGCTGGAGGCTTACGGCAACGTACGTCCTAGATGGATGACCGCCGCCGCGGCCACGGCCGCGGGCACAGAACCCGGCGTACCGGCCGACTCATCCGCCCCGCACGGCTCGCCGCCGTCCGCGCGGGCCGACGGCGAGCGGATCACTCGCTGGGCATGAGCACCCACAGGGCGATGTAGATGACGATCTGCGGACCCGGGATGAGGCAGATCAGCAGCCAGAGCAGCCGCACGCCCCACGGGTTGAGGCCGAATCGGTGCGCCACACCCGCGCACACGCCGCCGAGGACGCGGCCGCTGCGGGGACGGACCAGGCCGGAACGGCGCATCGAGCCAGGGATGTCGGACATGGGGCGGTTCCTTTCGTCGATCACGTCTCCACTGTCCGGCAATCCGGCATGGCGCACATCCGGGACGGACCCTGAGGGTGCCCTGATCCCGCCGTCGCCCGGCCCCTGAGCCGGGCGACCGGTGCCCCGGTGCGGGCGGTCCTCGCCCAGGCGTGTCAGCGGTGACCGATGGCGGCCAGATGCGCGGCGCCGACGATGCCTGCCGTGTTGCGCAGCTCGGCCGGCACGATGGGGGTGTTCAGCTCGAGCAGCGGCAGGAACTTCTCGTGCCGCTTGCTCACGCCGCCACCGACGACGAAGAGATCGGGGGAGAAGAGCATCTCGACGGTCTCGTAGTAGCGCTGCAGCCGCCTCGCCCACTTCTTCCAGCTCAGGTCCTCGCGCTCCCGGGCCGAGGACGCGGCCTGGGACTCGGCGTCGTGACCGTCGATCTCCAGATGCCCGAGCTCGGTGTTGGGCACGAGCGTGCCGTCGACGAGCATGCCCGAGCCGATGCCGGTCCCCAAGGTGGTGACGATGACGACGCCGGGCACGTCCTTGGCTGCGCCGTAGATGGCCTCGGCGACACCGGCGGCGTCGGCGTCGTTGACCCCGATCACCGACCGGCCGGTGGCCTCGCTCATCAGCTCGGGCACGTTCACCCCGGTCCAGGATTGGTCGAGGTTCGCGATGAACGCCACCACGCCGTGCTTGATCGGCGCGGGGAACGTCAGACCCACGGGGACGTCGGGGGCGAGGTCGAAGTGGTCGACCAGCTCCGCCACGGCGGAGGCGACCGCCTTGGGGGTGGACGGGTCCGGCGTCGCGATGCGGAAACGGTCCGCCGCGAACTCGCCGGTACCCAGGTCGACCGGGGCTCCCTTGATTCCGGAGCCGCCGATGTCGATGCCGAAGGCGACTGCGGGCCGGCGCTGACGTGTCATGGCTCCTCGAGGCGGTCCGGGGGTCAGGGCAGGGTCAGGATCTCGGCGCCGTCGTCGGTGACGACGATCGTGTGCTCCCACTGGGCACTGCGCGAACGGTCGCGGGTCACCACGGTCCACCCGTCGTCCCACTGCTCCCACTCCGCCGTGCCGAGGGTGAGCATGGGTTCGACCGTGAACACCATGCCTGTGACGATCTCGTCGTCGTGGAGCGGGGCGCTGTCGTAGTGCGGGATCACCAGGCCCGAGTGGAAGGCCTCGCCCACGCCGTGCCCGGTGAAGTCCCGCACCACGCCGTAGCCGAAACGTCGCGCGTAGGACTCGATGACCCGGCCGATGATGTTGACCCGGCGTCCGGGTCTGACGGCCTTGATGCCGCGCTCCATCGCCACCTTCGTCCGCTCGACGAGCTGCCGGGACTCCTCGTCGATCTCGCCGACGGGGAACGTGGCGTTGGTGTCACCGTGGACGCCGTCGAGATACGCGGTGACGTCGACGTTGACGATGTCGCCCTCGGCCAGCACCGTCGTGTCCGGGATCCCGTGGCAGATCACCTCGTTGATCGAGGTACACACGGACTTCGGGAAGCCCTTGTAGTGGAGGGTGGAGGGATAGGCACCGTGGTCGAGCAGGAACTCGTGGCCGATCCGGTCGAGCTCGTCCGTGCTCACTCCCGGAGCGACGTTCCGGCCGATCTCCTGCAGCGCCTGCGCGGCCACGCGGCTCGCGCGGCGGATGCGTTCGATCACCTCGGGCGGCTTGACGTCCGGGGCGGCCACGCGTTCCGGACCGGTACGTCCGACGTACTCGGGGCGCGGGATGGACTCGGGGACGGTGCGGACCGGGGTCGGAGCTCCTGGCGTCAGAGTGCCTCGGGGCGCGCGGTCGACGAGCATGATGGTGAGTCTATGCCGGAGCACGGGAGGAACGAATGAGCGAGCAGGAGACGCCGGAGTACTACTACGACCTGACGAGCGGCCAGGTGGTCGAGGGCAAGCAGCGGGGAGCGACCAACCGAATGGGTCCCTACTCCACGGCGGAGGAAGCAGCCCGTGCGATGGCGCGTGCGGCCGAACGCAACGAGGCGTGGGCGGAGGACGAGCAGAGCTGGCGCGAGGACGAGGGCTCCTGAGCCGGGTGGCGCGAGCGCAGGCGGCGGCGGGAGGTCATTGCGCGAACGAGTGCTCCTCGCCCGGGAAGGTCCGCTCCCGCACCGCCTGCCCGTACGCGCGGGTGGCGTTGTAGAGCTCGGTGCCCACCTGACCGAACTGACGGGCGAAGCGCGGCGACCACGCCGTCATCCCGGCCATGTCCGTCCAGACGAGGACCTGACCGTCGACGTCGGCGCCCGCCCCGATCCCGATCGTGGGGATGTCGAGGACTTCGGTGACCCGAGCGGCTACCGGTGCGGGCACCATCTCCAGCACGACGGCGACGGCGCCCGCCTCGGCAAGGGCGAGGGCGTCACCGACGAGGCGTTCGACCGCGTCCTCGGTGCGGCCCTGCACCCGCTTGCCGCCGAGGAGGTTCTCCGACTGCGGGGTGAAACCGAGATGTGCGACCACGGGGATGCCGGAACGGGTGAGCAGCTCGACGTGCTCCGACAGGTGAGCGCCGCCCTCGAACTTCACCGCGTGCGCGCCGGCGTCCTTAAGCATCCGGGTCGCCGTCTCGAAGCACTGCCGCGGGTCGGCCTCGTACGAACCGAACGGCAGATCGGCCAGGACCAGCGCGCGGTCGACCGCCGAGCTCACGGCACGCACAGCAGGCACCATCTCCTCGACGGTGACCGGGATCGTGGTCGACCGGCCGTGCATCACGTTGCCGATGGAGTCCCCGACGAGCAAGACGTCGATACCCGCCTCGTCGAAGATGCGGGCGGTGACGGCGTCGTAGGCCGTGAGCATCGTGATGGGCTCACCGCGCTCCTTGGCCTGCCTGAGGTGGTGCACGCGGACCCGTTTCGGGACGGGAACTCCTTCGCTCGCGGCGTCCGGGGCCGTGTCGCTCATCGCTCCTCCTGGCAGGCTGACGGAACGGATCAACTCTAGGGCGCCGCCGTGCGCCATGATGGGACAGTGCCGGCCCGACCCGCCGGCAGAGCGCAACACAACGAGGGAGTCGCCGATGGACAAGCAGCAGGAGTACGTGCTCCGGGCGATCGAGGAGCGAGACGTCCGGTTCATCCGGCTGTGGTTCACCGACGTCCTCGGGGTGCTGAAGTCCGTGGCCATCGCCCCGGCGGAGCTCGAGGGGGCGTTCGCCGAGGGCATCGGGTTCGACGGCTCCTCGATCGAAGGGCTCTCCCGGGTCTACGAGTCGGACATGTTGGTCAAACCCGACCCCTCCACGTTCCAGGTGCTGCCCTGGCGCGGCGAGGAGAACGGCACGGCCCGGATGTTCTGCGACGTGCTCACGCCCGACGGCGAGCCGGCGCGATCGGACCCGCGCAGCGTGCTCAAGCGGGCGATGAACAAGGCCGCGGAGGCTGGGTTCACCTTCTACATCCACCCCGAGATCGAGTTCTACCTGTTCAAGGACGTCGAGGGACCGGACAGCCCATTGATCCCGGTCGACACGGGTGGGTACTTCGACCACGTGGCGCGGGGCACCGCTCACGACTTCCGCCGCGACGCCATCACGACCCTCGAGGCGATGGGTATCTCGGTCGAGTTCTCTCACCATGAGGCCGGCCCGGGCCAGAACGAGATCGACCTGCGGTACGCGGACGCGCTGTCGATGGCCGACAACATCCAGACCTTCCGTACCGTGATCAAGGAGGTCGGCCTCCGGCACGACGTGCTCGCCACGTTCATGCCGAAGCCGCTGGTCGAGGCCCCCGGCTCGGGCATGCACGTGCACATGTCCCTGTTCGAAGGGGACCAGAACGCCTTCCACGACCCGGCCGGCGAGTTCCACCTCTCGGGCACGGCCCGCAAGTTCATCGCCGGTGTGCTGGCCCACGCCAAGGAGATCACCGCGGTGTGCAACCAACACGTGAACTCCTACAAGCGTCTCTGGGGCGGCGGCGAGGCACCCAGCTACGTCTCGTGGGGCCACAACAACCGGTCCGCGTTGGTGCGGGTGCCGATGTACAAGCCGGACAAGCCGGGGTCGGCACGGGTGGAGTACCGGGCGCTCGACTCTGCGGCCAACCCGTACCTGGCCTTCGCCGTCCTGCTCAACGCCGGGCTGAAGGGGATCGAAGGCGACTACGACCTCCCCGAGGGAGCCGCCGAGGACGTCGCGGCGATGACCCGGTCCGAACGTCGCGCGCTGGGCATCAAGTCCCTGCCGGCCTCGCTGCGTGAGGCCATCGAGATCATGGAGAGTTCTGAGCTCGTCGCCGAGACCCTCGGAGAAGACACGTTCGAGTTCTTCCTGCGGAACAAGCGCACCGAGTTCGAGGAGTACCGCAACCAGGTGACGCGGTACGAGCTCGAGCGGTTCATCCCCACGCTGTGACGCGATGACCCGGCAGGTCTCGCGGACGGCGGCCCTGCGGCGCCTGGGCTTCGCCGAGGCGCCGGTGGCCGAGGCGCGTCTCCAGGAGCCGGCGCTGGCCGGGCTCGTGGCGCAGGCGCCGGGAGTCCCGCTGGAGGACTCGCTGGGTCGGGCTGCGGACCCGGACCTCGCGCTGCTCACACTGCTGCGTCTGGCCGAGGCGGCCGAGGCGGCAGGCGAGGGTCCGCTGCTGGCCCGTGCGCTGTCCGAGGACGGCGCACGGGCCCGGTTGCTGGCCGTGCTCGGCATGTCGACTGCGCTCGGCAACGCGCTTGTCGCCAGACCGGCACAGGTCGCCCTCTTCACCGAGGAGAACGGGCACGACGGCGAGGGTGCGGCGGGGCAGACGGCCGGTAGTGCGGTGCTGCGGCGGCCGGCGCACCGCGTGCGTGCCGAGTTGCTCGCCGCCGTCGGAGCGGACGCCGAGTCTCCTGCGCCCGTCGCCATGGTGGCCGGCCGGGACGGCGTCAACGCACTGCGGCGGGCCTACCGGAGTCGGCTGATGCAGATCGCGGCCGAGGACCTGACCTCTGCCGACCCGCTGGCCACGTTCCCCGCCGTGGCGGCCGCCATCGCCGACGCCGTCGCCGCCACGTTGGACGCGGCGCTGGCGGTGGCCCGGGCGGATCTGCCCGAGGCCGCGTCCGCGGCCCGGCTCGCCGTGATCGGGATGGGCAAGACCGGCGGCCGCGAGCTCAACTACATCTCGGACGTCGACGTCGTCTACGTCGTCGAACCGGTCGACGGGGGGAGCGAGGAGGAGACGGTCCGGGCAGGGACGGCCCTGGCCTCGGCGCTGGCCCAGAACGTCTCCGCCGTCGCGGACGAACCGTCACTGTGGCCGCTGGATGCCAACCTGCGGCCCGAGGGCAAGGACGGCCCGTTGGTCCGCACCCTCGCCTCCCACGTCGCGTACTGCGAACGGTGGGCGAAGGGCTGGGAGTTCCAGGCCATGCTCAAGGCTCGTCCGGTGGCCGGTGACCGGGAACTCGGCACCGCGTACTGCGACGCGGTCGGCCCGATGGTCTGGGGTGCGGTGGAGAAGGACCGTTTCGTCGAGGACAGCCAGGCGATGCGCCGTCGGGTCGAGCAGCACATCCCCTCCGCGGACGCCGACCGGCAGCTCAAACTCGGTCCGGGCGGCCTGCGCGACGTCGAGTTCACGGTCCAGCTCCTCCAACTGGTGCACGGGCGCACGGACTCCTCGATCCGTTCACGCACCACCCTGGAAGGATTGGCGCAACTCGCCGCCGGTGAGTACGTGGCGCGCGACGATGCTGAGCTCCTCGACCACCACTACCGTTTCCTCAGGGTTCTCGAGCATCGGATCCAGCTGCACCGGCTACGCCGCAGCCACCTCGTTCCCACCGTCGAGGCAGACCTGCGCCGGCTCGGCCGGGCGATCGGCGTGGAAAGGGTCGACGGCGCCGAGAGCCTGACCAAGCGGCTCCGGCAGATCCGGCGCGACGTGCGCCATCTGCACGAGGAGATCTTCTACCGGCCGCTGCTGCCCCTGACGGCGCGCCTGAGCACGAGCGACGTCTCCCTGGCACCGGAGGCGGCACGGGCACGCCTCGCGGCCATCGGCTACGACGATCCCTCCGGCGCACTGCACCACATCGCAGCACTGACCGAGGGGATCTCCCGCGCCGCGAGCATCCAGCGACAGCTGCTGCCGGTCATGCTCGGCTGGCTAGCCGAGGGCCCGGTTCCCGACGCCGGCCTGCTGGCGTTCCGGAAACTCTCCGAGCTCATCGGCGGGACCCCGTGGTATCTCCGACTGCTCCGCGACTCCGGCGAGATGCCCCGGCGACTGGCGGCGTTGCTCTCGACCTCGCGGTACGTCGCGGACGCGCTGGGCCGCATGCCCGAGGCGGTGGCCTGGCTCGACGAGGAGGACGACCTGGCGCCACGGTCGGCGGACGCCTTGCGCGAGGAGCTCGCCGCGTTGCAGGGGCGCCGGACGGATCCCGGCGAGAAGGTCCTGGCCGGGCGCTTCCTCCGGCGTCGTGAGCTCGTGCGGGCCGCGATCGGCCAGGTACTCGGCATGACCGGCCGTGCCGACTCCGCACGAATCATCACGCGCGCTGCGGACGTTGCCCTCGACGGCGCGCTGCGGGTGGCGATCGCCGACGCGACCGCCGAAGCCGGGCTCGACGCACCGCCGTCGCGCTACCTGATCGTCGCCATGGGCCGTCTCGGCGGGCAGGAGATGGGCTACGCCTCCGACGCGGACGTGCTGTTCGTCCACGAGCCGGAGGCCGGTGCCGACGAGGAGACGGCCACCCGAGTAGCCCTCGAGGTCGCGGCCAGGACGCGGTCCTTCCTGGCCGGATCCGCCCCCGAGCCGCCGCTGACGGTCGACGCCGATCTGCGCCCCGAGGGCAGGCAGGGGCCGATGAGCAGGTCCCTGGCGTCGTACGCCGAGTACTACGAACGGTGGGTGGAGCCGTGGGAGCGTCAGGCCCTCCTGCGGGCCAGACCCGTCGCGGGCGATCCGGACCTGGCGGACCGGTTCGTGGAGATGATCGCCGCGGTGCGCTATCCGGCCGAGGGCCTGCCGGCCGACCAGGTGCGCGAGCTGCGCCGGATCAAGGCTCGGGTGGAGGACGAGCGGATGCCGCGGGGCGTGGCCCCCACCCGACATGTCAAGCTGGGGCCGGGTGGGCTGAGCGACGTCGAGTGGACCGTCCAGCTGCTCCAGCTGCGTCATGCGGGCCGGGTGGCCGAGCTGCGCACGACCAGCACGCTCGAGGCGCTCGAGGCGCTGCGGGAGGCCGACGTCGTCTCGGCAGAGGATCAGGCCGTGTTGTCCGAGGCGTGGTTGCTGGCCTCCGGGATCCGGGACGCGATCGTGCTCGGCAGTGGCCGGGCCAGCGGCCGCCGGGCCGATGTGCTGCCGCACGAGGTCAGTGACCTGGAAGTGGTGGCCCGGCTGCTCGGCCACGAACCGGGGGAGCGGCTGGACCTCGAGGAACGGTGGCTGCGGGCCGCGCGGCGTGCCCGGACGGTGACGGAGCGACTGTTCTACGAGTGAACAGCCTCCGCAGGCGGGGCGGTGTCGCTAGCGTGCCCTGGTGTGAGCGCGCGCCGGGGCGGGACCTTGCCGCGCGTGCCGTCCTCGCCCCAGGATCTCGCCCTCAACGCGCTCGGCTCGGCGACCTAGGTTCGCACTGGCCGCGTATCGGACGCCGCGTCGCCTCGGTCCTGCCACCGATCGTCATTCGCGTGCTGGCGGACATGACTGTCATCTTCTTGACGGTCGAGGCTTCCCAGGTCGTGCACGTCCTCGTGCGCGCGGGCCCGTCATTGGTGTGCTCCTCCTGCGGACGGGCACGACGACGCTCCGACCGATGTCTCGGACCGGGCTGTAATGCGGCGACGGGCCGCCGCGTCGTCCGCGCCCTGATCGGTGGGGTGAGCGTCACGGAGCACACGGCCCCCGGGAGCCCGACGAGAAGTCCGGGGGCGTGCGGACCCGTGCGTATGGATGAGATGTCGTGTCTGAGTGTGACCGTTATGCATGCTCTAACCTGTCGAAACGTTGCCGGGTGCTGTGCTGAATACATTGGTTACACATGTGCTGTCACAAGTGCGTTCCAATAGGCGACCTAGGCGCCGCAACATCTGTGGGTTAGGGATGAACCGCCGAGATACCGGTGTCGTTGGCCGAGCCGAACCGGTCAGGCCGACAACCGGCAAGCTCGGGGACAGGCAGCCCGGTCAGGATCTCGGAGGCGGCTAGGCGGCCAGCGGCTGCGGCCAAGGTGACCGCCGAGTGCATCACGGTGATGTATAGACCCTGAACGTCGGTGGGGCGGCCGATGATTGGCTCCCCGTCGGACGGCATCGGGCGCCAGCCGATCTCGGCGGAGAGGATCTCGGTGCCGCTGGCTCCGGCGTACGACGCGACGAACCTGTCACGGACCCGTCGCGCAGTCGCGAGCAGCGCGGCTCGGTCCATTTCGCCGCCGTACGCCGTTGGGGCCAGAACGGTACCGTCGTCGAGCTGTCGCACCTCCAGCGACGGTGTCGCCGCGATCGTTCGTACCAGCCCAGGCGCCGCACGCAATCGGACGAGGACGGCCGGCGACGGCTCGACAGGAAGATCGAGGCCCATTCCAGAGCACAGGGCGACCGTCCCGGTGCCGGCGGCCAGGACAACGGTTTCGGCGGGCACGACTCCCGCGGTCGTCCGTACCCCGCTCACGGTTCCCGCCTGATGCTCAAGCGCAGTCGCCAGCGTCCCCGTTTGTACCTTCGCGCCGCGGTTTCGCGCCGCGTCGACCAGGGCCTCGGTCGCCGCTACGGGGTCGACGGCCGCGTCTTCCGGGTGATGAACGGCCGTGGCCAGCGGATCGATAAGGTACGGCTCCAGCGCGCCGACATCCTCAGTGCGCGGACCCGGGTTCTCCTCGAAACCGTCCCAGCTGAGCGAACCCGACCAGCGGATCGACAGCCGGGAAAGCTCCGACTCCAGTCGCCGGTACTCGTCCAATGCGAGGTGACGCAGTGACGCGGAGGGCACGACGCTGGCAACCGATCGGCCGATCCACGCGAAGGAGGCACTGGTAGCACCCGAACCAGGTAGGCCAGCCTCGATCAAGGTGACGGGACGGCCGCACCCGGCCAGGTGGTAAGCCATCGAAGCACCGACGATCCCGGCGCCAACCACGGCGATGCTGCGATCAGCCATCGCCCAATTCTGGCAGGCAAATGGACCGGTTATCTGTCCACCAGCACAGCGCGGGTTGCGTCCACGTCCAAGAGGATGCTTAGCGTCGCTGCCATCGTCGATCTCGCCGTTCGCGGTGCCTTCCTGGGCTTCGGATGCGAGTCCGGAACAGTCACTAATGCCATCGGGCCCGTGCCAGTCACTAGATAGCCGAGCGGCTTTCGTTGCAGCCGAAGGTTCGGTGGGTCAGTGTTCCAGAAAGGTGTGCCAGATCGTGTCTGCAGTTGCTTCGACAGTGAGTCACGCGAAGAACACTTTGGTCCGGGACAAGTTGCTCGACACCGACGTTGACGTTGAGTGGAGAGCGTTTCTGTCGACACTGACACATACCAACCAAAACGGCGGCTGCCGTTGGAGGACGTCGAGAGACGTTTCCGCACGTCAGCCGCCGTTCTTGGAACCTACTGACAGAGCGTGAAAACCCCGGTTGAGATGTCGTAGATCTGAGCGGGCGACGCTCTGACCTGCATAAACACTGCTCCGGGTCGTGCTGGTTACACACTGGGTACACATCCGGTGTCACAGCCCCGGTGCCTCGGGGGAGTGTTGGACTGGGGTCGGCGCAGGCTCGTGCCGGAGGGCTCGCGTGGGACAGCGGGCGCTTGGCAGGAGCAGGGGAGGGGTGCGTTGCTCCCTCCGCATCGGCCGGCTCTTCTCGGCGGGGCCTGCTCAGCACGGAGTCGATCGCCTTCCGGGTCCGTTCGGTCGATGTGGGCATCAGGTGGGTGTAGGTGCGCAGAATGAAGCCGGTGACGGCGTGACCGAGGTGCTCGCTCAGTGCCTCGATCGACTCGCCGGCATCGAGCAGGGTGCTGGCGTAGAAGTGGCGGAGGGTATGGGTGCCGTTCTCTCGCTTGACCTCGATGCCCACTCGTTCGAGGGCAAGACGCCAGATGCTGGAGTTGAAGCACTCCGGGTTGAGCGCGCCTCGTTCGCGAGTGGTGAGTAGATGGGGAACGGTTCGCTCCGCGCCATCGAATTCGGTCCCAGGGTAGCGTTACTTCGCCCTGCGGGAAGCGAGTCATGTATCGCGTCCAGCACCGGCTCCGGGAGGGGCAGGCGTCGAGTCTTGCGTCCCTCGGGCGGACGAAGAGGAGCTGAGGCGCAGGGGCAGAGTGCGTTCGCGCTCGCCGAGCCGGGTTGCCTCCTCCGGACCATGATCATAGTTTTTATCACAACTGCAACCAATCGCAAGGGAGAGAAGGATAGTGCGGGTCCGCTCCTACCGTCGTTGCCAGCGGCGATCGCCTCGCGCCGACACTGCCCGCTCCGTGCATGGCCTTGCATCCGGACGCGGGTCCCGCATTAGCCCAGGGCTAGATAGTAAGGAGTAGTCGGTTGGACCTACAGTCAGTCGCTGGGTTTGCTCTGATGTCGTTCGCGTTGATCGTGATCCCGGGGCCGAGCGTGCTGTTCGTAATCGGGCGTTCGTTGGCTCACGGTAAGCGCGGCGGCTTGCTGAGCGTGCTCGGCAACGAACTTGGAGGGATCCCCCTGGTGCTGCTGGTCGCCGCCGGCGTGGGCAATCTCGTCGCTTACTCGGCTCCGGCGTTCCTCGCCGTCAAGCTGTTGGGCGCCGGCTATCTCGTCTACCTGGGAGTTCAGGCGATCCGTCAAAGGAAGATGGGTGTGACGCTGGGTGCTACCGAGGTCGACCGTCATGTCTCGTCCTGGCGCACTCTGCTGCAGGGGATCGTCGTGGGCGTGACCAACCCCAAGACGATCGTGTTCTTCGTTGCCGTCCTTCCGCAGTTCGTGAATCGGGACACCGGAGGAGTGCCGATCCAGATGATGATCCTGGGCCTCGTGTTCACTGTGATCGCGTTCTGCTGCGACGCGTGCTGGGTGCTGATCGCCTCGGCGGCTCGGCGCTGGCTCGCCACCTCACCGCGACGTATGGCCACCATGCGCGGCGTCGGCGGCGGTGTGCTCATCGGCATGGGGGCCACACTGGCGCTCACGCCCGCCAAGAGCTGAAGGGGTGCAGATGCGATGCGAACTCCACGTCAGTGCGAACCGAACGAGCGTCGTCCAGCCTGTCAGCGACAGTCACAACACCTCACGTACCCGTATTTGATCTAAGGCAGTTTTCATGCTTGACGCATCGTTACTCCCACTCGAAAATCAGAACGTACGACTGCGTACGATTGAGTCCGATGACGCCATTGCCTTCGCTGAAGGCGCCGCCGATCCAGCCGTGCGGAAGTACGGGCACCTTCCGGAATCGGAATACACGCCCACGTCGGTCAAGAAGACGATCGTACGGGAGGCGGTTCCCGCGGCTTGACTCGCGGCGATCTGGGAGTTCTTGCAATCGCAGACACCTTTACTGACGCATTCGCAGGCAGCCTCGTTATCTTTAATATCACCGAACTGTTGGGGGAAGTCGGCTTCTGGATTCACCCTGCCTACCGTGGGGCAGGCTTGAGCATTGCCGCCCTGAATCTCGCCGTCCGATTCGCCCGAGAAAGTGGACTGCAGGAACTTACCGCTCGAACCGTGCCAGAGAACTCGGCGTCACAACGTGCCCTCGCCAGAGCCGGATTCATCTTCCGAAGGCGAGGGGTTGGAGTCGCACCCTCCGGAAATGCCTCCGAATTTCTGAGCTACTTCCACGCGCTTGGCTAGTAGGTTGTTGTCCGAGCGCTTACGTGTGATCTTGTCGGCACCCTGCTCAGTATGCTGTACCAGCTAAAGAGTGAACTTACTGCCTCCATCTGACGATGAAGTCCGCGCTCACGCTCACCAAGAGCTGAAAGTTGCGCTCCAGGGAGAGCGAACTCTAATCCTCGTAGTGCGATCCGAACGAGCGTCAGCGCTCTCAACGTTCACTGCCCTTTTCGCCCGAAGCGTGCGAGCAGGCGCCACGCGTACTTCACGGTCTGCGGCTCCTGCTTGCCGCTGCGTGCGGCCTCGGCAAGGCGATCGGGCATCAACGTGCGCGCCAGGCTCTGGGCGACCCGCACTGGCTCCTCGCCTCGGTAGTCTCGGTCCAACCAAGCGGTGTCGACGCGGAATCCGTGGTGGAACTCGATAGGGCAGCCGAGCTGCTCTGCGTACTCGCGAACGGCTCCGTCGCGATGGCAGGGGTCGAGCACGAGCGCCTCGACATGCGCGGCGAAGAACACCGGCCGGTGGACGTGGGCTTCGATGTAGTCATCGAGATAGTCCTGACCTCCCTGGTCGGCGAGTCGCACGAGCCGTGGCAGTTCGGCCTCCCCGCCCACTTCGGTGGGTTCGTGGACACTATCGGGGAAGCAGAAGGTCGACCAGGCTGCCGTTTCTGGCGTGAGGCGGAAATATGCGGAACCAAACCTCGGCGAACCGCCATAGAGGTCTCCCCTCCTGTTCCAGGCACCGTAGACCGGCCGCGTGTGAGCGGGGAGGCTGTCGTATTGCCCCGCGAAGAGCTGGCTCTCCCACCGGAATCGATCACCACCCGGATGCGCGGTCAACCCACCGTTGCTCGTACCAGTCTCGAACTGCGACCGATACCTGCCATCGTGCACCATCGACTCGATGACCAGACCGTCGCGATACGGCCAGTCGGGATGGAACTGCAGCGTCACGCGGGCCACTCGTCGGGCGAGACCGTCCGGGGCGCTGTCAGGCTCCGCGTCAGGCGTGGTCATGCATCTTCCTTGCTTCGAGTGGATCGGCTCGCTAATATTATCGACTATGCAACTAATCGCTAGCCTGCGAACCGTGGAAGCATGATGGCAAACCGCGAAACTCGTGACCCCGTAGCCGGCCAGTCTGGCTCATCTGTCCGTCGTATGGCGGCCCAAGCGTCGACGCTCGAACTGATCCTGCACCCGCTGAGGTTGCGGATTCTGCAAGCGATGACAGGACGGACCATGACCACCGCGGAGCTTGCCGGACTCTTCGATGATGTCGCTGCTGCAACGGTTTATCGGCATGTCAACACCCTCCTGGATGCCGGGGTGTTGACGATCGTGTCCGAACGACGGGTGCGTGGGGCGGTGGAGCGCACGCTCGCGCTCGTCGAAGATGCGGCACAGATGAACGCCGAGGACGCCGCGCAGATGTCCGAGGATCAGCATCGGCAGGCGTTCACCGTGTTCCTTGCTCATCAGGCGGCCGAGTTCGACCGTTTCATCGCACGCGACGATGAAGCGGCGATGCCGTTGTTCGGTTACGGGCAGACCATCCTGCACCTGACTGAAGACGATCTCGGCGACGTCCAGGAGCAGCTCAGGGCCGTTCTCGAGCCCTATCTCCGCTCGCGCGGCGGTCTTGACGAACATAGAGTCAGCCTGGCGACGCTCCTCATCCCGGAAAGTACAAGCCAGGACGACTGACGCACCACGGTTGCCGCCATGAGAATTGCGACTACCCGAGATGAAGAGGAGCCACTCGATATGCCTCTTGAACAGATCATGTCTCTGGGCTCGGCCCGCCCGATCGTCCGGTGGGGCGAAGACGATGTGCTACATCGGCCGGCCAGGCGGGTCACAGACTTCGGCCCCGATCTGTGGAACCTGCTCTGCGACATGTTCGCCACGAACACTGCCGCGGACGGCGCCGGCCTGGCTGCACCGCAGATCGGCGTGGACCTTGCCGTGTTCGTCTACGAATGTCACGACGCCTTTGGACGCGAGCGCCGGGGCCTCGTCTGCAACCCACGATCGCGCTCGCCGCAGAGCCGGAAGAAGAAATCCTTGGAGAGGGGTGCCTCTCGCTTCCCGGCGCAAATCTGCCGGTCTCTCGCCCCGGTTTTGCCGTATGCCACGGCTATAACCAGTTCGGTGAGCCCATCAAGGTCGCCGGAACCGGAACCCTCGCACGGTGCTTGCAGCACGAGACCGACCACGTCAATGGCATCGTGATGGAAGACCACCTCACCGCGGCTGAGCGCCGTGACATCCACCGCCAGCACAAGAAAGTCGCCAAGCAGTATCCCAGCAGCTGGCCCGCGTAAGCCACCGACTCGCTCCCACCGCGCGACGCGGCCGGTCGAGATGGGCTCACGAAGGCAAATCGGCCTCTCTGATATCCCGGACAGTCCTTACATTCGAAAGTCCCGCAGGCTTCGATTCGAAACCACGAGAAGCGATGCTGGGAGCGCGAGCGCACCGAACGCCCCGATGACGGCCCCCATGCCGAGAGCCTCCCCGGCGAATCCGACCAGCGGCGCCACGACGAGCTGCGGAGCTTGCTGTACAAACAGCAGCAGACTCTGAAACCGCGACAACATAGTGGCCGGTGCCAGGAGCACGTATGTCGGGAACGCGTGAGCAGTGAACAGGACGACGCCCGCGCCGACGAGGACCGTGGACGACACCGCGACCTCCCACCTCGGTGCGATCGCGAGCAGGCCGAGCCCGAGGGTGATAACGATCGGGCCGACGAACATGGGCTTCCAGGCGTTGGTCAGCGTTCCCTTCCAACCGAACCACGCCGTGCAGACCAGCCCGCCCGCGATCCACCCGGCCTCGATGAGACCTGCCTCGCTCGCTGACCATCCTCGCTCACGCGCAGCGAGGGGGATACCGAGGGCGACGACGGGGATGACCGCACCCGCAATGATCGCCACTGACGCGAGAAGCGCCGGAACGTCCCTTCTCAATCGCACGGCGCTCATCGCATCGAGAATGCCGCGGACACCGAGTCGAACATCTGACGGCTGAACCCGACGGGGGACGCGGATCAACAGAAGGACGCACAGCATCACCGCTGCACCCGCAGCCCCGATCCAGGCCACTCCGGCAAGCGTCAGCATGCCGATCAGCAATCCGCCGAGCGGCGGGCCTATGGTGCGTGCCAGCTGACCTGCCATTCCCACGCGAGCCATCGCCGTGCCCAGCTCGCGGTCAGCGACGAACAGCCGCGCGAACACGGCAGAGGCTGGGCGGAAGAAAGCGGACGCGGTTCCCATCAATGCCGCGATGACGAACAGCAACGCAGGAGATGTTCCGGCACCCCACGCCACGGCCGCCAGAATCACGGAGATGGCGACCAGCCCCAAGATGCTGGCGATCATCGTTCTGCGTGGCCCGAGTCGATCGGCGAGCAATCCGCCCAGCAGCCCGAGCACCACGGTCGGAGCCAGGGTCAGCGTGAGCACCGCGGACGCAGTGTCAGGACCATAGGCCGACGCCGTCCACGTCATCGCGAACGCGAGAGCCGCCACCCCGAGTTCTAGCCCGAAGGATGCGATGAGCCAGGCTTGCAGGCTTTTCGGATAGCCGTTCGTCATGTCCATGCCCATGGAATGCTCGGTACTCATGACTCGTCAGGGTGTTCCAGCATCGGGCTCTTCCATGCGGCTCGCCGGGCCATCGTCCGGTATCAGCACAATTCCCAGGGTCGTTCGTGCTTCTCGCCCGGTTCGCGGCCGAAGGTGAGGCCTCAGAAGATCACGAAGGCATCCCCGAATGTGCCGAAGGTCCTCATCGGTGACGTACAGCAAGGTCTGGCTGTAACCGAAGTCCGGTGTAACGGACCCCTTCGTGGATTCGATAAGGCGGTCGAATTCGGAGGCCAAACGCGCAAGGAACACCACGAACGCCCGCTGGCTCTCGTGAGTGGGTGAAAGATGGATCGTGTTGATGTCAGGAGGACGCGCGCCGTCCTCCGAGAGAGCGAGTTCGCGTTGCGGTGAACCGTGGCGAGAGCGCTTTGGTATGACCGTGAGCACGCCGCTGGTGATGAGCGTATTCACATGTCGGTACACCGTCGTGGCGGCGACTCCTTCGATGAGAGCCGCCAGCTCTGAGACCGTGACTCTTCGAGAGGCCACTGCCTGCAAGATGCGCAGCCGTACCGGATGGAACAGCGCTTCGAATGAGTTCAACTCGCCACTCACCAACTCCTATCAGTCGCACACTTGCGAATAGTTGCAGTATGGAGAACACTAGCGGGTACACACGAGGGAGGCAACATGGCCACGATCGACGTCCAGGCGCAGCACGTCACCATCCGGATGAGCGGATGGGAGGCGATGGCGACACGCCGTCCTGCGCTGACCGTCCAGAGGTCGGCGCTTTTCGCGGTCACGGCCTCCGACGAATGGGTGACGAGGAGCCTGGGGTTGCGACACGGAGGGGTGGTCGTTTCCGGGATGCTCAAGGTCGGCATCTGGGTGGGTCTCGATGGAACCCGTCGTCTGCTGGCGATGCGCCGAAGCACGCCGACGCTGAGACTCTCGTGCGCTCCCGACGGTGCTGAGGGGTTCTCCGAGGTGTTGGTGAGCGCGCCCAACGCGCATGAAATGGCGGCGCGCCTGTCTGCAGGAGTCGGGGCGTGAGCGGCGCCGCCGTTGAGGCGGAACGTCTCACGAAGCGCTTCGGCTCGGTGTCGGCCGTGGAGGAGATCTCGCTCACGGCCGCCTACGGGCGGGTCACTGGGCTGTTGGGGCCGAACGGGGCCGGGAAGAGCACGACGCTTCGCATGTTGCTGGGACTCATCCGCCCGGACGGGGGCACGGCGGTCATCGGCGGCAGGCGTTACGTGGACTTGCCGGACCCGACCGCCCGGGTGGGTGCTGTCATCGACGGTGGCGGCCTGCAGCCCTCGCTGACGGCCCGGCAGCATCTCCGGGTCCACGCGGTCCTCGGCGGGCATGACGACGAGCGCGTGGAGACCGTCTCGGCACTCCTGGGGACCGACGCGTTCGCCGGACGGCGCGTCAGAACGTTCTCCCTCGGTATGCGGCAGCGCCTGTCGGTGGCGACCGCGCTACTCGGGGACCCAAGCATCCTGATTCTCGACGAACCGGCCAACGGACTCGACCCCGCCGGAATCGCGTGGCTGCGCGGGTTCTTGCGGGATTTCGCGGATCGGGGCGGGGCCGTGCTGCTGGCCAGTCACGTCCTGTCCGAGGTCGAGCAGATCGTCGACGACGTCATCCTGATCGACCGGGGACGAACCATCAGGCGCGGCTCTCTCAGCGATCTGACCGACGGCGGGCAGCGCTCTCTCGAAGACGTCTTCCTGACGCTGACGTCGACCGGGAGCCGGACCGGAGGCGAAGGAGAGGTGCGCCGATGAACCGCGTGATCGCCGGCGAGCTGCGCCGGCTGTTCGGAACCAGGATCCCCGTATGGGCGGCCGTGACTGCGCTGGCGGCCGGCGCCTTCTTCCCCGCGGTGATCTCGATCGTGGGGCCGGAGAACGCCACTCCTCCCATGCCTGGGCTGGACACGCCAGAAGGGGTGCAGATCGTGCTCGGGATCACCGCGCTGACGCTGTTCCTTCCCGCGCTGCTGGGCGTCTTCGTCATCGCCGGCGAGTACCAGCACCGCACCATCGTCACCACCTTCATCGCCGCCCCCCGACGCGGAACAGTTCTCGTCGCGAAACTGCTCGTCTACGCATTCGCCAGTCTCGGCTACGGCATCCTCCTGGCGGCGTCGACGGGAGCCGTGCTGTTGCTCCACGCCGGCATCAGCGGGACGCCGCTTGGACTTGCACCGGCCGATCTCGCCCGAAATCTCGCCGGCGTCGCTCTCGCCGCCGTCGCTTACACGGCCATCGGCGTCGCGGTCGGAGCCATCGCCCGCAACTTCCTGCTCGCTGCCGGGATCGTGCTGGGCTGGTTCTACCTCGTCGAGCCGATGATCATGCTCATCCCCGGCATCAACACCGCCTACCCGCTGCTGCCCGGCGGGGCGACAGCGAGCCTGGTCGGTTTCACCTTCCTCACCGACGCCATGAGGGCCCAGCTGCACTTGTCTGGGCCGAGCATCCTCAGCCCGTGGGTCGGCGCGCTCGTGCTCTTCGTGTATGCGGCCGTCGCCGCAGCTATTGCCTTCGTCCTCCCGCTACGGCGAGACATCGCCTGAGCACGGCCGAAAGCCCGACACCTCTCATCTCGAACGAACGGAGAATTATCGAATGAACAGCCAGATCGCGGGCCTCGGCCGCCGAAGCGCCTACGCCCTGCTGAACCTGTTCACCGGGCTGGTCAGCCTCGTGTTCCTGCCGGTGCTGCTGCTCTGCGCGCTGCTGTGCCTGCTCGGCATCGGCCTCCTGCTCCTCCCCGCCGCGCTACGCGCATTGCACGCCTGGGCCACATGGCATCAGAGTGCGGCTGCACGGCTGCTGGGACGAGCGGCCCTCGAGCAGCACTCGCCCCACGAAGGCAGTGGCTGGGGCGTACTTCGTCGTCAGGTCCAAGATCCCGGGACCCGGCGAGAACTGGGCTGGCTTGTCATGCAGGCAGTCTTCGGCATCGTCCTCGGCCTGCTGGCACTCGGGGATGTCGGCGTCGTCCTCGTCACGATCCTCGCCGGCGCGCTGTGGTGGACGCCCATGCTCGCCGACCATGTCCAGTTCCTGGGCGAACCGGTGACCAACTGGAGCACCGCGGCGGGACTCGGCGGCATCCAGCTCGTGCTCGGCATCATCCTCTGGCTGCTCGCGACCGTCCTCGCTACCGCCCACGGACGGCTTACGCTGAGCGCGCTGCCGGTCACGAGATGACGGTCAGCGGGCCCTCGTCCGGGGTCGGCGGTTCGAAGTTGTCGAAGTAGGCGGCCGCGAGATCGGAGTCGAGCTGATATGCGTCTGCCTCGTCGGTCCGGCGGGCGCCCACCCTCTCCAGCGCGACCTCGCGCGCTGTGGCGAGGTAGATCGTCTCGGGCTCCACGCCGAGCGGCCTGACCAGGCTGCGCCACTTCTCGCGTTCCCACCGCGACCAGAACGAGAAGTCCAGGACGACATCCGTGCCCGCGGTGACGAGCGCGGTCAAGCGGGCGCGGAGCTCGGTCTCGATCTCCCGATGGAGATCTGTTGGCAATGGCATCGACCGGATGCCGCGACGCCATGCCTCCTGGTCGAAGGACAGCCGCGTCATGCCGCCGTCTTCGAGTTGGCGGGCGACGGTCGACTTTCCCGAACCGGCCGGGCCGCACATAAAGACGACCCTGCTCATACAGGCGATCATACTTTCCGGTGAACTTTCAAGTCATCCTAATCGGGTATATGAAGAGGAAGTGCCCAATGGTTGCTCGAACGCGTGGTCGACCTCCGCTGGGGCGTCGTCAGACGGTGAAGTCGATCCACGTGTCTGGTCGGAGCTCGGGACGACCCGGCACTGGACGGTGCTCCTTCGTGGCGGCGGGATCGACCGAGTTGCACACGCGCTGCCAGAACGCTGCCGCAGGTTCATTAGTGTCCTGGAAAGCGACGGACCAGCGTCCGGGGAACTCCTCCACAATGCGCTTGACGGCGAGGGTTCCAATGCCGCGTCGTCGAGCGCCGTGGACGAGGAAGAAGCTGTTGATGACGTGGGGCGAGCTGTCTAGGGCTCGTAGCACGGCGAAGCCGACAGGTGAGGCGCCGAGATGGATCAGTCGGGCGGCCCAACCTGCCTCGCCGTCGAGGGCGGCGTTGAGCCGTTCCTGACGGAACCGCCCATTGCGATCGGGTAGCACACGGTTGTACTCCGAGAGATCGTGACTGAACATGCCCCACAGCCGTTCGAGCACATCCCGGTCCGCATTGCTTGCTGCGGTGACCCGGAGGGCGGCTGGCGTATCTAAGGTCATGTCTGGATCGTCTATGACGCCCCTGGACGTGGCGTTATGGTGTCTGCTATAAGCTTTCGGCAAGCAAAAGGCATCACGTTGCTGGAGCTGTCGGGGCGATGCCGAAGGCCCCAGCCCTCCCGAGGTCGCTCGCCGGCTCCGTAGCGTGCGGCCATGGGCCACGAACGCCGGCTGATCGGGTTGTGTGCGCGTCAACTTCGGCCACAAAGTCGAGCAGATGGGGGAGCGGGCGCTTCCGCGTTCGTCCGGGGGCGCGGTGGGAGCGTCACGAGCCTGCGTGCGTTCCGTCGTCCGTCGTAGCGATGAGCGCTCGTTGCACACCGGTTACACACAGCAACCAAGAACGGCGGCTGCCGTTGGATGACGTCGAGAGACGTTTCCGCAGGTCAGCCGCCGTTCCGGCAACTACTGACAAAGGGTGGAACCCCCGGTTTAGATGTCGTAGTACATCTCGAACTCGTGCGGGTGCGGGCGCAGCCGCAGCGGGTCGATCTCGTTCTCGCGCTTGTACTCGATCCAGGTCTCGATGAGGTCCTCGGTGAACACGTCGCCCTGGGTGAGGAACTCGTGGTCGGCCTCGAGCGCGTCCAGCACGGCCGGCAGCGAGTCCGGCACCTGCGCGATCTGCGCGTGCTCCTCCGGCGGCAGCTCGTACAGGTCCTTGTCGACCGGCTCGGGCGGCTCGATCCGGTTCTGAATGCCGTCGATGCCGGCCATGAGCATCGCGGAGAACGCCAGGTACGGGTTCGACGACGGATCCGGCACACGGAACTCGATGCGCTTGGCCTTCGGCGAGGAGCCGGTGATCGGGATCCGGATGCACGCCGAACGGTTGCGGGCCGAGTAGACCAGGTTCACCGGCGCCTCGAAGCCCGGCACGAGCCGGTGGTAGGAGTTCACCGTCGGGTTCGTGAACGCCAGCAGCGACGGAGCGTGCTTGAGCAAGCCACCGATGTACCAGCGCGCCGTGTCCGACAGGCCGCCGTAGCCACGCTCGTCGAAGAACAGCGGCTCGCCGTCCTTCCACAGCGACTGGTGCGAGTGCATACCCGAGCCGTTGTCACCGAAGAGCGGCTTCGGCATGTAGGTGACCGTCTTGCCGGCCTCCCAGGCGGTGTTCTTGATGACGTACTTGAACTTCAGCACGTCGTCGGCCGCGCTACGCAGGGTGTTGAACCTGTAGTTGATCTCCTGCTGGCCCGCGGTGCCCACCTCGTGGTGCGCCCGCTCGACCTGAAGACCGACCTCCTGGAGTGTGCTGACCATCTGATCGCGCAGGTCAGCGAAGTGGTCGGCAGGCGGCACCGGGAAGTATCCGCCCTTGTAGCGCGTCTTGTACCCCTGGTTGTGCCCGTCCTCCTCGGCGCCGGTGTTCCACGCCGCCTCGATCGAGTTGAGGTAGTAGAAGCTGGAGTGCGCGTTCGTGGCGAACCGCACGTCGTCGAAAACGTAGAACTCCGCCTCGGCCCCGAAGAACGCCGTGTCCGCGATCCCGGTGCTCTTGAGGTACGCCTCCGCCTTCGCCGCGATGTTGCGCGGGTCCCGAGAGTAGGCCTCACCGGTGAAGGGGTCGACGATCGAGAAGTTGACGACCAGGGTCTTCTGCTTCCGGAACGGGTCCACGAAGGCGCTCGTCACGTCCGGGACCAGCTTCATGTCGGACTCGTGGATCTGCTGGAAGCCGCGGATGGAGGACCCGTCGAACATCAGCCCGTCGTTGAAGGCGTCCTCGTCGAACGCCTCCACCGGGATGTTGAAGTGCTGCATCACTCCCGGCAAGTCACAGAAGCGGACGTCGACGAACTTGACGTCCTGCTCCTTGGTGAAGGCGATGGCCTCCTCGGGGGTTGAGAACATCCGGTTAGCTCCTTGAGGGTGGACTGACGGTGACAGGGGCGACCTCGTGCAACCGCCCTGACGCTAGCTGTCGGCCGTTTCCCTTGTGTCACCCGAATGTGTCGAACACGTTACGCGAACCGCTACGGCATCCCATGGGGTGGTCACGTATCGGTACGCCCCGGCCCCATCCGCGGCTCGGACGACGGCGTCGCGCGGTTAGGCTCGTGCGGTGCCCGATGAGCTTCCCCCCGTGGCCGGTCTCGGTCGCCGTGCGGTCGCGCTGGCCATCGATTGGACACTGGCCTCCGTCATCAGCGCCGGCTTCTTCGACTACCACCCGATGGCCACCTTGGGCACGTTCGCCGTCATGACCATCGCGATGGTTGCCACCATCAGCGCCAGCATCGGGCACCTCGTGGTCGGCATCGGTGTGCGCACCCCGGGTCGCGGTCCGGCCGGGCCGCTGCGCGCGCTGCTGCGGACGGTCCTCCTGTGCCTGGTGATCCCGGCCGTGGTGTGGACCGCCGACGGCCGAGGTCTGCACGACGTCGCCGCAGGAACCACGGTGACACGGATACGGTGAGGCGGGCGGCGCCCTCGTTCCTCACTCGGGCTCGTCAGCGGCCCTGCCTGATCGGCCGCCTCCTCGCCCTCCGCTCGTTCCTCACTCGGGCTCGTCAGCGGCCCTGCCTGATCGCCCGCCTCCTCGCCCTCCGCTCGTTCCTCACTCGGGCTCGTCAGCGGCCCTTGACTGCCTTGCGGTCCGGACGCGCACGCATCGGGTCGATGCCCTTCGGCACCGGAAGCTTGGCACTGCCGAGCGCCTGCATCCGCTTGCCCACCTGCGCGACCTCGGCGGCGGTGAGCTTCTTGTCGAGCTTGCGCACGCTGCCCATCAGCTTGCTGATCGGCACCTGGCCGTCGTCGTTGCCGTACTGGATGAGGTGCACCGGCACGTTCGGCGCCACGCGGGAAACTTTGCGCTTTTCGTCAGCGAGCATCCGGCTGACGCGATGGCTGGGGCCCTCGGAGACGAGCACGATCCCGGGCCGGCCGATCATCCGGAAGACCATGTCCTGGGTGCGCGGATTGACCGCCACCGGCTCCTGCTCGACGTTCCACCCGCGCCGGATCTGCCCGAGCACTGCACCGGCGGCGCCGGGGCGCCCGTCGATCTGGCGGTAGCTGGCCTTCCTGGTCTGCACCGACAGCACGACCATCATCAGGGTCAGGGAGACCAGTAGCCCGAAGAACGTCATGTAGATCGGGTGCCCCCAGGCGAACCCGATCGCGAGCGCGACCGCCATGATCAGCACGAAGGTCCCGAGAAGCATCCAGGTGATCGCGGGATACACCTGACGGGTCAGGCGGTACGCGTCACGGACGTTGTGGTACCAGCGCTGCTTCTTCTCCGGCTTGGTGGCGCCGGAGGCGGTCGTGTCGGTCTCGGACTTCTTGCGGGCCATGATCCCGCAGTCTACGGCTCAGGTAGCGGCCGCCGCACCGGGCGCGGTACGTCTCACACGCGGGGTCAGGACCCCACCGCCGCGCCGAGACGCTGCTCGATCCCGAGCCGGCCGGCGACGGCACTCGCCTCCTGCCGGGAGGTGGTCTCCTGAGTCAGGTGCTCGAGCTCCGCAGGCACCTCGCGCCCCTTCTTGATCATGGCGCGGGCCCACAGCCGGCCAGCCCGGTAGGACGAGCGCACCATCGGACCGGCCATCACACCGAGGAAGCCGATCTCCTCGGCGATCCGGGAGAGCTCGACGAACTCCTCTGGCTTGACCCACCGCTCCACCGGGTGGTGGCGCACCGACGGGCGCAGATATTGGTTGATCGTCAGCAGGTCGCACCGCGCCTCGTGCAGCATCTGCATGGCCTCGACGACCTCGTCGAACGTCTCGCCCATCCCGAGCATGAGGTTGGACTTCGTCACCAGGCCGTCCTCGGCCGCCATGGTCAGCACTCGCAGCGACCGCTCGTACCGGAAGCCGGGCCGAATGCGGCGGAAGATCCGCGGCACCGTCTCCAGGTTATGCGCCAGGACCTCGGGTCGAGAGGAGAACACCTCCGCCAGCTGAGCAGGGTCGGCGTCGAAGTCCGGGATCAGGAGCTCGACACCGGTGCCCGGGTTCTCGGCGTGGATCCGGCGGACCGTCTCGGCGTACAACCACGCGCCACCGTCCTCGAGGTCGTCCCGGGCCACACCGGTCACGGTGGAGTACTTCAGGCCCATCTGGCGTACCGATCCGGCGACTTTGGCCGGCTCCATCCGGTCGAGCGGCGAGGGCTTGCCCGTGTCGATCTGGCAGAAGTCGCACCGCCGGGTGCACTGCGACCCGCCGATGAGGAACGTGGCCTCCCGGTCCTCCCAGCATTCAAAGATGTTGGGACATCCGGCTTCCTCGCACACCGTGTGCAGGCCCTGCCCGTGGACAAGCTGTTTGAGCTCCCGGTACTCGGGGCCCATCACCGCCTTCGTCTTGATCCACTCGGGCTTGCGCTCGATGGGAGTCTCGGCGTTGCGCGCCTCGACGCGGAGCATGCGGCGGCCTTCGGGATTGACGCTCACCCTGCGATCCTAGGCACGCACCGCAACCGGTGCGCCAGCGGCAGCCAGGGGTGTGAGGGCAGTCACCAACGCCTCGCCGAGATCGTCGACGACGTCGAGCGGCGTGATCCGCCGGCCGGTCTCAGCGCTCAACGAGGTGACGTCCGCGTCCTCGATCCCGCACGGGATGATGCGGTCGAACCAGCTCAGGTCCGGATCGGCGTTGAGCGCGATGCCGTGCATCGTGGCTCCGCGTGCCACCCGCACCCCGACCGCACAGAGCTTGCGGTCGCGACCCCGCTCGTCCGCGCGGACCCACACCCCGGAGCGGCCGTCGATACGTGATCCGCCCACCCCGTAGCGGCCGGCCACCGAGATGACGGCCTCCTCCAGTGCCCGCACATAGGCGACGACGTCGACCGGTTCCGCGAGCCGAACGATCGGGTAGGCCACGAGTTGGCCGGGACCGTGCCAGGTGATCCGGCCGCCGCGGTCGACATCGATCACCTCGGTGCCGTCCGTGGGCCGCTCCCGCGAAGCCGTCCGCTTCCCGGCCGTGTACACCGGGGCGTGCTCGAGGAGGAGGACCGTGTCCGGGCGGCGCCCGGCGATCACGTCAGCGTGAACCTCGCGTTGCAGCTCCCACGCCCAGCGGTAGTCCACCGTTCCCGTGCCCAGATCCACCCACTGCAGGTCCACCCGACGATGCTAACTCCGACGTGTTGCGGGTGTGGTTCGGCGGTCGCACCATGAGCCGGTGCGGCGCTTGGCCGGACCCGGGACCGAAGGAGACTCATGCGCCGTCGTACGGTCCGGGTGCTCGGCCTCGTCCTGGTCCTGCTCGTGTGGCTGGTGGTCGCGGCCTGGGGTGGCGTGGCCCAAGGAGAACTCTCCCAGGTGCAGGAGAACGACGACGCCGCATTCCTGCCCGAATCAGCCGAATCGACCCGCGCCGCCCACTTGGCGGAAGAGTTCACAGGAGAACAGACGCTGCCTGCGCTCGTGGTCGTCCGGCCCGAGGACGGTGGCAAGCTCGACAGGTCCGAGCTGGAGATCCTCGACCGTCTCGCGAGCACCGCGAGCCAGCTCGAGTTGCCCAACGGTCGCAGGCTCTCCGATGTTGCGCGAGCTCCCGTTGTCGCTGTGCCGGCACCGGACGGCGCGGCTGCCCTCTTGACGGTCGCGCTCGACGGTGCGCAGGTCGACGAGGTGGTCGGGCCGGAAGACGAACAGCTCGGCGCCGTCGTCGTCGATGAACTACGGGCATTGACCGACGAGGAGCTGAGCGGGACTGGTCTGCAAGCCTGGGTCACCGGGCCGGCAGGGTTCGTCGCCGACCTGGGCTCCGCATTCGGATCGATCGACACCGTGCTGCTCGCAGTCGCCCTGTCGGTCGTACTGGTCATCCTCCTGTTGGTCTACCGGTCACCACTTCTGCCGTTCACTGTCTTGTTGACGTCCGTGCTCGGACTGTGCGCTGCCGCGCTGGTGGTGAAGAACCTCGCAGAGCGGGACGTGCTGCTCCTCAACGGACAGAGCCAAGGGATCCTCTCGATCCTCGTGGTCGGCGCTGCGACCGACTACTCGCTGTTGCTCATCGCCCGATACCGCGAAGAGCTGGAATCGGGTGCCGATCCGACATCCGCCATGCGCGCGGCCTGGCGTGCATCGCTCGAGCCGATCCTGGCCAGCGCCGGAACCGTCGTCGCCGGTCTGCTGTGTCTGCTGCTGTCCGATCTCCGCTCGAATTCCGGGCTCGGGCCCGTCGCCGCCATCGGGATCTGCTGCGCCGTCCTGTCGGCGCTGACACTGCTGCCGGCCCTGCTACTTGCTGCCGGCCGCCGTTCCACCGTGCTCTTCTGGCCTCGTGTGCCCGGGCGTGCCGGGAACCGACGGAACGACAGCCGGCTGTGGCCCAAGGTCGCGGACGCCGTGGGGGCTCGTCCGCGCCGGGTCTGGGTCACGACAGCGGTCGTGCTCCTCGGTGCGGCGGCGTTCGCGCCGACGTTCCAGGCAGAGGGCACGAGCGAATCCGACATCTTCCTCAATGATGTCGAGTCCGTGGCCGGCGAAACGGTGCTGGCCGAGCACTTCGACGCCGGCTCGGTCCAGCCCGCTCTCGTCATCGGCGACGCCGAGAAAGCCGGCGAACTGCGCACCGCTGCCGGTGACGTCGACGGTGTGCGCTCGGCCGAGGTCGTCACCGCGGAGGACGGTGCTCCCCTCACGGTCGACGGGCGCGTGCAGGTCGAGGTCGCGTTGGCCGCGCCGGCCGAGAGCAACGAGGCGGTGGAGTCGGTCGATGGCCTTCGCGAGGCGGTGCACGCCGCCGACCCGCAGGCGCTCGTCGGCGGGGCCGCGGCCGAACGGCTCGACACGATCGAGGCCGGTGAGCGCGACCTGCGTACCATTGTCCCGCTCGTGCTCGCGGCGATCGCCGTGCTGCTCGCCCTGCTCCTTCGGGCGATCGTCGCCCCGTTGGTGGTGCTCGTGGCGAACCTGCTCTCGTTCGGTGCCACCATGGGGCTGAGCGCGGTGGTTTTCCATCAGGTCCTTGATCTGCCGGGAGCAGATCCGTCGGTCCCGCTCTACGGGTTCGTCTTCCTCGTCGCGCTCGGCATCGACTACTCGATCTTCCTCATGACGCGCGTGCGCGAAGAGTCCTTCCGGCTCGGCACCCGGCCGGGGACCCGTCGCGGCCTTGCCGTGACCGGCGGTGTCATCACCTCCGCCGGGCTCGTGCTCGCAGCCACCTTCGGGGCACTGTCGGTGGTTCCCCTCCTCTTTCTCCTCCAACTCGCATTCATCGTCTCCGCCGGTGTCCTCATCGACACGTTGCTCGTCCGCAGCCTGCTGGTGCCCGGCCTGGTGCTCGACCTCGGACGCCGCGTGTGGTGGCCGTGGCAACGGCACGTCCCCCGGGAGGCGGCCGAGACGGAGCGCCTCAGCCCCCGGTTGTGACGCCGGCGCGTCCCCAGCCGCCCGGCCACCAACGCGACCTGTGGATAACGCCTGCAGGCTTTGCGCCCTTCGTGCTGGGCTGGCCTCCATGGACACGACGCGTGGGCGGTGCCGTCGGCCCGGACGGCGCAGGCAGGAGCATGTGCCCGGCTACGAGATGCTCACTCCGGTCGGGTTCGGTGCCGGCGGGGCCGTGTGGCGGGCACGTGACGAGACGGGCCGGACGGTGGTCGTCTCCTTCCTGCAGCTGCCTCCGGGCGACCGCAATACCGCCCTGCTGCGTCGCCTCGCCGCGCTGCGGTCGACCTGCCACCCCCATCTTCCGCGCGTGCTGGACGTGGTGGGCCTGGGGGACGACCGGTGCGCCCTGGTGACCGACGAGGTCGCCGGGCCGACGCTGACCACGGTGCGCACCGCCGGGGGCGCTCTGACTCCCGGGGCAGCCCGCACTCTCCTGACGGCACTTGGTTCGGCCCTGGCGAAACTCCATGCACGGGGCGTCATCCACGGTGATGTCGCCCCGGACAACATCGTCATCACCGCTGGTGGTGTCCCGGTCCTCGTCGATCTGGCGGGTGAGGTCAGCACGGAGCGCGGTACGCCAGGGTTCGCGGCGCCCGAGGTGCGTACGGGGGCGGCGGCAGGCGCGGCCGCGGACGTGTGGGCCTTGGCCGAGGTCGTGCGGTGGGCCAGCGGTGATCATCCCGACGTCGCACGAATTCTCGCACCGGCTCTGTCGACAGACGTCGCAACACGGCCGAGTGCGGAAGGGCTCGCCACGGCCGCCGCCGGGCTCGGTGCGGTCGAGCACCTGGAGCTGCCGCCCGAGGCCGACCTGGCACAGGCACGCCTGCGCTCCGGTCAGGACGCCACGCAACGGCGCGCGGACCGGCGACCTCGTGGACGACATCGGCGACGAACTCGGAGAGGGCGGCACATGGCGCTGGTGGCCGCCGGGCTGTCGATGGTTGTCGCGGTGACCGGCATGGCGACCCGATGGGCAGGTGGGGCAGAACCGCTCGGGGAGGACGACGTCCAGGACGTCGTCACGGCATTGGTCGCGGCCCGCGACCGCGCACTGGCCACCGGCGACGCCCAGGCGTTGGGGGAGTTGACCGAACCTGGTAGCGAGCTCGCAGCCGCGGACGCCGCGCTCGTGGCTGACCTGGGCCGGGCAGGGGTGCGGCCGGACGGTCTGCGGACACGCGTGAGCGAGGTAGCTGCGCTGGGGGTCGACGGCGAGGGCCGCCGGCGTGTCCGGGTCGTGACCCGGCAAGGGGAGTACACGCTGAGCGGCAGGGGAGAGAGCGACGGCGTCGTCGTTCCCGCGTCCGAGCCCCGATGCACCGTCATGGTGATCGCGGGTCCACCGTGGCGCGTGGCCGCCACCGAGGAGTGCGGGTGAGGAGGTGACGCGCGACGGCGAAGGCCCCGCACCGAGCTGGTGCGGGGCCGGGCCGGGACCGGTCGGATGCCGGGTCAGATGCCGAGGTCGGCGTCGAACGCGCCCTCCTCGAGCCGGGCCTTGACGGCCATGAGGAAACGGCCCGCGTCGGCGCCGTCGGCGAGGCGGTGGTCATAGGTCAGGGACAGGTAGACCATCGAGCGGATGCCGATCGTCTCGTTGCCGTCCGCGTCCTTGACCACCATCGGGCGCTTGACGATCGCACCCGTGCCGAGGATGGCGACCTCCGGCTGGTTGATGATCGGGGTGTCGATCAGCAGCCCGGCCGATCCGGTGTTCGTGATGGTGAACGTCGAGCCGCCGAGCTCGTCCGGGGTGACCTTGTTCTCCCGCGTGCGGGCGGCGAGGTCGTTGATGGTCTTCGCGATGCCCCCCAGGGTGAGGTCGCCGGCGTTCTTGACCACCGGCACCAGCAGGCCGCGCGGGGTGTCCGCGGCGATACCGATGTGTTCGACGTCGTGGTAGATCACCTGGTCGCCGTCGATGGTGGCGTTGAGCTTCGGGTGTCCCTTGAGCGCCTCGGTGACCGCCTTGACGAAGAACGGCAGGTAGGTCAGCTTCGTCCCCTCGCGGGCGGCGAAGGAGTCCTTTGCCCTGGCGCGTAGCGCCGCGATCCGGGTGACGTCGACCTCGGCGACCGTGGTCAGCTGCGCGGAGGTGTCGAGCGACTCCTTCATCCGGCGCGAGATGATCTGCCGCAGGCGCGACATCTTCTCCGTGGTGCCGCGCAGCGGGGAGACCTCCACCGGCTTCGGTTCCGGAGCCGCGGCCTGAGGAGCCTGAGGCGACGCCTCCGCCGGGGCGGTGGCCTTCGCCGCGGCTTCCTCGACGTCCTGCTTGCGGATACGCCCGCCGACACCCGTTCCGGTCACCGTGGACAGGTCCACGCCCTTGTCCGCCGCGAGCTTGCGCACCAGCGGAGTGATGTACGAGCGGCCCGCTGCCTGCGCCGGACGCTCACGACCCGACTGCTCGGTCTGTGGCGCCCGCTCCTCGGCCGCCTGCTCCGCAGCCTGCGGCTCGGGCTCGGGAGTGGCCTCTGCCGCCGGCGCGGGCACGGCCTGCGGCTGGGCTGGCTCCTGCTCCTGCTCCTGCTCCTGCTCCTGCGGGGCAGGCTCCTCCTGCGCCGGGGCCCGCTGCTCCTCCTGGGCTGGCTCCTGCGCCGGGGCGGCGGACCCGGACCCGACGATGGCCAACTGCGCACCGACCTCGACGGTCTCGTCCTCTCCGGCCAGGATCTTCTGCACCGTCCCGGCGACGGGGGAGGGGACCTCGGTGTCGACCTTGTCGGTCGAGACCTCGAGCAGCGGCTCGTCGACCTCGACGCTGTCGCCCTCCGATTTCAGCCACCGGGTGATCGTGCCCTCGGTGACCGACTCACCCAGAGCAGGCATCAGCACGGGCTCGCCCGGGGCCTCACCATCGGACTGCGTACCGGAACCGGCCGGCTGCGGTGCGGACTCCGTGGCCTCCTGCTGCGCCTGAGCCGGTGGCTCGGCCTGCTCCGCCGCGGGCTGCGCCGCCTCGACCTCCTCGGAGGCCGGCGTCTCGGACGCCTCCGCCTGCGCAGGGGCCTCGGCAGCCGCCGGCGCCTGCTCACCGGCAGGCTCCGGCTCCCCGCCGCCGGAGCCGTCGCCGACCACGGCGAGCTCCGCCCCGACCTCGACGGTGTCGTCCTCCTCGACGAGGATCTTCTCCACGACACCGGCGACCGGGGAGGGGACCTCGGTGTCGACCTTGTCGGTCGAGACCTCGAGCAGCGGCTCGTCGACCTCGACGCTGTCCCCGACCGACTTCAGCCACCGGGTGACCGTGCCTTCGGTGACGGACTCACCCAGGGCGGGCATCTTCACGGACTCGGACATGTCCAGGAATCTCCTTCGATCGGGTCAGTTGTGGGCGTGCAACGGCTTGCCGGCCAGGGCCAAGGCCGCTTCGCCCAGGGCCTCGTCCTGCGTGGGGTGAGCGTGAAGCAGTGCGGCGACATCCTCCGGGTAAGCCTCCCAATTCACGATGAGCTGTCCTTCGCCGACGAGCTCGCCGAGCCGGTCGCCGAGCATATGGACCCCGACGATCGGGCCGTCCTTCTCGCGCACCAGTTTGACGAACCCGCCGGTCTGGAGGATCTGGGACTTGCCGTTCCCGCCGAGGTTGTACTCGAGCGTGACGACGTTCTCCTCGCCGAGCGCCTCGACGGCCTGGGTGTGCGTGAGGCCCACCGAGGCGACGTTGGGATCACAGTAGGTCACCCGTGGGATGCCGGACTCGACCACCGGCGCCGGCTTCAACCCGGCGATCTCCTCGGCGACGAAGATGCCCTGCTGGAAGCCCCGGTGGGCGAGCTGGAGACCGGGCACGATGTCCCCGACTGCGTACACACCGGGGACCGACGTGCGCAGCCGTTCGTCGGTGCGGACATATCCGCGCTCCAACCGCACGCCCTGCTCGTCGTAGCCCAGCCCCTCGGTCATCGGCGCCCGGCCGACGGCGACGAGAAGGATCTCGGACGTGTACGTCCCGCCGTCCTCCGTGCGCACCGTGACTCCCTCGGCGCCCTGCTCCACACCGGCGAAGCGCGTCCCGGTGTGGAAGGCGATCTTCCGTTTACGGAAGGCACGCTCGAGCGCCTTCGAGACCGAGACGTCCTCGTTCGGGACGAGATTCGGCAGTGCCTCGAGAATGGTCACCGCGGTCCCGAACGACTGCCACAACGAGGCGAACTCGACACCGATCACTCCGCCGCCGAGCACGATCGCGCTGGCGGGGACGTGGTCGAGCTCGAGCGCCTGCTCGGAGGTGATGACCCGGCCGCCGATCTCCAGCCCCGGGAGCGTCTTCGACCGCGAGCCGGACGCGAGGATCACATGCTTGCCGCGGTAACGGACGCCGTCGACCTCGACGGCGTCCGGGGCGACCAGCCGACCCCACCCGTGGACGAGATTCACCTGGCGGGCCGCGACGAGGCCCTGGAGCCCCTGGTACAGACGGCCCACGACGCCGTCCCTGAAGGAGGCCACGCCGGCCATGTCGATGCCGTCCAGGCTGCCGTTGACACCGACAGCACCGGCGTGACGGACCATCTCGGCGACCTCGGCGGAGTGCAGCAGCGCCTTGGTGGGGATGCAGCCGCGGTGCAGGCAGGTCCCGCCGAGTTTGTCCCCCTCGACGAGTGCCACGGTCATCCCGAGCTCGGCGGCCCGCAGTGCCGCCGCGTAACCCCCGCTTCCGGCACCCAGGATGACGATGTCGTAGTCCTGCGAATCTGCCACGTACCTCTCCTTGAGCGCGTGACCAACCCTACGTGTACCGGGCCGGTCGCCGACATTGTTCCACCCGCGGGACACCCCGTCGCCTCGCGCTGTCGCGCCCGTGCCGTTTGTCACACACCGGCCGGCTCCGTGTCGGTCGCCGTACCGTGGTGCCATGCGCCTGCTTTCGCGCCTGCCGTTCGTTCGCCGCCGCCCGGGCGAGGTGTCCCGGGACGAGAGCAAGGCGCGCACGCTGGCGCATTTCCGGCAGTTCGTGAGCACCCGGCAGGGCGTCGAGGCCTACCTCGAGCCACCGACTCGCAACGATCCGGTCACCGTCGTGCTCATCGCCGAGACCGGCGAGTGGACTCGCCGGCGAGTGCCGGACGCTCGGACGGGCCGGGCACTCGCGAAGGAGCTCGGCGTGCCGGTCTACGACGTCATGGTCACCGGATATCCGCCGCGGATGCGGCGGTGGAACTCGCGCAACAAGCACCGGTGACTCAGCGGCCGGCAGCACTCTCCAGCAACGTCACCAGGGTCCGCAGGCCCATGCCGGTACCGCCCTTCGGGGTGTAGCCGTACGCCTCGGACTCGTTGAATGCCGGGCCGGCGACATCGAGGTGCGCCCACGGCGTGTCCGCCACGAACTCCTGGAGGAACAGCCCGGCGGTGAGCATGCCGCCCTCGCGGCCGCCGACGTTGGCGATGTCCGCGACGGCCGAGTCCAGCGAGGAACGGAGCTCCCGCGGCAGTGGCATCGGCCAGAACTGCTCGCCGGCGGACTCGGCGGCGCCGACGACCTCGCCGCGGATGTCCTCGGTGCCCATCACCCCGCCCACGCGCGCTCCGAGCGCGACGACCTGCGCGCCGGTCAACGTGGCGATGTCGAGCACCGCGTCCGGGCCCTCCTCGACGGCGGCGACCAGTGCGTCGGCCATGACAAGGCGTCCCTCGGCGTCGGTGTTGAGGACCTCGACCGTCTTCCCCCCGCGCATCGTCAGCACGTCGGAGGGGCGTTGCGCGCTCGCTCCCGGCATGTTCTCGGCGAGCGCCAGCCAGCCCGTGACCTTGACCGGCAGGGCGAGCGCGGCAGCCGCCAGCACAGTGTGCAGGACGGTCGCGGCACCGGCCATGTCGTCCTTCATCGTCTCCATGGACTTCGCGGGCTTGAGCGAGAGGCCGCCGGAGTCGAACGTGATGCCCTTGCCCACCAGGGCGTAGTGCCGCCTGGCACGCGAGGGCGAGTAACTGAGCTTGACCAGTCGCGGGGGTCGGGCGCTGCCCTGACCGACGCCGGTGATGCCGCCATACTCGCCGGCCGCGAGCTGCTTCTCGTCGAGGACCGTCACCGAGACCTTGGTGCCCTTCGCCGCGGCTCGCGCGTGATCGGCGAACGTCGCGGGATAGAGGTGGCGCGGGGAGGCGTTGACCAGGTCCCGGGTGCCGTGGACACCGGTGGCCAGGACGACCGCGCGCTCCAGCGCAGCCTTCGCGTCCTTCCGCCGGGCGAGTGGTGAGGCCAGCTGCACACGTGTGAGCGGAGCGGGGTCCGTCCTACGGTACTCGGCGAAGCGGTAGGCCCCGTAGAGCGCACCCTCGGCGACGGCGGCCACGTCGTCGACCTCGTCGGCCGGCAGGGCGAGGACAGCCGAGCCGACACCGGACAGGCTGCGGGTGGCGGCGCCGGCACCGCGGCGCAGCCCCTCGCGGTCCGGTGCCTGCCCGGTCAGCGAACCGACACCGGTCAGCACGACCACGTCGGCTGCCACGTCCTCGTCCGCCGGGACGCGGACCACCTCGTCGACGGTGCCGCGCACACCGAGCGCGGGCAACGCCTTCGCCAGCCGCGTCAGGGCCTTACCGCCGAGCGCGGACGGGAGGAGCCGCGGTCCGTCCTCGGTCGCGGCCACCGCCACCACGAGGGCGTCGGCAGAGAGTTTGGCGGGATCCTTGGCTGTCAGCTCGATATCCGTCACGATCAGCGATGCTAACCCGCGAGCCCGGTGCGCCGGCGGCGGCGGGCGGAGGTAGTCTCCCGGGGTGCTCGTCTGCGTCCTGGCCGCCGCCGCTGCCAGCGGCCTGCTCGGACTGTGGTCCGCCTGGCACCTGGTGCGGGGGCGGCCGGTGGTGTTCCGGCAGCTCATCGGCGCCGCCGTCGTCGAACTGGCGTTGCTCGCGCAGCTCGTGGCCGGTCTCGTGGCCACCATTCGGGGGGCCACTCTGCACGAGCCCTGGACCTTCTGGGGGTACGTCATCACCGCGTTGTTCCTGCTGCCCGTCGCCGCCGTCTGGGCGATGGCCGACCGCACACGCACGAGTTCGCTCGCGCTGCTCGTTATCTGTGTCGCGCTGCTGGCGATGCAGGCACGAATCTGGCAGGTGTGGTCCGCGTGAGCGACGAGGTGCGGACGCACTCCGCGGAGGACACGCGGCGACCGGCGTACGGCGTGGGCCGCGTGCTTATCCTCGTCTACGGCATCTTCGCGCTCGCGGCGACCGCCCGGGCCACTGTTCAGCTCATGACGCGTGCGGGCGAGGCGCCGCTAGCCTACTCGCTGTCAGCGGTCGCCGGACTCGTCTACATCCTGGCGACGGTCGCCCTCGCGCACAACGGGCGCCGCATGCGCCGCGTCGGCTGGATCACGGTGCTGGTCGAGCTCGCCGGCGTCGTCACCGTCGGCGTCCTGACCACGCTCGAGCCGCAGCTGTTCGCCGACGACTCGGTCTGGAGCCGGTTCGGCGCGGGGTACGGGTATGTTCCTGCGCTTCTGCCGGTGCTCGGGATCGCGTGGCTCTGGCACAGCGCGCCCGCGCGGATCGCGGCCCGGGCGGACCGATGATCTATCGGCAGTTGTTCGACCACGTGCTCGTCCGGCTCGATCCCGAGGACGCTCACACCCGCGCCATGGATCTCATTCGTACGGTCGCAGCCGTGCCGTTTCTCTCTGATGCCGTGCGCGCCGTCCTCGGCCGGCGTCCGGCCGCCCCGGTCACGGTCCCGGGCCTCCCACGGCCGGTGCCCGGGTTGCTCGGCCTCGCGGCGGGCATGGACAAGCACGCCGACACGGTCCTCGGGATGGACATGCTCGGGTTCGGTTTCGTCGAAGTCGGCACGGTCACGGCACGCGCCCAGCCCGGCAACGAACGGCCTCGCCTCTGGCGCGAGCTCGAACTCGGGGCCCTGCGCAACCGCATGGGTTTCAACAACGACGGCGCCGCCGCGGCCGGGCGCCGTCTCCAGCGGCTGCGCCGTACCAGGCGGGGGCGGCGCGTCATCGTCGGCGCGAACATCGGCAAGTCGAAGGTGACGCCCCTCGAAGAAGCCGTGGGTGACTACGAGAGCTCGGCACGCGAGGTCGCACGGTGGGCGGACTACCTGGTCGTCAACGTCTCCTCGCCCAACACGCCCGGCCTGCGCGATCTGCAGTCCGTCGAGGCTCTCCGCCCCATCCTCGAGGCGGTCCAGGCCGTGGCAGACCGGACGGCCGGACGCCGGATGCCGTTGCTGGTCAAGATTGCTCCGGACCTCGCCGACGCGGACGTCGACCGGGTCGCGGACCTCGTCCTCGATCTTGGCCTGACCGGTGTGGTCGCCACCAACACCACGATCGCGCACCACCTGGGACCCGGCGGACTGTCCGGCCGGCCCCTGAGTGAGCGCGCCGTCGACGTCGTCGCGCGACTGCGCGCCCGACTCGGACCGGATCGGCTCATCATCGGTGTCGGAGGGATCGGAGGGGTGGCCGACGCCCGTGCGATGCTCGCCGCCGGTGCGGACCTGCTCCAGGCCTACTCCGCCTTCGTCTACGAGGGACCGGCGTGGCCGGGGCGGGTGAACCGCGCGCTGGCCGAGGCCTCGATGCGACTCAGGCCGGGTACTGACCGCGCTTGACCTGCGGGCGGGGCTGTCGCATCCGACGGAAGTAGAACGCGCGGGTGAACGCGTACAGGCCCGTCCACTTCGGGATCTCGCTCTCGTCGAACGTCCGCCGCAGGCGACGCTTGAGCAGCTGGACCATGACGACGCCGTCGAGGATCGACAGCAGCAGCAGCGCGTAAGTCCCGAGGACCACGATGTTCGCCAGCTCGGGGAACGTGCCCACGAAGAGCATGGCGATGATCATCAGGAGTGCGACCGGCATGAAGATCTCGGCCACCGAGAACCGCGCGTCGACGTAGTCCCGGGCGTACCGGCGCACCCGCCCCTTGTCCCGGATCGGCAGGTAGCGCTCCTCGCCGGTGATCATCGCCTCGCGCTGCTTGCGCCACATCTCGTTTCGCTGCTCGCGCTGGCGCCGCTTCGCCTCCTTGCGGTCGTCCGGCACCAGCGGACGCCGGTTACGCATCTCCGCCTCGCGGCGTTTCGGCGTCGGCCGGCCCTTGCCCGCCGGCTGCTCGTCCGCCGCCGGTTCGGGTTCCTCCACGGGGGTGCGCTTGCGTCCGATCACCCCAGCAGGGTAGTCGACGACGGGCCCGGCCCGGGCGGGCGTTAGTCTCGCGGTCGTGACCGACATCGACTCCCTGACACGACGTACGCACGAGGCCTTCCCCGCGATCCGGACCGATCTCGAGACCCTGGTGCGCATCCCCAGCGTGTCCGCCCCGGCGTTCGATCAGGACCAGATCCGCGCCAGTGCGGAAGCGGTCGCCGGACTGCTGCGTGAGGCGGGGATGCCGCAGGTCGACATCCTGACGGCGACGACGCCCGACGGTGACGTCAGCCGCCCCGCCGTCGTCGCGCACCGGCCCGGCCCCGCGGGCGCCCCGACCGTCCTGCTGTACGCGCACCACGATGTCCAGCCCCCCGGCCCGGCGGAGCGGTGGACGGGTGAGCCGTTCACCCCTCAGGAGCGCGACGGGCGTCTGTACGGGCGCGGCGCCGCCGACGACAAAGCCGGGATCATGGCGCACGTCGGGGCACTGCGTGTGCTCGGCGACTCGCTCGGCGTCGGCGTGACCGTCTTCGCCGAGGGCGAGGAGGAGATCGGCTCACCGACGTTCGCCCACTTCCTCGCGACCCACGCCGACCGGTTGCGCGCCGACGTCATCGTCGTCGCCGATTCCAACAACTGGAAGGTCGGGGTGCCGGCACTGACGACATCGTTGCGCGGTCTCGTGGACTGCGAGGTCGAGGTCCGGGTGCTCGATCACGCCGTCCACTCCGGCATGTTCGGCGGTCCGGTGCTCGACGCCGTCACGCTCATGGCGCGTCTCATCGCGACCTTGCACGACGACGCCGGCGATGTCGCCGTCGAGGGTCTGGTCCGTCGTGACGATGTCGACGTCGACTACCCAGAGGACGATCTACGGGCGGACGCGGGCGTCGTCGACGGATACCGGCTCGCCGGGCGCGGACCGATCACGGCGCGGATGTGGCGCAAGCCGGCGCTGTCCGTCATCGGTCTCGACGCCACCGCCGTGGCGGCGGCATCCAACACCCTCGCCCCCGCGTGCCGCGCCAAGCTCTCACTGCGCACCGCACCCGGTCAGGATCCGGCCGAGGCCGAACGGTTGCTGCACGACCACCTCCGCGCACACGCCCCCTTCGGGGCACAGGTGACGGTCACTGCGGGCGAGCGCGCCCAGGCGTTCGCCGGCCCGGCCGACACCGAGGCGATGCGGACCGCACGCTGGGCCTTCCGTCAGTCCTGGGGCCGCGAGCCGGTCGACATCGGCGTGGGCGGGTCGATCCCCTTCATCTCGGATCTGAAAGCCGTCTTCCCCGATGCCGACATCCTCGTCACCGGGGTCGAGGACCCTGATTCGCGCGCCCACAGCGAGGACGAATCCGTCCACCTGGCCGAGCTGGAGAAGGTGGTCCTGGCCGAGGCCCTCCTGCTCGCCCGGCTGGGCGGCTCGCTGTAGTCAGCCCTGGTCGTCTCGGCCTTCCTGTCCGTCCTCGCCGCCTTCGCCGTCCTGGCCGTCCTGAGACTGGTCGGTCTCGCTCTGCCCGTCGTCCGATCCTGCGTCGTCGGATCCGCCCGCGCCCGGCTCGGTCTCGCTGAGGTCGAACTCGACAGTCCCGGTCTCGGTGTCCACGGAGGTCACGGTCGCCGTGACGGTGAAGGCCGAGTCCGGGTCGTCCTCGTTGGCGACATCACACGTCGCCTCCGCGCCCTCCTCGGCCGGCAGCTCCTCCTCGCAGGTCACGCTCGGGCGCACCCCGACCTCGTCCTCCATGGCGTCCGCGATCTGTTCCTCGAGCGCGCCGGGCGAGACTGGCTCGACCGACTGCTCGCCGGAGCACGCGGTCACCATCACCAGGCAGGCGGTGCCGGCCGCGAACGCGGCGGCACGCTGGACGGTGCGGGGCGCATGCATGGCGCAGATGGTGCCACAGCTGCAGCGCGGACGAGGCACCCGTGTCCCGTGGACGCCGTACCCGGCATGATGGCCCGGTGCACGTCCTCATCGCGCCCGACCGATTCTCCGGCCCGTCGAACGCGGTGCAGGCCGCCCGCCTCTTCGCCACCGGGTGGGCCTCGAGCGCGCCCGGTGACGACGTGCACACCCTCCCGATGTCCGACGGGTCAGCGGGCCTGCTCGAGGCGATCGGCGCCGCCCGGCCCGGGGAGCTCGTCCCCGTCGAGACCTCCGACCCCCTCGGCGGTGCCACGGTCGCCGCCGTGCTCCACGTCGACGGAGTCGGTGGCGGGACCGCGTACGTCGAGGCCGACCAGGCCATCGGCCGGCACCTCGTGGATCCGGGCGATTGGGAGCGGAGCGTGCGGACGGGGACGTCCGCACCGTTGGCGCCGCTTCTGGAGGCGGCGGCGAGTACCGGCGCCGGCCGCATCGTGGTCGGGGTCCCGGGGCGGGCGGCCACGCACGACGGCGGGCGAGGGCTCATCGAGGCTCTCGGCGGCATAGCGCGCGCACGACAGCTGCTCGCCGGGAGGGATCTGGTGCTCGCGGTGGCCGACGACCTGCCGCTGCTCGGGCTGCACGGTGCGGGCGCCGTCCTCGGGGAGGAGCCGGAGATCGGGCCCGGGCTCGCCCAGGAGCTCGAGCGTCAGGTCGCCGGCTGGGTGGCGCAGGTCGAGGACCACGGCCCTTCGGGCGGGATCGACCTGCTCACCGGCTCCGAACGCGTGACCACCGCTCCGCCGTCGGGGCGCGCGCCGGGCAGCGGTGCCGCAGGCGGGGTGGCTTTCGCCCTGCGGCTGCTCGGCGGGCGGGCGCTGCCCGGCGCCGACGTGGTCGCGGGGGAGATCGGGCTTGCGGGCGCCGTCGCCGGGACGGACCTGATTCTCACCGGAACGGCCGTCTTCGATGCGCCTGGGCTGACCCAATCGGTGGTGGCGACGGTCGCCCACCACGCGCTCGATCGCGCGATCCCGGTGGTCGTGGTCGCCGAGGAACTGCGCACCTCCCGCCGCGAGATCGCCCCGCTCGGCATCTCCGGGGCCTACGAGGTCCGCGATCGTTCGCGCGTGCGTCCGACGGCGCCCCGACCCGGCGCGGGCGAGCTGGCCGAGGCGGTGCGTGCGCGCGTCGCGCGACTGGCCCTGACCTGGTCCACGTGAGTCAGGACGCACCGGCTGCATCGTGCGCCACGGCGGAGTTGCGGAGCGCGCGTACCGCGCGGCCCGTGCACGCGGTGCCGCTGACGACGTACGCTGGCCGGGGAACAAAGCATGCGGCCGACCGTGTTTGCCGTGTCGAAGAGCCGTCCAGGCGTACCCGAGAAGCTGGAGAGTGTGATGAGCGAGACCGCCGAGCAGGTCGCCACCCACGGGGTCGTCCTCACCGACGTCGCCGCCGACAAGGTTCGAACGCTGCTGGAACAGGAAGGGCGCGACGACCTGCGCCTGCGCGTCGCGGTCCAGCCCGGCGGCTGCTCGGGCCTGATTTATCAGCTCTACTTCGACGAGCGCGTCCTCGACGGCGATGCGCTGCGCGAATTCGGCGGCGTCGAGGTGATCGTCGACCGGATGTCGGTGCCGTACCTCGAGGGCGCGACCATCGACTTCGCGGACACCATCGAGAAGCAGGGCTTCACCATCGACAACCCGAACGCGACGGGATCCTGCGCCTGCGGCGACTCCTTCCACTGAGCCGTCCGCAACACCCCGTACGACCCCGATGGCCCCGTGCCGGTACTCCGGGCGGGGCCGTCGTCATGTCCAGCCCACGAAGGAGACCTCCGTGCGACCCCGCCTGCCCGTCCTGACCGCCCTGCTCGCCGGTATCGCACTGGCCGTCACCGCCTGCAGCGACGACGGAGGCGGTGGGCAGGAGCCGGAGTCAACGGGGGCGGGCGAGGAGCTGCCCGCCGTCGAGGGAGGCTACGGGGACGAGCCGACCATCACGTTCCCGGAGTCCGGCGCGCCGGCCGAGCTGCAGAGTGAGGTGCTGCAGGAGGGCGACGGGACCGAGGTCGGAGCCGACGACTTCGTCGTCGCGGACTACCACGGGCAGGTCTGGGGCGAGGAGCAGGCGTTCGACAGCTCATTCGCGCGGGACGCTCCGAGCGGCTTCAGCCTCAACGGCGTCATCCAGGGATGGAAGCAGGGCCTTGCCGGGACCCATGTGGGCGACCGGGTCCTGCTGTCCATCCCGCCCGAGCTGGGTTACGGCGCCGAGGGACAGCCCCAGGGTGGGATCCCCGGGGATGCGAGTCTGGTCTTCGTCGTCGACGTCGTCGAGGTGTACCCACCGGACGCGGGCGCTCAGGCCGACGCGGAGCCCGTCACACCGGAGCCGGAGCTGCCCGTCACCGTCGAGGGGGATCTCGGCGAGCCGGCGTCCATCACCGTCGACGACGGCGCGCCCGAACCCACCGAGGCCGGGGCCACGGTGATCGCCACCGGCGACGGCGATCTGCTGCGCGCGGGCGAGACCGCCCTGGTCCAGGTGGCCGAGACGGCGTGGGACAACTCGAACCAGCAGTCCACGTGGGACGCCGGTGGCGTGACATCGCTCACGATCGACGAGGAGCTACCCACCGGTCTGCTCGCCGACGTACCGGTCGGCTCGCGGGTGGTGCTCCAACTCCCCGGTCAGCCGGCCGGCGAGCAATCGGCAGAGGTCCCGCCGACCGCATTGGTCATCGACGTCGTCGACGCGATCCGTGCGCGCTGAGTCGCGCCGCGTGCTCGCTCACCGAACGGGCGGGCCACACCGCCCGACATGGGGCGGAACGGTCCCAGCGCCTATTAAGGTGGGGACCGCATCACCATCGCGTCGGAAGGTCAGATCCGTGCCATCCCATCGCCGCACTCGGCGCCGGGTCGTGCGCTCGCTCGCCCTCACGGGCGTCGTCGCGCTGACCGCGGCGGCCTGCGCGCCCGCCGACCAGCACCCCAGCGAGCCGGGGCTGGGCGTCGACGTCGGGTTCCTCCCCACCGAGCGCGGGCTGACCGACCGGGTCGACGGCATCATCGACCTGTGGAACGGGGCATGGATCGCCGCGCTCTTCGTCGGCGTCGTCGTGTGGGGCCTGACGATCTGGTGCGTGCTGGCCTACCGCAAGCGCAAGAACGACAACCAGCTGCCCGTCCAGGTGCGCTACCACGTGCCGCTCGAGCTGATGTACACGGCGTTGCCGTTGCTCATGGTCGGCGTCCTGTTCTACTTCTCCTCCGGCATCACCAACGACGTCAATCGAGTCGGCGACGAGGTCGGCTACGGCGTCAACCAGGCGGCACACACCGAGATCACCCCCGAGGACAGCAATGCCGACCTGGCGATCGAGGTGTACGCAAAGCAGTGGAGCTGGGACTTCAACTACCTCAGCGACGACGTCTACTACGCCGGCGGCCGCGTCTCGATCAACGGCGAGGACGGCACGGACGAACTGCCGACCCTCTACCTGCCGGTAGGGGAGACGGTGACGTTCACCGTGCACACCCGCGACGTCGCCCACGCGTTCTGGATCCCGGCGTTCCTCTACAAGGTGGACGCCATCCCCGGCCGGGTGAACACCTTCCAAGTCACCCCGCAGCAGGAGGGTGTCTACTCCGGCAAGTGCGCGGAGCTGTGCGGCGAGTTCCACGCCGAGATGCTCTTCGACGTCGCCGTCGTGGACCGGCAGACCTATGACGAGCAGATGCAGCGCCTGCGCGACGCGGGCCAGACCGGGCGCCTCGGGGACGAGTACAACCGCCAGTACATGGTGACGCAGGAGGAGACGCACTGATGGCCACCGCGACCTCGCTGCGCCCGGAGATCACCCCGGGCCTGCGCCCCGAACGGCAGAGTTGGGGCACAAAGATCGTCAGCTGGATGACCTCGACGGACCACAAGGTCATCGGCAACCTCTATCTGGCCTCCTCGTTCCTGTTCTTCATGATCGGCGGCGTCCTGGCACTTCTGGTGCGTGCCGAGTTGTTCGAGCCGGGGATCCTGCTGCAGTCGCGTGAGCAGTACAACCAGTTCTTCACCATGCACGGCACGATCATGATGCTGCTCTTCGCGACGCCGCTGTTCTCGGCGTTCGCGAACGCATTGGTGCCGCTGCAGATCGGAGCGCCCGACGTCGCCTTCCCGCGACTCAACATGCTCTCGTACTGGCTGTTCTTCTTCGGTGGCCTGCTCGTGATCGGCGGGTTCCTTACCCCCAAGGGCGCGGCGAGCTTCGGGTGGACCGCGTACACGCCACTGTCCAACGCGATGTTCTCGCCAGGACTCGGCGGCGACCTGTGGGTGCTCGGACTCGGGATGACCGGGTTCGCCACCATCTTCGGTTCGGTGAACTTCGCGACGACGATCATCACCATGCGCGCGCCCGGCATGACGATGTTCCGGATGCCGATCTTCACCTGGAACATTCTCATCACGTCGGTGCTGGCGCTGATGGCGTTCCCGGTGCTCGCGGCCGCGCTCTTCGGTCTCGCGATCGACCGGATCATGGGCGGCCAGATCTTCAATCCCGAGGCCGGCGGGTCGATGCTGTGGCAGCACCTGTTCTGGTTCTTCGGGCATCCCGAGGTCTACATCATCGCGCTGCCGTTCTTCGGCATCATCACCGAGGTCATCCCCGTCTTCTCACGCAAGCCGATCTTCGGCTACAAGGGCCTGGTCTTCGCGACGATCGCGATCGCCGCGCTGTCGGTGACGGTGTGGGCGCACCACATGTTCACCACCGGCGGTGTGATGCTCGAGTTCTTCTCGCTCATGACGATGCTCATCGCGGTGCCCACGGGCGTGAAGTTCTTCAACTGGATCGGCACGATGTGGCGAGGGAAGATCACCTTCGACACGCCGATGCTCTACTCGCTCGGCTTCCTGGTCACGTTCCTCTTCGGTGGCCTGACCGGCATCATCCTGTCCAGTCCCGCGATGGACTTCAACGTTCACGACAGCTACTTCGTGGTGGCGCACTTCCACTACGTCGTCTTCGGCACCGTGGTCTTCGCGATGTACGCCGGGTTCTTCTTCTGGTGGCCCAAGTGGACCGGCCGGATGCTCAACGAGCGACTCGGCAAGATCCAGTTCTGGATTCTCTTCCTCGGGTTCCACACCACGTTCCTCATCCAGCACTGGCTCGGTGTGCAGGGGATGCAGCGCCGTATCGCGGACTACCGACCGGAGGACGGGTTCACGTTCTACAACCAGATCTCGTCGATAGGTGCGGTCTTCATCGCCCTGTCCACCCTGCCGTTCCTCTGGAACGTGTACATCACGATGCGAGGACCGCGGACGGTGTTCGTCGACGACCCGTGGGGCTTCGGCAACTCCCTCGAGTGGGCGACCGGTTCACCGGTCCCGCGGCACAACTTCACCTCGCTGCCGCGTATCCGGTCCGAACGCCCGGCGTTCGATCTGCACCACCCCGAGGTCGCGGCGATGGATCAGGCGGAGCCCAACCGGGACATCCTTGACTCGGCGTATGCCAGCAGTGAGGTCCGCGGCCGCGCAGAGGTGCTTGACGATCGTCGGTCGGGCCACACCGAAGGAGAGCAGCGATGACGGACATGCATGACGAGCGGGACCCGGAACGCCACAAACCGATGTTCGTCGAGACGTGGCTGTTCCTCGCCGGCGTCGTCTTCTTCATCCCGGTCGGGGTGATCTACGGGATCGTCGCCGACTGGGAGCCGGTGGGAACGGTCGGGCTGTTCCTGCTCGGTGGTCTCTCGGCCCTGGCGGGCGGGTATCTCTGGATCACCGCCCGCCGGATCGATCCGCGCCCGGAAGACAACCCGACCGCTGACATCGCCGAACGCGCCGGTGAGGTCGGTGTGTTCGCCCCGCACAGCTGGTGGCCTCTCGTTCTCGGCCTCGCCACGACCTTCGGCTTCCTCGGGCTGGCGATCGGGTGGTGGATGGTCGGCCTCGGGATCGCGCTCGCCCTTGTCGGGCTCGTGGGCCAGCTCTTCGAGTTCTACCGCGGCCAGCACGCCCACTGACCACTAACTGATCACCGCTGACTCGTGGGTGGGGCTCTGCCCCGGCCGCGTCGGCGACCTGCGCCCCAAGCGATCCGACGCGCCGAAACTTGGCGCAGCGCCTGTGAACCGGTTCAATGGAGCCATTACGGACGATGCGGTCCCGGGCGGCGAAGGAGCACGGTGTGCAGTGGTCACGGCGGACGGCGTTGCGGGCCGGCCTCGGGCTCGGCGCCGGGGCGCTGCTCGGGGCGTGCGGTTCGGGGCGGGCGGCTGACCCGGACGGCACCGTCCACCTGACGTACTGGTCGTGGCTGAAGGACCTGCAGCTCGTCTGTGACGTCTGGAACGCCCAGCGGCCGGACGTCCAGGTCGAGGCGGTCTGGATCCAGCCGGGTCCGGACGGCGGATACCAGAAGATGTTCTCGTCGCTGGCCACGGGCGGCGGTCCGGACCTGGCCCAGGTCGAACTGCGCCAGACCCCGGCGTTCCTGCTCGTCGACGGCCTCGTGGACACCCGCCGGTACGGTGCCGACGCCGTCCTCGACCGCTACGAGCAGGCGATCCTCGGTCAGGTGACGTTCAACGACGCCGTGTACGCGTTGCCGCAGGACTGGGGACCGACCGCGTGGTTCTACCGCACCGATCTGCTCGAGGAGATCGGCGCCGAGCCGCCGCAGACCTGGCCGGAGTGGGCCGAACTGGCGCGCGAGTTCCGCGCCACCGACCGTTACCTCGACATCTTCAACCCCTCGGACGGCAGCTACTTCGCCGCGCTCGCCATGCAGGCCGGGGCCACCTGGTTCGCGATCGACGACGACACCTGGTTGGTGAGCATCGACGACGACGCCACCTTGGAGACCGCAGACTTCTTCGACCGGGCGGTCCGCGAGGACCTCGTCTCGACCTCGCTCGCGCCGTTCTCCCCGGGCTGGTTCGCCGCCGCGAACGAGGGCCGCCTCGGCGCCTGCATGTCGGCGTCATGGGCGGACGCCCTCATCGAAGGCGCCGCCGGCACGGCCGGGCTGTGGCAGGTGGCTCCGATGCCGCGATGGGACGGTGGGTACGGGTCCGCGCAGCTCGGCGGCTCGACGACCGCGGTGTTCTCCACCAGCCCGCATCCGGCTGAGGCGACCGAGTTCGCCATCTGGATGACGACGGCACCGGAGGCGATCGACGCCCAGATCGAGCACTCCGGTATCGGATGGTCCCCGGTACCGGACCACATCGGGACGCCACGCGAGCAGCCCTCGGAGTTCTTCGGGGGCCAGCGCTACAACGAGGAGGTCTTCGTGCCCGCAGCGGAACAGCAGCATCCCGACTGGACGTGGGCACCGACCACCCAGCAGGTGTTCAACGAGCTCAGCGACGGCTTCGTGCGTGCGGTCAGCGGCGGCTCGAGCCTGGTCGAGGCGTGTCGCCGGACTCAGACGGCCGCCGTCGAGATGCTCACCGACAAGGGCCTCAACGCGCGGGCGGCGTGACCATGGCAACGACAGAGGGGGACGCCGCCGCACCCCAGCGACGCGCCGCATGGATCCTGCTGGCCCCGTTCCTGGTGTTGTTCCTCGGCACGTTCGTCGCACCGATCGGGTACGCGATCTACCAGAGCTTCATTCGGGTCGAGCGCGCGGGACTCTTCGGCGAGGAGGGGACGACGTCGTCCTTCGCAGGCCTGAGGAACTACGCGGAGGCCTTCGCGAACAACGAGTTCGTCGGCTCCATCGGACGGATGTTCCTGTTCGGTGTGGTGCAGGTCCCGGTGATGATCGCCGCGGCGACGGTGCTGGCGCTCCTGCTGGAGTCCGCCTCCGCCCGCTGGCCGGCTGCCTTCCGTGCCGCGTACTTCATGCCGTACGGCGTGCCAGGGGTGATCGCCTCCGTGCTGTGGTCGTTCCTCTACGTGCCCGGCCTGAGCCCGATCATCGACGTCGCCGCGCTCGTCGGGATCGACATCGACTTCCTCGGGCCCTCGACGGTCCTGTGGTCCATCGCCAACATCGTCACGTGGACCTACACCGGCTACAACATGCTCATCATCGTGGCGCAGCTCAAGGCCATCCCCGCCGAGATCTACGAGGCGGCCAGGGTCGACGGCGCCGGACCGCTGCGCGTGGCCGGGTCCGTCCAGCTCCCGCTCATCCGGCCGGCCCTGCTGCTGACCATCGTGTTCTCGATCATCGGCACCTTGCAGATCTTCGCCGAGCCGCAGATCCTCCAGCAGGTCTCGACGGCGGTCGGGAACGAGTACACCCCGAACATGGCCGCCTTCGACGCTGCCTTCAACTACAACGACTACAACCTCGCGGCGGCCGAGGCCGTCATCATCGCGTTGACGGCGTTCGCACTGTCCTTCGTCTTCCTCCGGCTGACCAACCGGGGGCAACGATGAGGCGATCCTCGAGCGCCCGGCGCACCGGCCGCAGCGCGGCGTCGACCATTGTGGTCACGGGCATCCTGACCGTGGTCGCGGTCTACTTCCTGGTGCCCGTGTACTGGGTGGTGATCGCGGCCACCAAGACCACGGAGGACCTGTTCGCCACGCACGGCTTCCTCCTCGGTCCCAGCGTGCACCTGTGGGAGAACCTCACGCAGGCGCTGACCTACGACGGCGGCATCCTGGTGCGGTGGTTCGCAAACAGCATGCTCTACGCCGGCGTGGGCGGACTGCTCGCGACCTACTTCGCGGCCGCGGGCGGGTACGCGCTGGCGAAGTACTCCTTCCGAGGGCGGGAGGCGATCTTCGGTCTCGTGCTCGGCGGCGTCCTCGTCCCTGCCACGGCGACAGCGCTGCCGCTCTTCCTGCTCTTCTCCACGCTCGGCATCGCCAACACGTACTGGAGCGTGCTCATCCCCTCGCTGGTCTCGCCGTTCGGATTCTTCCTCTGCCGCATCTACGCCGACGCCACCGTGAGCGACTCCCTCGTGGAGGCTGCCCGCATCGATGGTGCGGGGGAGTTGCGGATCTTCCACACCGTGGGGCTGCGTGCCATGGTCCCCGCGCTGGTGACCGTCTTTCTCTTCCAGCTGGTGGGCATCTGGAACAACTACTTCCTGCCCCTGACCATGCTGGCCGACGAGTCGCTCTATCCCGTCACACTCGGGCTGGCCAACTGGAACGCCCAGGTGGAGCGGCTGCCCGAGTTCTACGAGCTGACGACCGGCGGTGTGCTGCTCTCGATCGTGCCCCTGATGGTGGCGATGGTCGTGCTGCAGCGGTTCTGGCGCGGCGGCCTCACGGCCGGGGCCGTCAAAGGCTGAGGCACGACGCAGCCCCGGGCCGGCGGCCCGGGGCTGCGGATCGGTCCTGGTGCTGCGCCGTCAGTTCGGGACGACGAGCCCCGGAGCCTGCGAGGTGGCGCGCTGCAGGCGTCCTGCGACGTCCTGCCAGTTCACGATGTTCCAGAACGCCTTGACGTAATCCGCCTTGACGTTGAGGTAGTCCAGGTAGAAGGCGTGCTCCCACATGTCGAGCTGTAGCAGGGGGATCGTGCCCACCGGCACGTTGTTCTGCTGATCGAACATCTGGAAGATCACCAGGCCGCGCGAGACCGAGTCGTATGCGAGCACCGACCAGCCCGAGCCCTGGATCGACGTCGCGTTGGCGGTGAAGTGGTTCTTGAAGGCGTCGAAGGAACCAAACGAGTCCTTGATCGCCTCGGCGACCTCACCCTCCGGCTCGCCGCCGCCGTCGGGGGAGAGGTTGTTCCAGAAGATCGTGTGGTTGATGTGTCCGCCGAGATTGAACGCGAGGTTCTTCTCGTACAGGTTCACAGCAGCCAGGTCGCCCGCCTCACGCGCGGCGGCCAGCTTGTCGAGGGCCGCGTTCGCGCCGTCCACGTACGTCTTGTGGTGCTTGTCGTGGTGGAGCTCCATGATCTTGCCGCTGATGTGCGGCTCGAGCGCGCTGTAGTCGTAGGGAAGGTCGGGCAGCGTATACACGGCCATGTGTCCTCCTGTTACTCGGGCGGCGATGACACCGCGCGTCGGGACGGTCCCTGGTCAGGAACCCCTCACCAGGTCCAACCTAGTCGGTACCGGTCTGTTCCCGCCCGTCCAGAAAGCGGACGGACGGGACAGCGCGGTACGTCACCGAGCAGCCGTCAGCCCTTCTCTCCCCGGGCCAAGGTTGCGATGGAACCACCGCTCGGTGGCTGCTCGACCTGCTCGTCGACGGCGGCTTCGGGCCGGGTGACCTCCATCGAACCGCCGTGGATCTCGTGCGGTTCCTCCGGGTGCCCGTCCGTCTCCGGACCGTGCCCGTGGTGGGCGGCAGCCGCCAGCTCGGCCGGGGTCACCGGCTCGACGCGGTCCTCGTAGAAGAACCTCGAGATGCGGTGCCGGATACGGTCCGCGCGGTAACCGGGGCGGTCGACCCCGCGGCGGTCCGTGGCCGGGCCGACCTCGATCGGGCGCTGCGCCTCGTGCGCGACGAGGAGCCAGCGCTCCTCGTCCGTGAGCGGCTTGTGCACCTCCATGAACGCGCCGTCGGGCAGCTGGACCACCCGGCCGGTCTCGTGGCCGTGCAGCGCCAACTCGCGGTCTCGGCGCTGCAGCCCCAGGCAGATCCGCTTGGTCGCGATGAACAGGACCACGGGCAGCACGAAGAAGGCGATCCGGAAGAACCACGTGATGTCGTTGATGGAGAGTTCGAAGTGCGTCGCGATGAGGTCGTTGGCACCGGCGAGGACCGTGACGCCGAATGCCCCGAGGTAGGCCACGCCGAGGGCTGTCCGCACCGGGACGTTGCGGGGCCGGTCGAGGACGTGGTGCTCGCGCTGGTCCTTGGTGGCGGCTGCCTCGAGGAACGGGTAGACCGCCAGGAAGGTGAACAGCAGCCCCGGAACGATGACGCCGGGGATGAGGATGTTCAACGACAGTGTGTAGCCCGCGATGACGACTTCCCATCCCGGCATCAGACGCAACGCGCCCTCGAGGAAGAGCATGTACCAGTCCGGCTGGGCGCCGGCCGAGACGGGCGACGGGTCGTACGGACCGTAGTTCCACACGTTGTTGATCGACATCGTCGCGCCCATCAGCGCGATGAACCCGAACACGATGAGGAAGAAACCGGCCATCTTCGCGGCGTAGACCGGGAACGCGGGGTAGCCGACGACGTTGTTGTCCGTGCGTCCGACCCCGGGGTACTGCGTGTGCTTGTGCACCACCATGAGGATCAGGTGGACGGTCACCAGCGCGACGATCGCGGCCGGGATCAGCAGGATGTGCACCGTGAACAGCCGCGGAATGATGTGCTCACCGGGGAACTCGCCGCCGAAGAGGCCGTAGCTGACGTAGGAGCCGATGATCGGGATCGACTTCGCCACGCCGTCGGCGATTCGCAGGCCGTTGCCGGAGAGCACGTCATCCGGCAGCGAGTAGCCGGAGAAGCCGGCGAGCAGGCTGAGGATGAGCAGCGTGAACCCGACGAGCCAGTTGATCTCGCGCGGCTTGCGGAAGGCACCGGTGAAGAAGATCCGGAACATGTGCACCACGATCGCGGCGACGAACAGCAGCGCCGCCCAGTGGTGCATCTGCCGCATGAGGAGGCCCCCCTTGACCTCCCAGGACATCAGCACCGTCGATTCGTACGCGACGGACATCTCCATGCCCTGGTGAGTGGCGGGCATAGCGTCTTCGGGGTAGGTCGTATGCGCCATCGACGGGTCGAAGAACATCGTCAGAAAGATCCCGGTGAGGATCAGCACGACGAAGCTCCACAGCGCGATCTCGCCGAGCAGGAAGGACCAGTGCTCGGGGAAGATCTTCCGGCCGATGAACTTCACGGCCTTGGCGACGCCGACCCGGGTGTCGAGGAGGTCGGCCGTCGATCCCATCGCCTTCGAAGGGCGGTACTCGCCGGACGGACGTGCCGTCGGGGTGGAGGAGGACACGGTCACTGCAGACGCTCCCAGTAGCTCGGGCCGATCGGCTCGTCGAAGTCGGCGCGGGCGACGAGGTATCCCTCGTCGTCGACCGCGATCGGCAGCTGCGGCAGTGGACGCTTCGCGGGCCCGAAGACCACCTTGGCCTGATCGGTCATGTCGAACGTCGACTGGTGGCACGGGCAGAGCAGGTGGTGGGTCTGCTGCTCGTACAGCGCGACGGGGCACCCGACGTGGGTGCAGATCTTGGAGTAGGCGACGATCCCGTTGTAGGACCAGTCGGCCTTCTCCTCGGGTTCGTGGAGCAGGTCCGGGTCGAGCCGCACCATGAGGACGACGGCCTTGGCCTTCTCCTCGTAGAAGTGCTCGTGCTCGTTCAGGCCGTGCGGGATGACGTGGAAGACCGAACCGTTGGTCACGTCCGTCGCGCGGATCGGCGTGTCCTCGGGGTCACGTGCCAGGCGACGCCCGAGCGAGCCGTCCGGCAGTCGACCGGAGTACTCCTCCGGCGTCTCCCCCCAGAGCGTGTGCCGGAAGGCGCCGACGTTCCAGTCCCCGCCGAGGTTCGCCACCAGCGGGACGACGTACGGCAGCGGGGCGAGTGCCACGGCCCCGAGCGCCGCGCCCTTGAGCAGCGGACGCCGACCGATGCCGGAGTCCTCGACGCCGTGCTTCATCATGTCGGCGGCGACGGCGCGGGTCTCGTCGTCGGAACGTTGCGGGTGGCGCTCCTCGACGTACTCGACGTTGGACATCAGTGTCTTGGCCCAGTGGATGGCGGCGACGCCGATGCCGAGCATGCCGATGCCGAGGCCGAGTCCGAGGAAGAGCGTCGAGTTGCGCACGCTCCACAGATCCTCGAGCGGGAGCGCGACGTAGGCGACGATCGACCCGATCGAGGCGAGCGCGCTGACCGCGAGGATGAGCGCGATCAGCCGTTCATTGGCCTTGGCGTACCTGGGGTCGACATCTCCCAGTCGCTCGCGGTGCTCTTCCGTGCCGGGGTTCTCGAAGAGCTCTGGCTCCTGCGCCTCCGCAGGAGCGACGTGCTGCTCGGTGCTCACGAGGACTTCGCTCCGATCCAGATGGCGGCGCCGATGAGACCGCCGATACCGATGATCCAGACCCACAGGCCCTCGGACACCGGACCGAGGGAGCCGAGGCTGACGCCACCCGGCGTGGGCTCGCGCACCTCCATGAGGTAGGCGATGACGTCCCGCTTGCCCTCGGGCGAGATGTTGGCCTCGTTGAACACCGGCATCGACTGTGGGCCGGTGAGCATGGCCTCGTAGATCTCCGTGGGAGTCGAGTCCCAGAGGGCAGGGGCGTGCTTCCCCTCACTCAGCGCGCCGCCGGCGCCAACGGCGTTGTGGCACATCGCGCAGTTGGTGCGGAACAGCGCCAGTCCGTTGGCGGGGTCGCCCGTGGCCGGGTCGACCATCTCCTCACTCGGGATGGCCGGTCCGGGACCGAGCGAGGCCACGTAGGCCGCGACCTGGGAGATCTGCTCCGGATCGAACTGCGGGGGGCCGGCCTCGGCCTGCGGGGAGTTGTTCCGCATCGGCATCCGGCCGGTCGCCATCTGGAAGTCCACCGAGGCGGCGCCGACACCGATTAGCGAGGGGGCGACGTCGGTTCCTTCCCCGTTGAGCCCGTGGCAGGTGGCGCAGTTCGTGCGGAACAGCTCCTGGCCGGCTTCGACATCCTCGGTGGCGTCACCCGCTGCGGCCTCGGCCGGCTGGGGGGCGAAGGCGGCGTACATGGCGCCGGTGAGAATCAGGGCGAGCAGGACCAACAGCGCCGGCGCGAACCGGCTCCTCCTGCTTGCGGCAAGTGCCTTCACGATGTGACGTCCTCGGGTGTCGGGGGCGGCGGGCAAGGGGCGGGGGAGGTGTGGTCTACAGATGCACGAGGGCGTAGTCGAGCACGTAGATCACGAAGAACAGGCCGATCCATACCACGTCGACGAAATGCCAGTAGTACGACGTGACAACGGCGCGGCCGGCCTCGAGGTGACCGAAACGCTTGGCGGCGAAGGAGCTGGCCAAGACGTACAGGAAGGCAACGAGGCCGCCGATCACGTGGAGGGCGTGGAAGCCAGTCGTGATGTAGAAGACCGAGCCGTAGCTCGAGGTCGAGATCCGCATGCCGTGCTCGATGAGCTCGGTGTACTCGGTCACCTGACCGGCGACGAAGATCGCCCCCATGACAAAGGTGAGCGTGTACCACTCGATCATGCCCCACTTGCGCACATCGAGAAGCGAACCGGTCCGGTTCGCCTGGAAGCGCTCTGCGGCGAAGACGCCCATCTGGCAGGTCACCGAACTCAACACCAGGATGGTGGTGTTGCCCAGCGCGAACGGGAAGTTCAACACGCTCGAGGCCTCGCCCCATGCCTCCGCGCCGGCCACCGACCGGTGCGTGAAATACATGGCGAACAGCCCCGCGAAGAACATCAGCTCGCTGGAGAGCCAGATGATGACGCCGACCGACAGGACATTGGGTCGCTTGACATGCACGGACCCGGTGGACGCGGCGGCGGTTGTTGACGACACCTGGTCATTATGGCCTAGTCAGAGCCCCTCCTGGCCAGTTCGAACACGCTGCGCGTCGCCCGGCCGGCCCACGGCTCGCTCGCATGGATCGCATGATCGCGCGGCTCGGGCGCGCTCGTGCGTCGTCGGTGACCGACGCGGCCCGGCCAGGTGTGACGGGGACCACCTGTAGCCGGGCATTAACATGAGGCGCGGGCCGCGCTCAGGCGGCTCGTCCGCACGCCGATCCGCGCAGGAGGACAAGGATGACCAGCGCCCCCGCAGCCGACGAGGAGACCGTCGATCTGCTGATCTACAGCGACGACGTGGACACCCGCCGGGCTGTCATCGACTCGGTGGGGCGGCGTCCCGGCAAGGGCCTGCCGGCCGTGCGGTGGACCGAGGCCGCCACCCGCGACGGAGCATTCACCAAGGTTCGCAACGGGGACTTCGCGCTGCTGGTCCTCGACGGCGAGACGGCGAAGGCCGGCGGGATGGCGTTGGCACGGGAGCTCAAGAGCGAGATCTACGACTGCCCGCACGCCATCATCCTCACCGCTCGGGCCGAGGACCGGTGGTTGGCGACATGGGCGGACGCCGACGCGATCGTGCCGGCACCCTACGATCCGATCGCGCTCCAGGAGGCCGTCGCAGGCCTGCTGCAGCAGCATGCGGGCGCGTCGCGATGACCGCAGGGGCCGAGCGGTCGTGGCCGGACCTCCTGTCGCGCGTCATCGCCCGCGAGGACCTGTCCGCCGACGAGACGGCATGGGCGATGGACCAGGTGATGACCGACCGCACCACGCCGGAGGTTCTGGCCGGGTTCCTCGTCGGGCTCGCCACGAAGGGGGAGACTGTCGCGGAGGTCCGCGGTCTGGCCGATGCGATGCTGACCCACTCCGTCCCCGTGGACGTCGACGGCTCCGACGCCGTCGACGTCGTCGGCACCGGGGGGGACCGGTTGCACACGGTGAACATCTCGACGATGGCCTCGCTCGTCGTCGCGGGTGCCGGCGTCGGCGTGGTCAAGCACGGCAACCGTGCGTCAAGTTCCTCGTCGGGCAGCGCCGACGTGCTGGAGGCGCTCGGCGTCGATCTCAACCTGCCCGTCGACGGCGTCGCCCGGGTCTACCGCGAGGTCGGCATCACGTTCTGCTTCGCCACCGTGTTCCACCCGTCGATGCGGTTCGCCGGACCGACCCGCCGGGAGCTCGCGGTGGCGACCGTGTTCAACATCCTCGGTCCCCTCACCAACCCGGCCCGCACGAGGGCTGGCGCCATCGGCGTAGCGCGCGCCTCCGCCGCGCCTCTGGTCGCCGGCGTGCTCGCCGCCCGAGGCGCCAGCGCGCTCGTCTTCCGGGGCCGCAACGGCCTGGACGAACTCTCTGCCACGGCGGTGAACGGCGTCTGGGAGGTCCGGGACGGGCAGATCCACGAACACACGATCGACGCCGTCGCCGAGCTCGGCCTGGCTCCGGCGACGGTGGGCGACCTGCGGGGGCACGACGCCGGACACAACGCCGACGTCGCTCGCCGGCTCCTGGCCGGCGAGCGCGGCCCGGTGCGAGAGGCGGTGCTGCTCAACGCGGCCGCGGCCCTCGTCGCCCACGGCCGTCTCCCCGGTACTGGACCGGACAGTGGAGATCTGCTGACACGATTGCGCGCCGCGCTCGAGCACGCCGCTCGTGCCGTGGACTCTGGTGCAGCCGCCGGCGTGCTCGATCGCTGGGTGCAGGCTACCCGCGGCTAGCTGCGCTGCGGGCGGGACGCTCGTTCCTCACGCCCACCCTCGCTGCGCCTTCGTCAGTCCCGGGTTGGTGGTCGGACTTCCTCAGCTGCGCTGCGGGCGGGACGCTCGTTCCTCACGCCCACCCTCGCTGCGCCTTCGTCAGTCCTCCAGCCCGATGTGGAAGGCCTGCTCCAAGTCGTGCTGCGAGTAGGCCTGGAAAGCGATGTACGTCTGGGTCCGCAGCACGCCGGGCACCTTGCCGAGCTTGTCGGAGACCACATCGGCCAGGTCGTCGTGCTGGCGCACGCGAGCGATGGCCACCAGATCGATGTCGCCGGTAACCGAGTACACCTCACTGATGCCCGGGAGGTCCGCGACCTCCTGGGCGACCTCCGGGATGCGGGCGACGTCGGCGTCGATGAGGACGATGGCAGTCAACATGCGGCCATCATGACGCACTGCCGGCTCATCCGGCGGTGGGCACGCGGTGCCGCGCGGCGCCACGTACCGGACACGCGAGCGGAACCGGTCCCTCCTCGACGGCCACGAGGCGGACCCCCGGCTGCTCGAGCCAGGAGGCGATCAGCTCCGTCTCCTCCACGGGAGCCGCGCCGCAGGCAGCCTCCGGAGCCCGCACCACCTCGCCCCCGGCCCGCAGTGCGCCGACCACCGGCATCGGATCCTCGCCCGCACGCGAGACGGCCGTCCCGGCGAGTCGGCCGAACCTGGCCAGGACGAACTCCCACCCTCCCGACTCCTTACGGCGCGCCGCGAGAATCTCCGGCGTCGCGACGAGCGGGCGCAGCCGTTCGGCGCGCCGTGCGCCCTGCAGCAGTGCCGCCAGGCGGTCCCGCTGGATCGCTGCCTCCTCGTACCGCTGCTGGCGTGCCAGCTCGGCGATCTTCTCGTGCAACCGCGCCGCTGCGCCGTCGACCTGGGCCCGAAGTGCCTCCCGGACCGGCCGGACCGCGCCGCGATAGAGCTCGACGGTCTGACCGCCCACGCACGGTGCGCCGCATCGGTTCATCTCGGCGAGCGCACAGGCGCTGGCTCCGGCGCGAGGTGCCTGGGGGAGCCGGGAGGTGCACCGGCGGACCGGGGCCACCTCCTGCAGCGCCTCGAGGGCCGACATGGCGGCCCGGCGACTCCCGAACGGTCCGAGGACCTCGGCCATCTCCGCCGAGCCCACCCGGCGAACCACGCTGAGCCGCGGGAAGGGCTCATCGGTCAGCCGCAGCCACGGCCGTCGCTCTGGTCTGCGGGACCGCCGGTTGTACGGCGGGTCGAGCTCCGCGATGAGCCGCAGTTCCCGCACCTGCGCCTCGAGCACCGTCGCGCACGGCACCGGCCGCACCCCGACAGCGATGTCGAGCATCTCCCCGATACGCCGGCGCTTCTCCCCGGCAGTGAAGTACTGGCGCACCCGCCGCCGCAGGTTCGACGCCGTGCCGACGTAGAGCACCTCACGCCCCGGGCCGAGGAACTGGTACACGCCCGGCCCGCCAGGCAGCCCGTCGGCCATGGCCGATTTCCGACGGCGCCGCGGCGGGACGGGGTCCGTGGCGGTCCGCAGGTCCTCGAGGTGCGTGACCCCGAGGGGCGCAGCGCGGGCGAGGAGGCCGTGCAGCACGTCGACCGTCGCGCGGGCGTCCGTCAGAGCGCGGTGGTCAGGGGTCACTTTGGCATGGAAGAGCTGGGCGAGCGTGCCGAGACGATGATTGGGGGCCTCGTCCCTGGTCACCAACCGGCGCGCCATCGCCACCGTGTCCAACACCTGGGGACGTGGCCAGACGAGATCCATCCGCTCGGTGGCCTGCCGGAGGAAGCCGATATCGAACCCCGCGTTGTGGGCGACGACCACCGTCCCCGGTGCACCGGGATCGGCTCCGGCCAGGCCGGCGAACTCGAGGAAGGAGGGGAGGACCTCGCTGATCCGCGGAGCGGCCACGACCATGGCGTTCGTGATGCCGGTCAGGACCGTGACGGTCGGGGGAATCGCCGTGCCCGGGTTCACCAGCGTCTGGAACTCGCCCAGCACCTCGCCCCCGCGGACCTTGACGGCGCCGACCTCCGTGATCTCGGCGTCGGTGGGTGAACCACCGGTCGTCTCGAGGTCAACCACCACGAACGTGACCTCGTGCAACGGTGTGCCGACCTCGTCGAGGCCGAGCTGGACGGGACGGCCGTGCCCGGAGGCGGTCCGCGTGCGGTCGTCGAGCGAGAGCCGGCCACCCGGGGCGGTTTCGAGCAGGGACGAGGCCATGGCCGCGACCGTAGGCGCGACCACCCACACCGCCCCGCCCGACACGATCATGTTGCCGGAAAGGGGTGTCGAAGCCCGACCGACCGCCTCCGGACGGTGACGTCCGGGCTCAGGCGTGGTCGCGCGGTCGTGCCGCGCGTGCCGCAGCGGCACCGGCGTAGAAGTCGTCCACGACCCCGGCGAAGTCAGCGAGAACGAGCTGGCGCTTCACCTTCATCGACGGCGTGAGGTAGCCGTTCTCGACCGTGAAGTCCGTGTCGAGGACGGTGAACTCCTTGATCTGCTCGGCCCGCGAGACCGCGCCGTTGGCCCGCTCCACGGCCGCCTGGAGGTGTTCACGCACCATGGGGTCTTGCGCTGCGTCGGTGACCGAGAGCTCCTCCCGGCCGTGATTCGCGAGCCAGCCCGGCAGCATCTCCGGATCCAGCGTGATGAGCGCGCCGATGAACGGGCGTTGATCTCCCACCACGACGCACTGCGAGACGATCGGGTGCGCCCGGATCTGGTCCTCCAGCGGCGCCGGTGCGACGTTCTTGCCACCGGCCGTGACGATGATCTCCTTCTTGCGGCCGGTGATGCGCAGGTAACCGTCCTCGTCCATCGACCCGAGGTCGCCGGTATGGAACCAGCCGTCCTCGAGTGCCTCGGCCGTCGCCTCCGGGTTGTTGTGGTAGGCCCGGAACACGGGAATACCCTTGGCGAGGATCTCCCCGTCGTCGGCGATACGGATGGACGTGCCCGGCAGCGGCGGTCCCACGGTTCCGATCTTGATCTTGTCCGGTCGGTTGACGTTGGTCGGTGCGGTCGTCTCGGTCAGGCCGTAGCCCTCCAGCACCACCAAGCCGACGCCGCGGTAGAAGTGCCCCAGCCGTTCGCCGAGCGGAGCGCCGCCGGAGATCGCGTAGCGGGCCCGGCCCCCGAGTGCGTCGCGGATCTTGCTGAGGACGAGGCGATCGGCGATCTTGTGCCGCGCCCGCAGCACGGCGGACGGACCCGACGGTGTGTCCAGCGCGCGCGAGTACGCGATCGACGACGCCGCGGACCACCGGAAGATCTTCGTCTTCAATCCACCGCCGGTGCGCTGCTCGACACCGTTGTAGACCTTCTCCCACACGCGCGGCACGGACAGGATGAAGGTAGGACGGAAGGTCGCCAGGTCCGCGACGGCCTGCTTGACGTCCGGCGTGTGCCCGAGGGGCTTGCCGGCCAGTAGCACCACGACCTCGACGAACCGTGCGAAGACGTGCGCCAGCGGGATGAACAGCAACGAGCGCGCGCCCTCCTCGCGGAAGATGACCGACAGGTCGTTCATCGCCTCGAGCGAGAGCAGCACGAAGTTGCCGTGCGTGAGCTCCACACCCTTGGGTCGGCCCGTGGTGCCGGAGGTGTAGATGATCGTCGCGAGGGAGTCCAGGCCCACGCCCGCACTGCGCTCGGCGATCTCGGCGTCCGGCACGTCGCTGCCGAGCTCGGCCAACGTATCCAGACCGCCGTCGTCGATCTGCCACACCCGTCCGAGATTCGACAGCCCGCCGGAGAGCGTGCGGGCCTGCTCGATGGTGGCCGCGTTGTCGGCGTGCTCGACGACGGCGACTGTGCAGTCGGAGTCGGACAGGATCCAGTGCGCCTGCTCGGGTGAGGACGTCTCGTACACCGGCACCGGCACGGCACCGGCCAGCCACGCGGCGAGGTCGACGAGCGTCCACTCGAACCGCGTCCGCGACATGATGGCGACCTTCTCGCCGGGGCCGACTCCTGCGGCGACGAGGCCCTTGGCGATCCGGGTGACCCGCTCCAGCGTGGCCGCCGCGCTGTGCGGCACCCACGTATCACCGACCTTCTCCTCGTACAACGGCGCCTCCGGCCGCTGACGGGCATGGTCGACGAGGTAGTCGGTGATGCTGCGGGAGGGGTCGACGTCGATCCCTCGTGGCGTGCTGAACTCGTTCATCGCTGGCTCCGTCGGCAGTGCGGGGCGTCGCCCCGGTGGCGGGTGCTTGACTGACAGTATCCGTCACCCAGGGCCACGGGCGGGTCGATGCGGCGGACGGACACGTGGTCCGCGGCGGATTCCGGGCACAATGCGAGCATGCTGACCGTAGGCGTGGACATCGGTGGGACCAAGATCGCTGCAGGAGTCGTCGAGGAGGACGGGAGCCTGCTCGAACACACCCAACACCCTACCGATCCGACCGACCCGGCAGCGATCGAGGCCGCCGTCACCGCCGCCGTGACCGAGCTGCGGGAACGGCACGAGATCGGCGCCGTCGGCGTCGCCGCCGCCGGCTACGTGAGCCCGCTGCGCGACGCGATGGTCTTCGCGCCGAACATCTCCTGGCGGGACTATCCGCTGCGGGACCGTCTCGCGACCGGCATCGACCTGCCGATCGTCGTCGAGAACGACGCGAACGCGGCGGGTTGGGCGGAGTTCCGGTTCGGTGCGGGCGAGGCGATCTCGAGCATGGTGATGCTCACCGTCGGTACCGGGCTGGGTGGCGCCGTCATCCACGACGGGCGCCTGCTACGTGGCGCTTTCGGTGCCGCCGGGGAGTTCGGGCACATGGAGATGGTGCCCAACGGTCACTACTGCGGTTGCGGTCAGGAAGGATGCTGGGAGATGTACGCCTCCGGCCGGGCGCTGACCAGGGCGGCCCGGGCGGCTGCGGTGGCCCAGCCCGACCGTATCGGCGCACTCGTCGAGGCCGCCGGCGGACCGGACCAGGCGATCGAAGGACGGCACGTGACCGCGGCGGCCCAGGCGGGCGATCCGCTCGCCAAGGAGTTGTTCGCCGAGCTCGGCGGGTGGCTCGGGAAAGGGATCGCCGACCTGGTCGCCGTGGTCGATCCCGAACTGGCGGTCGTCGGTGGTGGCGTCGTCGACGCCGGCGACCTCCTCATGGAGCCGGCGCGCCAGGCCTTCCGGCGGCACCTGACCGCCCGCGGCTTTCGGGGTGAGCTGCGAATCGAGGTGGCCGAGATGGGGAACGAGGCGGGCATCATCGGCGCCGCCGATCTCGCCCGCCGTTAGACGACAGCGCCGTCGTCGTGATCGTCCTCGTCGCGACCGGCGGGCATCCGCCACAGCAGCAGCCCGATCCCGCACAGCAGCGCCGCACCGAGGGCCAGAAGCAGCCAGCGTGGGGGAGAGGCGAGCACGACCAGCACCAGGGCGGCGAGCAACGATCCGGCGGTCGCGACCCATCCCAGCGTGAGAACCGGGTCGGCTCCGCCGATCGGCTCCGGGTCGGGTGGCACGAACCGGTCGCCGTCGGGGTCCTCCGGCTCGACGTAGTCGCGCGGGCCCAGGGCACGCTCGGCGAACAGGTCACGCGAGGGCGCGAATGCGCCCGGATCGAGCGCACCGTCTCGGTCCGGGCGCCTCTGCGGGACGTCGGTCTGCGGGTTCTCGTCCGTGCCCGCAGACCCGCCGTCGCCACGGGCCGTCTCGGCGTCCTCGCGCAGACCGTCCGGGACCTGGAGGTCACCGAGGTCTGCGGTCAGCTCCGCCCATCGCTGCGCCACCGTGGCGTCGTCGAGCGGCCCCGGTTCGGTGTCGCCGTCGCGGGAAGGTCCGGCCATACGGCAACTCTACGGCGGCAAGGGCCACCCGCGTCGACCCCGCGTGAGATGGACCTAGGATGAATGCCGGTCCAGCTTCCCCGAGACACTACGAAAGGTCGCCGATGTCGGTCCGTCGCGTCGCCCTCCTCACCGCGGGCGGCTTCGCCCCTTGCCTGTCCTCCGCCGTCGGCGGGCTTATCGAGCGCTACACGGAGATCGCGCCGGAGATCGAGCTCATCGCCTACGAACACGGCTACCACGGCCTGCTCACCGGCACGAAGATCACCATCGACGATGATGCCCGCCGTGGCGCGGGCGTCCTGCACCGCTTCGGCGGCAGCCCCATCGGCAACTCTCGGGTGAAGCTGACGAACGCCGAGGACCTGGTGCGCCGCGGCCTCGTCCGTGAGGGAGAGAACCCCCTCGCCGTGGCGGCCGAGCAGCTGCGCGCCGACGGCGTGGACGTGCTGCACACCATCGGCGGCGACGACACGAATACCACCGCGGCCGACCTGGCCGCCTACCTCGAGGACAACGGCTACCACCTGACCGTGGTCGGCCTGCCCAAGACGATCGACAACGACGTGGTCCCGATCCGTCAGTCCCTCGGCGCCTGGACGGCCGCCGAGGAGGCGAGCGAGTTCGCGCAGAACATCATCGGCGAGCACCGGGTCAGCCCGCGGATGCTCATCGTGCACGAGGTCATGGGCCGGCACTGCGGGTGGCTCACCGCGGCGGCCGCGCACCGTTACCGCGCCTGGCTGGACACGCAGGAATGGGTGCCCAGCCTCGGGCTCAGCCGCGAGCGCTGGGACGTCCACGCGGTCTTCGTCCCCGAGATGGCGCTGGACATCGCCGGCGAGGCCGACCGGTTGCGCGGGGTGATGGACAGCCTGGGGAACGTCAACATCTTCCTCTCCGAAGGTGCCGGCGTGCCCGAGATCGTCGCCGAGCTCGAGGCCAAGGGCGAAGAGGTCCAGCGCGACCCGTTCGGCCACGTCAAGCTCGACACCATCAACCCTGGTGCATGGTTCGCGAAGCAGTTCGCGGAGAAGCTCGGGGCGGAGAAGGTCATGGTCCAGAAGTCGGGCTACTTCTCGCGGTCCTCCCGGGCGAACGCGGAGGATCTCCGCCTCATCAAGTCGATGACCGACCTCGCCGTGCAGTGCGCGCTGGAGTCGACCTCGGGTGTCATCGGTCACGATGAGGAGGACAGCGACCGACTCAAGGCGGTGCCGTTCCCCCGTATCGCCGGCGGCAAGGCCTTCGACATCACCCAGCCCTGGTTCACCGACATGATGGGCGCCATCGGCCAGTCCGTGAGCGCCGCCCCGGCGGCGGCCCACTGACGCCTATCCTGCGCACGTGAGTATCGAGGCACCCCCGGAGGTCCTGGACGGGTTACGGCACTGGCGAACGCTTCCGGCGCGGCAGCAGCCGACCTGGCCCGACCCCGAGGAACTGGCACGCGTCACGGAGGAGCTTCAGGGATACCCGCCGCTGGTGTTCGCCGGCGAGGCGGACAGTCTGCGGGCCAAGCTCGCCATGGCTGCCGAGGGCGAGGCGTTCCTGCTCCAGGGCGGCGACTGCGCCGAGACGTTCGCCGAATCGACCGCGGACCGCATCCGGAACAAGATCCGCACGATCCTCCAGATGTCCGCCGTCCTGACCTACGGCGCCTCGCTGCCCGTGATCAAGATGGGGCGGATGGCCGGGCAGTTCGCCAAGCCCCGCAGCGCAGACACCGAGACCCGGGAGGGAGTGACCCTGCCGGTCTACCGGGGCGACGCGGTCAACGGGCACGCCTTCACGGAGCAGTCGCGGACGCCGGACCCGCAGCGCCTGCTCGAGGCGTACCACCGGTCCGCGACGATCATCAACCTCATCCGCGCCTTCACCTACGGCGGGTTCGCCGACCTGCGCGAGGTGCACCAGTGGAACCGCGGTTTCACCGCCAATCCCGCCTATGCGCGCTACGAGGTGCTGGCGAACGAGATCGACCGCGCGATGCGGTTCATGCGTGCCGCAGGCGTCGATTTCGACGCCCTGCGCACCGTCGACATGTACACCTCGCACGAGGCGTTGCTGCTCGACTACGAGGCGGCGATGACGCGGATCGACTCGCGCTCCGGACATCCGTACAACACCTCAGCCCATTTCCTGTGGATCGGGGAGCGGACGCGGCAGCTCGACGGTCCGCACGTCGACCTGCTCTCCCGGGTGCACAACCCGATCGGCGTCAAGCTCGGCCCGACGACCACTGCGGACGACGCGCTGGCGCTGGCGGACGCGCTCAACCCGGAGAACGAACGGGGCCGGCTGACCTTCATCACCCGAATGGGCGCCGGTCGGATCCGTGAGGTGCTGCCCGCCCTGGCCGAACGCGTGCGGGCCGAAGGCCGCAACGTCACGTGGGTGTGCGACCCGATGCACGGCAACACCATCACGTCGCCGTCCGGGTACAAGACCCGTGAGTTCAGCACCGTGATCGACGAGGTGCACGGATTCTTCGAGGTGCACCACGGCGTCGGCACGGTCCCGGGTGGACTGCACGTCGAGCTCACCGGTGACGATGTCACCGAGGTGCTCGGTGGAAGTGAGCACGTGGACGAGGAGGCTCTGGCCCGCCGGTACGAAACGTTGGTGGATCCGCGCCTGAACCACCAGCAGTCCCTCGAGATGGCCTTCGACGTCGCCGAGATGCTGCGCGACCACTGAGAGCCGGGCGGTGATGGGGCAGGACGACAGGCAGGATGCGATGGGCGCCGGCGTCACGGTGCCGCCACGGCTACCTGCGGACCGGTTCATCCCGCCCGGCCAGCGCCTGGTCGCCACCGCACCGGTCATGCACTACGGCCCGGTCCCGCGGCGCCGACCGGAGCGTTGGCGCCTGACGGTCGGCGGGGCCACCGCGGACGGCGAGGCGCGCGCGCTGACGATGGATGAGGTGCTCGCCTTCCCGCCGCTCGAGGTGGTCGCCGACATGCACTGTGCCACCGGATGGACCTCTGTGGACCAGCGCTGGTCAGGAGTAGCGGCACGCGACGTCGTCCGCAGCGTGCCCCCGCGTCCGGACGTCGAGCACGTACTGGTCGTTGCGGAGTACGGGTACGCCACGACCATCCGGCTCGAGGACCTGACCTCCCCGCGCGCCGTGCTCGCCACCCATCACGACGGCGAGCCCCTCAGCGACGAACGGGGCGGGCCGATGCGGTTGATCCTCCCGCACCTGTACACCTGGAAGGGCCCGAAGTGGGTGCGGGGCTGGGACTACCTCACCGGCGTCGTGCGGGGGTTCTGGGAGGAACGTGGCTACCACCTGCGTGGCGACGCGTGGCGTGCGGAACGCTACGCCCACCAGGAATGAATAGCCGGCCGGCCGCGCTCGGTCCGGGCCCGGCCAGGTCAGACGACGGTGAGGGTGATGACGGTGTCCTGCGGCACCATGGCGCCCGGCTCTGGATCCTGGGATCGTACAGTGCCGAAGTAGCCCCCGAGGATCTCATCGACCTCGACGGTGAATCCGGCGTCCTCGAGCGTCTGTCGCGCCTGCCCGACCTGCTGACCGACAACGCTCGGAACCTCGTGCAGCTCAGGTCCGAGGGAGACGACGACGTCGACGGCGTCACCGCGATAGAGCTGCTCTCCAGGGCCCGGTGAGACCGAGATGACCGACCCTTCCGGGACCTCCTCGTGATGCTCCTGGGACTCCTGGCCCACCGTCAGTCCGGCCTCTTCCAGCGCCGCCACGGCGTCCTCGCGGGTCCTGCCCGTGATGTCCGGGACCTCCACCGGCTCCCGGCCCGCCGAGACGACGACGTCCACGGGCCGGTCATGCCGCACTGTCTCGCCCGCCTGCGGCGACGTCCCCACGACAGCACCCTCCGGCACGCTGTCGTGGTACTCCTCGGAGGTCTCGCCCACCGTCAGCCCGGTGTCCTCGATGGCAGCCGTCGCCTCGTCGAGTGTGCGGCCTGAGACGTCCGGGACGTCGAGCATGAGAACCCCTTCGGACACCACGACGGTGATCGAACCGTCCTGGTGCACCTCGGCGCCCGGCCCCGGCTCGGTCGAGATGACGACGCCGGCCGGCACGTCGTCGTGATGGTCCCGCGTCACCCGCGCCTCGAGGCCCGCCTGCCTGACCTCGGCGACCGCGTCGGCCTCCTGCATCCCCACCACATCCGGCGCCGGAACGGTCGCGCCGGGGCCGACCTGGAACCACCACGTCACTCCGGCGCCTGCGATCAGGCCCAGGACGAGAAGGACGGCGAGCACACGTGGCCACGCGCGCCGGCGGCGCCGGACCGGTGCGGCCTCCTGCTGGGACGGGGGAGGGATCGCCCCGATCGGGAGCGCGACCGTGCCGTGCCCGGTGCCGGCCGCCTCGTCCGCGCCGGTCCGGCGCAGCGCCGTCGTGCTATCGGGATCGGACCCGCGCGAGGCGGCGGAGGCAACCGGCCCGCCGGTCCCCTCATCGGTGCGCGGTCCCTCCGGTCCGCCGCCCCTGCCGGCGGGCACCTCGGCGGCACGCGCCAGCATGGCGTCGTCGAGCGCGTCGTGGCAGCGCCGGACGAGGGCCAGCGCTGCGGCCGCGTCGTCGGGACGGTCGGCGAGCTCCCGAGCGGCCAGCGCCAGCACCAGCTCGTCGAGCTCGGCCGGCAGCCAGTCCACCTGCTCGGAGGGCGGCGGGATGCGGCCGTTGACATGCTGGAACGCGACCTGGATGGGGGCCTCGCCGGTGAACGGCTGGTGCCCGGTGATCAGTTCGTACAGCAGGATCCCTACGGCGTATACGTCCGTACGGGGGTCGGCGGTGCCGTCGGTCACCACCTCCGGCGCGAGGTACGCAACCGTGCCGAGCACGGTCCCGGTGGTGGCCGCCGTCGCCTCGGTGACGGCGCGCGCGAGCCCGAAATCGGCCACCTTTGCCCGCCCGTCCGCGGTGAGGAGCACGTTCTCCGGTTTGACGTCGCGGTGCACCAGGCCCGCTCGGTGCGCACTGGCCAGGGCGTCGAGGATCTGTTCGGTGAGAGTCAGGGCTTCACCGAGCGGGAGGGCGCCGCGGCTACGCAGCACGGCCCGCAGGTTCGGCCCCTCGACGTACTCCATCGCGAGGTAGCTGGCCTCGCCGGCCGCCCCCTGGTCGTGGACGGCGACGACACCGGGGTGGGTCAGCCGGGCAGCGGCGCGCGCCTCACGGCGGAACCGCGCGACGAAATCGGGGCTCTCGGCCAGGTGCGGATGCATGACCTTCACGGCCACGGTCCGGTCCAGGCGGCGATCCGTCGCCCGGTAGACCGTGGCCATCCCGCCCCGCGCGATGCGCGACGTCACCTCGTACCGCTCGTCGACCAACCGGCCGATCATGGGGTCGAGGGTCGTCGTGTCCACCCGGCGAGCGTATCCGTCCCGGCGCAGATCTCCCGGTGCGGCGTGCCGTGTCGGGCTCGGTCTTGGACCGGTCAGAACCGGTTCATGTGCGAGCGGATGGCGTCGACGTAGCTCCGGGTGTCCGAGAACATGCCGTTGCTGCGCACGGAGCTCAGGCCCTGGTAATAACCCGCGATGCCCTCGTCGAGGGAGTTCGCGCTGCTCTGCAGCGCCCGGATGATCGCCACCCCTGCGACGACGTTGTCGTACGGGTCGAGGAGGTTGAGCTCGCGGCCCACGAGGTCCGAGGCCCACTCACCGGAGGAGGGGATGACCTGCATGGTGCCGATCGCGTTCGCCGGCGAGACCGAGGCGTGGTTGAACCCGGACTCCTGGTAGGCGTGGGCCTGGGCGAGAGCGGGGTCGACACCCATCTGGCGGGCGACCTGGACGACCATCGACTGCATCGCGCTGCGCGAGGGGAGGTTCATCGACAGGAGGGCGGACTTGTTCGCGTTCGCCGATGCGACGGTCTCCTGCGGGTAGGTGCGGCCCGCGAAGCTGTCGCCGACGAGGTTCGTCGAGGTGGGCACCGTCAGGCGCTGGCCCACGTAGATCTGCGCCGCGGACCCGAGGTCGTTGGCGGCCACGACGGTCTGCACAGAGACGCCGAACCGGGCGGCGATGCCCGAGACGGTGTCCCCAGCCGCGACGGTGTAGCTGACCGGACTCGAGGAGTCCGAGGAGTTCGAGGAGTTCGACGACCGGCTCGGTGCGCCGTCGTCGGAACCTGCCGAGCCCGAGACGACGAGGCGCTGGCCGACGTAGATCAACGCATTCGCACCGAGGTTGTTCGCCTGGACGATGGTGCGCACCGAGGTGCCGTAGCGCTGCGCCAGGCCGGAGACCGTCTCTCCAGCGCGGACGGTGTGGGTACGCCCGCCGGAGTTCGAGGAGGGCGCCGTGCTCGAGGCCGGTGAGGAGGGCACGCTTGTCGAGCCGGGGGCGGACGGCGTGGACGAGCCGGAGGACTCACCGGAGACGCGCAGCCGCTGACCGACGTAGATGAGATCCGGCGAGTCCAGGCTGTTGAGTCGGACGAGGCGCTCGACGCTCGTCCCGGTCCGCGACGCCACCTGCGAGAGCGTGTCACCGGCGCGAACCGTGTACGTCCCGCGCGGCGCCCGCTGAGTCTGACCGCCCGACTCGTCGGCGGCGGCAGAGTCACCCCCCGACCGCTGCGGCGACCCGGCGGCGGACGGGATCCGCAGCATCTGGCCGACGCGGATGAGCGCGTCCGGTCCCAGGTTGTTCGCTCGGACGATGGCACTGACCGAGCTGCCGGTCCGTGCCGCGATGTGCGAGACGGTGTCACCGGCCACGACCCGGTAGGTCATCGACGGGGTCGCCGGTGCGATGGTGCGCTGCGTCGCCAGGGCGGTGGCGCCCGCGGTGGACGGTGTCACGGGCCTGATGTCGCCGGTGGGGGACGTCGGCGCCTGGCCGAACGTGCCGTGGGCGTGGGCGGGCACGGCCACCGAGACGGCGGTCGCCACGACCGCGAGGCCGAGGCCGGCCCGGCCGGCATTGCGGGCAGCGGCCCGAGAGCTGTTCTCGACCTTGCTCATCGATCCTCCATCGACCTGCGGTCAGTGACCTGTGTGAACCGTGATGTTGCTGTGACTTATGGAGCGTGTGTGACAGTAGCGACTCTTGTGGCGTGTCGACAACCCGTAGCACGGAATCTGACCTAAGCTCCCGGTGTGAGTGGTGTCCCTGACATACCCACGGCGCGTGAGCCCGCAGGGTGGTTCTCCGTGCCGGAGGCGGCCTCATTCCTCGGCGTACGCGACCGTGATGTGCGGTCGATGTTCCGGGAGCACCGACTCCTCGCCGTCCGGCAGGGCCCGAACGCGGCGTTGTCCGTCCCGGCGGAGCTCCTCCTCGGTCCGGACGAGCAGGACGGCCCGGCGCCGTTACCGACGCTGCGCGGCACCCTCATGGTGCTCGCCGATGCGGGTTTCGACGCCGAGGAGTCGTTCCGGTGGCTCTACACGCCCGACGACGAACTCGGCACCACACCCATCGAGGCCCTTCGGCAGCGCCGCACCCACGCGGTTCGCAGGGTGGCGCGCACGACGGCGTTCTGAGGCCCCGCCACCTCGGCGTCAGGCGCTGCGGCGCACCACCGCGGACGCCAGCTCGCGCAGCGCCCGCACCGCGGGGTCTGGCAGGTCGGCAGCGTCGAGGGCGCGAAGGCCCGCCGCATAACGTTCGCCGATGAGTTCCTCGTGGGCTTCCAGCGCGCCGGTGGCTCGCATGAGCTCCTGCAGACGCGCCACGTCGTGCTCGTGGAGGTCCTCGGCGCCGACACGTTCGCGGATGAGGGTGCGTCCCTCGGGGTCGGCACGGTCGACGGTCATGGCGAGCAGGACGGTCCGCTTCCCCTCACGGAGATCGTCGCCCGCCGGTTTGCCGGTCACCTCGGGGTCGCCGAACACGCCGAGGACGTCGTCGCGGAGCTGGAACGCCTCACCGAGGGGCAGCCCGACCGCCTGGAGCGCACCCATCAGCTCCGCATCCGCGCCGGCGAGTGCGGCACCAAGCACGAGTGGATGCTCGACGGAGTAGCGCGCCGACTTGTGCCGGACCACCTGCATCGCGCGTTCCACCGCGCCGGTGGGGCCGGCCTCGGTCTCGCTCCAGGGCAGCGCCTGGGCGCGTACGTCCAGATACTGACCGACCGCGACCTCGGCCGTCATCCGGTCGTAGACGCGGTGGGCGTCGCGCCCGGCGAGCGGGCCTGCGCTCGTGGCCGCCGCCTCCATCTCGGTCGCGGACACGGCCAGCAGCAGGTCGCCGAGCACGATCGCGCCCGCGACCCCGTAGGCACCGGGATCCCCGGCCCAGGCGCGTTCCTCGTGCTCGGCCGTGAAGCGGCGATGGGCAGCAGGCATGCCCCGGCGAGTCGCGGACCCGTCCATGACGTCGTCGTGGACGAGGGCGGCGGCCTGGAACAGTTCCAGGGCGCTACCCGCACGGATCACACAGTCACTCGTGGGCAGGGTCTCGCCGGCGGCGAGCCAGCCGGCTGCACACAGTCTCGGCCGCAACCGCTTGCCGCCGGTGAGGAGGGCGCGTGCCGGCGCAAGCAGGTCCGGCAGTGCGTCACCGACCGGCTCGAACGGGGCCGTCCACTCGGTGAGCGCGTCGTCGACTCGTCTCGAGACGGCATCGGCAAGGTCGGTGAGGACGCGGACCATGGTCCGACCCTACGGCGTGCATAGCCGCCGGGAACGACGCGGCAGGCCCGTCGCCACCCGGTCCACAGGTCCTGCCTGCGACCATGCCGTCCCCCGTGGCGCGGCCTGTCCCCAGCCGCCCGCGGCGCGGGTGCGGCAGGAGGTGGGCCTTCGGCGTCATGGAGCCATGACCACCGACGACTCGCTGACCACCATTCCCGCCGACGACTGCACGCCGCCTCCGATCCGAACGGCGGCGGACCTGCTCGCCGCCCTGCCGTATCAGCTCGGGTTCCGACCGGAGGACTCCGTCGTCCTCACGACGCTCTGCCGCGCGCCGGGCGCCCGGACCAAGACCCTCGGCCCGCTCGCCCGGCTCGACGTCGAAGGCCTCATCGACCCGGACGCGGGCGACGCCGTGGCCGGTGCAGCCACGACCCGCATGGTCGGGCCGGACGCCGAGCGTGTCCTGCTCGTGTGCTACGTGCCCGAGACGTTCGGCGCAGCTCGCCTCGACCCCGATCTGCCGACCGCCGTGACAACCGTCGACGACGCACTGCCCGGCGGCGGTCCGCGCGTGGAGCCGTCGGACGTGTGGGTGGTCGCCACGGACGGCTGGGGTCACCTTGCGCCGTGCGACTGTTGCGCCCCCTCCGGGGAACCCCTCGACGTCCTGGAGACCTCCGCCGTCGCAGCCGGCATGGTGCTGACCGGAAAGGTGGCACTCGGTGCACGCGAGGAGCTCGCCGTCACTCCGGTCGGCGGGCCGGACCGCGCGGCGGCGGACCGGGCCGCCGAGGACGAGTCGACCCGCCGCGCACGGCTGCGGCCGGGGGAGTATCGCCGCGCCGCGACCCAGTTGTGGGACCGGACGTGCGGTGCTCCTGCCGCTGCCGATCCTGCCGACCTCGGACGCCTCGCGGTGGCCCTGGCGGACACGGTCGTTCGTGACGCTGCGGTGGCGGCCGCCGTCACCGATGCCCGTGCCGCGGATCTTCTCAATCCCCGTGAGATCGGCCGCGCGCTCGACCGTGGCGGGCGCCCACGCGAGAAGCTGCGCCTCGCGTGCCGGATGGCCGAGACCGTGGCCGCGCACGCTCCCCACGGCGCGGCCGCACCGGCGCTCGGCCTGCTGGCGTACCTGGCGTGGTGGTCGGGCGACGGTGCGCGGGCGGACGTCGTGGCACGCCAGGCGCTGACCGAGGATCCCGAGCACCGCCTCGCTCACCTCGTCGCCGCGACGGTGGGATCCGGCGTGCCGCCCCCGTGGGTCGCACATCCGTCGTGACCGATGACCGGCCACATCCGGCCGACCGACCGGCCGGGCACGCCGTCATCGGGTAACGTCCGGCCCACAGTCCAGGTCGTTCGGCAGGACGGAGCGGTGATGAGCGTTGTCGTCGGGTACGTCAACACGAACGAGGGTGAGGCCGCACTCACCGCGTCCGTGGAGGAGGCACGACGGCGGGACACGCGCCTCGTCGTGGTCCTCGCCCGCAAGTCCGGCGGCGACGACCATGCCGTCCTCGACGCCGAGGCGGATGCCGTGCGGGACGTGCTCGACCAGGCCGACATCGCCTACGACGTCCGGCAGTTGCGCCGCTCGGACGACGTGGCGGACTCCCTCGTGACGACGGCGGAGGAGGTCGACGCCGACCTCATTGTCATCGGGCTCCGCCGTCGTTCGCCGGTCGGCAAGCTGATCCTCGGCAGCAACGCGCAGAAGATCCTCCTCGACGCGCCGTGCCCGGTCCTCGCCGTCAAGCCCCGCTCAGCGGCGGCCTAGTCAGCCCGGTGGTAGCGTGCGGTGCGCCGCACGCAGGCACACAACTTCACATGGGGCCGACATCAGTCGGCACGGGAGAGTCGTCCACGCGACGCACCGTAGGAGCAACCACCCCGGCAAACTCTCAGGTACCCGCACCGTGCCGATGAGGCCACTCTGGCTGACAGAGGGGGAACCGATGGCAGACCTGCCGGCGGCGTGGCGCGCCGGCCCGACACCCACGGAGCCCCAGATGCTCGACGAGAACCTGGAGACCCTGCGTACCCCGCTCCACGCCGTTCACACCGGCGCCGGGGCCACGATGACGTCCTTCGCCGGCTGGGAGATGCCGCTGCGCTACACCTCGGACCTCGCCGAGCATGCCGTTGTCCGCCGACGCGCCGGACTGTTCGACCTCTCCCACATGGGCCAGATCGAGATCTCCGGACCGGGCGCCGCCGCCGGGCTCGATCACGCCCTGGTCACCCGGCCCTCGTCCATGCCGGTCGGTCGGGCGCGCTACTCGATGATGGTCGCGCAGGACGGGGGGATCCTCGACGACCTCATCGTCTACCGGCTCGCCGAGACCGATTACCTCGTCGTCGCCAACGCCGCCAACCGGACCGTGGTGCTCGACGAACTGACCGCCCGCTCAGGAGAGCAGGTGCACGTCGCGGACCGCACCACGGCGCGCGCCCTCATCGCCGTCCAAGGCCCCGCGTCCCCGCGGGTGCTCGCGGCCGTCACCACGCTGGAGGACGGTGCCCGCCCGGACGAACTGCGCTATTACACGGCCCGGTCCGGCACGGTGGCGGGTGTGCCGGCGCTGGTAGCCCGCACGGGATACACCGGCGAGACGGGCTTCGAGATCTCGGTACCGGCGCCGTCGGCCGCGGCAGTCTGGCAGGCGCTCTCGGTGGCGGGCGAATCGGAAGGCCTGCAGGCCTGCGGCCTCGCGTGCCGCGACACCCTGCGCCTCGAGGCGGGGATGCCGCTCTACGGCCACGAGTTGCGCCGCGACATCACCCCGGACGAGGCCGGGCAGGGACGCCTGGTCGACCTCGACCACGACTTCGTCGGCCGGGACGCCTTGGTTGCCCGCCGTCAGGCCCCCACCGGCATCGCGCTCGTCGGGCTCGTCGGTGAGGGTCGGCGCGCGGCCCGTGCCGGCAGCACCCTGCACGATGACACCGGCCAGATCGGCACCGTCACCTCCGGGGTGCTCGCACCCACACTCGGCCATCCGATCGCGATGGCCCTGGCCGACGCCACGCGCGTCACCACCGGGACATCCCTGCAGGTCGAGGTGCGCGGGCGCCGCCAACCGATGACCGTCGTCGACCTGCCGTTCTACCGCCGTCCCCGTTGAACCACGCCCACACTGCACGAGGAGCAACCGATGACCAGCTATCCCGACGACCGTCAGTACAGCGCGGACCACGAGTGGATCGCCATCGACGGCGACACCGCTCGCGTCGGTATCACGGCCTACGCCGCCGAGGCGCTCGGTGACGTCGTCTACGTCGACCTGCCGGAGGTCGGCACCGAGCTGACCGCCGGCGAGACATGCGGGGAGATCGAGTCCACAAAGTCCGTCTCGGACCTCGTCGCCCCCGCGGACGGTGAGGTCCTCTCCGTCAACGACGCCGTGGATGAGTCCCCAGAGACGGTGGGCTCGGACCCGTACGAAGAGGGCTGGCTCTACACCATGCGGGTGGGGGTCGTGCCCGAGGAACTCATGGACGCCGAGGCCTACGGCGAGTTCGTCCAGGGGCAGGGCGCGTGAAGGACTTCGCCGCCCGGCACATCGGCACCGACGGCGGCGACCAGGAGCACATGCTCCAGGTCGTGGGCGCCACCTCGGTCGAGCAACTCGTCCGCGAGGCCGTGCCGCGGTCCATCCGCGACGACGAGCTGCCGACCGGCCTGCCCGAACCCGGTACCGAGCAAGAGGTCCTCGAGCGCCTGCACGCGCTCGCGCGCCGGAACACGGTGCGCACGTCGATGATCGGCCAGGGGTACTACGACACGTACACGCCCGCCGTGATCCAGCGCAACGTCCTGGAGAACCCGGCCTGGTACACGGCCTACACCCCGTACCAGCCGGAGATCTCCCAGGGCCGCCTGGAGGCGCTGCTGAACTTCCAGACGATGGTCATCGATCTGACCGGACTGGACGTCGCCGGCGCCTCGATGCTCGACGAGGGCACCGCGGCCGCCGAGGGCATGCTGCTCGCGCGGCGGGCAACGAAAGCCAAAGTGCCGTCCACACGCTTCCTCGTCGACCGGGACCTGTTCCGCCAGACCCGTGCGGTGCTTCAGACGCGAGCCGCCGGAGTCGGTATCGAGCTGGTGCCGTTCGACGTCGATGACGAGTTCGGACCGGACACGTTCGAGGACGCCTTCGGCGTGCTGATCCAGCTCCCGGGCGCCTCGGGCCGGATCCCGCCACGCGCCGCGATCGAGCGCCTGGTCTCGGCCGCCCACGACGCCGGAGCACAGGTCGTGATGGCCGCCGATCTCCTGGCCGCCGCTCTCGTGGCCTCGCCGGGGAATCTGGGCGCCGACATCGCCGTCGGAACCACCCAGCGGTTCGGCGTCCCGATGGGCTTCGGCGGCCCGCACGCCGGGTATCTCAGCGTGCGCAACGGACTGCAGCGTCAACTGCCCGGGCGCCTGGTCGGCGTCTCGCGGGACGCGGACGGCAGGTCCGCACTGCGCCTGGCCTTGCAGACCCGGGAGCAGCACATCCGACGCGAGAAGGCCACCTCGAACATCTGCACCGCTCAGGTGCTGCTCGCCGTCATGGCCTCCATGTACGCCGTGTACCACGGACCGGACGGCATCCGGGAGATCGCGCAGGCCGTGCACGCCCGGGCGCGCAGCCTCGCAGTTGCGTTGCGGGCGATCGGGGCGAATCCGCGGCACGAGCATTACTTCGACACCCTCGAGATCGACGTGCCGGGACGTGCCGAGGAGGTGCGCGACGCCGCGCTGGCGGAGAACATCACTGTCTGGGTCGAGGACGCCGACCGGGTCCGGGTCAGCGTGGATGAGACCACGACGGAGCAGGACCTGGCCGACCTTGCCCGGGCGGTCGCCGGCGCACTCGGCGTCGACGCACCGCAGGTCCGGTCCGCCACCGGATCCGCGATCCCGCCCGAGCTCGTCCGCACCGAGCCATACCTCACGCACGAGGTGTTCTCCACGTACCGCAGCGAGACGGCGATGATGCGCTACCTGCGCCGGCTCGCCGACAAGGACTACGCCCTGGACCGCGGCATGATCCCGCTCGGGTCGTGCACGATGAAGCTCAACGCGGCGGTGGAGATGGCGGCCGTCACCTGGCCAGAGTTCGCCCGCATCCATCCGTTCGCCCCCGCGGCGGACGTCGCCGGCTACCTGGAGTTGATCGACGACCTCGAGTCCTGGCTCGCTTCAGCCACCGGCTACGACGCGGTCAGCCTGCAACCCAACGCCGGGAGCCAGGGCGAGCTCTCCGGCCTGCTCGCGATCACGGGGTACCACGCCTCTCGTGGTGAGGGCGACCGTGACGTCTGCCTGATCCCCGCGTCCGCCCACGGGACCAACGCCGCCTCGGCCGTCCTGGCGGGGATGCGCGTGGTCGTCGTCGGGACCGACCCGGACGGCAACGTCGATCTGGCCGATCTTCGGGCGAGCATCGCCGAGCACGCCGATCACCTCGCCTGCATGATGCTCACCTACCCGTCCACGCACGGTGTCTACGAGCACCAGGTGCGCGAGGTCTGCGAGGCGGTGCACGCGGCCGGCGGGCAGGTCTACATCGACGGCGCGAACCTCAACGCGTTGCTCGGACACGCCCGGCCCGGCCGTTTCGGCGGTGACGTCTCTCACCTGAACCTGCACAAGACGTTCTGCATCCCGCACGGCGGTGGTGGACCCGGTGTCGGCCCACTGGCGGCGCGCGAGCACCTGATCCCGTTCCTGCCGGGCCACCCGCTGGATCAACGGGGTGGGCGCACCGAGGGAGCCGTGAGCGCGGCGGCGTACGGCTCGCCATCGATCCTGCCGATCAGCTGGGCCTACATCGCCCTCATGGGGGCCGACGGGCTCCGCCGGGCCACCGACGCCGCCGTTCTGGCGGCGAACTACGTCGCAACTCGTCTCGCCGAGCACTACCCGGTGCTCTACCGCGGCACCACGGGACACGTCGCCCACGAGTGCATTCTCGACCTGCGTCCACTCAAGGCGCAGACCGGTATCACGGTGGACGACGTGGCCAAGCGGCTGGTCGACTACGGGTTCCACGCGCCGACGATGAGCTTCCCGGTGGCGGGCACGCTCATGGTCGAGCCGACGGAGAGCGAGGACCTCGCGGAACTGGACCGCTTCTGCGAGGCGATGATCGCGATCCGTGCCGAGGCGGCGGCCGTGGGAGCGGGCGAGTGGCCGTCCGCGAACAATCCGCTCGTCAACGCGCCGCACACGGCTGCCGCGCTGACAGGGGAGTGGGACCACCCCTACACGCGCGCCCAGGCTGTCTTTCCGGCCGCTGGGGGCGAGACCGGCAAGTACTGGCCGCCGGTACGCCGGATCGACGGCGCGTACGGCGACCGGAACCTCGTGTGCGCCTGCCCACCGGTGGAGAGTTTCAGCTGAGGGACCGATTCTGGGGCGCCTGGCGGGAATGATCGCGCCGGCTCACGCGTTCTGTCCGGGTGTGCCCCGCTCGAGCGGGGCCTTCCGAGCCGTGATCGGGCAGGTGCTTGTGTGCCGTGTCGCCCGCCGTTCGGTTCGTCGACGCTATAATTGTAGGCCTGCGACGGTCTCACCGGATCGATCGTCGGCCTCCCGCACCCCGCCGAAAGGTCATCGTGACGCCCTCCTCTGCCTCCAAGACCAACCGCGCAGCTCGCGCGGAAGAGCGCGCGGACACCACAGCCGAGAACACCACCAGCTCGTCCGCGACGGGCGGAAAGACCAGGTCGGCCCCTTCGAAGTCGGCCCGTTCGAAGACGGCCGCCCAGCAGACGGCGACGCAGGCTCCGGCGACGCCGAAGAAGAAGGGCGGTTCGTCCTCCTCCGGGCGTTCGAACGCCAAGTCCACGGCGGCGAAGAAGTCTGCGCCGTCGAAGAAGTCCGCGAAGCCCTCGACCAAGGCGGCGCCGGCCAGCGACGCCGCGGACAACCCGGCCGTCGAGGAGACCGACGAGCTCGCCACCGACGCGTTGGTCGAGGACGACGACGTCGAGGCGCCCGAGCGCGACCTCAAGGCCGTTCCCGACTCGCCCGACGCACCGGACGAGGCGGACGCCGCGGACGGGGCGGAGGACACGGAGGAGGTCGCGGTCACGGACGAGACCCCCACCTCCGAGTCGACCACGGACGCGGTGAACGTCCCGGGTGAGACCGGGTTCGTCGTCTCCGACACCGACGACGACGACGCTCCCGTCCAGCAGGTCGTCACCGCCGGCGCGACCGCCGACCCGGTCAAGGACTACCTCAAGCAGATCGGTAAGGTCGCCCTCCTCAACGCCGAGCAGGAGGTCGAGCTCGCCAAGCGGATCGAGGCCGGCCTGTTCGCCGAGGAGAAGCTCGCCAGCGAGGAGGGCCTGCCGTCCAAGCTGCGGCGTGAGCTGCAGTGGATCGCCAACGACGGCCGGCTGGCCAAGAACCACCTCCTCGAGGCCAACCTGCGTCTGGTGGTCTCCCTGGCCAAGCGCTACACCGGCCGGGGCATGCTGTTCCTGGACCTCATCCAGGAAGGCAACCTCGGCCTGATCCGCGCGGTGGAGAAGTTCGACTACACCAAGGGCTACAAGTTCTCCACCTACGCGACCTGGTGGATCCGTCAGGCCATCACTCGCGCGATGGCGGACCAGGCCCGCACCATCCGCATCCCCGTGCACATGGTCGAGGTCATCAACAAGCTCGCCCGCGTGCAGCGGCAGATGCTCCAGGATCTGGGCCGCGAGCCCACCCCGGAGGAGCTCGCCAAGGAGCTGGACATGACGCCCGAGAAGGTCGTCGAGGTCCAGAAGTACGGCCGCGAGCCCATCTCCCTGCACACCCCGCTGGGGGAGGACGGCGACAGCGAGTTCGGTGACCTCATCGAGGACTCCGAGGCCGTCGTCCCGGCGGACGCGGTGAGCTTCACGCTCCTGCAGGAGCAGCTCCACTCGGTGCTCGACACACTGTCCGAGCGCGAGGCGGGGGTGGTCTCCATGCGGTTCGGCCTCACCGACGGCCAGCCCAAGACCCTCGACGAGATCGGCAAGGTCTACGGCGTGACGCGGGAGCGAATTCGGCAGATAGAGTCCAAGACCATGTCGAAGCTGCGGCACCCGAGCCGGTCCCAGGTGCTCCGGGACTACCTGGACTGAGGAGCCTCGACCCACGAGACGACGAAGGCCGCCACCCGATTCGGGTGGCGGCCTTCGTGCGCTCGGTCGTAGCCGTGCCGGTCCCGCAGGATCCGGCAGGCCGATCCGGGCCGGCCGTTCAGTCCTCGATGGCCTGGGTCTGGCGTTCCTCGGCGTGGAGCCGGTCCGTCTCGTCCTGGATGTGGGTGGCGACCTTGCGGAGCTCGTCGAGGTGCCGGCGCGCGTGGTGGGCGCAGAACAGCAGCTCTCCGGCTTCCATCTGCACCCGCACGTACGCCTGCGCCCCGCAGGCGTCACAACGGTCCTGCACGGTCATGGCGGGCATATCAGTCGTGGTGCTCACGTGAGCATGTAACCATCCCGGGCCCACATGTACTCCTCGCGAACCCGGCGGTTCGCTCCCGGCGTAGCGACGCCGACCGACATAGCATCGGTGTGTGTCCACCGCTGTTGCCGCTACCAAGCCCGAGTCCAGTTACACCGCACGCCACATCTCGGTCCTCGAGGGCCTCGAGGCCGTGCGGAAGCGACCGGGCATGTACATCGGCTCCACCGACTCCCGGGGGCTGATGCACTGCCTCTGGGAGATCATCGATAACGCGGTCGACGAGGCGCTCGAGGGCCATGCGAGCGAGGTCGTGATCGTGCTGCACCCGGACGGCTCCGTCGAGGTGCGGGACGACGGTCGCGGCATCCCGGTGGACACGGTCGAATCGGTCGGCCTCAGCGGCGTCGAGGTGGTCTTCACCAAGCTGCACGCCGGCGGTAAGTTCGGCGGCGGCTCGTACGCCGCATCCGGGGGGCTGCACGGCGTCGGCGCCTCGGTCGTCAACGCCCTCTCGGCCCGGCTTGACGTCGAGGTCGATCTGGGTGGCAAGACGTACCGGATGACCTTTCACCGCGGGGAACCCGGTGTCTACGACGACAAGGGCGGCCCCTCGCCGGAGAACCCGTTCAAGCCGTTCACCTCCTCCTCGGAGCTAGGCGTGGTCGGCAAGGTGCCGAGGAAGCGCACGGGAACCCGCGTGCGCTACTGGGCGGACCGGCAGATCTTCCCGCCGTCGGCCGAGTTCTCCTACGAGGAACTCATCGAGCGAGCCCGGCAGACGAGCTTTCTCGTGCCCGGACTCACCCTGCGGGTCCGCGACGAGCGCGCACTGCCGGACACGCCTGGCGCGGAGGGGCCGGTGGAGGAGGTGTTCCGGCACGACGGCGGTGTCGTCGACTTCACCGAGCACCTCGCCACGGACGGCCCGGTCAGCGACGTGTGGCTGCTGGCCGGTGAGGGAACCTTTGCCGAGACCGTTCAGCACCTGGACGCCCGTGGTCACCTCGCGCCGAAGGACGTGGAACGGACCTGCAAGGTCGAGGTCGCGTTGCGTTGGGGGACCGGCTACGACGCCAACGTGCGCTCGTTCGTCAACATCGTGGCCACGCCCAAGGGTGGGACGCATCTCGCCGGCTTCGAGCAGGGGCTGCTCAAGACGGTACGGAAGCAGATCGAGGCCAACGCCCGGCGTCTGAAGGTCACCTCGAAGGACTCGCGGATCGAGAAGGACGACGTGCTGGCCGGCCTGACGGCCGTCGTCACGGTCCGCTTTCCGGAGCCGCAGTTCGAGGGGCAGACCAAGGAGGTCCTCGGTACGGCCCCCGTTCGCGGCATCGTCTCCAAGGTGGTCGAGACCGAGCTCACGAAGCGGCTGACCTCGACCAAGCGCCAGGAGAAGGCCGAGGCCACGCAGGTGCTCGAGAAGGTCGTCGGCGAGATGCGCGCCCGCGTCTCGGCACGTCTGAGCAAGGAGATCTCCCGGCGCAAGAACGCGCTCGAGTCCTCTAGCCTGCCGGCCAAGCTCGCGGACTGCCGCAGTGACGACGTCGAGCGCTCGGAACTGTTCATCGTCGAGGGTGACAGCGCCCTCGGTACCGCGAAACTGGCCCGGTCCAGCGACTTCCAGGCGCTGCTGCCGATCCGCGGCAAGATCCTCAACGTCCAGAAGGCCTCACCGGGCGAGATCCTGAAGAACGCCGAGGTCGCCTCGATCATCCAGGTGATCGGCGCCGGGTCGGGACGCACGTTCGACCTGAGTCAGACGCGCTACGGCAAGGTGGTGCTGATGACGGATGCGGACGTCGACGGCGCGCACATCCGGACCTTGCTGCTCACCCTGTTCTTCCGTTACATGCGTCCGCTGGTGGAGGCGGGCCGGGTCTTCGCCGCCGTACCACCGCTGCACCGCGTGGAGATCATGGGCTCGGGCGGCAAGAAGGGTGAGGTCGTCTACACCTATTCCGAGGCGGAGCTGACGAATCTGCTCGCAAAGCTCGAGCGTCAGGGACGCCGGTACAAGGAGCCGATCCAGCGGTACAAGGGCCTGGGTGAGATGGACGCCCACCAACTGGCCGAGACGACCATGGATCCGGAGCGGCGCACGCTCCGGCGTATCTCGATGGCGGACGAGGCGGCGATCGTCGAGGCCGAGCGGGTGTTCGAGCTCCTCATGGGCAACGACGTCGCGCCGCGGAAGGACTTCATCATCGACGGCGCCCAGCACATCGACCCCGAGCGTATCGACGCCTGAGGTTGCCGATCGCCCGGTGGGCCGGGTGACGAGCGGACCGGCGGGCCCATCGCTACCATCGGGCCATGGCGGGAGGCACGCGCGTTCCGCTCGCGCAGCGGGCAGCGGCGCCCGGCACGGTGCCGGTGCCGGGCGCGGAGTACGGGCTGGCCTGGCGGGAGTTGCATGCCGATGACGCCGACGCCGTGCTCGACCTTGTGGCCCGCGCGAGCGCGGTGGATCGGCCGATGGCGGCCCCCAGTCCCAACCAGGTGACCGACGCGCTGGATCCGGCGCGTGCGAGGGTCATCTCCAGCCTGGGCGGCTACGCCGCAGGGGGCGAGGATGGCAGCCTGGAGGCGGTAGGTGTCGTCTACCTGCCGGCCGGGGAAACGGACGTGGTCCGCGCCTTCCTCACCGGGACCGTCGCGCCGGGCCGGCGCGGCCGCGGGATCGGTACGGCGCTGCTGCGCTGGCAGGTCGGGCGTGCCCGCCAGCTGCTCGCGCACGACGGGCGGCTGCTGCCGGGGCGGATCGCGACCTACGTCGACGAACATCTCACCGATCGCCGCCGACTGGTCACCGATGCCGGTTTCCAGCCCAGGCGCGTCTATCAGGAGATGCGGCGGCCGGTCGACGGGCCGCTTCCTCAGGCGAGGCTGCCAGCCGGGATGCGGGTGGTGGACTGGACACCCGACCTCGACGAGGACGTCCGGCACGCGCACAACGAGGCCTTCCAGGACCACTGGGGCTCCCAGCCGATGAGTCACGAATCGTGGCGGCGGGTCAACCGTGAGCTCGAACCCCGCTGGTCGAAGGTGGCCCTGGCCCGGGGCCCCGACGAGAGCGAAGAGGTCGCCGGGTACGCCATGACCTCCCGGCACGAGCATCTCTGGAGTCAACTCGGGCACACCGAGGGGTACACCGAGTTGCTCGGCGTACGGCGGCCGTATCGCGGCCGTGGGCTCGCACGGATGCTGTTGGTGGAGGTCATCGCAGCGCTGGCCGAGGATGGCATCGAGTCCACCGGATTGGATGTGGACACGATCAATCCGTCCGGGGCCCACCTGTTCTACGAGCGGCTCGGTTACGAGCGTCAGGGAGCCCGCACGCTGTACACCATCGAGATCTGAGACGGAGCCACGGCCCGGCGGTTGTCGACGACACATCGACCCGGCGCCATCGCCTCATCGCGTCACGGCGGTCTGGACGCCGGTTCCCGGTCTCGGCGAGAGATGGCCCACATGGGCCAGGCGGGTCGTGGCCGACGTGGTCGGGACCGCGTATGGTCACGACGTGCCCGGTGCCTGGAACAGCAGCGACGCCGCGCGCGAGACACCTGACGAACCACTGGTCGTGCGCGCGCAGGCGCCTGACGTGCTGCCTCCGCTCCCCGAGACAGGAGGCCTGACCTGGCGTGCGCTGACGCCCGCGGATGCCGAGGACCTCACGACGTTCATCGCCCATATCGAGGAGGTGGACAACCCGCCGTACCGCACCTCGCCGGAAGAGGTCGCCGACTACTTCGACGACGAGGGCCACGACTACTCCGGGATCGGCGGATTCGACGCCGACGGCATCCTGCACGCGTTCGCGTTCGCCCGGTTGCGGAGGGCGGACGCCGAGATCAAGCGCGTCTTCATCTCCGGTGGGCTGGAGCCGTCCCTGCGCGACCAGGGAATCGGCAGTGCCGTGCTCGATTGGCAGATCGCCCGGGCACGGCAGATCCTGGCCCGGGCCGACGGTGCGGACGACCCGGTGGCGAGAGGGCGTCTGCTGCTGCACGTCGACGACGATCAGACCTCGTTGGTGCGCCTGCTCACCACGCGCGGTTTCACGGAGGCACGGCACTACAGCCAGATGCGGCGTGACCTGTCCAGGCCGATCCCCGAGGTGGCCGTCGAGTGGCCGCTGACCGTGGAGCCGTGGACGCCGGCGTTGGATGACGCCGTGCGCCGTGCGCACAATGCGGCCTTCCACGACCTGTGGGGCGCCCAACCGCTGTCACCGCAGGACTGGCAGGCGGAACGCGCACATCACGTGCCCGAGTGGAGCTTCGTCGCCCTGGACCGCTCGAGCGACCGCGCGCAGGTGGCCGGATACCTCATGTCCGGACGGTACGAGCAGGACTGGCACGCGCTGGGATGGACCGAGGGGTACACCGAGATCCTGGGGGTGCTGCCCGCATGGCGCGGCCGGCACGTCGCCAGCGGACTGCTGGCGCACGCCATGCGAGCGTACGCGGCCGACGGCATGCAGTACGCCGGCCTGGATGTGGACGCTGACGACCCGTCGGGAGCGATCGGACTGTTCGAGCACCTCGGCTACGAGCGCGTGCGCGGTTCGGTCGTCTACACACTGGAGGTCTGACGAAAGCGCAGCCGAGGTGGGGGCCGAGGGACGAGGTTTCCGCCGAGGCGGAGCTGAGGAAGACCGACCCTTGGCACCGGGGCTGACGAAAGCGCAGCCGAGGTGGGGGCCGAGGGACGAGGTTTCCGCCGAGGCGGAAGCCTCGCGCCTCAGCCGATGGCGGCCACGGGCGCCGGCAGCGGCTGGCCGGAACCGTCCCGCCGCTCGTCGACCGGGGGCAGCTCGACCGACTGGCCGCCGGAACCGACGGCGCGTGCCGGAGCGGTTCCGACCCACGCGAGCTGCAGTGAGTCCTCGCCGCGGAGGAACCGGTGTGCGCGCACCCCGCCGGTGGCGCGCCCCTTCGCCGGATAGCGGTCGAGCGGCGTCACCTTCGCCGAGCCGGCGACGGTGCCCGGGAGCGCGTCGTCGGTGCCGGCGATCGTGACGACCTCCGAGGAGGAAACATCCTCGTCGGCCACGGTCGCCAGGTGGATGACGCGGGCACCGTCGCTCAACCGGATGCCGGTGACTCCCTGTCCCGAGCGCCCCTGAGGGCGGACCACGGAGGCGTCGAAGCGAAGAAGCTGCGCCTGGGAGGTGACGAGGACGAGCTTGTCGGTGTCCGTGGCGTGTCCGCAGCCGACCACGACGTCGCCCTCCTTGAGGGAGATGACCTGCCAGCTGTCCTTGTTCGACGGCCGGTCGCCGGTCACCCGCTTGACCACACCACCGGCGGTCGCGAGCACCAGGGGAGCGGCGTCGTCGTCCAGCCGGGCGAGGCCGACCACGTTCTCCCCGGACTCCAGGCTCACCAGCTCGGTGAGGGGAGCGCCGCCGGAGAGTCCGGGCGCCGTGCTCGTCGGCGGTAGGCCGGGCACGTCGAGGACATCCAGGCGCACGAGGCGTCCGGTCGAGGTCACCACCGCCACCTGTCCGCGTGCGGTCGCCGGCACCGCGTGCGCGACGGCGTCGTGGGCGGCGCGGGGACCCGAGCGTGCGGGCGCGTCACCGTCGGCCGTACGCGCCACCAGGCCGGTGCCGGAGAGCAGGACCCAGCATGGGTCGTCGGGCACCTCGAGCGGAACGCTCGCTGCGGCGGACTGTGCCGCACCGTTCCCGCCGGATCCACCGCCGGCGTGCTCGAGGAGCACCGTCCGCCGTGGGGTGCCGTGCTCGCGTGCCACCTCGGCGAGCTCGTCCGAGACGACCTCGCGGAGCAGCTCGTCGGAGTCGAGGATCGCCTGCAGTTCCTCGATGGTCCGCGCCAGCTCGTCGCGTTCCTGTTCGAGTTCGATCCGGGAGTACTTCGTCAGCCGGCGCAGGCGCAGGGCGAGGATGTACTCCGCCTGCGGCTCGGTGAGGTCGAAGATCTGCATGAGGCGGGTGCGGGCCGTCTCCGCGTCGTCCGAGGAGCGGATGACCGCGATCACCTCGTCGATGTCCGCGATGGCGATGAGCAGTCCCTCGACGAGGTGCGCCCGGTCCGTGGCCCGGCCCAGGCGGTACCGGGTCCGACGCCGCACCACCGTCAGCCGGTGGTCGACGTAGACCTGCAGCAGCTCGCGCAGTCCCAGAGTGCGTGGCTGCCCCTCGACCAGCGCCACGTTGTTGATCCCGAAGGACTCCTCCATCGGGGTGAGCTTGTACAGCTGCTCGAGCACCGCTTCCGGGTTGAAGCCGTTCTTCAGCTCGATGACCAAGCGCAGACCGTGGTGCCGGTCGGTGAGATTCTGGACGTTGGTGACGCCTTTGAGCTTGCCCGAACGCACGGCGTCGGAGATCTTCTCGATGACCCGTTCGGCACCGACCATGTAGGGCAGCTCGGTGACGACCACGCCCTTCTTGCGGGCGGTGACGTTCTCCACCCGCGCGGTGGCGCGGGTCCGGAAGCTGCCACGTCCGGTGGCGTAGGCCTCCCGGATGCCGTCGAGACCGACGATCTTGCCGCCCTCGGGCAGATCCGGCCCGGGCACGAACCGCATGAGCTCGTCGAGGCCGGCCTCCGGATGGGCGATGAGGTGCCGGGCGGCGCTGACGACCTCGACGAGGTTGTGCGGGGGCATGTTCGTGGCCATGCCGACGGCGATGCCGGAGGCACCGTTGACCAGGAGGTTGGGCAGCGCGGAGGGCAGTACCTCCGGCTGCGTGAGCTGGTTGTCGTAGTTGGGGACCAGGTCGACGACGTCCTCACCGAGGTCCGCCGTCATGGCCAGCGCCGCGGCGGTCAGGCGCGCCTCGGTGTAGCGGGAGGCGGCCGGCCCGTCGTCGGCGGAGCCGAAGTTGCCGTGCCCGTCGACCAGCGGCAGGCGCAGCGCGAAGTGCTGTGCCATGCGGACCATCGCGTCGTAGATCGCCCCGTCGCCGTGCGGGTGCAGGCGCCCCATCACCTCGCCGACGACGCGGGCCGACTTCACGTGCCCACGGTCGGGCCGCAGGCCCATCTGGTCCATCTGGTAGAGGATTCGTCGCTGGACCGGCTTGAGGCCGTCGCGCGCATCCGGAAGCGCACGGGAGTAGATGACCGAGTAGGCGTACTCGAGGAACGATCCCTGCATCTCGGTCGAGACGTCGATGTCGACGATCGTCTCGGGACCGGGCGGGGGAGGCGTGGTCTTGCGGGGCATGGGCTGATTCTCGCCGATCAGGTGCCGTTCCGGCCGCATCGCCACGGCCTGCACCGCGGATTCCTGCAGCGATTGCCTAGGCTCTGCCTCTATGGAGGGGCCCGCGGAGCGCTATCCCAGCCAGTGGGAGGCCGATGTCGTCCTGCGTGACGGCACGCCGATGCACATCCGCCCGATCCGGCCGGACGACGCCGAGGCGCTCCAGCGGATGCACCTCGCGCAGTCCGAGCAATCGCGGTACCTGAGGTTCTTCGCGCCGGTCGGCCGGCTCAGTGACCGTGACCTCCATCGGTTCACGCACGTCGACCACGTCGAGCGGGTGGCCCTGGTCCTCACCCTCGGCGGTGAGATCCGTGCCGTCGGACGGTTCGACGTGGTCGGAGCCGGCGTGGCGGAGGTCGGGTTCTACGTCGCCGACACCGAACACGGGCGCGGCCTGGGATCGGTCCTCCTGGAGCACCTCGCCGCAGCGGGCCGGGACCGTGGCATCCATACCTTCGTGGCCGATGTGCTGCCCACCAACGCACGGATGGTCCGGGTGTTCACCGACGCGGGCTACGACGTCGCCCAGGAGTACGACGACGGCGTCCTGTCGGTGTCCTTCTCCATCGAGGAGACGGAACGGTCCTGGCGTGTCATGGCCGAACGGGAACGTCACACCGAGGCACTGAGCATGCGCAGCGTCCTCGCGGCGTCCTCGGTGCTCGTTGCTCGCCTCGGCGAAGAGGAGCACCCGAGCGCCACGCTCGCCCACGCCGCCGCGCGGTCCTTGTTCCGCAGCGGGTTCGACGGTCCCGTCCAGCTGGTCGGCCTCGCCGCCGAGCCGGCGCGAGGGGACCTGACGTGCCACGATCGGCTCGCCGACGCCACGCCGCCCGTGGAGCTGGCCGTCCTCGCCGGTCCGCCGGACGAGATCGTCGACGCCGTCCCACAACTGAGGGAACTCGAGGTTCGTTCCCTCGTCGTGCTCTCTCACGGTTTCGGCGAGCAGGGGCCGGAGGGGATGGCACGCCAACGGACCCTGCTGCGCAGGATCAGGGAGGCCGGTGTCCGGCTGGTGGGCCCGGCCAGTTACGGCGTGGTGGGACACGGCGACGCCGGCCGCTACGACCTCAGCCTCTGGAGTGGGGACGACGCGCCCGCACTCCTGCGGCCGCCCACCGCCGCGGGCGAGCAGGAATCGGTAGGACTCGGACTGTTCTGCCAGTCGGCCCCCGGCGGATACGCGCTGCGCCGTGCCGCGCGCGACCGGGGACTGCCCGTCTCGAGTTTCCTGTCCTCCGGGCTGCGCACCGACGTCTCGGGCAACGACACACTCCAGTTCTGGTCCGTGCACGAGCCCACGGCGGTCGGCGCGGTGTACCTGGAGTCGATCGGCAATCCGCGCAAGTTCTCCCGCATCGCGCGCCGCCTCTCGGCCAGCAAGCCGCTGGTGGCGGTGGTCTCCGGCAGCACGGGCCAGGCGACGCCGCCCGGCCATGCCGTGCGCACCTCGTCCCAACCGCAACGGGTGCTGACGGAGATGATGCGGCAGGCCGGCTTCGTCCGCGCCCGCAACATCTCGGAGATGCTCGACGTCTCAGCACTGCTGCTGGCCCAGCCGTTGCCGGCCGGTCCACGCACCGCGGTGGTCTCCTCCTCGACCTCGCTCGCCGCGCTCGTCACCGACGTCGCGGCCGCTCACGAGCTTCCTCTCGCGGGCCGCCCGGTCGTGCTCGATCCGTTCGCCGGTCCGGAGGACTACGCCGCTGCGTTCGAGGCACTTCTCGCCCGCGAGGACTGGGACAACGTCGTGGTCGCCCTCGCCGCCCCGGTGGGGGAGACCGACCCGCAGATCGCGGCCGCCCTCGCCCGGGCGGCCGCGGCCGACGGCCGGACCTGGGTGGCCAGCGCGCAGGGACTGGTCGGACTGACCGACGAGCTTTCGGCGGATGGGGCGACGGTGCCGTCGATGGTCACGGTCGAGGACGCCGTGTCCGCCCTGGCCGGAGCAGTACGCCACGCTGACTGGCGCGCCGGCGCGAGCGACCCGCTGGTCGATCTGCCCGGTGTGGATCCCGTCGTCGCACGCCGCATCGTGGCCGAGCCGTTGTCCGACCTACCTGCCGGTACCCGCCTCACCCTCGACGCGGCCACCGCCTCGGCGCTGCTCGCGACGTACGGCATCGAGGTGCTGCCCTCCACCACGGTGGCGGACGCGGAGGCTGCTGTCGCCGCGGCCGAGCGCTTCGGGTACCCGGTGGCCCTGAAGACCTCGAGCGAGGTCCTGCGCCACCGGGCCGACCTCGGAGGTGTCAGTCTCGATCTGTCGGACCCGGACGACGTCCGCGAGGCCTACGAGCGCCTGTGCGCCCGCACACGCCGGTTCCTCGGCCGCGACGTCGCCGTCGAGGTCCAACCGATGGCGCCCACCGGCGTGGCGTGCGTGGTGCGCGGGACGGAGGATGATCTGTACGGACCGGTGGTCGCCTTCGGCCTCGGTGGCGACGCGACCGAACTGCTCGGTGACGTCTCCTACCGGATTCCGCCGTTGACCGCAGCCGACGTGCGCGACATGGTCCGCTCGGTCCGGGCGGCGCCGCGGCTGCTCGGGCACCGCGGTCTGCCGGCGGTGGACATCGGCGCCCTCGAGGACCTCGTAGCGCGGGTGTCGATGCTCACCGACGATCTGCCGGAGGTCGCGGAGGTCGTCCTCAACCCGGTCATCGTCGCCGAGCACGGCGCACAGATCGCCGGCTTCACCGTGCGGGTGGCGCGCCCGGTGCGCCAGGACGCCGGGCGGCGGATGCTGCCGGCTGCACAGCCGGGATGGCCGTCGGACGCCTCCACGGCGTCCGTGGAAGAATGAACCGGTGCTGACCGATCTCGCCAAGCAACTTCGGGCGGACCTCGATCGCGCCGGGTACTACCCGGACGTGGTGGCGGGCGTCATCGACGTGGCGCTGGCCGACGAGCCCGTCGTCTCGTTCCTGGTGCATCCGGAGACGACGTTCGACGAAACCGAGGTCTTCCGCCACCTCACGGCCCTGGTCCTGACCCCGTCCCGGCTCGTGATCGCGCACGTCGACGATGCCCCGGGGGAGCAGGCGGGCCCGGCCGCGCTGGCCACCACGGACGCCGTCGCGTTGAACCGGGTCCGCTCCGTGACCCTGACGCACGGTGTCAGCGAGCCCGCGCGCGGCAGCGCCATGCAGACCCAGGAACTGACGCTCGCCGTGAACTGGGGCACCGCGCAGTCGGTCGACCTGCAGCCCGCGTCGTGCGGGGACCCGGAGTGTGAGGCCGACCACGGTTATACCGGCACGCTCGCCCCCGAGGGCGTCGAGCTGCGCATCAGCGCGCACGCCGAAGGCTCTGCGGCGTTGCGTGGCGCCATCGACTTCGCACGGGCACTCTCCGCGGCGACCGCGAGGAACGCGCCGGCGTGAGCGACGAGGGCCGCCATATCCGGGCCGTCCTCTCAGGCGCGCTGGACGCCGTCGGTCTGCCCACCGCGTCCGCGGACCGGACCTCGGACCAGGACCGTGCCGACCTCGGCCTGCCGCAGGCCGAGAAAGTGTGCGTGGTCCTCGTCGACGGGCTGGGAACGAGGATGCTCACCGAGCGCGGCGGTCATGCGCCCTTCCTCCGCGCGAGGCTTCCCGAGGCACTCACCCTGGCCAGCACCTTCCCCTCGACGACGGCGTCGGCGCTGACCGCACTCGGAACGGGCGAGCTGCCCGGCGCCACCGGCATGCTCGGCTTCAGCCTGCGTGACCCCGTCCACGGCGGGCTGCTGAACCTGATCTCGTGGGAGAACAGTCAGGTCCGTCCGCGCGAGTGGCAGCGGGTGGACACGCTGCCGGAACAGCTCGCCGGCCGCGGCGAGGCCACGTCGGTGGTCGGCGTCGGCCCGGCCCGCTTCGTCGGATCCGGCCTGACCGAGTGCGCGTTCCGGGGGATGCGCAACGTCTCCGCGGAGTCGCTCGGTGACCGTGTGGACGCCACTGCGCGCGCCCTGCGGCGCCCCGACGTCCGTGCCGTCTACCTGTACTGGGGCGAGGTCGACCACCTCGGCCACCGGCACGGCTGGGGGTCGTGGCAGTGGGGCGAGGAGGTCACCGCGACGGACGGTGAGCTGGCGCGCCTCGCCCGCGTGCTGCCCGCCGGCACGCTCCTGCTCATCACCGCGGACCACGGCATGGTCGACGTCAGTCGCCGCACCGACGTTGCCCACATGCCGGAACTCGCCCGGGATGTCGAGCTCGTCGCCGGTGAGGGGCGCGCCGCCCACATCTACACGGCGCCCGGCCGCGCCGCGCAGGTGGCCGCGCGCTGGCGTGACGTCTTCGGTGACCGAGCCGCGATCTTCGAGCGGAGCGACCTGGTCGCCTCCGGTCTCCTCGGCCGGGACACCCACCGGGCCGACGCGGCCGGCGATGTGGTCGCGGTGCTCGGCGGAGAAGAGGTGGTGGTGGACTCGCGAAGCCAACCTCCCGGGATGGTCGGACTCGTCGGGGTCCACGGGGGACTCACCGCGGCCGAGATGGAGGTCCCCCTGATCCGCGAGGTGATCGGATAGTGGCTGAGCTGGTCTTCTTCTCCGGCACGATGGACTCGGGCAAGTCGACGCTCGCGCTGCAGATCGATCACAACCATGCCGCCCGCGGTCTCGCCGGCGTCATCTACTCACGCGACGACCGCGCCGGTTCGGGTGTGCTGTCCTCCCGGTTGGGGCTGTCGGTGGAGTCTGTGGAGGTCACCGACGCCACCGACTTCTGGGCGGACGTCGTCCGCCGACGCACCCGGGGCGGCCGGGTGGACTACCTCGTCTGCGATGAGGTGCAGTTCTACACGACGGCACAGGTCGAGCAGCTCGCCCGGCTGGTCGACGAGATCGGCCTGGACGTCTACGCCTTCGGCATCACCACGGACTTCCGCACCAAGTTGTTCCCGGGGTCGGCGCGGCTCATCGAACTGGCCGACCGGGTCGAACGACTCCAGGTCGAGGCCCTGTGTTGGTGCGGAGCACGTGCGACCCACAACGCCCGGACGGTCGGCGGCATCATGGTGACCGAAGGCGAACAGGTGGTTGTCGGTGACACCGAGCGTCCGGAGGTCCAGGTCGGCTACGAGGTGCTGTGCCGCAAGCACCACCTCCGCAGGATGACGGCGGCCGCCGCGCACGCGGCCAGCCTGAGCCCGGCGACCCTGCCGCTCGAGGACGACTCGGTGTGAAGTCCGCAGGTGTCGGCACCGCGTCGCACACTGGATCCGTGTCCGACCGTCCCGACGTGCCACCGGAGTGCGTGCAGGCACCGGAGCCTCTCGCGGCACAGGTAGAGCGGCCGGGCGCGCCGGCGCCGCACGAGACGCTCTGATCCAGGTCGGCCGGCCGCAGGTCGGTGGCCGGCGGCGGTTGGCGGTGCGCGTGGGCAACCGCTATTCGGGCCGCGCGCCGAAGACGATCTCGTCCCAGCTGGGGACGCTGCGGCGGTTGCGGCGCCGCGAGCGCCGCGTGTTCTGCTGCGGGGACTGGCTCTGCTCGGCCGGCTGTTCGTCCTGGGGTGGAGGCGACGCCTCGGGCTCCTCGGCGGGCAGCGCCGGCGTCGTGCCCGGACCGTCCTCGCTGCCGCTCCGGCGCCGAGGCAGCGACAGGACGTGGGCGTCGCGTGCCTCCTCGGGCCGGGAGGCGGGTGGATGTGCTGCCGGAGGCCAGAGTGCGTCCCCGTCCTCCGCCTCGAGTTCGGGCTGGAGCTCGACGCGCGTGCCTCGGCTCGCGGCGAGTTCTGCCAGCAGGGTCTCCGTCCCGTCGTCTCGGTGCGTCGCGCCGGCGGACGCGGCCGGGGCCGAGCCGGCCGAGGGCGCCTCCTGCGCGGATCCGGCCGGTGTCGCCGCCGACCGGGTGGAACGTCCACTCGGCGACGCGGGGGAGGTCGACGACGGTGCGGTTCCGGCAGTGCCGGTAGGGCCAGTAGGGCCGGTGGGGCCAGAGCGGTCACCGACGACGGCGTTCAGGTGCCGTTTGGCCGGCTGCGGTGGCGCACCGAGCTCGGTCTCGGAGAGCCAGCGACCTTCGTCGTCGACGGCGTGCAAGGTGCGGTTGGCCAGGTCGACGGACCAGCGAGCCTCGCGCTCCCGGTCGCCGGCGAGGAAGGTGGCGACCACCTCCCAGGGCTTGCCTGCCCGGCGTACCGCCGTCCACTCGAGCGTCTCGACGTCGACACCACGCGCGGCCAGGCGGTCCAGCACCAGATCGCCGAGCCGCGGAGCGTCGGTCTCCCGCCCCACCCGTTGGTTCTGCGCCTGCTGGACCACCCAGTCACGTTCAGCGACCACGGGCCCGTGGTAGCGCCGCACGTGGTCCTCAGGAAGGCCCGAGCGCTCGGCCACCTCGGCGACGGACGCGCCGGCGCGCAGGTACGCCTGGATCTCCTTGGGGCGCAGCACAGTGTCCCCCTGCTCGGCCTCCAGTCGTGGCCTATCCCGGCGGACGGCAGCCCGCAGCGCGTCATCGATCGCCAGACGGTAGCGGCGACCCTCCTGGTCGGTGAGCGTGAGGTGCTCGCCGTCACCGTGCAGCCCGAGCAGTTCGAGCTCAACCATGAAACCTCCTCGAAGGGTCATCTCAGAGCCTGCCACCTCACGGCGTCAGGTCCCGGGATTGGCGCCGGTGTGTTCGCGCGCCGGACGGCGGGACACGTACCGGGTCGACAACCGGCGCCGGATTCCGCACAGTGGCACTCGGCGCCGCGCCGCGGCGTCGTCCCCGCCGAGCCAGGAGGCCGCCCGTGCACGACCCGCTCCCGTCCGACCCGCCCGAGCATCCGCGCGTCCTGGCGAGGTTGTGCGAGGAGTTCGCCCGCACGGCCGGGGAACACGTGCGCAACCGCGCGGGCGACCACGGCGGCGTCGCCGCGACCAAGTCCTCTGCCGTCGATGTCGTCACGGCCGTGGACACCGAGTCCGAGGCACTGCTGCGGGAGATGATCGCCCGAGCCCGCCCGGACGACGCCGTGCTTGGGGAGGAGGCCGGGACCTCGACCGGCACGTCCGGTCTGACCTGGGTCCTGGATCCGATCGACGGCACCGTGAACTATCTCTACGGCATCCCGTCCTACGCCGTGTCGGTGGCGGTCGTCGCCGGGGATCCCGATCCGGCCGCGTGGAACCAGCTCGCCGGCTGCGTGCATGCGGTGGCCGACGGCACCACCTGGACCGCGGCTCGGGGTGAGGGCGCCTGGCGCGACGGCACGCGGCTCGGTCCACGGCCGGAGCCCCCGCTCGCCGAGAGCCTCATCGGCACCGGGTTCGGCTACGACGCCGCCAAACGCGGCCGTCAGGGGCAGGTCGTCGCCCGCATGCTGCCGAGCGTGCGGGACATCCGACGCATCGGGTCGGCCGCCATCGACCTGTGCCTGGTCGCCGACGGCCGCCTCGACGCGTTCTTCGAGAACGGCCTCAACCCGTGGGACATGGCTGCCGGCAGTCTCGTCATCACCGAGGCCGGGGGCGTCGTCGAGGATCTCGACGGCGGACGTCCACGGCGCGAGATGACGCTGGCCGGCCCTGCCGGCCTGGTCCGGGAACTCGCCGATCTGCTGCGTACCTGTGACGCCGAATCGGTCTGAGGACGTGTGAGGTCAGTCACCGAGATCGACCCTGCGGACAAACCCGTTCGCACCAGTGCGCCCGGTGGTGCACAATCCGGTGTCCGCGGGAACAAATGCGGCTCGCGGACGTTTCCCCGGGTACCTGCCCCCGGGGATGTCGCCCCACCACCATGACGAGTAGAAGAACCGGAGCGTGACGCCGAGATGGCGACCGACTACGACGCACCGCGCAAGAACGAAGAGGACCTCTCCGAGGACTCCATCGAAGAACTGAAGGCCCGCCGGTCGGAGAAGAGCTCGCCGACGGTGGACGAGGACGAGGCCGAGGTCGCCGAAGGCTTCGAGCTGCCGGGCGCGGACCTGTCCGGCGAGGAGCTCTCGGTGCGGGTCCTGCCGCGCCAGGCCGACGAGTTCACCTGCGCCAAGTGCTTCCTGGTGCACCACCGCAGCCAGCTCGCCTACGAGGACGGCGGCCAGCTCGTCTGCTCGGAGTGCGCCGCCTGAGGCCGACCGTTCACGCCCCGGACGAGTCCACACGCCGGCCCGCCGCAGCCAGGAGCTGCGCGGGCCGGCGTGTGCATATCAGCCAGTAGGGCGTCGCGTCCCGGGCGTCCGTGACCTCGAACCGGACCGCGGTGCGGACCCAGGACCGGTGACACACGTACGCCCGCGCATCGGCCTCGACGCCGAGCAGGCGCCGGATCCCCTCGGCGTCGACCTCCTCCGCGGCGCCCAGTGCGGCGAGCGGGATGACCGCACCGCCGGCCCGCAGGCGCCTCGCCTCACCAGAGGCGCCGTCGGAGGGGTCGCCGCCCGCCCCCACCTCGATCACCGGCGACGTCGCCAGCACCACGGCGGCGAGGCCGCCCGCCACCGCCACCCCGGCAGCGACGGCGACCGCCGGCCCCCAGAACGAGCCCGCAAGGGCCGCCAACCCGCCGGCGATCACCGCAAGCAGATACACACTCGGGGGCGGCGAGAGGCGTTCGCGGTAGTCGGCGGGCGGGCGCGATCGTGCCGTGGTCACGCGACCACTGTGCCACGCGGGTACAGTCGAGGCCGCCGAGTCGCCCCCGGCCCGCACGAGTGAGGAGTCCCGAGGTTCATGAGCTGGTTCTCGCGCCGCAAGCGCGACCGCGACACCGTCGACGCCCCCGCCGCGGAGCCGGCGCCGGCGGCTCCCAGTGGCCCCGGACCGCACAACGTCGCGGACCTGCCGCAGCTCGGCTCACGACTGGACCTCGGGGCACTGCGGATCCCGGCGCGCCCGGAGATGCAGGTGCGCCTCGAGGTCGAGAAGAAGACGAGGAACGCCGTCGCCGTCACGCTCGCGCGGGCCGGATCCGCTCTCCAACTCCAGGCCTTCGCCGCGCCGCGCTCCTCGGGGATCTGGGAGGACCTGCGCAGTGAGATCGCGGAGTCGGTGAACAAGCAAGGCGGGACCACCGAGGAGGTCGAGGGGCGCTTCGGCACCGAGTTACTGGCTCGCCTGCCGGTCAAGACGCCGGACGGCGGCACCGGCCACCGTCCGGCCCGCTTCATCGGGGTGGACGGCGCACGATGGTTCGTCCGCGGCGTGGTGACCGGGCGCGCCGCCGTCGACGCCGACGCCGCCCGTGAGCTGGAGGACGTACTCGCCGACGTCGTGGTGGTCCGCGGCAGCGAACCGCACGCCCCACGCGACGTGCTCGTGCTGCGTCCGCCGGGCAAGGCCGGCGAGTCCACCGGCGGGGAGACACCGCACAGCGGGCCGTTGGACGCCGACGCCGTCATGCGGCGTGGCCCGGAGATCACCGAGATCCGATGACCCTCGTCGACCGCGTCCGCCGGCTCACCGCCTCCCGTACCGAACTCGAGGCGGACGAGGAGCGCCGCATCAGCCACCGGCCCGGTTGCTGCCCGGTCCGCGATCTCGTCCCGCGGCGTCGGGCCACCGTGGCGGGGAAGGTGGCCGCCTTGACGTACCGCCCGAAGGACCGCACGCCCGCGGTCACCGCTCGCCTGACCGACGGCACCGGCACGATCGACCTGATCTTCCTGGGCCGGCGAGAGGTCCGGGGGGTGGCACCCGGCCGCCGGCTGGTCGCCGAAGGCATGATCTGCGACGAGAACGGCCGGCCTGCGATGTTCAACCCGAACTACCGCCTCCTGCCGCGTGGCTCGGCCGAGGAGCGCTGAATGAACGAGCAGGAGAACGAGCGGCCGGCCGCCGACCAGCGTTCCACCGACGATGCCGAACTCGGGCGCGCCGTCGCCGGCGCCGCGCGCGGATCGGCCTTCCGCCATCTGGCCGGGGAGAACTTCTCCGTGCTCGACGCCGTCGGCGGGATCCGCGGACTCGTCGAGTCGGTCGCCCCTGGCCTGGTCTTCGTCGTCGTCTTCATCGCGACGCGGGAGATCGGCCCACCCCTTATCGCCTCGCTGGCCGTGGCCGTCGTGGCGATGGTCGCCCGGCTCATCGCGCGCACGCCGATCACCCAGGCCGCCGGGGGACTGTTCGGCGTCGCGATCGGCGTGATCTGGGCCTGGCGCACCGGCGAGGCTCAGGACTACTTCGTTCTCGGGCTGTGGACGAACGCCGCCTACGCCGTCGGCGTCGCGCTGTCCGCCCTGCTGCGCTGGCCGGTGGTCGGCGTGGTCGTCGCACTGCTGCGCGGACAGGACTTCTCCTGGCGCTCGGACCCGGCGCAGGCCGCCCGCCGGCGGCGGTACGCCGCCGCGACCTGGCTCTGGGTGGGCATGTTCCTGCTCCGTCTCGCGGTGCAGGTGCCGTTGTACCTTCAGGCCGAGGTGGCCTGGCTCGGCACCGCCCGGCTCGTCATGGGGCTTCCGCTGTGGGCTCTGACCCTGTGGCTGACGTGGGCTCTGGTGCGGGAGAAAGCATCTGCTGAAGGCCGCTGAGCTCGTCCTCGGCGACCGCGGAGAGCACCAGGAGGAGCTCGTCGCCTGCTTCCAGGGTGTCGTCCGGGCTCGGCGCGATGGGTCGGTCCTCGCGGATGATCGCCGCCAGCACCGCGTCCGGGGGCCACCGTAGCTCGCCGACCCGCTTGCCCACCACAGGGGACGTGGAAGGCAACGTGACCTCGTGCATGCTCGCGCCGGACTGGTGGAACCGGAAGATGCGCACCAGGTCACCGACCGCAACGGCCTCCTCCACCAGTGCGGTCATGATCCGCGGGGTGGAGACCGGCACGTCCACCCCCCACGCATCGTCGAACATCCACTCGTTCTTGGGATTGTTGATCCGGGCCACCGTCCGCGGGACGCCGAACTCGGTCTTCGCCAACAGGGAGACGACGAGATTGACCTTGTCGTCTCCGGTGGCGGCCACCATCACGTCACAGTCCTCGGCGCCGACCTCCGCCAGGGCACTCGGCTCACACGCGTCGGCCAGCAGCCAGTCGGCCTCCGCGACGGAGGCGACACGCATGGCCGTGGGGTTGCGGTCCATGAGGGTGACCTCGTGCCCGTGCACGAGCAACTCCCGCGCGATGGAGCGGCCCACCGACCCCGCTCCGGCGATCACGACCCGCATCAGTCCTCCTCGGCCTCTGGTCCGGGGGCGCGTTCCAGGATCCGCTGAACCGCCCCGATCCGGTCCGTCGGCACCATGAGGTGCACGGTGTCGTTCTCCTGGACGACGGCCCGGCGTTCGGGCACCCGACCCTTGCCATGCCGGGTGAGGTACGCGACACGCGCCCGGGCGGCGGACTCGATCCGCTCGATCTCCTCGCCGACCCAGCCGGGGTTGACGTCGCAGCGCACGAGCGAGACGGCGGAGGATGGATCCTGGTACTCACTGAAGGCGCCCATCGGCATCATCCGTCGCAGCACCTGGTCGGCGGTCCATCGCACCGTCGCGACGGTCGGGATGCCGAGCCGGGAGTACACCTCTGCTCGACGCGGGTCATAGATGCGCGCCACCACGTTGCCGACCCCGAAGACCTCGCGGGCCACCCTGGCCGCGATGATGTTGGAGTTGTCACCGTTGGACACGGCGGCGAACGCGTGCGCCTCCTCGATCCCGGCCTGGGTCAACGCGTCCCGGTCGAAACCGAGGGCGGTGACGCGCCGCCCGCCGAAGTCCGCGGGCAGTCGCCGGAAGGCGTCCGGGTTCTGGTCCACGACAGCCACCGAGTGCCCGCTGTCCTCGAGTTGCTCGGCCAGGCTCGCGCCGACACGCCCGCAGCCCATGATCACGAAATGCACGTCGAGGACGCTACCGCGTCTGCCCGGCCGCAGCAGGATCCGTCTGGGCCTAGCATGAACTCCCGTGCCAGGTTTCGCCGAAGGCTTCAAGCGCGTCCTGGTCGGTCGGCCCATGCGGACCGACCGGCTGGCGACGGCGACGCTCCCCAAGCGATTCGCCCTCCCCGTCTTCTCCGCGGACGCCTGGTCCTCGGTGGCCTACGCCCCCGACGAAATCCTGCTGACCCTCTCGCTCGCCGGCCTCGCGGCGCTCACCGTCTCACCGTGGGTTGGCGTCGCGGTGGCCGTCGTCATGATGACCGTGGTCGCCTCGTACCGGCAGACCGTGCGCGCCTACCCCTCCGGCGGCGGCGACTACGAGGTGGCGACCGAGAACCTCGGGCCTCGTGCCGGGTTGACCGTGGCCAGCGCCCTGCTGGTGGACTACGCGCTCACCGTGGCGGTCTCGATTTCCTCGGCGGTGCAGTATCTCGCGGCGACGGTCCCGGCGACGGCGCCGCACATCACCGGTATCGCCGTCGGCATCGTCGCGTTCCTCGCCCTCATCAACCTCCGCGGCGTGCGTGAATCGGGCCGGACGCTCGCGGTGCCGGGCTATCTGTTCATGGGCGCGATCGGGCTCCTGGCCTTTGTCGGGTTCGTGCGGGAGGCCAACGGAACCCTGGAGCCGGCGCCCTCGGCGAGCCTCGAGGTCGCCCCCGTGCCGGGTTTCGAGCAAGGACTCGTGGGTGCGGCCGGTGTGTTCCTGGTCCTGCGCGCGTTCTCCTCCGGTTCGGCGGCACTGACGGGCGTCGAGGCCATCAACAACGGCGTCCCGGCCTTCAAGAAGCCCCGGTCGAAGAACGCGGCGGCCACGCTGCTGCTCCTGGGTCTCATCGGCTCCGCGATGCTGCTGTCGATGCTGCACCTGGCTCGCGCCACGGACGTGCGCTTCGTCCAGGACCCGGCCACACAGCTCCTGCGTGACGGCGAACCGGTGGGGGAGGCGTACCGGCAGGACCCGGTGGTCGGCCAGATCGCCGCCACGGTCTTCGACGGTGCGCCCGTCCTCTTCGTCCTCGTCACGGTGGCGACCGGGATCGTTCTCGTGCTGGCCGCGAACACCGCCTTCAACGGGTTCCCGAGTCTCGGCTCCGTCCTCGCGCGGGACGGGTTCCTGCCGCGCCAGCTCCACACCAGGGGGGACCGGCTCGCCTACTCCAACGGCATCATCGCCCTCGCCCTCGCCGCCGGGTTCCTGGTGTTCGTCTTCGACGCCCAGGTGACGCTGCTCATCCAGCTCTACATCGTGGGCGTGTTCACCTCCTTCACGCTCAGCCAGCTCGGCATGGTCCGCCACTGGACGAGCAGGTTGCGCGTGGAGTCCCGCCCCGGCACTCGGGCCACGATGCGCCGCTCCCGGTTGCTCAACGCCTTCGGCTGCGCGCTCACCGCGTCCGTGCTGATCATCGTCCTGGTCACGAAGTTCACGCACGGCGCGTGGATCACCCTCGGGCTGCTCGCGCTGCTCTACCTAGCGATGACCAGCGTGCGGCGCCACTACGACCGCGTCTCGCGTGAGCTGGTGGTGCCGGACCTGCACGCGGCCAAGGCCCTGCCCGCACGGGTCCACGGGATCGTCCTGCTCTCGCGGCTGCACCAGCCGTCCATGCGGGCGCTCGCGTACGCTCGCGCAACCCGGCCCTCCACCCTGGAGGCCGTCACCGTCGACGTCGACCCCGAGGACACCGACCGGCTGCGCCGCGCGTGGGAGGAGGCCGAGATCCCGGTCCCGCTGACGGTGCTGGACTCGCCGTTCCGCGAAGTGACCCGGCCGGTGGTGGACTACGTGCGCTCGGTCCGCCGCGCCTCGCCCAGAGACCTCGTCGTCGTCTTCCTTCCCGAGTACGTCGTCAGCCGCTGGTGGGAGCAGCTACTGCACAACCAGAGCGCGCTGCGACTGAAGGGCCGGCTGCTCTTCACCCCGGGCGTTGTGCTCGCCTCCGTCCCGTACCAGCTCGACCACGTCGACGACGTCGGCTCCCCGGCCGGGCCGCCCCGGGACGAGAACGAGAGTGATCGATGAGTCCGGACGACCCCGCCCACCCCGTCGTCGAGGTCGGTCCACCCGCGCACGGCGGGCACTGCGTCGCCCGTCTGGACGGGCGCGTCGTCTTCGTCCGGCACGCCGCGCCCGGTGAACGCGTCCGGCTGGCCGTCACCGAGCGCCGGGCCACTTTCTGGCGCGCCGATGCGGTGGAGGTGCTGAGCCCTTCGCCGGACCGTGTGCCGTCCGTGTGGCCGGAGTCGGGCCCCGGTGGTGTCGGCGGGGGAGAGCTGGCACACCTGGCGTTGCCGGCCCAGCGGGAGTGGAAACGGCGCGTGCTCGCCGACACGCTGCGGCGGATCGGAGGTGAGGCGATCGCCGACGACGTCGCGGCCCTGGCCGGCGAGGACGACGCCGTCCCACCGGTCGAGCCCGTAGGGCAGGACGAGGCACGCGGCGGACTCCGGACGCGGACGAGGATCGACCTGACCGTCACCGAGGACGGCCGGGCCGGTATGTACCGGCAGCGGTCCCACGAGGTCCTGCCGATCGAGCACATGCCGCTCGCGCACGAAGCCATCGACGATCTCGGGCTGCTGGGGGAGCGCTCGCCCTGGCGGCATAGGTGGCGGCCGGGAGCGCGCGTCGAGGCGATCGCGCCCAGCGCGGGAGAGCCGCTCGTCCTGGTCGACGGCGAGCCCCCGGCAAGGAAGCGCAGCCGTTCCGCGCTGCCCCGGCGGAACGTGCGCGAGATCGTCGACTCGGCGGTCGGTCGGCTCACCTACCGGGTCTCCGGGTCCGGGTTCTGGCAGGTGCACCGCGACGCGCCGCACGTTCTCGTCGACCTCGTCCTGGCGGCCGCCGGCGACCTCGACGGCGCCCGGGTCGTCGAGCTCTACTCCGGGTCGGGACTCCTGACGCTGCCCCTCGTGCGCGCGGTGGGCCACGCCGGCACGGTCGTGAGCCTCGAGGGCGACGCGGCCGCGGTCCGCGACGCCCGCCGCAACCTGCACGATCACCCGACGGCGCTGCTGCGCCACGGCCGGGTCGATCCGGCGGCCGTGCGCGAGGTCGGGGAGACGGTCGCCGGGGCCCGTACCGGGTCGGCCGGTCCCGACGTCGTCGTGCTCGATCCGCCACGGGCCGGGGCCGGCGCGGACGTCGTCACCGCCATGTGTGACCTGCGTCCGGGGCGCGTGGTGCTGGTGGCGTGCGATCCCGCAGCCTTGGCCCGGGATCTCGCGGCAGCCCGTGAGCACGGGTACGTGCTCGAGTCCCTGCGCCCACTCGACCTGTTTCCGCACACGCACCACATCGAGGCGGTGGCCGCACTCGTGCCCGTTGGACATGACGCCGCGTCGCGAACTATCTTGACGTCGAGATAATTTTCTCGTCGCGCCTGCTGGTGTCGAGTCTGCGTGGGACGATGGGCGGCGGAGGCCGTTGCCCCGCACCGCACGCCGAGGGCCGGCCGGATGACGTGAGCACGAACCGAGGAGTCCATGTGAGTATCGACAGTTTCAAGTCCAGGGGAACGCTCGACGTCGGCGCCGCGTCCTACGAGATCTTCCGCCTCGGCGCCGTGGACGGCCTCGAGCGGCTGCCGTACAGCCTGAAGATCCTCGCCGAGAACCTGCTGCGGACCGAGGACGGCAAGGACGTCACCGCAGAGCACGTGCGCGCGCTGGCCGAGTGGGACCCGCAGGCGGATCCGAGCACGGAGATCCAGTTCACCCCGGCGCGTGTGGTCATGCAGGACTTCACCGGCGTGCCCTGCGTCGTCGACCTGGCGACCATGCGTGAAGCCGTCGCCGAGCTCGGGGGCGACCCGAAGAAGGTCAACCCGCTCGCCCCGGCGGAGCTCGTCATCGACCACTCCGTCGTCATCGACGTCTTCGGCCGTGCCGACGCCTTCGAACGGAACGTCGAGTTCGAGTACGGCCGGAACAAGGAGCGCTACCAGTTCCTACGCTGGGGCCAGACCGCCTTCGACGACTTCAAGGTGGTCCCGCCCGGCACCGGCATCGTCCACCAGGTCAACCTCGAGTACCTCGCCCGGGGTGTCATGACCCGGGAGGTGACCGACGAGGGCGGCAGCGCGGTCACCCGGGCGTACCCGGACACCTGCGTCGGCACCGACTCCCACACCCCGATGGTCAACGGCCTGGGGGTCCTGGGTTGGGGCGTCGGCGGCATCGAGGCCGAGGCGGCGATGCTCGGCCAGCCCGTCTCGATGCTGATTCCCAAGGTCGTCGGCTTCAAGCTCTCCGGCTCGATCCCGTCCGGCGCCACCGCGACCGACGTCGTGCTGACGATCACCGAGATGCTGCGCCAGCACGGGGTGGTCGGCAAGTTCGTCGAGTTCTACGGCGACGGCGTGGCTCAGGTGCCGCTGGCCAATCGGGCGACGATCGGCAACATGAGCCCCGAATTCGGTTCCACGGTCGCGATCTTCCCGATCGACCAGGTCACCGTGGACTACCTGCGACTCACCGGCCGGAGCGAGGACCAGGTCGCCCTGGTCGAGGCCTACGCCAAGGAGCAGGGCCTGTGGCACGACCCGTCGGCCGCCGGGTACACGGAGCCGGTCTACAGCGAGTACCTGGAGCTGGACCTCTCCACCGTGGTCCCCTCCATCGCCGGTCCGAAGCGTCCGCAGGACCGCATCGCGGTCACCGACGCCAAGGCCGCCTTCGCGGACGTCCTGCCCAACTACGTCGGCGAGCACGAGCAGATCGAGGAGACGAGCCTGGACGAGGCCGTCGAGGAGACATTCCCGGCCTCGGACCCGGTCGCCACCGGCGCCACCAACGGTGACCATGACGGCACCCCGGCCGCCCCGGTCCAGCACGCGACAGGACGCGCCCACAAGCGCGTCCCGGTCACGCTCGAGGACGGCCGGCAGACGGAGTTGGACCACGGCGCCGTCGTCATCTCCTCCATCACGTCGTGCACCAACACCTCCAACCCGTCGGTGATGCTCGCCGCCGGCCTGCTGGCCAAGAACGCAGTCGAGAAGGGGCTCGAGGTCAAGCCCTGGGTCAAGACGTCGATGGCGCCCGGGTCCAAGGTGGTGACGAACTACTACGACAAGGCCGGACTGTGGCCCTACCTCGAGAAGCTCGGCTACCACCTCGTCGGTTACGGCTGCACGACGTGCATCGGCAACTCCGGGCCGCTGCCGGAGGAGATCTCCGACGCGGTGAACGAGAACGACCTCGCCGTGGCCTCGGTGCTCTCCGGCAACCGCAACTTCGAGGGCCGGATCAACCCGGACGTGAAGATGAACTACCTCGCGTCCCCGCCCCTGGTCATCGCCTACGGGCTCGCCGGCACGATGGACTTCGACTTCGAGTCCGAGCCGCTCGGCACGGACAGCGAGGGCGAGCCGGTCTACCTCAAGGACATCTGGCCCACGCCGGCCGACGTGGACGCGACGATCGCGAACTCCATCGACTCGGAGATGTTCACCAAGGACTACTCCGACGTCTTCACCGGTGACGATCGGTGGCGGGAGCTGTCGACGCCGGAGGGCGAGACCTTCGCGTGGGACGCCGAGTCGACCTACGTGCGCCGCCCCCCGTACTTCGAGGGGATGCAGGCCGAGCCGGCTCCGGTCGAGGACGTCTCCGGCGCACGTGTCCTGGCCAAGCTCGGGGACTCGGTCACCACCGACCACATCTCGCCGGCCGGCTCGATCAAGCCTGACTCGCCGGCGGGCAAGTACCTCGCCGAGCACGGCGTGGCACGCAAGGACTTCAACAGCTACGGGTCGCGCCGCGGTAACCACGAGGTGATGATCCGCGGCACGTTCGCCAACATCCGGCTGAAGAACCTCCTGCTCGACGGGGTCGAGGGTGGCTTCACCAAGAATTTCCTCACCGGTGAGCAGGACACGATCTTCGACGCGGCGATGGCCTATCAGGACGCCGGCATCCCGCTGGTGATCCTCGGTGGCAAGGAGTACGGCTCCGGCTCCTCCCGCGACTGGGCCGCGAAGGGCACCGCCCTGCTCGGGGTGCGCGCCGTCATCGCCGAGAGCTTCGAGCGCATCCACCGCTCGAACCTCATCGGCATGGGCGTGCTGCCGTTGCAGTTCCCCGAGGGGGAGTCCTACGACTCGCTCGGCCTGGACGGCAGCGAGACGTTCGCCATCGAGGGGATCACGGCCCTGAACGAGGGGCGGACACCCGCCACGGTCAAGGTCACCGCTACCAAGGACGACGGCAGCACCGTCGACTTCGACGCGGTCGTGCGGATCGACACGCCCGGTGAGGCGGACTACTTCCGCAACGGAGGCATCCTGCAGTACGTGCTGCGCCAGCTTGCCGCGTCCTGAGCGGTCCGGCTCGAGCACGAGACGGCCCGTTCGCTGACACGAGGCAGCCTCACCGCCTCGACCGCTTCACACAGGCGCCCCGTCAGGCTTCGGCCTGGCGGGGCGCTTGTCGTCAGTTCCTCCGTTCGGGTCGCGATCGGCGGCGCATGTAAAACGATCGTGCTACATTGGTCGAGTGACGACGACCCGCGAACGCATCATCACCAGCGCCGAACCGGTCTTCGACGAGCACGGGTTCGCCGGCATCGGCGTGGACCGGCTCACCGAGGCAGCCGGGGTGTCCTCCCGCACCTTGTACAAGCACCTGGGAAGCAAGACCGGACTCATCGCCGCGGTCCTGGACGCTCGCCGTGAACGCTTCGGCCGCGTATTCGACGTCTCGACCGTCGACGAGCTCTTCGATGCACTGACGGTATGGATCCGCTCCGAGGGCGCCCGTGGGTGCCTGTTCCTGCGTGCGCTCGGAGAGGACGGACGTCGCGTCCCGGAGGTGGAGCACGCGGTCCGGCAGTACCGGGAACTGTTGCACCGCGCGATGTCCCGGATCGTCCAGCACGAAACGGGCAGTGCAGATGCGGTTCGCGCCGAGCAACTGCTCGTGGTCTTCGAGGGAGCGACCTCCGCGGCCTCCTACCGCGGGCAGCGGGCGGTCGACGCCGCCCGGCACATCGCGAGGACCCTTGTCCGCACGCCCGCCTGACCCAGTCCTCGACCTCTCGGAACGGAGTTCCGCTGTATGCACCTGCTGACCGTTTTCTCCCACCCGTTGACCGACCGCTATCCGGCCGCGGTGATGGACGCGTTCCACGAACCATTCCGGCGGGCCGGACACACGATCGACGTCCTCGACCTGCACCGGGAAGGTTTCGACCCGCGATTCACCGAAGCTGATCACGCGCACTTCTGGGGTGGCCCGATCCCGGACGGGATCACCGAGATGCACCGCCGGGTCGAGGCTGCGGACAGACTCGCCTTCGTGTACCCCGTCTACTGGTGGGGGATGCCCGCGATGATGAAGGGGTGGCTCGAGCGTGTCTTCACCGGCGGCTGGGCGTACCAGTACGGCAGTGGAGTCGACGACCGGGGCAAGGAGCCGCTCAACGCGCTGCTGCCCAGCATCCCCACCGTGCTCATCGGCATCGGCGGATCCAAACAGCGGACCTACGACAAGTACGGCTACGACGAGGCGATGCGGACCCAGATCGACGTCGGCATCTTCGCCTACTGCGGTATCGACGACGTCGAGAGCCACCTCATCTACGACGTCGAAGGCGATCACAACGCGCCCCAGCGCGAGGCCGGGTTGGCTCGAGCCCATGACATCGCCGAGGCGTTCCTCGCGACCGACCGGATGCCGCGAACGGCGAAGGCCGACCACCTGGCCGCCCGACACGAGCGGCAGGGGCAGACGTCATCTCGGCACGGCCAGTGTTCCAGGGAGCGCTCGAGGGCGCACGGCGGTGATCTCACATCGGCCCGAACGCCTCGTGCCGGAGCACCGACGAGTGCCACGTGAGGAGGGCCACCATCGCGACCGGCACCCTCAGTGCACAGGCCGGACGCCGTCCCGGCGCGTATCCTGGGGGTCCGCACGGCCGGACGGCCACCCCGACCACGAGGGACCAGATGACCTACCTGGAGCGAGTCCGCCACCCGGCTGACCTGATCCGGATGGATCCGCACGAGCTCGACGTGCTCGCCAAGGAGATCCGCGAGTTCCTGGTCAGCTCGGTCTCCCGCACCGGCGGGCATCTCGGACCCAACCTCGGGGTTGTCGAACTGACGATCGCCCTGCACCGCGTCTTCGAGTCGCCCGCCGACCGCATCGTGTTCGACACCGGTCACCAGTCGTACGTGCACAAGCTGCTCACCGGCCGGCGCGACTTCTCCGAGCTACGCAAACGCGGCGGGTTGTCCGGGTATCCCTCTCGTGCCGAGTCCGACCACGACATCGTGGAGAACTCGCACGCCTCCACGTCGCTGAGCTGGGCCGACGGGATCGCCCGCGCCAACCAGCTGCGCGGGATCGACCGGTCGGTGGTCGCCGTCGTCGGCGACGGTGCCCTGACCGGAGGTATGGCGTGGGAGGCGCTGAACAACATCGCCGAGGGACAGGACCGCTCGCTCGTCATCGTCGTCAACGACAACGGACGCTCCTACGCACCGACCATCGGCGGGCTCGCCCGGCACCTCGACGCCCTGCGGACGCTGCAGGGTTACGAACGGATGCTCGACTGGGGCAGGCGCACGCTCCAGCGCTCCGGTCCGCCCGGACGCCTCGCGTTCGAGGCGCTGCACGGCATGAAAAAGGGCATCAAGGACGTCGTCGCACCGCAGGGAATGTTCGAGGACCTCGGCATCAAGTACATCGGGCCGGTCGACGGGCACGATCTCGAGGCGACCGAGACCGCACTGGCTCGTGCCAAGGGCTTCGGCGGACCGGTCATCGTGCACGCGATCACCGAGAAGGGGCGCGGATACACCCCCGCCGAGGAGGACATCGTCGACCGCTTCCACAGCGTCGGCGCCATCCACCCCGAGACCGGCCTGCCGGTGGCGCCCTCCCGGTTCGGGTGGACCGCCGTCTTCGCGGAGGAGATCGTCGAGATCGGACGACGGCGCAGCGACGTCGTCGGACTGACCGCCGCGATGCTCGCCCCGGTCGGCCTCGCCCCCTTCGCCGAGGAGTTTCCGGACCGGGTCATCGACGTCGGGATCGCCGAACAGCACGCCGTCACCTCCGCCGCCGGAATGGCCTACGCCGGCCTGCACCCGGTGATCGCGCTGTACTCGACCTTCCTCAACCGCGCGTTCGACCAGCTCCTCATGGATGTGGCGCTGCACCGCGCCGGCGTGACGTTCGTCCTCGACCGCGCCGGCCTGACCGGCGACGACGGCGCCTCGCACAACGGCATGTGGGACATGGCCCTGCTGCGCATCGTCCCCGGACTGCGGCTGGCCGCCCCCCGGGACGAGCAGACACTGCGCGCCGAGCTCAACGAGGCGGTGGCCGTCGAGGACGGCCCGACCGTGGTGCGCTACCCCAAGGGCGCGCTGCCCGACGACCTGCCCGCCCTTGCCCAGCAGGGCGGCATCGACATCCTCGCCCGGCGCGGCGGCGTCCCACGCGTCCTCGTGGTCGGCGTCGGCGCCATGGCGCACACGGCGGTCGAGGTCGGGCAGGGTCTGGACGCCCAGGGCATCGGATCCACCGTCGTCGACCCGCGCTGGGTGCTGCCCGTCCCAGACGAGCTCGTCCGGCTCGCGGAGCAGCACGACCTCGTCGTCACAGTCGAGGACGGACTGGCCAGCGGCGGGATCGGGTCGGCTCTGCGCGACGCCCTCGGCCGGGCCGGCGTCCAGGTCCCGGTCCGCTGCCACGGTATCCCGCACGCCTTCCTCGACCACGCCAGCCGTGCGCAGCTCGTCGAGGCGTTCGCGCTGCGCGGCCAGGACATCGCCCGCGAGAGCGCCGCCGCCGTCTCCGCCCTGGATGACGGCGCCCCGGTGCCGGAGCGGCAGCCGGAGGCCTGAGCCCGTCGACCGCGGAGCCCCGGGCGGCGGTCACCGCGGCAGGTCTGCCACTCCCGGGGCGTGGAAGCGTTCGCCCGTCACCGCCACGGAGGCGCCGGTCCGGTCCAGGTACGGGGTGAGGCCGCCGTTGTGCAGCGGCCACCCCGCACCGAGGATCATCGCCAGGTCGACGTCGCCGGCGTCGGCAACCACCTGCTCGTCGAGCAGACGCGCGGTCTCGTCGGCCAACGCCTCGCGGACCCGCCGGAGGAGCTCGTCCGGTCCCATCGGTTCGGCCACCGTCCGGGAGCCGAACACCTCAGCGATCGAGGGGTCGACCGGCGAGGTAGCCTGCGGCCGGTCCTCGGCACGGACGAAACGGCGACCGGTGCGTACCACCTCCGCGAGCCCGGGCGAATCCGGATATCGCTCGCCGAGGCCTCTCCGCAGGGCCTGCAGCACGTGGTGGGCCACGGCCGGACCGACGAGGTCAAGAAGCTGGAACGGGCCCATCGGCAGGCCCATCGGACCCAGCGCGGCGTCCGCGTCGACGATCGACGTGCCCTCCTCGAGAGCGCCGAGGACCTCACCGAGCAGCCGGAGCAGCAGTCGGTTCACCACGAACCCCGGCGCGTCGGCGACCGCGACCGCCGTCTTGCGGCACGCCTGCGCCACGGCGAACGCGGTGGCGTAGGCCGTGGTGTCCGCGGACTCGGCGCGGACCACCTCCACCAACGGCATGGCCGCCACCGGGTTGAAGAAATGCAGGCCGACGACGCGCTCGGGGTGGCGTAGCGCCTCGGCCATGGCACCGACCGACAGGGCCGAGGTGTTCGTGGCGAGGACCGCGTGGGGGGCCACGACCTCCTCCAGTTCAGCGAACACCTCCCGCTTGACGTCGAGCTCCTCGAACACGGCCTCGACCACGAGGTCCGAGCCCGACAGGTCCCGCACGTCCGTGGTCGCGCGTAGCCGCGCCTTGAGCTGGGCCCCGTCGGCGGGAGCGAGCCGGCCCCGCTCGACCTGGCGGTCGACCTCGGCGTGCACCGCGGCCAGTCCTCGGTCGGCGCGCTCGGCGTCGAGGTCGCGCATCGTCACCGGCACGCCGAGCCGGTGGGCGAACAGCATCGCGAGCTGCCCGGCCATCAGGCCGGCACCGGCGATGCCGACCGCGGAGATCTCCCGTCCGGCGTGCGACGGCCGTCCGGACGGATGCTTCGCACGGCGGGTGAGCAGGTCGAAGCCGTACAGGCCGGCGCGCAACTCGTCCGTCATGACGAGGTCCACGAGCGCCTCGTCCTCGCGGGCGAATGCCTCGTCCCGGGACAGCGTACGCGCCGCCCCCACGGTGGCCAGTGCCCGCCGGGGCGCGGGCGCACCACCGGCGGCGCGCGCCTCGACCGCCGCGCGACGGGCCTGGAGCGCCTCCTGCCACGCGGACTCCGGCGCCGCATGGATGCGCGCGGGTGCCTGGCCGGTGAGCGCCGTACGGATCCACGCCAGCGCCGGTCCCAGCGGTCCGTCGGGATCTCCGGGGTCACCGGAGGGGAGGACGGCGTCGACCAGCCCGAGCTCGTGGGCGGCCTCGGCGCCCAGGGTGCGGTTGTTCCGGGCGGGGTTGTCGATGATGAGGCGCAACGCCGCGTCCGGGCCGATGAGCCGGGGCAGCAGTGTGCATCCGCCCCAGCCGGGGAGCAGTCCAAGGTGCGTCTCCGGCAGCCCCACGGCCCGGACGCCCGGATCGGCGATCCGGAAGTCGCACGCGAGCGCGATCTCGAGGCCGCCGCCGAGCGTGGTGCCGTTGAGGTAGGCGATCGTGGGCACGCCGAGGTCGGCGATGTGGGCGACGACCCGATGGCCGGCCCGGGCGACCTGCTCGGCGAGCGCGCGGTCCGTCACCGTGCGGATGAGGTGGAGGTCGGCTCCGGCGAGGAACGTCCGCCCCGTTCCCGTCAGGAGGACGGCGGCGATCTCACCGGCCTCGGCACGTTCGGCGGCGGTCGTCACCGCGGACTCGACGCGGGCCAGCCCTTCGATGCCCAGGGTGCAGGGGCGGTCGGCATCCGGATCCTCGGCCGGGGCGAAGCGCAGGATCGCGACCGTACCGACGCCGGCAACCTCGGTGTCCGAGGCCACGACGGTCGTCACACGTTCCGCAGCCACGCCACGGCCGTCACTGACTCGGGACGCCGCACTCATGCCAGTGCCTTCGCGAGGCGGCCAGCGAGTTGGTCGACCTGCCACGGGCGCGCACCGAGGGCGGTGAGCCGGTCAGCCACGTCCCCGAGGGTGGGGCGGTGCCCGACCTCCCAGGCCAGTCGGCGTTGGAGGGCCGGGGCGAGCAGGTTCTCCTGCGGGAGTGCGAGCTCGTCCGCATGTGCCCGGACGGTCGCGCGCACCTTGTCGAGCCGCTCGGCTGCCGGAGGGTTCTTCTCCGGCCAGGAGCGGGGGGTCGGCAGGTTCCCGGGCTGCTGCGGCGCACGGCGTGGAGGGAGCTCGGCGTCGGGCAACGCCATCGCACGCGCCACGGCCTCGAACCAGTAGTCGCGGCGTACCCGTTTCCCGGAGAACTCCTTCAGCCGGCCGAGGGCCGTGATGCTGGTGGGCTTGGCGAGTGCGGCGGCCACGATCGCGTTCGCCGACAGCACCCGCCCCGGGGCGCGGTCGAGGCGCTGAGCGAGCTCCTCGCGTGCCTCCCACAGCGAACGTGCCACGGCCAGCCCGCGGGGATCCTTGACCGCCTGGAGACCTGCGGTACGCCGCCACGGATCCGGCCGTGGCGGCGCAGGGGGAGCGGTGCGGACGTTCTCGAACTCCTCGAGTGCCCACTCGAGTTTGCCGGCCGCCTCCAGGTCGCGGGTGAGGACGTCGCGCAGTTCAACAAGCAGTTCGACGTCGAGAGCCGCGTAGCGCAACCAGGACTCGGGCAGTGGCCGGGTGGACCAGTCGGCGGCCGAGTGCTCCTTGGCCAACGCGAATCCCAGATTCTCGGCCACGACAGACGCGAGCCCCACCTTGGCGCGGCCGAGGAGCCTGGAGGCGAGCTCCGTGTCGAACAGGCGCGGTGGTCTCAGCCCGAGGTCGGCCAGGCACGGCAGGTCCTGGTCGGCGGCGTGCAGCACCCACTCGCACCCGCTGAGGACGGCAGCCAGGTCGTCGAGCTCCGGCAGGGCCACCGGGTCCAACAGGACGGTCCCGGCGCCGGCGCGCCGCAGCTGGACGAGGTAGGCGCGCTGGCCGTACCGGAAGCCTGAGGCGCGTTCGGCGTCGACGGCCACCGGCCCGGTCCCGGCCGCTAGCGCGGCCACCGCGCGCTCGAGCGCGGCGGGCGTGTCGGTGACCGCAGGAACCCCGTCGACGGGTTCGGTCAACGGCACCGGCTCGTCGGTGACCTCGGCGGCCGTCTCCTCACTGGTCGTGGCAGGCACGGAGGCCACGGTAGACGACGGGGCGGCGCGAGGAGAGCCGAACGAGCTCACCGGCGCCGGTGCAGGGAGGCCACGTTCTCCGGGAGCGGCTCGAGTCCGGCGGCGGTACAGGTCAGGTCCGCCCAGGCGCGCAGGTGCGGACCGAGGTCGGTCGTGGTGGGCGTCCAGGACGCCCGCACCTCGATCTCGACCTCACCAGAGCGCAGCTCCAGGCCGCCGAAGGTCTCGGAGAGCACTCGGGTCACCGTCCCGGACAGATGGTGGTAGCCCGCGCCCGACTCGGCGAGGGAATCGGTGAGCCAGGACCACCCGACCTCACCGAGCAGCGGGTCCTGCCCGACCTCGTCCTCGAGCGCGGCCTTCGCCAGCACGATCACGCGGAAGGTGCCGTGCCACGCCTCCTGACCGGCGGGGTCGTGCAGCACGACGAACCGCCCGTGACCGAGCAGGGCGTCCGGGTCCATCGACCGCGGCTCGGCATTGACTTCACCGGTGAGGGCGAGCGCGTACGGCGCGATCCGGGTGGGCGGCGGAACCTCCTCCAGGCGCAGCTCCGGGCGCAACCGATGACCCCGCAGACTCGTCAGCGCGGCCTGGAATTCCGGCGGTGCCACCGCCTCGTCAGGTGTCACGGAGCCCAGACTAGGCAGCGCGCAGCTCGGCGGGGCGAAGGCCACGCCGAGTGTCCGACGTCGATATGCTCGCGCAGGCCCGTCCGGACCGCCACAGCACGAGGAAGGAGGCAGAGAGGTATGTCCGTGCCCGCCCCTCGGCCGCGTCCGGCCGTGCGGCCCGTCGTCCTCGGCGCCGACATCGGCGCCTACGCCACGGCGCGGACGTTCCACGAGACGTTCGGCGCCGCCTCGGTGGTGCTCGCCGGCGTCTCGACCTGGCAAGTGGCCCGGTCCGTGGCGGTCGACCTCCGCGTGGTTCCGGGACTGACCGACCCGGACCGGATGGTCCGGGCGATCGCGGACGTCGTCGCCGAGGCCCCGGACGTGCCGCACCTGCTGCTCGCCAGCGCCGACTGGTACGTCGACGCCCTCGTCGCACGCCGCGAGGAGCTGACCGGCCTGCCGGGCGAGGTCGTCGTGCCATATGCGCACACCGAGGCGATGGCCCGGGTGAGCGACAAGGGCGCGTTCACCAGCCTGTGCCGCGAGCTCGACGTGCCGGTGCCGGCCACCGCGGTGATCCGCGCCGCCGACGGCCCTGACGCGGCAGCCTCACTGCGCTTTCCCGTGGTGGTCAAAGCCGCCTCCACGACGGCGTATCACAAGGTGACCTTTCCCGGACAGCGCAAGGTCGACCGCGCCGCCGACCGGGCAGAACTGGCACAGGTGCTGGCGCGGATCGACGGCGGCGGCTTCACCGGGGATCTGCTGGTCCAGGAGGAGGTCCCCGGCGGGGACGCGACGATGGCGGCGGTGAACCTGTTCTTCGGGGCGGACGGCTCGTGGCGGTTCGCCCAGTTCGGGCGGGTCCTGCTCGAGGAGCACACGCCCGGCGCGCTCGGTAACTCGGTCGCCCAGGTGACGGGTGTCGACGACGTGGTCGTCGAACAGGCGCGGCGGGTGCTCGAACATGTGGGATGGCGCGGTTTCGCCAACGTCGACGTCAAACGTGACCCGCGTGACGGCGTCCACCGCTTCCTCGAGGTCAATCCCCGGGTCGGCCGTTCCGGTTATGCGGTGACGGCATCCGGGTACGACGTCGCGCGAATGTACGTCGACGCGTTCGTCCACCGTACGGGAGCCGCAGGCGGCGTTGTCGGGACGAACGAGCACCTCTTCCACGTCGTGCCGCTCGGCCTGGTGCGCCGCTACGTGGACGACGACGACGCGGCCCTGGTCCGCCGTCTCGCCCGCTCCGGAGCCGCCACCAATCCCCTTCTCTACCGGGCCGAGCGGGATCCGCGCCGGTGGGCGGCGATCGCAGCCGCCCAACTCAACCAGGTCCGCAAGTTCGCGCGTCACCACCCCGGGCGGAAGCAGCCTGGGTCGTACGGCCGGTAGCGCCTGTCAGAGCGGCGCTCGAGGCGACTACGGCTGGGCGCTCGTCCGCAGCACCGCGACACCGGCGTCGCTCAGTCGCGTGGCCCGCTCACTCGCGGTCGCGTCCCAACCGAGCAGGAGGTCACCGCCGACCGGTACCTCGCAGGCCCGGAGTGCGAGCACGATCGTGATCCTGCCTCGCCGGATCGTCAGGCAGTCCTCGCCGGTGCGCACCTGCGGGACGTCGCCCCCGGTCAGGTCCGGTTCGGCACGGCGCAGCCGGATCAGGTCCTGGGTGAACCGCAACAGCTCCTCGTGCGGCGGCCGGTTCGCCTCGGCCCAGTCCAACCGGGACGCCTCGAACGTCTCGAGCGCCTGCGGGTCGGGCACCTCGAGGTCCTCCTGGCCGTACAGCTCGGCCCACCCGTGGGTCTCGAACTCCTCCCGGCGCCCCTCCCGGACCAGGCGGCCGAGCTCGTCCGTGTGGTCCGTGAAGTACAGGAAAGGTGTGGTCGCGCCCCACTCCTCGCCCATGAACAGCATCGGAGTGCCCGTTCCGAGCAGTACCGCGGCGGCACTGACCGCCAGCAGGCCGGGGGACAGGACCCGGCTGGGCCGGTCGCCGAGCGCGCGATTCCCGACCTGGTCGTGGTTCTGTGCGAAGACGACGAACCGGCGCCGGTCCGTCTCCGGCGGGACGGGGGCGCCCCACGGGCGCCCCCGGAAGGTCGAGTAGCTGCCGTCGTGGACGAAGACGTCGGTGAAGGCCTTGGCGGCGGTGTCCAGGTCGCCGAAGTCGACGTAGTAGCCGTGCCGTTCACCGGTGAGCAGGGCGTGCAGGGCGTGGTGCACGTCGTCCGCCCACTGCGCCGTCATACCCTTCCCGCCCGCTGCGGTCGGAGTGACCATCGCCGGGTCGTTGAGATCCGACTCGGCGATGAGCGAGAGTGGCCGGCCCACCTCCGCCTCGAGGGCTGCGACCGTGTCGGAGAGCTCGGCGAGCAGGTGCCGGGGCGAATCATCCACCAGGGCGTGCACGGCGTCGAGCCGGAGGGCGTCGATGTGGAAGTCGCGCAGCCACCGCACCGCGTTGTCGACGAGGAACCGGCGCACCTCACGCTCGTCGCCGTCGGCGTCCGATTCTCCGGCTCCTCGCCCTCCGCTCGTCCCTCGCTCACGCTCGTCGCCGTCGGCGTCCGATTCTCCGGCTCCTCGCCCTCCGCTCGTCCCTCGCTCACGCTCGTCGCCGTCGAGGTTGATCGCGGCACCCCAGGGCGTCTCATGCCGGTCGGTGAAGTACGGGCCGAACTCAGCCAGGTAGTTGCCGTCCGGACCGAGATGGTTGTAGACGACGTCCAGGCAGACGCCGAGTCCGCGGCCGTGAGCGGCGTCGACGAAACGCTGCAACGCGGCCGGGCCGCCGTAGGGCTCGTGCACCGCGTACAGCCCCACGCCGTCGTAACCCCACCCGCGTGCCCCCGGGAATGCCGCCACCGGCATGAGTTCGACGATGTCGACACCGAGGGCGGCCAGGTGATCAAGTCGGTCGACGGCGGCGTCGAGCGTGCCTTCCGGGGTGAAGGTGCCGACGTGCAGTTCGTAGATCACCGCTCCGAGGACGGACCGCCCCGGCCACTCGTCGTCACCCCATTGGTACACATCCGGGTCGCAGAGCCGGGACGGCCCGTGCACGCCGTGCGGCTGCCACGGCGAGCGGGGGTCCGGGCGTGGCTCACCGCCGTCCAGGGAGAAGGCGTAGTCGGTGCCGGTCTCCAGGGTCCGGCGCGAGCGCCACCAGCCTCCGTCCTGGGCGAGCATCGCCTCACGTTCGCCGTCCTCGGGCAGGACAAGGTCGACTGTCGAGGCGCGCGGTGCCCACACGCTCACGTGCCCGCTCACGCCCGCTCCAGGAGTGCGACCGGGGCCTCGGCGAGCAGGTCGCCGAGCCGGACGTCGCCGCCCGGCCAGGTATGCGCGGACAGCAGGTCGCGCCAGGAGCCGTCGGGCAGCACGACGGTGGCCTCGGCCATGCCCCGATGGGCCGCCACGTCGGCCAACCGGGCGCAGACGGTCACGGCGAGGGGCCCGGTGGCGTCGGCCCGGGCGAATGCGACGGCGTGGCCAGTCGTGGTCGGCAGCGGCCGATAATTCGCCTCCGGTCCGACGAACGCCTCCGAGTGCCGGCGTCGGAGCCGCAGTGCCGCCGCCGTGAGTCGGAGCTTCTCCTCATCCACGTCCGCCGGGCCGCGGCCCGCATCGAGTTCGGCCAGTCGGTCGGCCAGTGCCGTAAAGTCCACCGGGCGGCGGTTGTCCGGATCGACCAGGCTGGTTCGCGTGATCTCGCTGCCCTGATAGACGTCCGCCACTCCGGGCGCGGTCAGTTGCACCAGCTTGGTCCCCAGAATGGTGCGTCGGACGGCGGCCGCGGTGAGCTCGACCCAGGTCGCGAAAGTGGCCGACACCTCCGGATGGGTGACGAGCGCGGTCCCAAATTCGGTCAAGGCTCTCTCCCGGGCCGTGTCCTGCGCGGTCCACGTGGTCCAGGTCTTCTGTTCCCGGCTCGCCTTGAGCAGGTACTCGGTGAGCCGCTCGGCCTCGATCGGCCCGTCGGCGGTCCACGTGCCGGCCAGGGTCTGCCACAGCAAGTTCTCGGTGCGCCCGTCCAGGTCGGCGGGCCGCAGCTCGGACGTGCTGCGGCGCAGCTCCTGCAAGGTTTCGGCCCATTCCTGCGCGTAGGTGGCCAGCACGCCGATGCGCGCCCGCACGTCCTCCCCACGTTTGGTGTCGTGGGTGCTTCCGGCGGTCATCGTGACCGGCCACATGGCCTGCGTCCGGGCCGCCCAGGCGTGCAGCTCGTCCGGGTCGGCACCGAACCGCGAGGGGTCGCCGCCCACCTCGCACAGGCTCACCAGGTGAGTCCACCGGTAGAACGCCGTGTCCTCGACTCCCTTGGCGGTCACGGCACCGCAGACCTGCTGGAAGCGGATCACCAGCTCCCGGCGGGGTGCCTCGTCGGTGCGGCCGGCACTGCCGGCCTCGCGCCCCAGGAGCAGGTCGACGACGAGGTCCAGAGTGTCGTGCCGCTCCGGATCGAGCCGTTCGCGGGCGCGGTCGGCCGCCTCACGGACGACGCGCTCCTCGTGACCCGGTGGGTCTTCACCGGGGACGATGTACGCCCGGTAGCGGGGGAAGGCGACGACGAGCTCGACCACGCAGTCGCGCAGCGCGGAGAACGTGTGGTCCCGCAACCGGATGTCGGTGTGGCAGATCTGGGTGAGCAGGTCCGTCAGGCGGTGGATCTCCGCCACGAGCGAGGTGGAGACGATCTGACGTTTGGACTCCTCGATGACGCCGGCCAGGTCCGGTGTGTCTCCGGCGAGCTCCTGCATCACGGAGGCGAGCGGTACGGCTCCCGCGGGGTCGACGTGCAGGGCATGAAACCGCCAGGCGGCGTCGTAGCCGGTGGTCCCGGCGACCGGCCAGTCCTCGGGGAGTTCCTCGTCGCCCTCCAGGATCTTCTCGGCGGCGATCCACGCCCCGCCGGTGGCCTCGTGCAGGCGGCGTAGGTAGCCCCGGGGGTCCGCCAGGCCGTCGGGGTGGTCGATCCGGAACGCGTCGATCACTCCGGCACGGAACAGGTCGAGCAGCAGCGCGTGGGTGGCGTCGAAGACCGCTGGATCCTCGACTCGGACGGCCGCCAGGGTGCCGACGTCGAAAAAGCGGCGGTAGTTGAGCTCCTCGTCCGCCACCCGCCAGTACGACAGCCGATAGTGCTGACGTTCGATGAGTTCGGCCAGCGGGAGGTTCTCGGTACCCCGTCGGACAGGGAAGGTGTGGTCGTAGTAACGCAGGACGGGCTGCGGGACTCCGTCCCCGCTGTCGGGAATCTCCGCCCGGTCCAGGTGCAGCTCGCCGGCGGCGAGCGCGTCCCCGATGCGCGAGCCGAGGACGGGCATGAGCAGACCGTCTTCGTCACTCAGATCGACGTCGAACCAGTGCGCGTAGGGCGAGTCGGGGCCTTCGGCGAGGACGGACCACAGCGCCCGGTTGTGCCAGGCGGGCGTGGGAACCGCCATGTGGTTCGGCACGACGTCGACGACCAGGCCGAGATCATGTCCGTGGGCCGCGGCCGCGAGCGACTCCAGCCCCTCCCGGCCGCCCAGCACGTCGCTGATCCGGGTGTGGTCGACGACGTCGTAGCCGTGCGTCGAGCCCGGCGCCGCCTGGAGGACGGGGGAGAGGTAGAGGTCGGTGATCCCGAGGCTCGCGAGGTAGGGAACGAGCGCCTCGGCGTCGGCGAAGGTGAACTCCGGTCCGAGCTGGAGCCGGTAGGTGCTGACCGGAACCCGCCGGCCGGGCCGCGGGCGGTGAGCGGTGGCGGCACCGGCCGCGGCTGTCGTCTCGGTCATGGTCCTCCTCGCTCGCCGAACGCCGGCCCCTACTCGCCGTCCTGAGGTGGCCGGGTCAGGACGACGACGGATCGGCCCGTCACCTTCACACTCGCACCCGAGGACAGTTCACGCTCGTCGGCCTCGTCCGGATCCTCGTCCGCGGTGTCGAGCGCGACGTGCCACGCGGTGCCGTAGTCCGCACCGGGCAGGGTGAAGTCGAGCGGCTCGGCGTCGGCGTTCAGGAGCGCGAGGACCGAGTCCCCGACGATGCGTTCACCCCGTTCGCCGGGTTCCGGGATCGCCTCGCCGTTGAGGAACATCATGATCGAACGCGCGTACCAGGTGTCCCAGTCCTCCTCGTCCATCCGGCCGGCATCCGGGGTGAACCACTCGATGTCGCCGATCTCGGACTCTCCGCCGTGCTCGGGGGCGCCGGCGAAGAACCGGCGTCGGCGCAGCACCGGCTGTTCCTTGCGCAGCGCGATGAGCCGGCGGGTGAACGTGAGCAGGTCCTCGCGTTCGTCGTCGAGCTGCCAGTCCACCCAGGAGAGCTCGTTGTCCTGGCAGTAGGTGTTGTTGTTGCCCTGCTGGGTCCGGCCCATCTCGTCACCGTGGCAGATCATCGGCACGCCCTGGCTCAGCAGCAGGGTGGTGAGGAAGTTGCGTTGCTGACGGGCGCGCAGGGCGCGCACCTCAGGATCGTCCGTCTCGCCCTCCGCACCGCAGTTCCACGACCGGTTGTGCGACTCGCCGTCGTTTCCGTCCTCGCCGTTGGCCTCGTTGTGCTTCTCGTTGTAGGACACGAGGTCGCGCAGGGTGAAGCCGTCGTGGGCGGTGACGAAGTTGATCGAGGAGACCGGTCGGCGCCCGCTGTGCTCGTACAGGTCCGCCGAGCCGGCGAGCCGGCTGGCCAGCTCGCCGAGCGTGGAGGGCTCGCCGCGCCAGAAGTCGCGCACAGTGTCGCGATACTTGCCGTTCCATTCGGTCCACAGCGGGGGGAACCCGCCGACCTGATACCCGCCTTCGCCCACGTCCCACGGCTCGGCGATGAGCTTGACCTGGTTGATCACCGGGTCCTGCTGGATGATGTCGAAGAACGCGGAGAGACGGTCGACCTCGTGGAGTTCGCGTGCCAGGGTCGAGGCCAGGTCGAAGCGGAAGCCGTCGACGTGCATCTCCTGGATCCAGTACCGCAGCGAGTCGGTGATCAGCTGGAGGGTATGCGGGGACCGCATGAGCAGCGAGTTCCCGGTGCCGGTGGTGTCGAAGTAGTGCGCCTCGTCCCCGTCCACGAGCCGGTAGTAGGACGCGTTGTCGATCCCGCGGAAGGACAGGGTCGGCCCGAGGTGGTTGCCTTCGGCGGTGTGGTTGTAGACGACGTCGAGGATCACCTCGATCCCAGCCTCGTGCAGGGACTTGACCATCGTCTTGAACTCCTCGACCTGCTCGCCCCGGGCGCCGAAGGCGGCGTATCCGTTGTGCGGCGCGAAGAAGCCGATGGTGTTGTACCCCCAGTAGTTGCTCAGTCCCTTCTCCTGCAGGTGCGGGTCGTTGACGAACTGGTGCACGGGCATGAGCTCGATCGCGGTCACGCCCAGGGTGGTCAGGTGCTCGACGATGGCGGGGTGCCCGACGCCGGCGTAGGTGCCGCGCAGTTCCTCGGGCAGTTCCGGGGCAAGCTGGGTCAGCCCCTTGACGTGCGCCTCGTAGATGATCGACTCGTGGTACTCGTGCCGCGGCGGGCGGTCGTAGCCCCAGTCGAAGAAGGGGTTGATGACCACGGAGACCATGGTGTGGGCCGCCGAGTCCTCGGTGTTGCGCTTATCCGGATCGTCGAAGGTGTAGGAGTACAGCGACGGGTGCCCGTCGATCTGCCCGTCCACCGCCTTGGCGTACGGATCGAGAAGCAGTTTGGACGGGTCGCACCGGTGACCGGAGGCAGGGTCGTAGGGGCCGTGGACCCGGTACCCGTAGCGCTGGCCGGGCCGGACCGAGGGCAGGTATCCGTGCCAGACATGCCCGTCGACCTCCGTGAGGTCGACGCACTGCTCCTCCTCGTCCGGCTCATCGGGCAGGAGGCACAACTCGACCCGTTCGGCGACGGAGGAGTAGAGCGCGAAGTTCGTGCCGGAGCCATCGAAGGTGGCGCCGAGGGGGTACTGACGGCCGGGCCAGATCTGCATGGGAGTAGGTTCGCATGCCTGCGGCCTTCGCACCCGGTGTGCCCGCGTGCCCGGCGACGACAAAGGCCCGGATCCGTATCCGGATCCGGGCCGATGGTGGGCGATACTGGGTTCGAACCAGTGACCTCTTCCGTGTCAGGGAAGCGCGCTACCGCTGCGCCAATCGCCCCTATGCGCTTATCGAGAGGTGGCGACGGGATTCGAACCCGTGTATACGGCTTTGCAGGCCGCTGCCTCGCCTCTCGGCCACGCCACCCTGGGAAACCCACCGGGTGGTGGGGTGCCTCCGAGCGGATGACGGGACTCGAACCCGCGACCCTCACCTTGGCAAGGTGATGCTCTACCAACTGAGCCACATCCGCATTGTCCGGCCGGGCGACTCCCCAACGGACGTTCCAGAACTTTAGACCACCGCCGGGGCAGATTCCAAACCAGATCTGGCGGTGTGCCGGTGATGGATGACACAGTTCGAAGCATGGCTGAGGACCGGCGGGTGGTGGTGTGGTTCGACGGTCGCTTGCGTGAGCACACCGAGCCGCTCGTCCGGGCCGACGACCACGGCCTCACGGTCGGCGACGGCGTCTTCGAGGCCTGCGAGCTTCTCGACGGCCGGCCGTTCGCCCTGACCAGGCACCTGGACCGCCTGGAGCGGTCCGCGACCGGCCTCGGACTTCCCCTGCCGGACCGCGACGAGGTCCGTCGTGCGGTCGAGACTGTCGCCGGTGCCTGGGGGGAGGGTCTCGGCCGGGTGCGCATCCTGTGGAGCGCCGGTCCCGGCCCGCTGGGGTCCGAGCGTGCCTGGGGCCCCGGAACTCTCCTCGTCGCGGCATCGGCGGTCAGTCCGCCCCGGCCGGTACGGGTCGCCGTCGTCCCGTGGGTGCGGAACGAACGATCGGCGATCGCCGGGTTGAAGACGACGTCGTACGCCGAGAACGTCCGCGCGCTCGCCCACGCCCGCGAGCAGGGCGCGGACGAGGCCGTCTTCGGCAACACGCGAGGTGAACTGTGCGAGGGCACCGGGACCAACGTGTTCGTCGAGGCGGACGGCATGTTGCTGACCCCGCCGCTGGAGTCGGGTTGCCTCGCCGGTGTCACTCGTGCCCTCGTCATGGAGTGGGCCAGCGAGGCGGGGATCGACGTGCGCGAGCAGACGCTGCCACTGGGAGCACTCAAGGACGCCCGGCATGCGGCCCTGACCTCGTCCACGCGCGGCGTCGTCCCGATCGTCGGGGTCGACGGGCGCGAGCTCGCGCCCGGGCCACTGTCCGAGGCGGTCGCCGAGATCTACACGCGGCGCCATCTCGAGACCCCCGACCCGTGAGATGTGTCCGGTCTCTCACCGCCGGGCGTGGGCCCGGTTTCACGATCCGTCCGGTGGCCTAGTAGCATCATCTTCCGCGCACGGCCCGTTCCGTCGCCCGGGCGATTGGCTCAGCGGTAGAGCGCCTCGTTCACACCGAGGAGGTCACTGGTTCGAACCCAGTATCGCCCACACACGTCAGGCCCCCGCCGCCTCAGCGGCCGGGGGCCTGAGTCGTCCCCGGGCCTCGGTACGATCGACAGGTCCTGTCCGACCCACAAGGAGCACCGGTGACCATCGACCATTTCCTGACCATCGACGGCGTCGAGCGACAGGTGGCAGGTGGGACGACGGGCACGGAGCTCTTCGCCGGGCACAAGGACGTCGTCGCCCTCGAGGTGGACGGCGAGCTGCGGGATCTGGACAGCGACCTGGCGACCCTGCCGGCCGGTGCGCGCGTCACCGGCGTGAGCATCGACTCACCGGAAGGACTGTCCATCCTTCGCCACTCCGCTGCGCATGTGCTGGCCCAGGCGGTCCAGCAGGTCCGCCCGGAGGCCAAACTCGGCATCGGCCCTCCGGTCACCGACGGCTTCTATTACGACTTCGACGTCGACGCCCCGTTCACCCCGGAGGACCTCAAAGCCCTCGAGAAGGCGATGGCGCGCATCGTCAAGGAAGGGCAGACCTTCCGGCGCCGGGTGGTCAGCGAGGAGGAGGCGCGCGCCGAACTCGCGGGCGAGCCGTACAAGCTCGAGCTCATCGGGCTCAAGGGCTCGGGGGGCGACTCGGACGCCGACGCGGACACTGAAGGGGCTTCCGTCGAGGTCGGCGGCAGCGAGCTGACGATCTACGACAACGTCCGGCGCGGGGGAGAGGTCGCCTGGAAGGACCTGTGCCGCGGCCCCCACCTGCCCTCGACCAAGCTGATCGGCAACGGGTTCTCGCTCATGCGTGCGGCCGGCGCGTACTGGCGCGGCAGCGAGAAGAACCCCCAGCTGCAACGGATCTACGGGACCGCGTGGCCCACCAAGGACCAGCTCAAGTCCTACCTGGAGCGACTGGCGGAGGCCGAACGCCGCGACCACCGCCGCCTCGGCGCCGAGCTCGACCTGTTCTCCTTCCCCGACGAGATCGGCTCCGGCCTGCCGGTGTTCCATCCCAAGGGCGCGATGATCCGGATGGAGATGGAGGACTACTCCCGCCGTCGGCACGTCGAGGCCGGGTACTCCTTCGTCACCACCCCGCACATCACCAAGGCGAAACTGTTCGAGACCTCCAAGCACCTGGAGTGGTACGCGGACGGGATGTACCCGCCGATGCACCTGGACGAGCTCCGTGACGCCGAGGGCAACGTCACCAAGCCGGGGCAGGACTACTACCTCAAGCCGATGAACTGCCCCATGCACAACCTGGTGTACTCCTCACGGGGCAGGTCCTACCGCGAACTCCCGCTCCGGCTGTTCGAGTTCGGTGCGGTCTACCGCTACGAGAAGTCCGGCGTCGTCCACGGGCTGACCCGCGCCCGCGGTTTCACCCAGGACGACGCGCACATCTACTGCACCCGTGAGCAGATGAAGGACGAGCTCTCCTCGCTGCTGACCTTCGTGCTGGACCTGCTGCGCGACTACGGTCTCGACGACTTCTACCTCGAGCTGTCCACCCGGGATCCGGAGAAGTCGGTCGGCGACGAGCAGACCTGGGACGAGGCCACCCGGACACTCGCCGAGGTGGCGTACGACTCCGGTCTGGAGCTCGTCGACGACCCGGGCGGCGCCGCGTTCTACGGCCCGAAGATCTCCGTGCAGGCCCGCGACGCGATCGGCCGCACCTGGCAGCTGTCCACCATCCAGCTCGACTTCTTCGAGCCGGAGCTGTTCGAGCTCGAGTACACCGCTGCCGACGGAAGCCGGCAACGGCCGGTGATGATCCACCGTGCCCTCTTCGGCTCCATCGAACGGTTCTTCGGTGTGCTGCTCGAGCACTACGCCGGCGCCTTCCCGGCCTGGCTCGCTCCGGTGCAGGTGCTCGGCGTGCCGGTCGCGGATGTCTTCGACGACTATCTGCGCGGCGTGCTGGACCGGCTGCGGGCCCGCGGCGTCCGGGTGGAGTTGGACGACTCCGACGACCGGTTCGGCAAGAAGATCCGCAACGCGGCCAAGGAGAAGGTTCCGTTCGTCCTCATCGCCGGTGGGGAGGACGCCGAGGCCGGTGCCGTCTCGTTCCGGTACCGGGACGGCTCCCAGCGCAACCAGGTGCCCGTGGACGAGGCCGTCGAGGACATCGTCCGTGTGATCGCCGACAAGGAGAACACGTGATCCGGCGAGGGCCGGCATGACGGCGCCCGGGTTGCCCCAACCGGAGCCCGGGGCCGACCATCCCGGCGTCCCGGACGCGTTCGGACGGCTGTGGACCCCGCACCGGATGGCGTACATCGACGGGGAGGGCAAGCCGACCGACGACGCCCCTGGTCAGGGGTGCCCGTTCTGCCGTGCGCCGGGGCGTCCGGACGAGGAGGCCCTGATCGTCCACCGCGGCGAGGCCGCCTACGTGGTCCTCAACCTCTACCCGTACAACCCGGGGCATCTGCTCATCTGCCCCTACCGGCACGTCTCGGACCCCACCGAGCTGGACGACAGCGAACACGAGGAGATCTCCCGGCTCACCACGCGCAGTTTGCAGGTCGTGCGTGCCGTCTCGGCTCCGCACGGGTTCAACCTCGGGATGAACGTCGGTGCCGTCGCGGGCGCGGGGATCGCGGCGCACCTGCACCAGCACGTCGTGCCCCGGTGGGGCGGGGACGCGAACTTCCTCGCCATCGTCGCCCGCACGAAAGCCCTCCCGCAGGTGCTGGGGGAGACCCGGCGGCTGCTCGCCGAGGCCTGGACAGGCACGGCAGGCATCCTGGACGACGGGGCTGACGGCTAGTGCTCTCGAGCAACGGCCGGCGCCTGGCCACCGTCCTCTTCGGCCCGGCGGCGCGACTGCTCGTCCGGCTCGGTATCAGCCCGGACGCGGTGACCGTGGCCGGCACGGCGCTGACCGTCGCGGCCGCGCTGTCCCTCCTGCCGACCGGCCACCTCCTCGCCGGCGCGCTCACACTCGGCGCGCTCGTCGTCCTGGACAACCTCGACGGCCAGATGGCGCGGCTGACCGGGCGCGAGTCGGACTGGGGAGCCTTCCTCGACTCGACGATGGACCGCTTCGCCGACGCTGCGATCTTCGCGGGAGTGGGAATCTGGGCCCTGCGGCACGTCGACGGCGCGGCCGGAGACGTCACTGCCGCGCTGGCGCTGAGCTGCCTCGTCCTCGGCAGCATCGTGCCGTACGCGAAGGCGCGGGCCGCCTCGCTGGGGATGACCGCGGACGGCGGACTCGCCGAACGGGCCGACCGGCTGGTGGTCATCCTGGTGGCGGTGCTGCTCGTGGGACTCGGCCTGCCGGTCGTGATCCTCACCGTCGCCCTGGTCCTGCTCGCACTCGCCAGCGCGTGGACGGTCATCCAGCGCGTCTCGGCGGTGCATCGGCAGTCGCACGGTAGGACGGGAGCATGATGGTCGACCTGGTCCGCGTCTTCTCGCTGGCGCGGCGTGTCGTGGAACGGATCCCCGACCCGGTGGCGCGCGGCATCTTCGCATCCGTGGCCGACGGGGCCTGGCTGTTGCGCTACGGCGGGGTGACCCAGCTCGAAGCCAATCTCTCCCGGGTACGGCCCGAGCTCGACCGCGCCGGACTGCGACGCCTGTCCCGCGAGGGCATGCGCACCTACCTGCGGTACTACTGCGAAATGTTCCAACTGCCCGGGCTCACCCGCGAGCAGATCGCCGCACGCGTGCGCCTGGTGGGTGACCGCCCGGTGCGCGAGGCGCTCGCCTCGGGCCGGAGCGTCGTGGCGGCTCTGGGGCACAACGGAAACTGGGACCTCGCAGGAGCTTTCGCCACCCGAGAGCTCGCTCCGGTGCTCACCGTGGCCGAAGTCCTCGAACCGGAGGAGATCTTCCGGGACTTCCTGGACTTCCGCACCGATCTCGGGATGACGATCATCCCGCTGACCAAGGGTGGCGGAGTCTTCCGGCAACTCATGCGGCACGCGCGGCAGGGCGAGGCCAGCATCATTCCGCTGCTCGCCGACCGTGACCTGACCAGCACCGGCGTGGAGGTCGACCTGCTCGGTCAGCGTGCCCGGGTCGCCGCCGGTCCGGCCGCGCTGGCGCTCGGTGCGCGGATCCCGCTGTTCCCGGTCATGATCCGCCACGAGCTCCTCACCGGTGCCCGGCGGCGTGCGGCCGGGTCACCGTGGGGCATCGTCATCGAGTTCCTCCCTGCCCGGCACGACGGCTCGGCCGAGGGCGACGTCGCCGCACTCACCCAGGCGTGGGTGGACGACGTCGCCGAGCGGATCCGTCGCCACCCCACGCACTGGCACATGCTGCAGAAGGTCTTCCTGGACGACCTCGACCCGGACCGGCTGCGTCCGGCGTCGGCGTCCGCACGCCGGACGGAGACCTGATGCGGATCGGGCTGGTCTGCCCCTACTCCTTCGACGCGTTCGGCGGAGTCCAGTTGCACGTCCGGGACCTGGCGGAGGAACTGATCCGCCGCGGTCACGAGGTGAGCGTGCTGGCACCTGCTGAGGACGGCACGCCAGTCCCGGACTACGTGGTGCCGTCCGGCCGTTCGGTCCCGATCCCGTACAACGGCTCCGTGGCCCGCCTGAACTTCGGTCCGGTGGTCGGCGGCCGGGTCCGGCGCTGGGTCGACCAGGGCGGCTTCGACCTCCTGCACCTGCACGAGCCGTTCATCCCGTCGCTGAGCATGCTGGCGTTGTGGGTGGCGGACGGTCCGGTGGTCGGCACGTTCCACACATCGATGGAACGTTCTCGCGCATTGCGCGCGATCAGCCCCGTCGTGGTCCCGATGCTGGAGAAGATCACCGGGCGTATCGCCGTCTCCGCCGAGGCGCGCCGCACCCTGGTCCAGCATCTCGGCGGTGACGCCGTCGTCGTTCCCAACGGGGTCTACGTCGACCGGTTCGCTACGGCGGAGCCGGACCCGCGCTGGACCGGGGAGCCGGGGCGCCCCACCGTCGCATTCCTCGGCCGGTTGGACGAGCCTCGCAAGGGACTGCCGATCCTGGCGGAGGCTGTCGACGATGTCCTGCGCGCGGTCCCCGGCGCCCGGTTCCTCATCGCCGGGCGCGGTGAGGCGGCCGAGGAGCGGACGTTGCTCGCCCGGCACGGCGAGGCGGTGCGGTTCCTCGGGGGAATCAGTGACGAGGAGAAGGCGCGGCTGTTCCGCTCGGCCGACGTCTACGTCGCGCCCCAGACCGGCGGGGAGAGCTTCGGGATCGTGCTCGTGGAGGCGATGTCCGCCGGGGCTCTCGTCGTCGCCGCGGATCTGCCAGCGTTCCAGGCGGTCCTGGACGGCGGTACGGCCGGACGCCTGTTCCGGCGGGGGGACGCCGCCAGCCTGGCCAGAACGCTGGTGGACGTCCTCACCGACCCGGAACGGGCCCGGCCGGTCCGCAGCCGGGGCCAGGAGGTCGTCCGGCGCTACGACTGGTCCGCGGTGACGACCCGGATCCTCGACGTCTACGACATGGTGGTGACCACCGCGCGCACCCCAGTGCGCGAGGACCCGCGATCACGCACGGTCTACGGACGCCTCCGCGCCGCCGCCGGGGAGCGACCGTGGGCCTGACCGAGTGGGTGCTCGTCGGCCTCGTCCTCGTGGCCGTCGCCGTCGTGCTGCTCTGGCGCCGCGCGGTCCGACTCGACACACTGCACCGCACTGTGCTGCGGTCACGCCAGACCCTCGAGACCCAGCTGGCACAACGAGCCGCCGCGGCACACGAGCTCGCCACCTCCGGAGCATTGGACCCGGCCGAGACCCTCCTCGTCACAGACGTGGTGCTGCGGGCCACCGACGCCGCCGGCAGCGAGGTGGTGCCCGATGGCCTGGCAGGCAGCACACCCGACCACCTCCTCGCCGCCCCGGACGTCTCCGCAGCCACCCCGCCGGAGGAGAGGTCGGACAGGGCGCTGATCGAGAGCGAACTGAGCCGTACCCTGCGCACCGTGCTCGGAGATGGCGCCTCGCGCCAGGGGCTGGCCGAGGACCCGCGCACCGGCGACATGCTCGACCGGCTCGAGCAGTCCTGGTACCGCCTCCAACTCGCCCGCCGATTCCACAACTCCCACGTCGAACAGGTGCGACGGCTCCGGGCGGACCCCGTCGTCCGGTACTTCCGCCTCGCCGGCCGCGCCCCGATGCCCGAGCCGTTCGACATGGACGACACGCTCCCGAGCGACTGACCGTCCGCGGGTGGTCCGTACCCCGTCCGGGACCCTCTACGCTGTGGGCCATGTCGACCCCCGCCCACCCGGCGCCGCCCGCCGGGCCGCTGTGGCCGCAGGCCCGCCCCCGTCCCGTGGCGACCTTGATCGTCGAGATCCTCCTGATCGCACTCGGCCTGGTCGGGGCCGTCTTCCTCGTCGCATACGTCGCCGGTCAGATGGGTGCCGGCGCCACCGTCGTCTCCGGCGTCGTCGCAATGGTGCCGTTGGCCGGCGTGATCGCGGCGATCATGTGGGTCGACCGCTGGGAGCCCGAGCCACGCTGGCTGCTCGTCGCCGCGCTCGCCTGGGGTGCCGGAGTCTCCACCGCCGGCGCCATGGTGCTCAACACGGCCTACGCGAGCCTCGTCTACGCCCAGAGCGGAGACCCGCTGCGGGCCGACATCCTCAGTTCCGTCGTGAGTGCGCCGGTGGTCGAGGAGGTCCTCAAGGGCGTGGGCGTCCTCGCGATCTTCCTGCTGCGGCGCAAGTACTTCGACGGACCGGTCGACGGCATCGTCTACGCAGCTGTCGTCGCCGCGGGCTTCGCCTTCACCGAGAACATCCTCTACTTCGCGCGGACCGAGAGCGCTGCCGAGCTCGGGATGACCTTCATCATGCGTGGCGTCATGTCGCCGTTCGCACACGTGGTCTTCACCTCGCTCACCGGCATCGCGCTGGGTTACGCCTCCCGTGCGACCAACCGCCTCGCGTGGCTGTGGATGTTCCCGCTCGGACTGGCCGGCGCTGCGCTGCTGCACGCGGTGTGGAACGCCTCCGCCTCGCTCGGAGCGGTCTACCTGATCTTGTACTTCGTGTTCCAGGTGCCGCTGTTCGTCGCCGGAATCGTCCTGGTGGTGTGGCTGCGCAACGACGAGAAGGCAACGATCTACCACCGGCTCAGCGAGTACGCGCAGGCCGGCTGGTTCGCCCCGCACGAGATCCAGATGCTCACCTCGCTGAAGGGCCGGCGCGTCGCGCGCCGCTGGGCCGCCTCCCGCGGGGAGGGCCCGAAGCGCGCCATGAAGGACTTCCAGAAGGCGGCCACCACGCTCGCCTACACGCGACAGCGCGCACTCTCGGGGCGGTACGACATGGGTGTGCGCCGCGACGAGCACCAGCTGCTGAACACCGTTACCCAGGCCCGTGCGGGCTTCGCGGGCTGACAGCGCCCGCGCCGAGCAGGCCCCGCACCCACCTAGACTGGGATCCTCCCCAGACGTGAGGTCATAGTGTCCGAGAACGAGTCCGTCACCAGTTCATCTGCGCCGCAGCAGGGCACCGCCCTGGTCAAGCGGGGTATGGCCGAAATGCTCAAGGGCGGCGTCATCATGGACGTCGTCACGCCCGAGCAGGCCAAGATCGCCGAGGACGCCGGAGCCGTCGCCGTCATGGCCCTCGAACGCGTCCCGGCCGACATCCGCGCCCAGGGTGGCGTCTCCCGCATGTCCGACCCCGACATGATCGCGGGCATCATCGACGCCGTCTCCATCCCGGTCATGGCCAAGGCCCGGATCGGGCACTTCGTCGAGGCACAGGTGCTCCAGGCGCTCGGGGTCGACTACGTCGACGAGTCCGAGGTGCTCACCCCGGCCGACTACGAGCACCACATCGACAAGTGGGCCTTCACGGTCCCGTTCGTGTGCGGTGCCACCAATCTCGGCGAGGCGCTGCGGCGGGTCACCGAAGGGGCGGCGATGATCCGCTCCAAGGGGGAGGCCGGCACCGGTGACGTGTCGAACGCGACCACCCACATGCGCAAGATCCGCCGGGAGATCCGCCGGCTGCAGAGCATGCCAGAGGACGAGCTCTACCTCGCGGCCAAGGAGCTGCAGGCCCCCTACGAACTCGTGCGCGAGGTCGCCGAGGCCGGCAAGCTTCCCGTCGTGCTGTTCACCGCGGGCGGCATCGCTAGCCCCGCCGACGCCGCCATGATGATGCAGCTCGGGGCCGAGGGCGTGTTCGTCGGGTCCGGCATCTTCAAGTCGGGTGACCCGGCCCGCCGCGCGGCGGCCATCGTCAAGGCCACCACGTTCTACGACGACCCCGACGTGCTCGCCGACGTCTCGCGCGGGCTCGGTGAGGCGATGGTCGGCCTCAACGTCGAGGACGAACCGGTGCCGCACCGGCTCGCCGAGCGAGGCTGGTGAGCCGGCCGGGCGTCGGCTACACCGCCGAGCGCGGGACGTGCGAGACTCCGTGAGGTATGGCAGCGCACCCGTACCAGGCTGAGCTCGGTGACCTCCTCGAGGTGCACCGTCCGGCGGGCCGCGTGCTCGGGTGGGCGGTACCGGTCGGTTTCGGCCTCCCGTTCGGCCTCGTCGCCGGGTTCGGCCCGCCCGGTCCGGCGGTCGGGGTCGTGATCTTCCTGCTGATCGCCGTGCCGATGGCGCTCGGCGGCGCGGAATGGTTCTTCCTCGAGCATCGGTTGTACGAGCACGGCATGGTGCTGCGTTCGATCCCGATCCTGCGCACCTACGTCATCCCGCACCACACCATCGACCCGGCGAGCTTCGAGACCGGAGGGCGTCGGGTCCACGACGGCGGAATGGCCGAGGCCGTCCGGGCCGGGAACGAGAGGAGGTTTCGCGTCACGTTCCTCACCGGGAGAACCGTGCGATTTGTCGGCCTCCATCCGGAGCGTGCCCACCGGCTCAACACGGGCGCTCTCACCTGGCACGATCTCGAGCGTCCGTTCACGAAGGGACGAAGCGACGACCCAGTGCCGGCCACGGCGTCATGGTGGCTGAGCTATCGATCCGCCGAGCGTCACCGGCGGCTGATCGAGGATGCCGTGCGTCGCAGCGCGCAGGAGCCGCCACGCCCGGCGCCGGGACGCTGAAGACGGAGGTGGACCGACTACTCGCCGGTCCACCGACCACCGATTCTCACCGTTCCCGTCTCAGCACGTGGGCTGTAGTCGGCGACCACACCGATGTCGAGGTCACCGAGGCGTGCAGACAGCCGGTCGGTCTCGACATCCTGCGTGCCCCGGGCGGCGCGAGCCGCCTCGTGGAAGCCTGCCGCAGCCGCGGCGGGGAGGCCGAGTTGTTCCAGTACCGCGCGGTAGCGCCCGGCGGTCTCGTCCAGTGACATCGTCGCGGTCTTCACGACGAGGCTGTCCGGCCCGCCGTCCTCACTCGTGATCGCACTGAAGGCGATGTACCGGACCGGTGCTCGCACGTCCGTCCCGGCGGGCAGCCGGAGCATGGCCGGCCGGGCGGGCCGGGTCTCGTAGACGGCGGTCTCGCCGTCGGCACCGAGGCCTACCTCGCCTGCTGTCGGCCGCCGCCGAAGGTCCCATACCTCGGTACCGTCGACGTTCACCGCGGCATCGGGTAGCTCGCGTGCTTCATCGTCCCGGCGGACGGTGATCGCGTCGCAGCCGGCCGCAGCAGCCGCACCGACCGCGATGGTGGCCGCCAACACCGTGCGTCGCAGCATCAGATGTCCTCCCTGGGGGCATGCCTGTCCGCGCCGTCGTTCTCGGGCCTGAAGCCCCACGCCTGTGGCCGGCACGCGGCGGCAGCCGCGTCATGCGTCATGCGTCATGCATCATGCGTCATGCTTTGACGATAGAGGTCGACGCGCGAACCAGGGACTGAAATCGGACGTCGGCTGTCGATACGGACTACGTTCGTCGATGTGGACGCGGACCGGTCCGGTGCGCGGCGGCACCGCCAGCCTCCGGCACGCAAGGGGTGGATCGATCTCGTCCTGCTCGCGGCACTCGCCGCGATCTGCGTTGGGTGGACGGCTTGGCGAGCGGCGCTGTCCCCGATCGCCTCTCGATCAGTTGTGTGCAGTCCGCGCCACGCGACTACAGCAACGACTGGTTCGTCGCCCCGCTCGTGCTTGCCGCCCCCGTCGTGTTGATCGGCGCCTCGGTCGTCGTCGCCGGATGGCGTCACCGTCGCGGCCGCTGGAGCTTCTACTGGCCCTTGATCGGCGTGGTGGCGACCTACGCCTTCTACGGCGTCCTGTTCCTGGTCGTGCGAGCACTGACGTGAGCCGTCGTGGCCGCCGCTCGGCTATGGTGCCGGTCAACGCTCCGGGCTCGAGGGGGATCACATGGGTGCGCGCGCCCCCGTGCTGGTCTCCGCGCTGACAGTTGGTGCCCTGGCGCTGTCGGGTTGCCAGGGCACGATCGCCATCGGCGCGGTCAGCCGGTGCGACGCCCCGGTCGAAGTCGACGTCGTGCGCTTCGCCGAGGACGCCGACGTCGACCCGGAGTGGACCACCATTCACCCGAGCGACCGGTCCGGCGTCCGCGCGGTCGGTGAGCACGCGGACAGCGTGTACGTCATGGTGCGCCGGGCGGGCGACCAGACGCAGGAGAACCGGACGATCGCGATCACGAAGCTCGCCGAACCACCGGCGGACGCGGACTACGACAAGGAGATCGAGCTCACCGGCGCGCTGTGCCCGCCCGCAGCGGAGAGCTGAGCGCGAACGGCGTCCTCCTCGGCACCGTAGACTCGCCCGGGTGACTTCTGAGGACGCACGCAGCGGCCAGGCAGTCGGCGCCCCGGTTCGCGCCGCCCGGGAAGGGTCGAGCGCCGAGGGCGGTCGGTGACCGCCGAGCTGGGCCCGGACTGGGTGCGCGGCCCGGACGGTCTGCCCTACCGGCGGGCGGCGCGAGTCATCCTCCTCGATGCCGCGGACCGGGTGCTACTGGTCCGTGGCCACGACGCCGGCGAGACCACGCGCAGCTGGTGGTTCACCGTCGGCGGCGGCCTCGACGCGGGTGAGAGCCCGCACGACGGCGCGGTGCGGGAGGTCCGCGAGGAGACCGGCCTCGAGGTCCACCCCCGCGATCTCGTCGGCCCTGTCCTGACCCGGTCGGCCGTCTTCGACTTCGTCCGCGTGACCTGCCGCCAGGACGAGGAGTTCTTCCTCGCCCGGGTCGATTCGGCCCGAGCCGTCAGCGATGCCGGGTGGACGATGCTCGAGCGAGAGGTCATCGACGAGTTGCGCTGGTGGGAGCTGGACGAACTGGAGGACGCCGTCGCGGCAGGTACGGTCGTCTATCCGACCACGCTGCCGAGGCTGGTCCGGCGCGTGGCCGGAGGTTGGGACGGCTCCGTCGAGCACCTGGACGAGGTGGACCGGTGACCGCACCGACCGTCGGCGTCCTGGCGCTCCAGGGTGATGTGCGCGAGCACCTCGCCTCCCTCACCGCGGCCGGCGCCCGGGCCGTGCCCATCCGGCGCCGCCCCGAGCTCGAGGCGGTGGACGGTCTGGTGCTGCCCGGCGGCGAGTCGACCACCATGGACAAGTTGCTCACCGCGTTCGAGCTGGCCACCCCGCTGCGCGAGCGCATCGCCGGTGGCATGCCCACTTTCGGGTCCTGCGCCGGGATGATCCTGCTCGCCGACCGGGTGGTGGACGCGCCGCCGGACCAGCGCACGCTCGGCGGCATCGACATGACTGTCCGACGCAACGCCTTCGGCCGTCAGGTGGACTCTTTCGAGCAGGAGATGCGCGCCCCGGCCCTTGCGGACGACCCCGCGCGTGACGAGGCGATCCATGCTGTGTTCATCCGGGCGCCGTGGGCCGAGGAGGTCGGCGCGGGCGTCGAGGTGTTGGCCACCACCGTCGGCGGCCGCCACCCGGGTAGAATCGTTGCCGTTCGTCACGGCGCGCTGCTCGCGACGGCTTTCCATCCCGAGCTCGGCGCAGACGCACGGGTGCACCGGTTCTTCGTCAGGATGATCCGCGAGCAGACCGGCGCCGAGGCGCGGGACGAGATCGCACGCACGTAACCGACCAGAGAGCAAGCACACATGTCCGGTCACTCCAAGTGGGCCACCACCAAGCACAAGAAGGCCGCCATCGACGCCAAGCGCGGCAAGCTCTTCGCGCGGCTGATCAAGAACATCGAGGTGGCGGCACGCACCGGGGGCGGCGACCCGGCCGGCAATCCGACGCTCGACGACGCCATCCAGAAGGCCAAGAAGGCCTCGGTGCCGGCCAACAACATCGAGCGGGCCGTCAAGCGCGGCTCGGGTGAGGAGGCCGGCGGCGCCGACTACGAGACGGTGATGTACGAGGGCTACGCCCCGGGCGGCGTCGCCGTCCTCGTCGAGTGCCTCACGGACAACCGGAACCGCGCCGCCTCGGACGTGCGGGTGGCGTTCACCCGCAACGGCGGCAGCCTCGCCGATCCGGGGTCGGTCTCCTACCTGTTCAACCGGCGCGGTGTCGTGGTGGTGCCGAAGACGGACGGCCTGAGCGAGGACGACGTCCTGGCCGCCGTCCTCGATGCCGGCGCCGAGGAGGTCAGTGACCTCGGGGAGTCCTTCGAGATCCTCTCCGAGGCAACCGACGTCACCGAGGTGCGTAAGGCCGTCCAGGAGGCCGGTCTCGACTACGACTCCGCCGAGGCGCAGTTCGTCCCGTCCATGGAGGTCGAGGTCGACGTCGAGGGCGCCAAGAAGGTCTTCCGGCTGCTCGACGCGCTCGAGGACGCCGACGACGTGCAGAACGTCTACTCGAACGTCAACGCACCCGACGAGGTCATGGCCGCCGCCACCGAGGACTGACGAGCGCGAGTGAGGAACGAGCGGAGCGCGAGGAAGTCCGACCACGGGCACCGAGGACTGACGAGCGCGAGCGAGGAACGAGCGGAGCGCGAGGAAGTCCGACCACGGGCACCGAGGACTGACGAGCGCGAGCGACACTCCGATGCCGCCTCCGGGCGGCCGGTTCCCTCGGTGCGAGAGTGGGCCTGTGCGCATTCTCGGAGTGGACCCCGGACTGACCCGTTGCGGTCTGGGCGTGGTCGACACCGCCGGCGGCCGTCGCGTCGATCTCGTCGAGGTCGGGGTCGTACGCAGTCCGGCCGACCTCTCACCACACCTGCGGCTGCTGACCATCGCCGAGGCGCTGGAGGACTGGCTGGGCCGGCTCCGGCCGGACGTCGTCGCCGTCGAGCGCGTCTTCGCCCAGGCGAACGTGCGCAGTGTCACCGGCACCTCCCAGGTGGCTGGAGTGGCAATGCTGGCGGCCGCTCGCGCGCATCTGCCGCTGGCGCTGCACACCCCGAGTGAGGTCAAGGCCGCCGTCACGGGCGACGGACGCGCGGAGAAGGCGCAGATCCAGGAGATGGTGCGCCGTATCCTCCGGCTGGAGGCCGCGCCGCGGCCCGCGGATGCGGCCGACGCACTCGCCCTGGCCATCTGCCACGCGTGGCGTGGCGGGGGTGAGGGCAGCGCCGTGCGCGCCCAGTACGGCGGCGCAGACACGCTGCCGCGCGCGGCGGGACCGGGTCTGACCAGTGCCCAGCGGGCCTGGGCCGAGGCCGAGCGGTCGGCGCGCCGGTCCGGCGCCGTCGCCCCCAGACGGTAGCTTGGGAGGTCGTACACGCGTTCGCCCGCGCGGAGCCCGAGCACGGAAGGATCTCGATGATCGCGTCAGTCACCGGTGCGGTCGAGGCCGTCGCCCTGGACCACGCCGTGGTCACCGTGGGCGGCGTCGGCATGCTGGTGTACGCCACGCCCACCACACTCGCCGGACTCACGGTCGGCAGTACGGCACGACTGGCGACGTCCCTCGTCGTTCGCGAGGACAGCCTCACCCTCTACGGGTTCGCCGACGACGACGAACGCACGGTGTTCGAGACGCTGCAGACGGTCTCCGGCGTGGGTCCGCGCCTGGCGCTGGCCATGCTCGCCGTCCATACCCCGGACGGGCTGCGCCGTGCCGTCGCCGCGGAGGATCTCGGCGCTCTGCAACGTGTGCCGGGCATCGGGAAGAAGGGGGCTCAGCGCCTCGTCCTCGAGATCGGCGAGAAGCTCGGCCCGGGCGTCGGTGAGGCGCCGGCCGTCGTCGAGGCGGCAGCTCCGGCACCGCCCTCGGACGTCGTCGACGCCCTGGTGCAGCTCGGCTGGAGCGAGAAGGTCTCTTCCGAGGCCGTCGCGGCCGTGATGGCCGAAGACGGTGCCCTGGACGGGCAGGACGTCTCCGCGGTGCTGCGCGCCGCCCTGCAGCACCTGGGAGGGACCGCACGTGGCTGACGCCGACCAGGTGATGGACACCGGCGCGGACGACGTCGAACGCGCCGCCGAAGCGGCGCTGCGCCCGCGTCGGTTGGCCGACTTCGTCGGTCAGGAGGTAGTCCGTGACCAGTTGTCCCTGGTGCTCGAGGCTGCGCGGGCACGCGGCACCCCGCCGGACCACGTCCTGCTGTCCGGCCCCCCGGGGCTGGGGAAGACCACGCTGGCCATGATCATCGCGGCCGAGGTCGACGGAGCGCTGCGGCTGACGTCGGGACCCGCCATCCAGCACGCCGGCGATCTGGCGGCGATCCTGTCCTCCCTGCAGGAGCAGGACGTGTTGTTCATCGACGAGATCCACCGGCTCGCCAGACCGGTGGAGGAGATGCTCTACCTCGCGATGGAGGACTACCGGGTCGACGTCGTGGTCGGCAAGGGGCCGGGTGCCACATCCATCCCGCTGACCCTGCCGGCGTTCACCGTCGTCGGGGCCACCACCCGGGCCGGCCTGCTCCCGGCGCCGCTCCGGGACCGATTCGGGTTCACCGGGCATCTGGAGTTCTACAGCGCCACCGAGCTCGAGCACGTGCTCCGTCGCAGCGCCGGCCTGCTCGGCGTCACGTTGCATGACGACGCCGCCCACGAGCTGGCCTCCCGCTCGAGGGGGACGCCACGAATCGCCAACCGGTTGCTGCGGCGCGTCCAGGACTTCGCCCAGGTCCGCGGCAGCGGCGAGCTCGACCTCACAGCGGCGCACGGTGCGCTCGATGTCTTCGAGGTGGACCGGCTCGGACTCGACCGGCTGGACCGCGCCGTGCTCGAGGCTCTCTGCCGTCGCTTCGGCGGCGGCCCGGTCGGCCTGTCGACCTTGGCCATGACGGTCGGCGAGGAGCCGGAGACGGTGGAGACCGTCGCGGAGCCGTTCCTGGTCCGGGAGGGGCTCGTGGTACGGACGCCACGGGGCCGGATGGCCACGCAGGCCGCCTACGACCACCTCGGCCTGACGCGCCCCGGGGAGGCGACCCTGTTCGACTGACCCAGGAGCTCGTTCGTCGCTTCCGCACCCGAACGCCTAGACTCTTGGGGTTATCCCCGACACGACGGAGCACCACCCCATGGAAATCTTCATCTTCCTCGCGATCATGATCGCGCTCATGCTGTTCGTGACGAACCGCGGGAAGAAGCAGCAGCGGGCGGCGCGGGAGCGGGTCGAGGAGTCTTTGGTGCCCGGCACCTGGGTCATGACGATCGGCGGGTTCTTCGGCAAGGTCGTCGAGGTCGACGGTGACGTGGTCACCCTGGAGAGCCCCGCCGGTGACGAGACCATCTGGCTCAAGAGCGCTGTCAAGGAACCCAAGGAGCCCCCGTTCAGCGAGCCCGAGGAGACCGAGGACGGCACGGACGAGACCGACACCACGATCACCGACGCCGACGCCACCACGATCGGCGACACCGCGGTCAGCGACACGACCGGTGAGTCGACCGTGACGGACACCTCCGACCCGACGACGCGCCCCGGCGGTCCCACCGTCGGCGAGGACGGCCGGCTGACCGGCGACGACGACAAGCGCGGCTGACGCGGCGCGCACGGTCGAAGCAGCGGAGGAGAGAAGGACAGGTGGCGTCACGCCCACAGCGGGACCGTCCCGGACGGACCTTGATCATGCTCGTCGTCGTGGTGGCGGCACTCTTCGGCTCCCTCGTCGTCGGATCCCGGACGACCGACGAGGCCTCGCTGACGCCGAAGCTGGCGCTCGACCTCGAGGGCGGCACACAGCTCATCCTCACGCCCCGGACCACGGACGGGTCGGAGATCACGGACGAGGACATCGGTCAGGCGATCTCCATCATGCGTCAGCGTGTGGACGCCTCCGGAGTCGCCGAGGCGGAGATCACCAGCCAGGGTTCGAACAACATCGTCGTCGGGCTCCCAGGGTCTCCGGACGACGAGACCATCGCCCTGGTCGGCCAGTCCGCCAACCTCGCCTTCCGCCCGGTGCTCACCGCCGGCGGTGCCAGCCCGATCGACCCGCAGGCCTGGGACGAGCAGCAGGAGCAGCAGCAGGGTCAGGACGGCCAGGGTGAGGACGAGCAGGGGCAGAGCGACCAGGACGGTGAGGGCAGCGACCAGTCGGGCGAGCAGGCCCCGCCGAGCCAGGAGGAGATCGAGCGCGCGGCCCGCGAGGCCTCGGACAGCGACGGTGACGGCGAGCTGTCCGACCAGCCGGCGGCCGAGCCGCAGAACTCCTCGGACATGAACTGGATCACCGAACAGGTCAGCTACGACTACTTCGTCCTGGACTGCGCGGATCCGGCGAACCGCGGCGCCGGCGAGCAGGACGCGCCGGGACAGCCGATCGTGGCGTGCTCGCAGGACGGTTCTCAGAAGTTCATCCTCGGCCCCACCGCCCTCACCGGGGAACACCTCACCTCTGCCAGTTCCGGCCAGGAGGTCAATCAGCAGGGGATGTCCACCGGCCGGTGGGCGGTCAACCTCCAGTTCGACGACACCGGCGCCGACGTGTTCGGCCGCTTCAGCGAGCGGCTGCTCAACATGCAGCCCCCGCAGAACCAGTTCGCGATCGTCCTGGACGGCCTGGTCATCTCCAACGCGCAGATGAACAGCGCCATCTACGACGGTCGTGCCCAGATCACCGGTGACAGCTTTACCGCCGAGACCTCCGCCACTCTGGCGAACCAGCTCAACTTCGGCTCGCTGCCGATCGACTTCGAGATCCAGTCGCAGGAGCAGATCTCGGCGACCCTGGGCACCGAGCAGCTCAGTCGCGGCATCCTGGCCGGGCTCATCGGCGCGGGGCTCGTGGTGATCTACATGCTCTGGCAGTACCGCGGCCTGGGCCTGCTGTCCGTCGCGAGCCTCGTTCTCGCCGGTGTCATCACCTACGGCGCGATCGCGCTCATGTCCTGGCTGGTGGGCTATCGGCTCTCGCTTCCCGGCGTCGTCGGACTCATCGTGGCTGTCGGCATCACGGCGGACTCGTTCATCGTCTATTTCGAACGTATCCGCGACGAGGTTCGGGAGGGCCGCACCCTGGCCGCCGCCGTCGACCACGGCTGGCCACGTGCACGCCGGACCATTCTGGCCTCCGACGTCGTCAACTTCACCGCTGCCGCGGTGCTGTACCTGCTCGCGGTCGGTGGCGTACAGGGCTTCGCCTTCACGCTCGGGCTGGTGACCATCGTCGACCTCGTCGTGGTCCTCGGGTTCACCCATCCGGTGATGCTGCTGCTGGTACGCACGAGATTCTTCGGGGGCGGACACAAGCTCTCCGGTCTGGAACCGGAAAGTCTCGGCGCGACGTCGGCCACGTACCGGGGGCGGGGCCAGTTCCGGCGCTCGCAGCCGGCCCGCCGACCGGCACCCGAACGCGAGCTCGTCGGCGCCCGCAGCGCTGCCACGGCTGGCGGCGCTGGCGCCGCCGCGCCTGCCGAGGGGATCTCCACGGAGGCCGCGTCGCCGGCGTCCGCCGCATCACCCGACGAGGCGGACAGACCGGCGCGCGAACCACTGCCACCGGCGGTCGACGAGGACGGCCGGCGGCTGACCATCGCGGAGCGTCGCGCCCGGCAACGCAAGCGTGCGGCCGAGGCCGCACGGGCGAACGACGGCGACTCCGCCGACCGGCCGGCGGGCGAACCGCCGGACGCGGCGCCGGAGACGACAGCCTCCGACACAGCGCCTGGTACGTCTGCGGACGCGGAATCGGACAAGCCTTCGGGCGAAGCATCGGACGAGGACGGTGAGCGGTGATGGTCTCCTTCCGCCGCTGGGGCAACGAGCTCTACACGGGCCGCCGCTCCTACGACATCGTCGGCAAACGCCGGCGTTGGTTCGTCGCCGCCGCCATCCTCGTGCTCGCCTCGCTCCTGGTGCTCGGCACGCGTGGCATCAACGCGGGGATCGAGTTCCGGGGCGGTTCACAGTTCACCGTCTCCGGTGCCGCCTCCACCGCGGAGCAGCCGGCCTACGACGCCGTCGCCGAACTCGGCGGCGAGCCACCACGCGTGTCGACCGTCGGGGACGACACCGTCCGCGTGCAGACCGAGGAGCTCTCCGACGTCGAAACCCGCGAGCTGCGCCAATCGCTGGCGGAGGCCTACGACGTCCCCGCCGAGGACGTGGCCTCCTCATTCATCGGTCCGGTGTGGGGTCAGGACGTCACCGTCCAGGCCCTCATCAGCCTCGTCGTGTTCCTGGCCCTCATCTCGATCATCCTCATCATCTACTTCCGGACCTGGACCATGGCGGTCGGCGCCCTCGGAGCGCTGCTGCACGACGTGGTCCTCACCGCCGGCATCTACGCCGCCGTCGGGTTCGAGGTCACCCCGGCCTCCGTCATCGGCCTGCTGACGATCCTCGGCTACTCCCTCTACGACACCGTGGTCGTCTTCGACAAGGTCCGCGAGAACAACCAGCACCTGTTCACGCAGGAGGCACGTACCTACAGCGAGGGCGCCAACCTCGCCATCAACCAGACGATGGTGCGCTCCATCAACACCTCGGTCACCGGTCTCCTCCCGGTCGGGTCGATCCTCTTCGTCGGGTCGTTCCTGCTCGGTGCGGGCACCCTGCGGGACATCTCCCTCGCCCTCTTCGTCGGCATGGCCGTCTCCACGTTGTCCTCGATCTTCCTCGCCGCCCCCATCGAGGCGGCGCTGCGCGAGCGCAACGAGAAGATCGCCAAGCACACCGCCACCGTGCTGGGTAAGCGTGAACGCCGCCGGAAGGCCGATGCCGCGGCGGGGGAGGACGTCGACGTCACCGCGTCGACCGCGGACCTCACCGGTGTCGGTATCGTCGCCGGGCGCCACCTCGGGCACGCCGCCCAGCCCCGCCGCAAGAAGGGACGTCGATGATCACGCCCGCGCCCACCGGCTCATTCCCCACCGACCTGACCGAGCTGGTGCGCAACCACATCCGGGAGATCCCCGACTTTCCCTCGCCCGGCATCCTGTTCCGTGACATCACCCCGCTGCTCGCCGACGGTCCCGCCTTCACCGCCCTGATCGACGGCCTCGCGGACGCCTACCGGGGCAGCGTCGACGCCGTCGCCGGGCTGGAGTCGCGCGGGTTCATCCTGGCGGCCCCGTTGGCCGCGGCGCTCGGTGTCGGCATGATCACCGTCCGCAAGTCGGGGCGGCTGCCGGGCCCGGTGATCGGCGTCGATTACGCCCTCGAGTACGGGGACGCACGGATGGAACTGCGTCCAGAGACGATCGCGGACGGCCAGCGGGTGCTCATCGTCGACGACGTGCTCGCCACCGGTGGCACCGGCGCGGCCGCCGTCGAACTCGTCCAGCGGGCCGGCGGCCAGGTGACCGGACTGGCCATGCTGCTCGAGCTGGCCGATCTCGGCGGCCGCGGCAGGTTGGAGGGACACCGGGTCGACTCGGTACTCGTGTACTGACCGATTCGCCGTACCATCGAGCCAATGGCGGGTGAACGAGTACCGACCACCCAGGGCGGGGCCGATGTGGCACCGAGCTCCCGGGTGCGATCACGCCTGGTCTGGCTCGGCTCCCGGGGCCACACCAACCCGCCGGCGGTCGAGCCGCTGCTGCGCGCCGTGCGCGCCAACCATCCCAAGGCCGATACCCAGCTCCTGCTGCGCGCCTACGGCGTCGCCGAGCGGGCCCACCAGGGGCAGTTGCGCAAGAGCGGCGACCCGTACATCACCCATCCCGTCGCCGTGGCGACGATCCTCGCCGAGCTCGGCATGACGCCCCCCACGCTGGCTGCGGCGCTGTTGCACGACACGGTCGAGGACACCGACTATCCGTTGTCCGAGCTGCGGCGCGAGTTCGGCGACGAGATCGCCCTGCTCGTCGACGGCGTCACCAAGCTGGACAAGGTCACCTACGGTGATGCCGCGCAGGCCGAGACGGTCCGCAAGATGGTCGTGGCGATGGCCAAGGACATCAGGGTGCTGGTCATCAAGCTCGCCGACCGGTTGCACAACGCCCGCACCTGGAAGTACGTCTCGGCCGCCTCTGCGCAGCGCAAGGCCCGCGAGACGCTGGAGATCTACGCGCCGCTCGCGCACCGGCTCGGGATGAACACCATCAAGTGGGAGCTCGAGGACCTCTCCTTCGCCACGCTCTATCCCAAGGTCTACGACGAGATCGTCCACCTTGTCGCCGAACGGGCACCCGCACGGGACGAGTACCTCTCCACGGTGGCGCGCCAGATCGAGGACGACCTGCGCACCGCGAAGATCAAGGGTGTGGTGACCGGTCGGCCGAAGCACTACTACTCGATCTACCAGAAGATGATCGTCCGCGGCCGCGACTTCGACGACATCTTCGACCTCGTCGGGATCCGCGTCCTCGTGGACTCCGTCCGCGACTGCTACGCCGCGCTCGGGGCGATGCACGCCCGGTGGACGCCCTTGCCGGGGCGGTTCAAGGACTACATCGCGATGCCGAAGTTCAACCTCTACCAGTCGCTGCACACGACGGTGGTGGGACCGAACGGCAAACCGGTCGAGATCCAGATCCGCACCCACGACATGCACCGCCGCGCCGAGTACGGCGTCGCCGCGCACTGGAAGTACAAGGAGAACCCGAACGCCAAGGGTGGCCGGGGCTCGCCGCCGCCGGCGGGCACGGAGGAGATGGGGTGGCTGCGCCAGCTCGTCGACTGGCAGCGTGAGACCGCCGACCCGAGCGAGTTCCTCGACTCCCTGCGGTACGAGATGTCCGGCGCGCAGGTCTACGTCTTCACGCCGAAGGGCGACGTGATCTCACTACCGTCCGGCGCGACGCCGGTGGACTTCGCCTACGCCGTACACACGGAGGTGGGGCACCGCACGGTCGGCGCGCGGGTGGGCGGCAAGCTCGTCCCGCTGGACTCGGTGCTCGAGAACGGTGACACGGTCGAGGTCTTCACCTCCCGGTCCGAGGGGGCCGGGCCGAGCCGCGACTGGCTGAACTTCGTCAAGTCGCCGCGCGCCCGGAACAAGATCAAGTCCTGGTTCACCAAGGAACGGCGCGAGGAAGCCATCGAGGCCGGCAAGGGACAGCTCACCCGCGCCATGCGCAAGCAGAACCTGCCGATCCAGCGGCTGATGAATCACGAGTCGCTCTCCGCGCTCGCCACCGAGATGCGCTACGCGGACGTGGACGCCCTCTACGCCGCCATCGGCGAGAACCACATCTCCGCCGGCAACGTGGTCAGCCGCTTGGTGGACTCGGTCGGCGGCGAGTCCGGGGCCGAGGAGACGCTCGCCGAGGCGACCGTGCCGGGGGAGCAGCGCACCCCGCGGCGCACCTCGGAGAACAGTGTCGTGGTCGAGGGCATGTCGGACACCGACATCTGGGTCAAGCTCGCGCGGTGCTGCACACCAGTGCCCGGCGACCCGATCGTCGGATTCGTCACCCGCGGCCAGGGGGTCTCGGTGCACCGGGCCGACTGCGGCAACCTCGAGGGTCTGCGCAACCAGCCTGAGCGCATGGTCGACGTGAGCTGGGCGAAGAGCGCCCAGAGCTCGTTCCTCGTCCAGATCCAGGTCGAGGCGCTCGACCGCAACGCCCTGCTCTCCGACGTCACCCGGGTGCTCTCGGAGAACCACGTGAACATCCTGTCCGCCTCGGTCAGCACCTCCCGCGACCGGGTGGCGATCAGCAAGTTCGTCTTCGAGATGGCGGAGCCGTCCCACCTCGGCCACGTGCTCGCGGCGGTCCGCAAGATCGATGGGGTGTTCGACGCCTATCGCATCACCGGCTCCCGGGCGACCCAGCGGCCGACCGCCGAGCGGTAACGCTCGGCGACCGACCGACCGCTCAGGCTCAGCGGCCCGCGGTCCGGCGCACCTGGTCCAGCCAGGTCCGTCGCGCCTCGAGGGCAGTCTCCGCCTCCGCGATCCGCTTCTCGTCCCCCTGGGCGCGAGCCTGGTCGAGCTCGCTCTCGAGCTGGGCGATCGCCTCGTGCAACTGCGCCGCTGCTCCCTCGGCACGGGCCTGCACCTCGGGGTCGGACTGCTTCCACTCGGCCTGCTCGGCATCGCGGACCGCCTGCTCGACCGCGCGCAGCCGGCCTTCCACCCGTTGCACGTCGCCGCGCGGGACCCGTCCGATCTGTTCCCACCGGTCCTGGATCGGGCGCAGTGCCGCACGGGCGGCACGGTGATCGGTCACCGGCAGCAGCCCCTCCGCCTGGGTGAGCAGCTCCTCCTTGGCGGCGAGGTTCTCCCGGTACTCGGCGTCGATCTCGGCGTTCTGGGCGTTGCGGGCGTCGAAGAACACCTGCTGGGCGGCCCGGAATCGGGCCCACAGCGCGTCGTCCTCCTTACGGGCGGCACGGCCGGCAGCCTTCCATTCGTCCATGAGCTGGCGGTAGGCCGCGGTGGTCCGGCCCCAGTCCGTGGAGGAGGAGAGCTCCTCGGCACGGGCGATGAGCCGTTCCTTGACCTCCTTGGCCGCCTTCTGCTTTGTGTCCAGCTCCGAGAAGAACTGGCGGCGGTGCCGATCGAAGGCCGTGCGCGCGTGCGAGAACCGCTTCCAGAGCTTCTCCTCCGTGCTGCGGTCGAGTCGCGGCCCGCTGCGCTGGGACTGCTTCCACTCCTCCAACAGGTCACGCAGCCGCTGGCCGGACTGCTTCCACTGGGTACGCTGCGGGTCCTGCTCTGCGATCTGCTCCGCCTGCTCGACGATGGCCTCACGTTCGGCGACGGCACGCGCCCGGGCTGCCTCGCGCTCGGCGGCGGCCTGCCGGCGGCGTTCCTCGGCGGCCTCGGTGGCCACCTCCAGGCGCCGTCGCAGTCCATCCAGGTCGCCGACCGCGGCGGGCTGGTCCAGGGCCTCGCCGAGCGAGGCGAGGGTCTGGTCGATCTCCTTCGGCGAGAGCTGCGGCAGCCGCGTCTCGAACAGCGAGACCTGGGCCTGCAGATCGAGGAACCGAGTCACGTACAGGTCGAGCGCCTCGTCCGGGTCCGCCCCCGTGTACTGGCCGACGACGCGATCGCCGGCCGCCTCACGCACGTAGACCGTGCCGTCGGAGTCCACCCGCCCCCACCGGGCCGCCTCCGCCGCGGCGTGCGGGTCGACCGTCGGGACCACAGCAGGCTGTGGCGCGGCGGCTGCGGCCGGGCTCGGCCGGCCGGTCGGCGGGCCGGGCTTCGGGCGGATCGATGCGGGCGTGGGGCGTCCGCCCGGTTGCGGTGCCGGCTTCGGTGCCGGTTCAGGGACCGGTTGCGGTACCGGTTCAGGGACCGGTTCAGGTGCCGGCTTCGGGGCCTCGGACGCCGGGTCGGGGGCGGGCGCGGGCTCCTGCGGCCCGTCGTCGGCGTTGTCTGGGGTCGGCTGCTCGGTCACGGGTCGCGCTCCTTCATGACGGGGTAGGCCTGAGCCACACCGTTCTCGGTACTTCGGCCTCGCCGGTTCGAGGACCTGAGATCACCTCGCGCGCCGCCGGACGGCCGCCGGCGCGTCCCCCTGCGGACGTGACCTCGCTCTCAGTGTAGGGAACGGCCAGGTCGCACGGGAGCAGTCGGCTCGGCAGAGCCCCACGCGCAGGCCGATAACCTGCCTCCATGCTGCTGCGCCGACTCACCACACCGGTGCTCGAGGAGCACTGCTACGTCCTGGCGTCCGGCCACGGCTCCCCGGCCTTGGTGATCGACCCGGGCGCCGCGACGGCACCGGCGGTACGGGACGCGCTGGCCGAGCAGGAGCTGAGTCTCGGCGCCGTCGCGTTGACCCACGGGCACGCCGATCACGTGTGGGACGCTGCCGGGCTCGCCGGCTCGTCCCCGGTGTACATCGGCGGCCCGGACGCCCACCGGCTGGACGATCCCGCATCCGCGCTCGGCGTCCCGCTCGGGGAGATGTTCGCGGCGGCTGCCGGCACGGCGTGGGTGCGCCCGGCGCGCGTCGAGCACTGGCCGGGTGAGGTCCTGGCCGGCGAGGGGGCCGAGCTGGTGCCCGGCGTCGTCGTCCGGGCCGTGCCGGCGCCCGGGCACACCGAGGGCAGCACGCTGCTGCTGGTACGGGGCGCGATCGAGGACCCCGACGGGGCGTTGCCTGCGTCGGTCGCGGGGGAGGAGGATCTGCTGCTCGCACTGTGCGGTGATGTGATCTTCGCCGGGTCGATCGGCCGGACGGATCTTCCCGGCGGCGATGAGCGCGAGATGATCGCCACGTTGCGCACCCTCGCCACATCGCTCCCACCGTCGACGGTGCTGCTGCCGGGACACGGCCCGGCGACGGTGCTCGCGCACGAGATCACGGGTAACGCCCACGTGCGCGCGGCCATGGGCCGCTCCGGCCGCTGACCGCCCGCCGGCTGGGCGAGATCGCCGTGGGGGAGCGGAGGATGCGAAGATCGGCGCCATGGCACGTGCGTCATCCCTGTCCGGGTTCCCCGAGTGGCTGCCGGCCGGCCGCGTCGTCGAGCAGCATGTCCTCGACACGCTCCGGCGCACCTTCGAGCTGCACGGCTTCGCCGGGGTGGAGACCCGCGCCGTGGAGCCCCTCGCACAGCTCGAGCGGAAAGGCGAGACCTCGAAGGAGGTCTACCTCCTGCGCCGCCTCCAGGAGGAGCGCGAGGGGACGGGCGCCGGGGACGACCAGCTCGGCCTGCACTTCGATCTCACCGTGCCGTTCGCGCGCTACGTCCTCGAGAACGCCGGGCGCCTGACGTTCCCGTTCAAGCGCTACCAGATCCAGAAGGTCTGGCGGGGCGAGCGGCCGCAGGAGGGTCGCTTCCGCGAGTTCACCCAGGCGGACATCGACGTCGTCGGGGCCGACACGCTGCCCTTCCACTACGAGGCCGAACTCCCGCTGGTCATGGCCGAGGCGCTGGCGGCGTTGCCGATCCCGCCGGTGCGGATCTCCGTGAACAACCGGAAGGTCGCCCAGGGGTTCTATGAGGCGATCGGCCTCTCCGACGTGGACGCCGCACTGCGGAGCATCGACAAGCTCGACAAGATCGGCGAGCGCGCGGTGGCGCAGGATCTGCAGGACTCGGCCGGCGCCACCGAGGATCAGGCCCGGGCGGCCCTCGAACTCGCCGGCATCAGCGGCGGCGACGAGTCCGTGGCCGAACGCGTCCGCGCTCTCGGCCCACGCTCGGACCTGCTGGACGAGGGGCTCGAGGAGCTCGCGCGCCTGCTGCGGACCGCGGGCCAGGCCGCACCCGGCACAGTGGTTGCGGATCTGAAGATCGCGCGCGGCCTCGACTACTACACCGGGAGCGTGTACGAGACGACGCTCGTCGGGCACGAGGGACTCGGCTCCATCTGCTCCGGCGGCCGGTACGACTCCCTCGCCTCCGACGGCCGCCGCAGCTACCCGGGGGTGGGGCTGTCGATCGGCGTGACGCGACTGCTCTCACGCATCCTCGGCAACGAGATGGCCGAACCGACCCGAGCGGTCCCGACCGCGGTCCTCGTCGCGGTCCGGGATGAGGAGCACCGGAGCACGTCCAGCCGCGTGGCACGCGCGCTCCGGGCACGCGGAATCCCGGCCGACGTCGCACCGGACGCGGCCAAGTTCGGCAAGCAGATCCGGTTCGCGGACCGCCGCGGCATCCCGTTCGTGTGGTTCCCGGGCGAGGGCCTGGCCGACGGCGAGGTGCGCGACATCCGCTCGGGGGAGCAGGTGCCGGCCGACGCCGAGAGCTGGCGCCCGCCGGAGCCGGACCTGTGGCCCCGGGTGGTCGCGGCGGTCGAGGGCCCGTGAGCCTGCCCGCCGGCACGGGGGACGCCGCTCGGGCGGTGCTGTCCGCCCTGGAGGAGTTGCGTGAGATCCTCGAGGGCCTGCGGCTGCCGCTGGACATCGAGGACGCGGCGCCGTCCCGTGCCGACCGACGCGAGGTCCTCGACCAGCTCGGCGACTACATCATCCCGCGGTACGAACAGCTCGAGGCACCCCTCGTGTGCGTCGTCGGAGGCTCGACCGGGGCCGGGAAGTCGACCTTGGTCAACGCGCTGCTGCGGGAGCACGTCACCGCCGCCTCGGCCATCCGCCCGACCACGCGACGACCGCTCCTGGTCCATCACCCCGACGACGAACCGTGGTTCACCGGCGAACGGATCCTGCCGGGGCTCGCTCGTGTCCATGTGGCGCCGGGCGCGCCGCCGACGTCCCCGGCGAGCGACGACGTCGCCGTCCGGGAACTCGAGCTGCGGGCCTCGGCGGCGCTCCCACCGGGATTGGCGTTGCTCGACGCGCCGGACATCGACTCCGTCGTGTCCGAGAACCGCCAACTCGCGAACCAACTCCTGGCGGCGGCCGACCTGTGGGTGTTCGTCACGACGGCGGCGCGGTACGGCGACGCGGTGCCCTGGGCCCTGCTCACCGAGGCGGCGCACCGCCAGATCGTGGTGGCCGTGGTCCTGGACCGGGTTCCGTCCGGTGTCGCGGCGGAGGTGCGTGGGGACCTGGCCGAGCGGCTCGAGGACGAGGGGCTGAGCCGCTCGCCGCTCTTCGTGGTCGGCGAGACCGAGCTCGGCGAGGACGGCCTGCTGCCGGCCGACGACGTGGCCTCGCTGCTCGGCTGGTTGCACGGCATCGCCGCGGACGCCGGTTCCCGGGCCGCCATCGCCCGGCAGACGCTCGGAGGAGCCGTCGACGCCACCCTCGGCCGTACGACCCTGGTGGCAGACGGCGCCGAGCACCAGGCGGAGGCGTTCGTGCGGCTGGCGGGCCAGGTCGATCAGGCCTACGCCGAAGCGCACGATCGGATCATCGCGGCGACCGCCGACGGCACCATGCTGCGCGGCGAGGTCCTCTCACGCTGGCAGGAGTTCGTCGGCACGGGTGAGTTCTTCCGGAGCGTCGAGGCGCACGTGGGGCGCATCCGTGACCGCGTGGGCAGCTTCTTCCGCGGGCGGCCGGAACCGGCCGAGCACGTCGAGGAGGCTATCGAGGCGGGTCTGCAGACGCTGCTCGTGGCGGAGAGTGAACGGGCCGCGGCGGAGGTGGACCACCGGTGGCGCCGCGAGCCCGGCGCCCGGTCGGTCCTCGCGACGGCCGGCGACGCGCTGCCGGGAGAGGACCAGGTGGCCCGGGAGGCGGCCGCCCAGGTCCGCGCCTGGCAGGACGACCTGCTCTCCATGGTCCGCGAGGAGGGGGCCGACAAGCGGATGACCGCCAGGATTCTCGCGTTCGGGGTGAACGGGCTCGGGATCGCGCTGATGGTCGTGGTCTTCGCCTCCACCGGCGGGCTGGTCGGCGCGGAGATCGCCGTGGCCGGCGGCACGGCCGTGGTGGCTCAGAAGCTGCTCGAGGCCATCTTCGGTGACGACGCCGTACGACGGATGGCGGCCACGGCACGGGAGAACCTCCATGCCCGGGCGGGGACGTTCCTCGCCGCCCAGGCCGATGTGTACCGACAGGCGCTCTCCGGGACCGGCATCGACGCCTCGGCGGCGAAACGGATCCGGACGGCCGTCTCCGCCGTGGTGGCCGCCAGACGCGCGGAGGCGGGACTGTGAGGCTGCTGCGCCGCCGGAGGGCGGACGATGCCGCGACGCTGCCCGAGGATCTGCGACGCCTCGAGGCGGCCACCGAGATCGCCGCCGGCCACCTCGACGCGCCGGCGCTGGAGCGTGCCCGGACGCTGCTGAAGCGGGCCGGCGAGCGGGAGAACCTGGCCGCGGGGCGGACCGTCGCTGCGCTGCTCGGTGCGACCGGATCGGGCAAGTCGAGCCTGTTCAACGCCCTGCTCGGGCGCGAGGTGGCTCCGGTGGCGGCACGCCGGCCGACGACGACCCGTCCGCTGGCGGCGGTCTGGGGCGCCGACGACGCCGGCCGGCTGCTCGACTGGCTCGACGTGCCGGACCGTACCCGGGCCGGCGACGGGACGGACGCCGTAACCACCGAGGACCGCGCCGCCGACGGGCTGATCCTCCTCGACCTTCCGGACATCGATTCGACCGCCATGGAGCACCGGGACGTGGCGAGCCGGATGGCCAGCGCCGTCGACGTGCTCGTGTGGGTCCTCGATCCGCAGAAGTACGCCGACGCCGTGGTCCACCGGGACTACCTCGCCCACCTGACCGCGCACGCGGAGGTGAGCCTCGTGGTGCTCAATCAGGTCGACACCCTCGATGCCGACGAACGCGCCGGGGTCCTCGCCGATCTGGAACGGGTGCTTGAACGCGACGGGCTGAGCGGCGTGCCGGTCCTGCCGGTCTCGGCACGGACCGGCGAGGGCCTCGATGACCTGTGGCGGCGAGTCGCCGACGTCGCCGCCTCCACCCGGGCGGCCCGGCTACGCCTGGCCGCAGATGTACGCGCGACGGCGACCGAGCTGCTTCGGGCTGCCGAGGTGGCCACCGACATCAACCAGGGCAGACGTCGTCGGGACGAGTCGCCGACGACGGTCGGCGAGCAACCGGCTGCACGCCTGTCCCGGGCCGCGGCCGAGGCGGCCGGGGTGGACGCGGTGCGTGCCGCGGTCCGGCGGTCCTATACGCGCTCCGCGCGCGCCCGGGTCGGATGGCCGCCCGTGCGGTGGCTCATCAGGCTCCGCCCGGACCCGTTGCGGCGCCTCGGGCTCACCCGGGCGGAACGCGCGGACGTCGCGCTGGTGCGCACCTCCCTGCCGGCGGCGACGCCGGTCCAGCAGGCCGCGGTCCGCTCCGCCGCGCATGCGGTGGTCGCCTCGTCGACGGCCCACCTTCCCGGACCGTGGCGCGACGACGTGCTGCAGCAGGTCGAGGGGCGCATCCCGGTGCTCGTCGACGCCCTCGACCGGAGGATCGCGGGGACGGACCTGGAACAGGCCCGCCGACCGGCGTGGTGGACGGTGGCCGGGATCCTACAGTGGCTGTTCGTCCTCGCCGCGGTAGCCGGGGGCGTGTGGCTCGCCGGCCTGGCTGCGCTCGGGTATCTCCAGCTGCCCGCGCCCGAGACTCCGGCCGCCGGCCCCTTCCCCTGGCCGACCGTGCTACTCGTCGGAGGAGTCCTCGCCGGTCTGCTGCTCGCCCTTCTCGGGGCCCTGGCGGCACGGGCCGGGGCACGCCGCCGAGCTCGCCGCGTGGAGCGGCGACTCCGTGCGGAGGTCGACGCGGCCGTCCGCGAGCAGGTGGTCGCCGCCGTCGAGCACGAGCTGGAGGAGTTCGCGACGTTCCGCCGCAACCTCACCGCGCTGGCGGGCTAGCAGGGCGGTCGACCCGGCACGTCAGCCCGGCGCGTCAGCCCTGTCGGTCCCGCCGGCCGCGTGCCGGCCCCCGCCCGCCGCCGGGGCCGGCGTCGGGACGGATCCGCAGCCGTCGCCCGGCCACCCGGGCCGCACCGATGCGGGCGGCGACGTCGGGGGCGAGGTCGGCCCGGATCTCGACGAGCGAGAAGCTCGGGTAGATGTCGATCTTGCCCAGGTCCGACCCCTTCAGGCCGCCTTCGCCGGTGATCGCCCCGACGATGGCGCCCGGCTGGACGCCGTCCTTGTGGCCGACCTCCACGCGGTACCGCGAGCCGCCACCGGCGGGCGTCGCGCGGCGCCCGCCGCGCTCGGCTGCGCCGCGACGCGGGCTGACCCCCTCGTCGAACCGGGCCGCCACGAACGAGCCGTCCTCGTCCGTCTGCTCCTCGTAGCGGTCGCGGCGGCCTTCCTCGCGCGGGTGCGGCCCCTCGTCCCCGACGGCCAGTGCCATCAGTGCCGCGGCGACGTCCTCGAGATCCGCGCCGGACTGCTCGATGTGGCCGCGGAGCACGTCGCGGTACAGGTCCAGACGGCCCGCCTCGCGGCGGCGACCCACTCGTTCGACGAGGCGTCGGGCCTTGTAGGCCGAGACGTCAGCAGGACTCGGGATGGTCACCTCGTCCAGGCGCGTGCCGGTGAGGCGTTCGATCTGGTTCAGACGCCCCCGCTCACGGGGGGTGAGGAAGGTCAGCGCGGTGCCGGAGCGGCCGGCCCGGCCGGTACGCCCGATACGGTGCACGTAGGCGTCGTTCTCCCGGGGCACGTCGAAGTTCACGACGAGCCCGATACGCTCCACATCGAGCCCGCGGGCCGCCACGTCGGTCGCGACGAGCACGTCCAACGTCCCGCCGCGCAGCCGCTCGACGAGCTTCTCACGCTCCTTCTGCGGCACGTCTCCGGACAGCCCGGCCGCCGAGACGCCGCGCGCGCTCAGCTCCAACGAGACCTCTTCGACGTTCGCCTTGGTGCGCACGAAGACGATCGCGGCGTCGGCGTCCGTGGTCGCCAGCACGCGGGCGAGTGCCCCGACCTTGTGCCGGAACGGCACGACGGCGTAGGTCTGCCGCACGGTCGCGGTGGTCGAGGCGGGACGCGAGACGGCCACCCGGACCGGATCGTGCAGGTGCGCGTCCGCCACGCGGCGGATCGCCGGAGGCATCGTGGCGGAGAACAGCGCGGTGCGCCGGTCGTCCGGCACGTGCCCGGCGATGGTCTCGACGTCCTCCGCGAAGCCCATCCGGAGCATCTCGTCGGCCTCGTCGAGGACGAAGAACGCCACGCCGCTCAGGTCCAGGCTGCCGCGCTCGAGCAGATCCATGACACGGCCGGGGGTCCCCACGACGACCTGGGCTCCCTCACGCAGACCGCGGAGTTGAGGTCCGTAGCTCGCGCCGCCGTACACGGCGAGTACGCCGGCACCGCCACGTCCGGCGAAGGACTCGATCGCATCGGCGACCTGCACCGCGAGCTCGCGGGTGGGCGTGAGCACAAGGGCTTGCACACCGCGCCGACGCCGGTCCACCGCGGCGAGCAGGGGCAGACCGAAGGCCGCTGTCTTGCCGGTTCCGGTCTGGGCGATACCGACGACGTCCCGTCCCGCCAGCAGGACAGGGATGGCCTCGGTCTGGATGTCGGTCGGAGTGGTGAAACCGAGCTGCTCGACCGTGGCGAGCAGCTCATCGGGCAGGCCCAGCGCGGCGAAACCGCCCGGGCTCTCCTCGGGCAGGTCCGCATCGTCGACGGTGTCGGTCACGGTGGGCAGGGCGAGGTCGGACACAGCGGTCACAGAGGATCTCTTCTCACGAGGCGGAGTGTGGGTGACGGCGCCGGGTCGGCGCAGTACCGGTCCGCTCGTGGGCCCGAGCTGCGAGACTTCCGCGAAAGGGCCTGGTGCGGGATCGAGCACTCCAGGAGCTTCAAGCCTACCGGGACCGGCGGAGCACGGCCCGATCAGTGGTGGTGACCTTGCCCACGGCAGACCCACGAAAACGCGGCGAGCGCGGACGCGCCAGGCGCGGGAACTAGGATCTGCGGTGCGTCCGCTCGTCCCGCGGCGGACGACGTCGAGACCGGAAGGACACCCGTGCTCCGCACACACCCCGCAGGGTCGCTGCGCGCCAGCGACATCGGACAGACCGTCACCCTGGCCGGCTGGGTCGACCGCCGCCGTGATCACGGTGGGGTCGCGTTCATCGATCTGCGGGACGCCTCCGGCATCGCCCAGGTGGTGATCCGGGACGAGGACGTGGCGGGCGAGCTGCGTGCGGAGTACGTGCTGCAGGTCACGGGTGAGGTCTCACGGCGACCGGACGGGAACGAGAACCCGAACCTGCCGACCGGTGCCGTCGAGGTGGTCGCCGACGACGTCGTGGTGCTCAACGCCGCCGCCCCGCTCCCGTTCCAGGTCTCCGAGCACGCCGAGGACGCCGGTGTGGTGGGGGAGGAGGCGCGGCTGCGCCACCGGTACCTCGACCTGCGCCGCAAGCCCCAGGCCGAGGCCATGCGGCTGCGGGCCAAGGCCAATCAGGCGGCTCGCCGCGTGCTCGATGCCCACGACTTCGTCGAGATCGAGACGCCCACCCTGACCCGGTCCACCCCGGAGGGCGCCCGCGACTTCCTCGTGCCCGCGCGCCTCTCGCCGGGTTCGTGGTACGCGCTGCCGCAGTCACCGCAGCTGTTCAAGCAGCTCCTCATGGTCGCCGGCATGGAGCGCTACTACCAGATCGCGCGCTGCTACCGCGACGAAGACTTCCGCGCCGACCGCCAGCCGGAGTTCACCCAGCTCGACGTCGAGGTCAGCTTCGTCGACGCCGATGACGTCATCGAGCTCTCCGAGGAGATCGTCGGCGAGCTCTGGCGCCTCATCGGCTACGAGATCCCGCGTCCGATCCCACGGATCACGTACCGCGAGGCGATGGCGAAGTACGGCACCGACAAGCCGGACCTGCGCTTCGGCGTGGAGCTCGTCGAGCTCACCGACTACTTCCGCGAGACCCCGTTCCGGGTCTTTCAGGCTCCGTACGTCGGCGCCGTCGTCATGCCGGGCGGCGCGTCACAGCCGCGGCGCACCTTCGACGCCTGGCAGGAATGGGCCAAGCAGCGCGGCGCGAAGGGCCTGGCCTACGTCACGGTCGCCGAGGACGGCACGCTCGGCGGCCCGGTGGCGAAGAATCTCTCCGACGCGGAGCGGGACGGCCTGGTGGACGCAGTCGGGGCCGCGCCCGGGGACTGCGTCTTCTTCGCGGCCGGCGCCCCGACACCGTCGCGGGCCCTGCTCGGGGCTGCCCGGCTGGAGATCGCTCGCCGCGTGGGCCTGGTCGACGAGGCGGCGTGGTCGTTCGTGTGGGTGGTCGACGCCCCCCTGTTCAAGCCCACCGGCGAGGACGACGACGTCGCGGTGGGAGGTGGCGCGTGGACGGCTGTCCATCACGCCTTCACGGCCCCCAAACCCGAGTGGGCGGAGCGGTTCGAGGAGGAGCCGGGTGAGGCGCTGTCCGACGCCTACGACCTCGTCTGCAACGGCAACGAGATCGGCGGAGGTTCCATCCGTATCCACCGCCGCGACGTCCAGGAACGGGTGTTCTCCGTCATGGGGATCGGTGAGGCGGAGGCGCAGGAGAAGTTCGGCTTCCTGCTCGAGGCCTTCGCCTACGGCGCGCCCCCGCACGGTGGCATCGCCTTCGGCTGGGACCGCATCGTCGCCCTGCTGAGCGGTGCGGACTCGATCCGGGACGTCATCGCCTTCCCCAAGTCCGGCGGCGGGTACGACCCGCTCACCCAGGCGCCCGCCCCGATCACCCCGCAACAGCGCAGGGAAGCAGGTGTCGACGCGGTGCCGGAGCCGGAGGACGCGCGTCGATGACACAGACGGCCACGCGCCTGGTGCGGACCTGGCCGTTCCTGCGGGCCCACACCCACCGCTGGGTCCCGGACCGGGTCTGGGAGTCCGACGACGCCGCGGTGCTGCGCGTACCGCGCAGCACTGACCGTGTGCTCGTCGGCGAGGGGCCGGCCCCCGCGCTCGCGCGGCTGCTGGTCGACGCCGGCCTGCTGGACGGCGGTCCACCGGAGGGCGTCGAACGGCTCCTGCTCACGCGTGGGACCTACGCGGCGCTCCCGCCCGGACCGGCAGCCGCGCTGCGGGTCGAGGCCACATGGGACTGGCTCACCACCGCCACGGCGCCGGAACCGGTCGCCGCGCCCGGGACGGTTCGCGTGCTCAGTGCGCCGCCGTCCCCGGAGTCCGGACAGCTGCGCCGGGTCCACGACTGCCTCGACGCCGGCTACCCCGAGCGAGGTGCCCGGCCCGAGGACCCTGAGCTGACCTGGTGGGGCCTGGAGACCGCGTCCGGTGTGCTCGCCGGCGTTCTCGCGGCCGACCCGCCCCCGCCCGATTCCGGCGGGGGAGTGCGCCTCAGTGCGGTCGCCGTCCGTCCCGACCATCGCCGCCGGGGGCTCGCCCGCGCACTCACAGCGGCCGCCATCGAATGGGGGCTCTCCCGCGCCGCGCTGGTCCACTTGGGGATCTGGGCGGACAACGACGCGGCGCGCCGGCTCTACACCGGGTTGGGCCTGACCGCGGCACACCGCGTGGAGAACGTCGTCGGAGGTCAGGCATGAGGGATCGGAACCGACGTCGGCTCTCACTCGCGCTGGCCGCCGTGGCCGCGACCGGCCTCGTCGCGTGCACCCCCTCGACGCCCGACCCGACGCCCGAGCCGACGCCCGAGCCGACGAGCCCGACCGACGAGGGCTCCGAGACGGCGACCGGGAGCGGGGAACCGGACCCGGATCCCAGCGCAAGCCCAAGCCCCAGCCCTTCCGAGCCGGCCGACTACCCGAACCCGTGGGGACCGACGCCGGAGGAGGTCGACGCCGCCACCGAGGAGGCCGCCGCCATGTCGGCGGACGAGGTGGCCGGTCAGGTGATCGTCTCGACCATCGTCGATCCGCGGCCTGATGTCGTCGCCGCGCACGTCGAGGACTTTCATCTCGGCGGCGTCATCCTCATGGGTGAGGCCGTCACCTCCATGGAGCAGGTCGCCGCCCTGACCGACGCCGTCCAGCAGGCCCACTCCGGCAGCGGCCGCGACTGGCCGGCGCTGGTCAGCACCGACAACGAGGGCGGCACGGTCCAGCGCCTCGACTCCACCGCCGGCCCGTGGACCGACTTCCCGGAGTTCGCCGTCGCCGGTCAGGCTGCCGCTAACGACGACGACGGCGCCGTCACCGACGCCTACACCGCGATGGGGCGCGAGCTGCGCGGCGCGGGCATCAACACCGACTGGGCCCCGGTCGCCGACGTCACGGTCCCGGGCCAGGACGCGATCATCGGCGGCCGGTCCGCCTCGTCCGACCCGGCGATCGCGGCACGGACGGTTGGCGCGGCCACCCGCGGTTTCCTCGACGCCGCCGTCCTGCCCGCCGCCAAGCACTTTCCCGGGCACGGGTCCCTCACCGCGGACTCGCACGAGACGCTGCCTTCGCTCACCCGCGGCGACGACGAGCTGGCCGCCCAGGACCTGCCACCGTTCGAGTCCGCCATCGAGGCCGGCACGCCGATGATCATGGTCGGGCACATCGACGTCACCACCTGGGACCCCGGTGTCGCCGCGTCCGTCTCACCCGGGGCGTACCGGGTGCTGCGGGACGAGCTGGGCTTCTCCGGGGTCGCCGTGACCGACGGACTCGACATGGGCGCCCTCACTCCGGTCGGTGATCCGGGTGATATCGCCGTCGCCGCACTCGACGCCGGCGCCGACCTCCTCCTCGGCCCGGCGAGTGACGCCCAGGCCCACGACGGCGTCGTCGCCGCGCTGCGCGACGGCACCCTGGACCGCGACCGCGTGAACGAGGCGGCCGGCCGCGTCATCGCGATGATGGAGCACCAGGCCGAGCTGGCCGCACGGCTCGGACCGGTCGGCCCGGACGCCGCCGGCTCCGCATCCGAGGCGGTCGCCGCCCTCGAGGCAGCCGCCGCGGGCTGATGAACCGGCGCCCGGCTGGTTGACTGGGCGGATGGCAGCCAAGTATCTGCAGATCCATCCGCAGGACCCTCAGCCGCGGCTGGTCACCCAGGCGGTCGCCGTCGTCCGCGACGGTGGCCTGATGGCCTACCCGACGGACTCCGGCTACGCCGTCGGATGCGCTCTGGGGAACAAGGCCGGCCTGGACCGAATCCGGTCGCTGCGCCGCCTGGACGACAAGCACCACTTCACCCTGGTCTGTCGAGACTTCGCCCAACTGGGACAGTTCGTCCACGTCGACAACCCGGTCTTCCGGCTGGTCAAGTCCCTGACCCCCGGCCCGTACACCTTCATCCTCCCGGCGACCTCTGAGGTGCCGCGCCGCCTCATGCACCCCAAGAAGCACACGGTGGGTGTGCGGATCCCGGCGCACCGCACCACACAGGCTCTGCTCGGCGAGCTCGGCGAGCCGCTACTGTCCTCCACCCTCATCCTCCCGGGGCAGGATGAGCCGCTCGCGGAAGGATGGGTGGTGCAGGACGAGATCGACCACCTGCTCGACGTCATCGTCGACAGCGATGTCGACTCGGCCGAACCGACCACGGTGGTCGACCTGACCTCCGGTGCACCCGAGGTGGTTCGCGCCGGCTCGGGGGATACCTCCCGGTTCACGTGAGACGGGCTCAGGGCGTCGGCTGGCGCGCGTCATAGGCCAGGAAGCCACGCTGCCGGCGCGCCAACACGGCCACCGCCGCCACGCACGCCGCACCGCCCAGCACGATCGCCACCGGCTCGCCGGCAACCTCGGCGAGCGAGCCGGCGACGACGTCACCGAGGCGAGGCCCACCCGCAACCACGACGACGAACACGCCTTGCAACCGACCCCGTAGGTGGTCCGGCGTCGCAGCCTGGAGGATCGTGGTCCGGAACACCGACGAGACCGAGTCCGCCGCACCGGCCGCCGCCAGCGCCCCCGCCGCGAGCACCAGGGCGAGTCCGGTGCCCAGCACGGTGCCGGTCCCGAGCACCACCAGCCCGAATCCGGCCACGGCCACGCCCCAGCCGGCGACGGCGAGGACCACCGCGCGGCCCTGCCGGACGACCCCGCCCAGCGACCCGGAGACGACCATCGCGACCATGGCGCCGACGGCGATCGCGGCCGAGAGGATGCCGACCACCTGCGCGTCGCCGCCGAACGCGAGTACCGCCACGGCGGGCAGCAGCGCCCGTGGATGCGCGAGGACCATGGCGCAGAAGTCCGCGAGGAAGGTCATGCGCACGTTGGGGCGCGTGCCGAGGAACCGCAACCCCTCCGCCACACTGCGCAACCCCGGCATCCGGCGCCGGGCCGTGGCCGGGTCCACCTCCGGCGGGACCGGCGGCAGCCGCCAGATTCCCCACAGGGCGACGACGAACAACGCCGCGTCCAGCCCATAGGTCACGGTGTACCCGGCCAAGTCCACGAGGAAGCCGGCTAGGAGCGGTCCGAGGGTCAGTGCGGCGTTCATCGCCACCACGCTCAGCGCGTTCGCCGCCGGTAGCAGGCGCGCTGGGAGCAGGCGCGGGTAGATCGCCGAGCGTGCCGGACTCACGACGGCGAACCCGGCGTTCGAGAGGGCGACCAGCCCGTAGAGCACCCACTCGTCGGTGTTGCCCAGCGCTGCCTGAGCCGTGTTGCCCAGGGCCGCCAGCCACAGTGCCAGACCGCCGAGGAGGGCGACGGTGCGCCGGTCGTGCGCGTCGACCAGCGCACCGCCGTAGAGTCCGAGGGCGACGATCGGGACCAGCGCGAACACCCCGACGAGACCGACGGAGAACGACGAGCCGGTGAGTTCGTAGACCTGCAGCCCGATCGCGGTCGTGGCGAGCTGCGTACCGATGCCCGACAGTGCGAATCCCGTCCACAGCCGGCGGTACCGCGGATCGACCCGCAACGGTGTCAGGTCGAGCAGCAGAGGCACCGCTGCATCGTAGAAGAGACCTAACCTGGGGGCGTGGATCTGTTCGAAGCGGCCGGCGCCGACACCGCAGGCGTGCCCACGGCGCGGGAGTCCTCACCGCTCGCCGTCCGGATGCGGCCGGCGTCGCTGGAGGAGGTGCTCGGCCAGGGTCACCTGCTCGAGCCGGGCAGCCCGCTGCGCCGGCTCGTCGAGCCCGCACCGGAGGGCCAGAACGGGCGAGTCGCCGCGTCCTCGGTCATCCTGTGGGGTCCGCCGGGCACCGGGAAGACCACGCTGGCGTACCTCGTCGCCCACGTCTCCGGTCGGCGGTTCACCGAGCTCTCCGCCGTCACCGCCGGGGTGAAGGACGTCCGCGGCGTCATCGACGACGCCCGCCGCCGGCTCGTCACCTCCGGTGAGGAGACGGTCCTGTTCATCGACGAGGTCCACCGCTTCTCCAAGACGCAGCAGGACGCGCTGCTGCCCGCGGTGGAGAACCGGTGGGTCACGCTGGTCGCCGCCACCACCGAGAACCCCAGCTTCTCGGTCATCTCCCCGCTGCTGTCCCGTTCGCTCATGCTGACCCTGCGCCCGCTGTCCGAGCAGGACGTGCGCGATCTGACCCACCGGGCTCTGACCGATGACCGTGGCCTCGGCGGGGCGCTCCGGCTGGAAACGGACGCAGAGGACCATCTCGTGCGCCTGTCCGGAGCGGACGCCCGTAAGGCCCTGACCATCCTCGAGGCCGCGGCCGGCGCGGCCGTCGCCGCCGGGGAAGAAGCCATCACCCTCGACGCCGTGGAGCGGGCCATCGACGTCGCCGCCGTGCGCTACGACCGCGCCGGCGACCAGCATTACGACGTCATCTCGGCGTTCATCAAGTCCATGCGCGGCTCGGACGTCGACGCCGCCCTGCACTACCTGGCCCGCATGGTGGTCGCCGGGGAGGACCCCCGGTTCATCGCCCGGCGGATCGTCATCGCCGCCGCCGAGGACGTCGGCATGGCCGACCCGACGGCGTTGCAGACGGCCGTCGCCGCCGCCCAGGCGGTCCAGCTCATCGGCATGCCGGAGGGACGGATCATCCTCGCTGAGGCGGTGGTCCACGTCGCCACGGCGCCGAAATCCAATCGGTCGTACCAGGCGCTCGACGCCGCCATCGGCGACGTCCGCGCGGGAAAGGTGGCCCCGGTGCCCGCCCACCTACGGGACGCGCACTACGCGCGTGCGGAGGACCTCGGGCACGGCGTCGGATACGTCTACGCCCATGACCAGCCGCACGGCGTCGCCGCTCAGCGGTACCTCCCGGAGGACCTCCTCGGCACCCGGTACTACCGGCCGACCACCCACGGACATGAGCGCGAGATCACAGCACGACTCGAGCGCATCCGGGAGATTCTCGACGCCGGTGACTAGGGCCCGCTGCTAGCATGGTGGGGTTGCCCAGGCGCCGATCACGCGCGCCTCGGTGGCCACCTGGGGTCCTGGCCAACGGGTCGACCCCACGCCGCGCGGTACCGAGCCGCGACGGTGTGACGCTACGACGACAGGAAGCACCACAACTATGGCAGTCTCCCGCACGCGCCGTCAGGTGCGTCTCTCGCGCGCTCTGGGTGTCGCCCTGACCCCCAAGGCCGTCAAGTACTTCGAGAAGCGCCCGTACGGTCCCGGTGAGCACGGGCGCGCCCGCCGCCGCCAGGAGTCGGACTACGCGGTCCGCCTCAAGGAGAAGCAGCGCCTGCGCGCCCAGTACGGCATCCGTGAGGCCCAGCTCCAGCGCGTCTTCGACGAGGCCCGCCGCGAGCAGGCCCTGACCGGTGAGTCGCTGGTCGAGCTGCTCGAGATGCGGCTCGATGCCCTCGTGCTGCGCTCCGGCTTCGCCCGCACGATCGCCCAGGCACGCCAGGCCGTCGTGCACCGACACATCCTCGTCGACGGCAAGCCCGTCGACCGCCCGTCCTTCCGGGTCAAGCCCGGTCAGGTCATCCAGGTCAAGCCTCGATCGCAGGCCATGGTCCCGTTCCAGGTGGCTGCCGCCGGCGCCCACCGGGACGTACTCCCGGACGTGCCGGGCTACCTCGACGTGCAGATCGAGAAGCTGCGCGCCGAGCTGGTCCGTCGCCCGAAGCGCAACGAGGTCCCCGTGACCTGCAACGAGCAGCTCGTCGTCGAGTACTACTCGCGCTGACCCTCGTTCCTCGTACGTGCGCCCCGGGCGAGCCGGCCATGCCGGTGCGCCTGGGGCGCAGTCGTTCGGGGTAGATTCACCCGGGCCGGTGCGCGCCGGCACGTGGAGAAGGAGGAGGCACATGTCCGTCGGTGACGTCGCCGGGCTCGTCGCTGCGCTCGCCTTCGTCGGGCTGGTCGTCGTGGTCGCGATCCCGTTGCTCAAGCTCTCCGCCGTCCTTGACGAGGCCCGCGGCACCGTGCGGCGGATCACCGACCACACGCTGCCGGCCATCGACGAGGCGGTCGAGACCATCCGGTCCACCAACGGTCAGCTCGCGAAGGTCGACACCGTCACCGCCTCGGCGGCACGGGTGACCGAGGACGTCTCCGCCCTGACCACGCTGGTCTCCGCCGTCGTCGGCGGACCGCTCATCAAGGTTTCCGCGTTCTCCTACGCGGTGCGACGCGTCCTCTCACGCCGACAGGGCGCCGGCGAGGCCTACCGCGAACGCGAGGCCGAGCTCCGCACGGCCCTCGTGCCCGAGGACACCCGCAGGCCGTCCTGAGCCGTCGACCGTTTCGATATCCCCGGCCCCTCCCGGCAGACTGAAGGAACCATGCGAACCGCCGACATCCGTACCCGCTGGCTAGACTTCTTCGCCGAGCGCGACCACCAGGTCGTCCCGTCCGCGTCGCTCGTCTCCCCGGACCCCTCGATCCTGTTCACGATCGCCGGGATGGTGCCGTTCATCCCGTACATCGTCGGCACCGAGAAGGCGCCCTGGCCGCGGGCCGTCAGCGTGCAGAAGTGCATCCGCACCAACGACATCGAGAACGTCGGCAAGACCACCCGCCACGGCACCTTCTTCCAGATGGCCGGCAACTTCTCCTTCGGCGACTACTTCAAGGACGGCGCCGTCGAGATGGCCTGGGACCTGCTGACGACACCGCAGGACCGGGGCGGGTTCGGCCTCGACGGCGACCGACTCTGGGTGACGATCTGGGACCAGGACCAGGTCGCCGCCGCCGCACTGCGCCGGGTCGGCGTGGATGAGCGGCACATCGTGCGACTGCCCCGCGAGGAGAACTTCTGGGACACCGGCCAGCCCGGTCCTGCCGGACCGTGCGCCGAGTTCCACTACGACCGCGGCCCCGAGTACGGGCCGGACGCCGAGGGCGGCACGGTCGACCCGGGCGGGGACCGCTACCTGGAGATCTACAACCTCGTCTTCGACCAGTTCCTCCGCGGCGAGGGCACGGGGAAGGACTACCCGCTGCTCGGTGACCTCGAGCAGACCGCCATCGACACCGGCCTCGGACTGGAGCGGCTCGCCTACGTGCTCCAGGGCCGGGAGAACATGTACGAGATCGACGAGACCTACCCGGTCATCGCCACCGCCGAGGAGATGTCCGGCAAGCGCTACGCCCTCGGGCGGAACTCCACCGCACCGGACGACGTGCGGCTGAGGGTCGTGGCCGATCACGTCCGTTCCGCCCTCATGCTCGTCGCCGACGGCGTCCGCCCCGCGAACGACGGTCGCGGCTACGTGCTGCGCCGGCTTATCCGCCGCGCGGTGCGCTCGATGCGGCTGCTCGGGGTCGACGAACCGGCACTGCCGGCGCTCCTGCCCGTCTCGCGCGACGCCATGAAGGCCTCCTACCCCGAGCTGGAGACCGACTTCGACCGCATCTCGCAGGTCGCCTACGAGGAGGAGGAGGCCTTCCGTCGCACCCTCACCTCGGGGACGACCATCCTCGAGGGTGCGGTCGGCCGCGCCAAGCAAGCCTCGCCTTCGCAGCCGGTGCTCAGCGGCGAGGATGCCTTCACGCTGCACGACACGTACGGCTTCCCGATCGACCTGAGCCTCGAGATGGCGGCCGAGCACGGTGTCAGCGTCGACGAGGAGGGCTTCCGGGCGCTCATGGCCGAGCAGCGCCAGCGCGCCCGTGCCGACGCGCTGGCGAAGAAGACCGGCCACGTCGACACCTCGCTCTACACCGAGCTGCAGCAGCGACTCGACGGCCCGGTGCAGTTCCTCGGCTACACCGACGACACCGCACAGGCCAGGCTCGTCGGCCTGCTGGTGGACGGCCGGCCCGCCGCGGCCGCAACCGCACCGGCCGACGTCGAAGTAGTGCTGGACCGGACCCCGTTCTACGCCGAAGCCGGTGGTCAGCTCGCCGACCAGGGCACCGTCACCTTCTCCGGGGGCGGCATCGTCGACGTCGCGGACGTGCAGTCCCCGGTCCGCGGCCTGAGCGTGCACCGCGGACGCCTCACCGAGGGAACCGTCACGGTCGACGAGCAGGCCGTCGCCAGCATCGACACGGCTCGGCGCCAGGCGATCGCGCGCGCCCACACTGCCACGCACATGGTGCACAAGGCGCTGCACGAGCACCTCGGCGAGCAGGCCACCCAGGCCGGCTCCGAGAACGCGCCCAACCGGATGCGATTCGACTTCCGGCACGGCTCCTCGGTGCCGGGCGACGTGCTGGGCGAGATCGAGGAGCGCGTCAACGACCGGTTGGCCGAGAACCTCGAGGTCACCGACGAGGTCATGGACCTGGACGAGGCACGCGCGGCCGGCGCCATGGCGCTCTTCGGGGAGAAGTACGGCCAGCGGGTCCGGGTCGTCTCGATCGGGGGCGACTGGTCGAAGGAGCTGTGCGGGGGCACCCACGTGCCGAGTACCGGCAACCTCGGCCGGGTGACCCTCCTGGGCGAGGCCTCCATCGGCTCCGGTGTGCGCCGGGTGGACGCCCTCGTCGGTCCCGGCGCCTACGACTACCAGGCCAAGGAGCACGCACTGCTGGACCAGATCAGCTCGTTGGTCGGCACTCGGCCCGAGGAGCTGCCGGAACGCGTCGACGCCCTCATGTCCCGGCTGAAGGCCGCGGAGAAGGAGTTGGCCACGCTGCGGCAGCGCCAGCTGCTCGCCCGCGCCGGCGAGCTCGCCTCGCAGGCGACGCGAGAGAGCGGGACGCTGGTCGCCACCCACGACGCCGGCGAGGTGGCCTCCGCCGACGACCTGCGCACCCTGGTCCTCGAGGTCCGCGGCCGTCTGGGCGAGGCGGACCCGGCCGTCGTCGCCGTCGGCGGTGTGGCCAAGGGCCGCCCCGTCGTCGTCGTCGCGACGAACCGGACGGCGCGCGAGGCCGGCCTGCGTGCCGGCGCACTCGTCAAGACCGCTGCGTCCACCCTCGGCGGCGGGGGCGGCGGAAAGGACGATCTGGCCCAGGGCGGCGGGACCGACTCCGCTGCGCTCGGTGCTGCGCTGTCCGCCGTCCGGGGGGATGTCGCGAACCTGGTGGGTGCATGAGTCAGCTCCGACGCGGGGTCCGGATCGCAGTCGACGTCGGCCGCGTCCGTATCGGTCTCGCGCGCTGCGACCCGGACGGGATTCTCGCCACCCCGGTCCGCACGGTGCAGCGCTCGAACGCCGCGCCCGACACGGACCTGCGTGAGATCGCCGACCTCGTGGGCGCGGAGAACGCCCTCGAGGTGCTCGTCGGACTGCCGCGCAGTCTGAACGGGAAGAACGGACCCGCCGCGACGACGGCGCGGCAGTACGCGCGCGCCCTTGCGGATCTCGTCGACGTCCCGGTACGACTGGTGGACGAGCGACTCACCACGGTCTCCGCGCACCAGGCGTTGCACTCCGCCGGCCGTTCCGGACGCCGGCACCGCGAGGTGGTCGACCAGGTCGCCGCCGTCCTCATCCTGGAGCAGGCGCTCGAGTCGGAGCGCCGCACCGGCGTGCCGGCGGGCGAGGCCGTCGAGAGGACGCAGCGCACGTGAACGACCTCTTCGAGACCAGCCAGGACCACGAGCAGCAGCCGTTGCGCGACCGGCGGGCGCACCGCCGCGAGCTGCGCCGCGCCCGCCGGCGCCGCCGGATCCGCACGTTCATCGTCCTCACGGTGACCGTTGCGGTCGTCGTCGGACTCGGTCTGTGGGCCTACCCGCGGGTGCGGGATATGGTCACCGCCGGCCCCACGGTCGAGACGGACTACCCGGGGCCCGGGCACGGCCAGGTCGAGGTGACCATCCCGGACGGCGCCACCGGGCGCGAGATCGCCACCCTGCTATCCGAGGAGGATGTCGTGGCGACGCCGGGCGCGTTCGTCGACGCCTTCGACGACAACGCGAACGCGTCCCTCATCCAGCCCGGCACGTACACGCTGCGGCAGGAGATGGCGGCGGCGGACGCCGTCGCGGCCCTGCTGGACCCGGCGAACCGCGCCGAGGTCACCATCACGGTGCCGGAAGGCTTCACGACCTGGCAGGTCTACGAGCGGATCGCGGCGGTCGCGGGGGTTTCCCTCGAGGAGGTCGAGGCGGCCGCCGAGGACACCGAGGCGATCGGGCTCCCCGAGGCCGCCGACGGCGACCCTGAAGGGTGGTACGCACCGGCCACCTACTCGTTCGAGCCGGACGACGACGTCACCACCATGCTCTCGGCGATGATCGACCAGACAGTCGAGCGACTCGACGAACGCGAGGTGCCCGAGGACGAACGCGACCGGGTGCTCACCATCGCCTCGATCGTCGAGCGTGAGGTGAACCTGCCTGAATACCACGCGCAGGTGGCGCGCGTCATCCTCAACCGCCTCGACGACCGCGGCGGGGAGACCAACCGACGCCTGCAGATGGACTCGACCGTGCTGTACGGCAACGGCGAGGTCGGAGGCATTCCGACGCAACGTCAGCTGCGCGACGAGGAAAATCCGTACAACACCTACGAGAATCCTGGTCTGCCGCCGACGCCGATCGGCTCACCAGGCACGGCCGTCATCGACGCGGTGCTCGACCCGGCCGAAGGGGACTGGCTCTACTTCGTCACCGTCAACCTCGACACCGGGGAGACGTTGTTCGCCTCGACCCGGGCGGAGCAGCAGGAGAACGTCGAGCGGCTGCGCGAGTGGTGCGAGCAGAATCCGGACTCGTGCGGGGACTCGGAGGGCTGAGGTGGCGATCGTCGGCGAGGACGTGACCGGTGCGCCGCGCCGCCGGGCGGCTGTGCTGGGGCATCCGGTGCGGCATTCGCTCTCACCGGTACTGCACCGGACCGCCTACGCCGGGCTCGAGCTCGACGGGTGGGAGTACGGCCTGCAGGAGGTGACCGCCGAGCAGCTACCTGCCGTGCTCGCACAGCTCGACGCGACATGGGCCGGGCTGTCACTGACCATGCCGCTCAAGCAGGCTGTCATCCCGTTGCTCGACGTCGTCGACCCGCTGGCCGAGGTGACCGGCGCCGTCAACACGCTCGTCGTGCAGCCCGGACGCGACGACTCCGCGGGCCCGCTGGTGGGGTTCAACACCGACGTCGCCGGAATCGTCGCGGCGCTGCGCGAGGCCGCCGGCGACCCGGACGGTTGGGCACCCCGAACGGCGGCTGTGCTCGGCGCCCGCGCCACCGCCTCCTCCGCGCTCGCCGCACTCGGGGAGCTCGGCGTGCCGGCGCCGGAACTGATCGCGCGGCGGATCGGCGGTCCGGGTTCGGCCGTCGCCGCGGCGCACCGGATGGGCATCGAGGTCCGGCACCGGCCCTGGCCGGACGCGCAGGCCGGCGCCGGCGCCCTGCTCGAGGCCCGCCCGGACGTCGTGGTCTCGACCGTGCCGGCCGGCGCAGCGGACGCGGTCGCCGGTGTGCTCGCCGAACGGTTGGGCCCGCAAGATCTCGCCGGGTCGGTCCTGCTCGACGTCGTGTACGCGCCGTGGCCCACGCCTCTCGCGCAGGCCTGGCAGGGGGCCGGAGGCGCGATCGCCCCGGGCTGGCTGATGCTGCTGCACCAGGCCGTCGCCCAGGTCCGGCTGTTCACCGGGCGGATGCCCGATGTGCCGACCATGCGCCGGGCGCTCGAGGCCGAGATGGGCCGTCGGGCGGCGGGGGGATCGATACCGGAATACCCCGCCGTTCTCCCTCTGGGGGACGCGTGACGCAGCCGGTGGCGATCGTCGCTGCCGGCGTGCTCCTCCTCCCGGTGTGCGGGATCCTGGCCGTCGTGGACGCACGCAGCCACCGGCTGCCGGACCGGCTCGTCGCGCTCGCCTACGCGGTGCTGCTGGTGCCATTGGTGGCGGGGGTGCTGGCCGGTAACGTGACGGGCTCCCGCCTGGGCTGGGCCCTGGCAGCCGGAGCAGTGACCATGGTCGGCTACTTCCTCCTGGGGCTCCTCCGCGTCGGGGGCCTCGGCCTCGGCGACGTCAAGCTCTCGGGTGCGCTGGGCACCTGGCTCGGCCTGTTCGGATGGGAGGCCGCCGTCGCGGGTGTCGTCCTCACCTTCGTGCTGGGCGGGCTGTGGGCCCTGACTCTGCTCGTCTCACGGCGCGCAGGCCTGCGCGACCACGTGGCCCTCGGCCCGTGGATGATCCTCGCCGCAGCGCTGGTCACCGCCGGTGCGGGTCTCGGGTCCTGACCTACGGGGCAGGACGCCGGCGACGTCGTGGCAGGATCGAGTCATGCTGAGATGGACCACCGCAGGCGAGTCGCACGGTCCGGCGCTCGTGGGCGTGCTCGAAGGCGTCCCGGCGGGTCTCGAGATGACCTCCGCCCATATCCGGGAGGCACTGGCCCGGCGCCGGCTCGGTCACGGACGCGGCGCCCGGATGAGGTTCGAGCAGGACGAGGTCCGCTTGCTCGGCGGCGTGCGGCACGGACTGACCATGGGCGGTCCGGTGGCGATCGAGATCGCCAACTCCGAGTGGCCCAAGTGGGAGACCGTCATGGCGGCCGACCCGGTCCCGCCCGAGTCACTGCTCGTCGACGCCGGTACGGGCGACGAGCGCGAGGTCGCCCGCAACCGGCCGCTGACCCGGCCCCGGCCCGGTCACGCGGACCTCGTGGGAATGCAGAAGTACGCGTTGGACGAGGCCCGCCCGGTACTGGAACGCGCCAGCGCGCGCGAGACGGCGGCGCGGGTCGCCCTCGGGACCGTTGCGGCCCGGGTGCTGGAACAGGTCGCCGGGGTGCGCCTGGTCTCCCACGTGGTCCAGATCGGCCCGGTGAGCGTGCCCGAGGACGCCTCGCTGCCCTCACCCGACGACGTCGCAGCCCTGGACGGCGACCCGGTGCGCTGCTTTCACGACGAGACCTCGGCGGCGATGGTCGCCGAGATCGACGCCTGCCAGAAGGACGGTGACACCCTCGGCGGCGTGGTCGAGGTGGTCGCCTACGGTGTCCCGCCCGGCCTGGGCTCCTACGTCTCCGGCGACCGGCGACTCGACGGGCGCCTCGCCGGCGCGCTGATGTCGATCCAGGCGGTCAAGGGCGTCGAGGTGGGCGACGGCTTCCGGACGGCGGGGCGCCGCGGTTCCGCCGCCCATGACGAGATCGTCCGCTCAGACGACCGGCTCACCCGTGCCACCAACCGCGCGGGCGGCACCGAGGGCGGGATGAGCAACGGCGAGCCGCTGCGCGTGCGCGCCGCGCTCAAGCCGATCTCGACCGTCCCGCGGGCGCTGGCGACCGTGGACGTGGCGACCGGGGAGCCGGCCCGCGCGATCCACCAGCGCTCCGACGTGTGCGCCGTCCCTCCCGGAGCCGTCGTCGCCGAGGCGATGGTGGCGCTGGTGCTCGCCCAGGCGCTGCTGGAGAAGGTCGGCGGCGACTCGGTCGCGGAGTCCACGCGGAACCTGCGCGCCTACCTGGACGCCATCCCGGAGGCGATGCGGTGACGAGCGAGCACCGGACGGGCCGGCCCACCGGGCCCCGCGCCGTCCTCGTCGGACTGCCCGGCGCCGGCAAGACGACGGTCGGCCGGGCTCTCGCCGCCCGGCTCGGCACCGACTTCCTCGACACCGACGACGCCGTGGAGACCGCCGCCGGCCTGACCATCGCCGAGTACTTCCGGTTGCACGGTGAGGCGGCGTTCCGCGACCTGGAGCACGACGTCGTCACCCGTGCACTCACCGAGCACGACGGCGTCCTGGCCCTCGGTGGCGGCGCCGTCCTCGACCCCCGCACCCGCCGCACCCTGCTGGCCTGCCCGGTCGTGCTGCTCGAGATCGACGTCGCCGAGGCCGTCGACCGGCTCGGCGGCTCGCACGACCGACCGTTGCTCGCGGGCGACCCGCGCGCCCGGCTGGCCGGGCTGCGTGCCGAACGGGAACCGCTGTACCGCGAGGTCGCCCGGATCGTCGTGGACGCCGGCGGGCCGGCGGACGAGGTGGCCGCCCGGATCGCCGCGCGTGTGCCGAACCGGATCGCCGTCGGTACGGGGCCGGACAGCTACGACGTCGTCGTCGGCCGTGGGCTGGACGGCGCGGTGGTCCGTGCCGCCGCCGGAGCGCGACGCGCCTTCCTCGCGCACGCCCCGACGACCGCCGGCCTGGCGCAGCGGCTCACCGACGCGATGGAGGCCGCCGGCATCCGGGTGGTCGGCCATGAGCTGCCGGACGCCGAGCGGGCCAAGACCATCGAGACCGTCACCGCGTGCTGGGACCGGCTCGCGGACGAGCGGTTCGGCCGTGAGGACGTCGTCGTCGGTGTCGGTGGCGGCGCGACGACGGACGTCGCCGGGTTCATTGCCGCCACGTGGCTGCGTGGGGTCCGCGTCGTCAACGTGCCGACCACGCTTCTGGGCATGGTCGACGCCGCACTCGGCGGCAAGACAGGAATCAACACCAGTGCCGGGAAGAACCTCGTCGGCTCGTTCCATCCGCCTGCGGCTGTGGTCTGCGACCTCGACGCGCTCGGGTCCCTGCCGCCGGTCGACCTGCGCGCGGGGCTGGCCGAGGTGGTCAAATGCGGCTTCATCGCCGACCCGGAGATCCTGCGCCTCGTCGAGGCCGACGGTGCCTGCGCAGCCACCGAGGTCGGCTCACCGGTCCTGCGCGAACTGGTCGAACGCGCGGTCGCCGTCAAGGCACGGGTGGTGGGCGAGGACCTGCGCGAGGCCGGGATGCGCGAGATCCTCAACTACGGGCACACGTTCGCCCACGCGCTCGAGCTCGTCGAGGACTTCACCTGGCGCCACGGTGACGCCGTCGCCGTCGGCATGGTGTTCGTGGCCGAGCTCGCCCATGCCGCCGGCCTCCTGGACGCAGCTGTCGCCGACCGGCACCGGCAGGTCCTCACCGCGCTGGGCTTGCCGACGACCTATCGCGGGGCGTCCTGGGACCAGCTCGCCGAGGCGATGTCGCGGGACAAGAAGGTGCGCGGCGGTGAGCTGCGGTTCGTCGTGCTCACCGACGTCGGCGCGCCGACCGTGCTCCGCGCCCCGGACCCGGAACACCTGGCCGCGGCGTTCGCCGCCGTGGCCGGGGACGACGCGGACAACCGCCCGTGAGCGGCCCTGTCCTCGTGCTCGTCGGCCCGCCGGGAGCCGGCAAGTCCGTCGTCGGCCGCGCCGTCGCCGAGCGCCTGGGCGTCGAGTTCGTGGACACCGATGCCGCGGTCGGCGCCCGTGCCGGGAACGACGTCGGCGCGGCGTTCGTCGACCTGGGCGAGGAACGGTTCCGTCAGCTCGAGGCCGAGGTGGTCCGCGAGGCGTTGACCACCTCGGGCGTGGTGGCGATCGGCGGCGGCGCCGTCACCGCGGTCCGGCCGCAACTCGAACGGTGCGCCGCGGCAGGGACGGCTGTGGTGTTCCTCGACGTGTCCCTGTCGGCGGCCGCCTCCCGGGTCGGGTTGAACGTGCCGCGTTCCGTGGCGCTGGGCAATGCGCGTGCCCAGCTCTCGGCCATGCTCGAGGAACGGCGGCCCGGCTACGCGGCGGTCGCAACCGCCGTGGTCGAGACCGCCGACAGGGAGGTGGCCGAGGTGGTGGACGCCGTCCTCGATGAGATCGCCCATTCAGATGGGTCAAGCTCCACACCTTGATCATGCAGCATCAAGGTTTTAGCCTTGATGCCATGTGGTTCGTGCTCACGGCCGACCAGCACGCCAGCCGCACACGCGGCGACCGGGTACCGGCCGTCCTGAAGGACCTGCACGCGTGGGCCCGCACGCACGGCGCGACCGTGGCGCTCCCGGCCGAACGGACGGTCGGGGACGAGATCCAGCTCGTCCTCACCGAGGCCGAGGCCGCCGTCGACCTCGCCCTGCGTCTGTGCCGGCGCGGCGAGTGGGCGGTCGGACTCGGCGCCGGGGACGTGGACGAACCGTTGGGCGAGAGTGCCCGTGCCAGCTCCGGCCCGGCGTTCGTCCACGCACGCGAGGCGGTGGAACGGGCCCGTGGACGCGGCGAACCGGTCCCGCTCGTCGCCGCGGGGGAGCGGCACGAGGCTGCGGCCGACGCCACGGCCGTCCTGCAACTGCTGGGCGCCGTCGTCCGCCGGCGCTCGGACGCCGGCTGGGAGGTGACCGACCTGCTCACCGACGGTGTCACCCAGCGGTCGGTGGCCGCCACGCTGGGGATCTCCGAGCAGGCGGTCAGTCAGCGCGTACGGTCGGCCATGCTGGAGGAGGAGCGCCGGGCACGGCCGGTCGCGGCCGGCCTGCTTCGCCGCGCCGGCGGCGGGAAGGAGAAGCGCGGGACATGACGGGACTGCTCGTCACGGGCGTCGTGGTCGGCGCCCTGCTGCTCTCGATCCTGCCCGGCAGCGCCGTCGTCGCCGCGATCCTGCGGCGGGTGGAGGACGACCCGGCGCCCGGCGTGCTCCGCGGCGGCACGTGGATCGGCGTGCTCGAGCGGCTCGCGATCACCGGGACCATCCTCGCCGGCTTCCCCGAGGCGGTCGCCGTCGTCCTGGCCATCAAGGGCCTCGGACGCTACCCCGAGTTGCGCGAGTCCCACCCGGATCGCCGTAGCCCGGCGGCGGAGCGCTTCATCATCGGCACCCTCGCCAGCTACGTGTGGGCCGGCGTGTTCGGCGTCACCGGCGCCATCGTGCTCGGCGCGATATCCTGACCGCCGCCCTGCGCGCAGGCCCGCCTGCGCCGGCACGCGAGTAGACCCCCACCGACGAAGGACGGCCCACGCATGGCATCGACGAACGACCTGAAGAACGGGATGGTGCTCAACCTCGAGGGACAGCTCTGGTCTGTCGTCGAGTTCCAGCACGTCAAGCCCGGGAAGGGGCCGGCGTTCGTCCGTACCAAGATCAAGAACGTCCTCTCCGGCAAGATCGTCGACAAGACGTTCAACGCGGGCGTGAAGGTCGAGACCGCCACCGTCGACCGACGGGACATGCAGTACCTGTACAACGACGGCTCCGACTACGTGTTCATGGACTCGGAGACCTACGAGCAGATCCCGATCGCGCCCGAGGTCGTCGGTGACGCCGCGCGCTTCATGCTGGAGAACCAGGACGTCATCGTGGCCATGCACGACGGCACCGTGCTCTTCGTCGAGCTGCCGCCGTCCGTGGTGCTCGAGATCACCTACACCGAGCCCGGCCTGCAGGGAGACCGGTCCTCCGCGGGCACCAAGCCGGCCACCGTCTCCACCGGCGCCGAGGTCCAGGTGCCCCTGTTCCTCGAGCCCGGGACCCGGATCAAGGTCGACACGCGGTCGGGGGACTACCTCGGCCGCGTGAACGACTGATGGCCGCACGCACCAAGGCCCGCCGCCGCGCCCTCGACGTCCTCTTCGAGGCGGACCAGAAGGGGCTCACCGGCGGCGAGGAGATCGTCCAGCTGCTGCGCCAACGCCAGCACGTCACCGTCGCCCAGGGGCCCTTCCCCGCCTACGCCGTCGAACTGGTCGAAGGCGTGGCGGCTTATCTGGACCAGATCGACGAGCTCCTGAGCACCTACTCCCAGGGTTGGACGCTCGAGCGGATGCCCACCGTGGACCGCTGCGTCCTGCGCCTCGGTGCCTGGGAGCTGCTGCACAACGACGACGTCCCGGACGCCGTCGCCGTCGACGAGGCCGTACACATCGCCGGCGAGCTGTCCACCGACGACTCGCCGAGCTTCGTCAACGGCATCCTCGGCCGACTGCTGGAGCTCAAGCCCACGCTGGGGCTGTAGCATCACCCCGACAGACATCCTTTAAGGCCCGTCCCGTGAGGCGGGGAAGGAGGTCCCCTGTGGCCGGCATGCCCACCCGCGAGGTACTCACCGCCTCGGACATCTCGCGATCGCTCACCCGGATCGCGCACGAGATCCTCGAACGTAACCACGGCAGCGAACGCGTCACGGTGCTCGGTATCCCGACCCGCGGCGTGCCGCTCGCCCGGCGCATCGGCGAACGTCTCGCGCACACCGAGGGCGGGGCCGAGATCCCGGTCGGCTCCCTCGACGTCACGATGTACCGCGACGACCTGCGCGGACAGCCCACCCGGACCCTGCAGCGCACCGACCTGCCGGAGCCCGGGATCGATGACCGGATCGTCGTCCTCGTCGACGACGTGCTCTACTCCGGACGGACCATCCGCGCAGCCCTCGACGCGCTCGGCGACCTCGGCCGCCCGGCGGCCGTCCAGCTCGCCGTCCTCGTCGACCGCGGCCACCGCGAGCTGCCGATCCGCGCCGACTTCGTCGGCAAGAATCTGCCGACCGCGGCGACCGAGCGCGTCGACGTCCACCTCGCCGAGATCGACGACGTGCCGGACGCGGTCACCATCTCGGGAGGGGAGGCACACTGATGCGGCACCTGCTCTCCACTGCGGAGCTCACCCGGGACGAAGCCGTGCGCATCCTCGACACCGCCGAGGCCATGGCCGCCACCCAGGGCCGATCCATCAAGAAGCTGCCCACGCTGCGCGGTCGGACCGTGGTCAACCTCTTCTTCGAGGACTCCACGCGCACGCGGATCTCCTTCGAAGCCGCGGCCAAACGCCTCAGCGCCGACGTCCTCAACTTCTCCGCCAAGGGCTCCTCGGTCTCCAAGGGCGAGTCCCTCAAGGACACCGCGCTGACGCTGCAGGCGATGGGCATCGACGCCGTCGTCATCCGGCACCACGACTCGGGAGCCCCGCACCGCCTGGCCCATTCCGGCTGGATCGACGTGCCGGTCCTCAACGCAGGCGACGGCACGCACCAGCACCCCACCCAGGCCCTGTTGGACGCGTTCACACTGCGCCGACACCTCAGTGCCGACGGCGAGACTCCGGCGCCCGAGGACACCGCGCTGGACGGCGCGTCGGTCGTCATCGTCGGGGACGTGCTGCACTCCCGGGTCGCACGCTCGAACGTGTCCCTGCTGCACACGCTGGGCGCCCGCGTCACCGTGGTCGCCCCACCCACGCTGCTGCCGGTCGGCATCGAGCCGTGGCCCTGCGAGGTCCGCTATGACCTCGACGAGGCGCTGGCGGAGGCGGTACCGGACGCGGTGATGATGCTGCGCGTCCAGCGCGAGCGGATGACCAGTGCCGGCGGGTTCTTCCCGTCCCCGCACGAGTACCACCGCCGCTACGGCCTCGACGGCGAGCGGCTGGCGCGCCTGCCCGAGCGGTGCGTGGTCATGCATCCGGGCCCGATGAACCGGGGCCTGGAGATCAGCGCCGAGGCCGCCGACTCGCCACGTTCGACGATCGTCGAACAGGTGGGCAACGGCGTCGCCGTCCGGATGGCCGCCCTGTACCTGCTGCTCGCCGGTGAGGAAGGAATCGCATGAGCACCGACTACCTGATCCTGGGGGCCCGCCTCCTCGGTGAGGAGCCGGCCGACCTGGTCCTGCGCGACGGTGTCATCGCCTCGCTGGGTGCGGACACCGCCCACCCCCGGGACGGCGTCGAGCTGGTGACCGTCGACGCCGACGGCCTTCTCGCCCTCCCCGGCCTGGTCGATCTGCACACGCATCTGCGCGAGCCGGGCCGTGAGGACACCGAGACCGTCCTCACCGGAAGCCGTGCCGCCGCGGCCGGCGGCTTCACGGCCGTGCACGCCATGGCCAACACCACGCCCGTCGCGGACACCGCCGGCGTCGTCGAACAGGTCCATCGGCTGGGGATCGACGCCGGTTACGTCGACGTGCGCCCCGTCGGGGCCGTCTCCGTGGGACTCGAGGGCACCCGGCTCGCCGAGCTCGGGGCCATGGCCTCCTCGGCCGCAGGGGTCCGGGTCTTCTCCGACGACGGACACTGCGTCGACGACCCGGTGCTCATGCGGCGGGCGCTCGAGTACGTCAAGTCCTTCGACGGTGTCATCGCTCAGCACGCCCAGGAACCGCGCCTGACGGTCGGCGCGCAGATGCACGAGGGCGTCGTCTCCGCCGAGCTCGGACTGGCCGGGTGGCCGGCGGTCGCCGAGGAGTCCATCATCGCCCGGGACGTCCTGCTCGCCGAGCATGTCGGCTCGCGACTGCACGTGTGCCACCTCTCGACCGCCGGCAGCGTGGACATCGTCCGCTGGGCGAAGGCCCGCGGTATCGACGTCACGGCCGAGGTCACACCGCACCACCTGCTGCTGACCGACGAGCAGGCCCGCAGCTACGACCCCCGCTACAAGGTCAACCCGCCGCTGCGCACCGCCGAGGACGTCGAGGCGGTCCGCGCCGGGCTCGCGGACGGCACGATCGACGTCGTCGCCACCGACCACGCTCCGCACGCTGACGAGGACAAGGACTGCGAGTGGCCGGCCGGCGCGTTCGGCATGACCGGCCTGGAGACCGCCCTACCCGTAATCCAGGCGACGATGGTCGAGACCGGTCGTCTGACGTGGGCCGATGTCGCACGGGTGCTGTCCACCACACCGGCCCGCATCGGCCGGGTGAGCGGCCAGGGCCGCCCCGTCGCCGTCGGGGAACCCGCCAACCTCACCCTCATCGACCCGGCTGCCCGGCGCCGCGTGGAGCCGGCCGCCCAGGTCACCCGGAGCCGCAACACCCCGTTCGCCGGCACCGAACTGCCCGGCCGTGTGGTCGCCACCTTCCTGCGCGGCCGCGCCACTGTGTACGACGGCGCCCCCGTGGCGCACGAGGAGGTCAACGCATGATTCCGAGGAGCCCCCGCGGAGGTACGGCGAGGAACGAGACGTGCCGGAGCGAGGCACCGCAGGGATCAGGCGAAAGGAGTGCCGCATGAGTGCTCAATCTGCTACCGAACCCGCGCCGCGGGCCCGCCGCGGTGGCCAGCGCGAGCCGGCGCTGGTCGTCCTCGAGGACGGCACCGTGCTGCGCGGCCGCGCGTACGCCGCCCTCGGCCGCACGGTGGGTGAGATCGTCTTCGCCACCGGCATGACCGGCTACCAGGAGACGCTGACCGACCCGTCCTACCACCGGCAGATCGTCGTCATGACGGCACCGCACATCGGCAACACCGGCGTCAACGACGAGGACCCGGAGTCCGGCCGGATCTGGGTCGCGGGGTACGTCGTGCGGGACCCGGCACGCCGAGCCTCGAACTGGCGGTCCCGCCGCGAGCTGGAGGACGAGCTGGCCGACCAGGGCGTGGTCGGCATCTGCGACGTCGACACCCGCGCGCTGACCCGCCACCTCCGTGAACGGGGTGTCATGCGTGCCGGGATCTTCTCCGGCCCTGCGCTGCCGGCCGGCGCCGAGTACCCGACCGACCAGGCCCTCGAGGTGCTGCTCGACGTGGTGCGCGAGTCCCCGCCGATGACCGGAGCGGACCTCGCTCGGGAGGTCTCCACTCCCGAGGCGTACGTGGTCGAACCGGCGGGTGATCCGGTGGCGACCGTCGTGGCCATCGACCTCGGCATCAAGTCGCGCACGCCGGAGCAGCTCGCCGCGCGCGGGGCCCGCGTGCACGTGCTGCCGCAGAACTCCACCCTCGCCGACGTACTCGCGCTGCATCCCGACGGCGTCTTTTTCTCCAACGGGCCCGGCGACCCCGAGGCGGCGGGCCACGAGGTCGACCTGCTGCGCGGGGTGCTCGACGAGGGGGTGCCGTTCTTCGGGATCTGTTTCGGCAACCAGCTGCTCGGCCGCGCTCTGGGCTACGGCACGTACAAGCTCGAGTTCGGTCACCGCGGTGTCAACCAGCCCGTGCTGGACAAGGAGACCGGCCGGGTGGAGATCACCGCCCACAACCACGGCTTCGCCGTCGACGCGCCGGTCGGCGAGGCGTCCGTCGCCCCGTTCGACGGCGGCCGCTACGGCCGGGTGGAGGTCTCCCACGTGGGCCTGAACGACCAGGTTGTCGAAGGTTTGCGGGCCCTGGACATCCCCGCCTTCTCGGTGCAGTACCACCCGGAGGCCGCCGCCGGCCCGCACGACGCCGAGCACCTGTTCGACCGATTCATCCGTGTCATGACCGAGAGGAAGGGCCGCTGAGCCGATGCCGAGACGAGAAGACATCTCCAGCGTCATGGTGATCGGCTCCGGTCCGATCGTCATCGGGCAGGCGGCCGAGTTCGACTACTCCGGCACCCAGGCGGTCCGAGTACTCCGCGAGGAGGGCTTGCGCGTCATCCTCGTCAACTCCAACCCCGCGACCATCATGACGGACCCCGAGATGGCCGACGCCACCTACGTCGAGCCCATCACCCCAGAATCGGTGGCCGCGATCATCGCGAAGGAACGGCCGGACGCGCTGCTGCCGACCCTGGGCGGGCAGACCGCGCTGAACACGGCGATCTCGCTGGAGCAGAACGGCGTGCTCGCCGAGTACGGCGTCGAGCTCATCGGAGCCTCCATCGAGGCCATCAATCTCGCCGAGGACCGGGAGGCCTTCAAGGGCGTCGTCGAACGCTGCGGCGCCGAATCCGCGCGGTCGGCGATCGTCCACTCCCTCGAGGAGTGCCACGCGGTGGCGGCCGAGCTCGGCTACCCGCTCGTGGTACGGCCGTCGTTCACCATGGGCGGGCTCGGATCCGGCATGGCCTACACCCCCGAGGATCTCGACCGCATCGCCGGCGCCGGCCTGCACTACTCGCCGGTGACCGAGGTGCTCCTCGAGGAATCCATCCTCGGCTGGAAGGAGTTCGAGCTCGAGCTCATGCGGGACAAACACGACAACGTCGTCGTCGTGTGCTCGATCGAGAACGTCGACCCGGTAGGTGTGCACACCGGCGACTCGATCACCGTCGCCCCTGCGCTGACCCTCACCGACCGGGAGTACCAGAAGCTGCGCGACGTCGGCATCGCCGTGATCCGCGAGGTCGGGGTCGACACCGGCGGCTGCAACGTCCAGTTCGCGGTCGACCCGCGTACCGGCCGCGTCGTCGTCATCGAGATGAACCCGCGCGTCTCCCGGTCCTCGGCGCTGGCGTCGAAGGCGACCGGCTTCCCGATCGCCAAGATCGCCGCGCGGCTGGCGATCGGCTACACCCTCGACGAGATCCCGAACGACATCACGGGCTCCACGCCGGCGAGCTTCGAGCCGACGCTCGACTACGTCGTCGTCAAGGTGCCGCGGTTCGCGTTCGAGAAGTTCCCCGCGGCCGACCCGACGCTGACCACCACGATGAAGTCGGTCGGGGAGTCGATGGCCCTCGGACGCAACTTCACCGAGGCGCTGCAGAAGGCCATGCGCTCGATCGACAAGCGTGGCGCCGCCTTCCACTGGGACGCCCCGCCCCCCGAGGGCGAGGCCGTCCGCGAGCTCGTCCGGCGCGTGCGCACGCCCGGCGAGACACGGCTGGTGGACGTCCAGCAGGCGCTGCGCGGCGGGGCGAGCATCGAGGAACTGTACGAGGCCACCGGCATCGACCCCTGGTTCCTCGACCAGCTCGCGCTGATCGAGGAGGTCGCCGCCGAGGTCGCCCAGGCCCCGGCGCTGAGCGAGCCGGTGCTGCGGCTGGCGAAGAAGCACGGCTTCTCCGACACACAGATCGGGCGGCTGCGCGGACTGGGGGAGGAGGCCGTGCGCGAGGTCCGGCACGCCTACGGCCTGCGCCCGGTCTACAAGACCGTCGACACCTGCGCCGCAGAGTTCGCCGCCCGTACCCCGTACCACTACTCCTCCTACGACACCGAGACGGAGGTCGTGCCACGGGAGAAGCCCGCGGTCATCATCCTGGGCTCGGGACCGAACAGGATCGGCCAGGGCATCGAGTTCGACTACTCCTGCGTGCACGCCACGCTCGCGCTGGCGGGTCGGTACGAGACCGTCATGGTCAACTGCAACCCGGAGACCGTCTCGACGGACTACGACATCTCCGACCGGCTGTACTTCGAACCGCTGACCTTCGAGGACGTCCTCGAGGTCTACCACGCCGAGCTCGCGGCGGGCCCGGTGGCCGGCATGATCGTCCAGCTCGGCGGGCAGACGCCGCTCTCGCTCGCCCAGCGGCTCGCCGACGCCGGTGTGCCGATCCTCGGGACCTCGCCGGAGTCGATCGACCTGGCCGAGGACCGTGGCGAGTTCGGCACCGTGCTGCGCCGGGCCGGCCTCCCGGCCCCCGCCTACGGCACCGGCACCTCTCCCGAGGAGACGCTGCGCGTGGCCGGCGAGATCGGCTATCCCGTGCTCGTGCGACCGAGCTACGTCCTCGGCGGTCGCGGCATGGAGATCGTCTACGACGAGCCCGGCCTGCGCGACTACCTCGAGCGCACCGCAGCCGCCGCCGGTTCCGCGGGGGACGCCGTGCACCGGGCGGCGCCGCTGCTCATCGACCGGTTCCTGGATGACGCGATCGAGATCGACGTCGACGCGCTCTACGACGGTACCGAGCTGTTCCTCGGCGGGGTCATGGAGCACATCGAGGAGGCGGGCATCCACTCCGGCGATTCCGCCTGCGTGCTGCCCCCGGTGACGCTCTCCGCCGCGGAGATCGACCGCATCCGGCGCTCGACCGAGGCGATCGCCGCCGGGGTCGGCGTGCGGGGCCTGCTCAACGTCCAGTTCGCGCTCGCCTCGGACGTGCTCTACGTCATCGAGGCGAACCCCCGTGCCTCACGCACCGTGCCGTTCGTCGCCAAGGCCACCGGCGTGCCGCTGGCCCGTGCCGCCGCCCGGGTCATGGCGGGGGAGTCCATCGCAGACCTTCGCGGGGCGGGCGTGCTGCCCGCGACCGACGGCGCCGTCGTCGACCTCGAGGACCCGCTGGCGGTCAAGGAGGCGGTGCTCCCGTTCAAGCGGTTCGCCACGCCGGACGGTTCCGTGGTGGACACGCTGCTCGGCCCGGAGATGCGCTCCACGGGTGAGGTCATGGGCTTCGACGCCGACTTCCCGACGGCGTTCGCCAAGTCCCAGGCCGCGGCGTACGGCGGGCTGCCCACCACCGGCCGGGTGTTCGTCTCGGTCGCCGACCGGGACAAGCGCTCGATCATCTTCCCGGTCACCCGACTCGTCGAGCTCGGGTTCGAGATCCTCGCCACCGCGGGCACCGCGGGCGTGCTGCGCCGCTACGGCGTGCGCGCGACGGTGGTGCGCAAGGCGAGTGACGGCCGCGGGCCGGACGGCGAGCCGACGATCATCGACCTCATCCGCGACGGCAACGTGGACATGGTGATCAACACCCCGAACGGGCAGGGCGCCCGGGCGGACGGATACGAGATCCGGGCCGCGACCACCGCCGCGGACCGGCCGATCGTCACGACCGTCCAGGAGTTCGGTGCCGCCGTCCAGGCTGTGCAGGCGCTACGGGACGGGCAGTTCGAGGTCCGCAGTCTCCAGGATCACGACGCCGCCCGCGTCGCCCGCCGAGCGGGGGCCGCGCGGTGACCGGTTTCGGGGACCGACTCGCCGCGGCCCGCGCCGAGAACGGCCCGGTGTGCGTGGGGATCGACCCGCACCCGGAACTGCTCGCCGCGTGGGGGTTGAGCGACGACGGCGACGGATTGCGAACGTTCGGGCTGGCCGTGGTCGAGCGCCTCGCCGGGAAGGTGGCCGCGGTCAAGCCGCAGTCGGCGTTCTTCGAACGGCACGGCTCCGCCGGCGTCGCCGCGCTCGAGGACGTCCTCGCCGCGGCCCGTGAGGCCGGCGTGCTCACGATCCTCGACGTCAAACGCGGCGACATCGGCTCGACCATGGGCGGCTACGCCGAGGCGTACCTCGACGACGCCTCCCCGCTGCGGGCCGATGCCGTGACCCTCAGCCCCTACCTCGGGTTCGAGTCCCTCCGGCCCGCACTCGATCTAGCGCGCCGCACCGGGCGCGGCGCGTTCATCCTCGCGCTGACCTCCAACCCGGAGGCGGCCGCCGTCCAGCGGGCCCGGCACGACGGTGTCTCCGTAGCCGCCCGGATGGCCGCCGGTGCCGCCGATGAGAACGCCGCGGCGCGTGCAGCCGGCGAGTGGGCTCGGCTCGGCCCGGTGGGCCTCGTCGTCGGCGCCACGATCGGTCCGACCGCCGGTGCGGCGGGAGTGGACCTGGCCGCCGTCGACGGGCCGCTGCTGGCGCCGGGAATCGGCGCCCAGGGCGCCGGTGCCGCCGAGCTGACCGAGGTCTTCAGCACCGCTCGTGAGCGTGTGGTCGCTAGCAGTTCACGGGGTGTGCTCGCGGCCGGTCCGGAAGGGCTCGACGCCGCCGCCGAGGCACTCCGATCCGAGGTCAGCGCGGTGCTGACCTCGTGAGAGGCGTTGCCCTGACTCCGTCGGACCGCTAGCGTCCTGCCCACATACCCGCTAGCTGACGAGGTGACTGAGGTGCCCCTCCCGCCGTTGACGCCCCAGCAGCGAGCCGACGCCTTGGCGAAGGCCGCCGCAGCCCGTGCGACCCGCGCGGAAGTCAAGAACAAGCTGAAGTACTCCCAGACGTCTCTCTCGGAGGTCCTCAAGGCCGCCGAGAAGGACGAGGCCCTGAGCAAGCTCAAGGTCGTCTCCCTGCTCGAGTCGTTGCCCGGCGTCGGCAAGGCCACCGCCCGCTCCGTCATGGCGGACATCGGCATCTCCGAGGCTCGCCGAGTCCGGGGACTCGGACCGCACCAGACGGCGGCGCTGATCGAGCGGTTCGGCTGAGCGGCGTTCGTCACCCGGACGGCGGGCATGTCCCGCCGTCCAGACCTGGCAAGATGACGGGATGAGCCGTGTGGCCGACGACCCCTTCCCGGACCGCCGCCACGCCCGTCTCACGGTGCTGTCCGGGCCGACCGCCGTCGGCAAGGGCACGATCATGGCCGAGATGCGCCGTCGGGCACCCGACGTGTGGATCTCGGTCAGTGCCACCACGCGGCCGCCGCGGGCCGGCGAGGTGGACGGCGTGCACTACTACTTCCTCACCGCCGAACGGTTCACCGAACTGGCAGAGACCGGCCGCATGCTCGAATGGGCAGTGGTGCACGGGCGCCACCGGTACGGCACGTTGCGTGAACCCGTCGAACGCGAACTGGCGGCCGGCCGCCCGGTGTTCCTCGAGCTGGATCTGCAGGGCGCGCGCCAGGTGCGCGAGGCCATGCCCGATGCCCAGTTCGTCTTCCTCGCGCCGCCGAGCTGGGAGGAGCTGGTCCGCCGCCTGACCCACCGCGGCACGGAGGGCCCCGAGGAACGCGAACGGCGCCTCGCCACCGCCCGCCGGGAGCTGGCCGCCGTGGACGAGTTCGACCACGTCGTCGTCAACGACGACGTGGCACGCGCCACGGACGAGGTCCTCGCCCTCATGGGTGTCACCGAGGCGGTAGACTGAGCGACCGCATGTGTGCCAGGGCGACCGTTCGTGAGGCGGCGCCGGCACCGACACCCGAGCCCGGAGAAGGTCACCTTGTACGGAACCGTCGCCGCCCCTGAGGGCATCACCGACCCGCCCATCGACGATCTGCTCGAGCGGGTCGACTCCAAGTACGCGCTCGTCATCTACTCGGCGAAGCGCGCCCGGCAGATCAACACCTACAACGCGCAGCTCCAGGAGGGCCTCCTCGAGTTCGTCGGCCCGCTGGTGCCGGCCGCACAGGAGGACAAGGCGCTCTCGATCGCCATGCGGGAGATCAACGAGGGCATGCTGACCGTCACCAGCATCGAGGACTGAGGTGCGGGTCCTCCTCGGGGTCACCGGAGGCATCGCGGCCTATAAGGCCGCGCACCTGCTCCGGCTCCTCAAGGAGGCCGGCCACGACGTCCGGGTGATCCCGACCGAGGCCGCGCTCGAGTTCGTCGGGCGGGCCACGTGGGAGGCGTTGTCCGGACAGCCCGTGCGCACCGACGTCTTCTCCGGCGCGCAGGACGTCGACCACGTCGCGCTCGGCCGCGGCGCGGACCTGGTCATCGTCGCGCCGGCGACCGCCAACCTGCTCGCCGAGGCCGCCGCCGGCCTGGCGGACGACCTGCTGACGGCGACTCTGCTGACCGCCCGGTGCCCGGTGCTGCTGGCACCGGCGATGCACACCGAGATGTGGCTGCACCCGGCGACGGTGGCGAACGTCGCGACACTGCGTGGGCGCGGCGTGGTCGTGCTGGACCCCGACGACGGCCGGCTCACCGGCGCCGACTCGGGTCGGGGACGGTTGCCCGAACCGGAAGCGATCGCCTCAGCCGCCCTGGCGCTCGTCGCTGAGCAGGATCTCGCAGGGCGCCACGTCGTGGTCTCCGCCGGTGGGACGCGCGAGCCCCTCGACCCCGTCCGGTTCCTCGGCAACCGGTCCTCGGGACGGCAGGGGGTTGCCCTCGCCGAGGCGGCTGCGGCGCGCGGAGCGCAGGTCAGCCTCGTCGCGGCCAACGTCTCCGACGGCGTCCTCCCGGTGCATCCGCAGATCACCGTGGTCCCGGTCGAGACTGCGCTCGAGCTCCGCGACGCGGTGCGCGGTGCCGCCCGGGACGCGGACGCCGTCGTCATGGCTGCGGCCGTCGCGGACTTCCGACCCGTCGAGGCCGCGGGCGCGAAGATCAAGAAGCGGCACACCGATACCGGGCCGGCCGAGCCGGAACCGATCCGCCTGACCACGAACCCGGACATCCTCGCCGAACTCGCCACCGACCGGCCCCGGCCCGGCCAGGTGGTGGTCGGCTTCGCCGCCGAGACCGGCGACGGCGACGGCGACGCGCTCACCCACGGCCGCGCCAAGGCGCGGCGCAAGGGCGCGGACCTGCTCGCCGTCAACGAGGTCGGCGACTCACGCGGCTTCGGCGACGTGCCCAACGCGGTCACGGTGCTGGACGGCGCCGGCGAGGCGGTCGCGCAGGCGGCAGGGACCAAGGCCGAGGTGGCGGACGCGCTGTGGACTCAGGTGGCACGGCGCCTGCCTCCGGCGTCTACGATCGAGCGGTGACCTCGACGCCGACCCCTCCGCGCTCGTCAGACGACCGCCCACCGCTGCGGCAGTTCACCTCCGAGTCGGTCACCGAGGGCCACCCGGACAAGATCTGCGACCGCATCTCGGACTCGATCCTCGACGCGATCCTCGCCCAGGACCCGGCCGCACGCGTGGCCGTCGAGGCGATGGTCACCACCGGACTGGTGCACGTCGCCGGCGAGGTCACCACGGAGGCCTACGTCGAGATCCCGCAGATCGTGCGGGACGAGGTGCGCCGCATCGGCTACACGTCCTCGGAGATCGGCTTCGACGGGCGCTCGTGCGGGGTCGAGGTCTCGATCGGGCAGCAGTCCCCGGACATCGCCGGCGGCGTGGACACCTCGGAGGAGAAGCGCACCGGTGCCGAGTACCACGACCCGCTCGACGCCCAGGGCGCGGGGGACCAGGGGCTGATGTTCGGCTACGCGTGCGACGACACGGCCGAGCTCATGCCGTTGCCGATCTTCCTCGCGCACCGGATGGCCGAGCGGCTCGCGCAAGTGCGCAAGGGAGGGCTCGTGGCGGGCCTGCGCCCGGACGGCAAGACGCAGGTGACCATCGGCTACGACGGCGAGCGCGCGGTCAGCCTGGACACGGTGGTCGTCTCCACCCAGCACGATGAGTGGGTCCGCCCGGACATGCTGGCCAGCGCCATCCGTCAGGAGGTCGTCGCGCCGGTCCTGGATGCCGCCGAGATCGATCTGCGGACCGAAGAGATGAGGCTGCTGGTCAACCCGACCGGGAAGTTCGTCGTCGGCGGCCCGATGGGGGACGCCGGGCTGACCGGCCGGAAGGTCATCGTCGACACCTACGGCGGCATGGCGCGGCACGGTGGCGGCGCCTTCTCCGGGAAGGACCCCTCCAAGGTGGACCGCTCCGGTTCCTACGCCATGCGGTGGGTGGCGAAGAACGTCGTCGCCGCCGGTCTCGCCTCCCGGTGCGAGGTGCAGGTGGCCTACGCCATCGGCCGCGCGCACCCGGTCGGTCTGTTCGTCGAGACGTTCGGCACCGAGACCGTACCGAACGAGCGGATCGTCGCGGCGGTGCGGGAGGTCTTCGACCTGCGGCCGGCCGCTGTCGTCCGCGATCTCGATCTCATCCGGCCGATCTACCGGCACACCTCGGCCTACGGACATTTCGGCCGTGAGCTGCCCGAGTTCACCTGGGAGCGCACCGACCGGGTCGACGAGCTCCGCGCCGCCGTGGGGTGAACGGGCCCGTGGCCGCCATGTCCGACGACGACGGCACGCCCGAGCAGGGGGCACTCCTCGACCTGCCACCCGAGTCGCGCACGGTCGACGGCCGCGGCGTGACGAATCCGGTGGCCCGGGTCATGGTGGACACGCCGCTGCCCCACCTGGACCGCCCGTTCGACTACCTCGTCCCGCCCGAGCACGCTGACAACGCCGTTCCGGGGGCCCGGGTGCACGTCCGGTTCGCTGGCCAGGAACGGCCGGCGTTCGTCCTCGAACGCGGCAGCGAGACCGACCATGCCGGCACGTTGACGCCGATCCGACGGGCTTCGTCCCCGGTGCCCGTGCTCACCCCCACCGTCCTGCGCCTGTGCCGGGCCGTGGCGGAGCGTTACGCGGGCACGTTGATGGACGTGGTGCGCCTGGCCGTGCCTCCCCGGCATGCGAGCACCGAGAAGTCCGTGCTGGAGAAGGACCCCGGCGACGAGGGCGCGGCGGCAGTGCCGTCACCGGGCCCGCCGCGTGCGGACGCGTGGGCCCGGTACGTCGGGGGACCGGCCTTCCTCGGACACCTGGCAACGGGCGAGAGCCCACGTGCGGTGTGGTCCGCGCTGCCGGGACCCATGGGGCCCGCGGTCGCGGCGGCGGCCCGGGCGACCCGGGCGTCGGGGCGAGGTGTCCTCGTCGTCGTCCCCACGACGCGGCAGGTCGACGACGTCGTCGCCGCAATCCGGGAAGAGCTGCCCGACGAGCCCGTCGCCCGGTTGGTGGCCGACGACGGCCCAGCCCGCCGGTACCGCAGCTTTCTGCGCGTGCTGCTCGGGCAGGCCCGGGTGGTGGTCGGGACCCGCGCGGCGGCGTTCGCCCCGGTGACCGAGCTCGGGCTCGCCGTCGTGCTCGACGACGGCGACGACCGTCTCGAGGAACCGCATGCACCGTATCCGCACATCCGCCAGGTGCTGGCGATGCGGGCAGATCTCGAGCGGGCTGCCCTGCTGATCGGGGGCTACGCGCGCAGCGTCGAGGCGCAGCTGCTCCTCGAGCAGGGCTGGGCCCGGTCGGTGCAGGCGGAGCGTGCGGTGGTGCGCGAAGCGACCCCCCGGGTGGTCGCACCGTCGGAGGTCGACCTGGCACGTGAGGGCCCGGCGGCCGCGGCCCGCATTCCGCGGCCCGCCTGGGAGACGGCCCGCCGTGCACTCGAGCACGGGCCGGTGCTGGTCCAGGTGGCGCGCGGGGGGTACCTCCCGGCGGTCGCGTGTGCGCGGTGCCGCGAGCCAGCCCGCTGCGTGACCTGTCACGGGCCGTTGCGCCTCGACCGGCAGGGAGCGCCGCCCGCGTGCGGCTGGTGCGGGCGCCATGCCGTGGACTTCGCGTGCCCCGAGTGTGGCGGCACCTCGCTGCGGTGGGTCCGCGTGGGATCGGACCGGACCGCCGAGGAACTCGGCCGCGCGTTCCCCTCGGTTCCGGTAGTGGTCTCCGGGGCGTCCGCGTCACACGGGGTCGTCGAGACGGTCGATGAGACCCCACGGCTCGTGGTCGCCACGCCCGGGGCGGAGCCGGTCGCTGCCGGGGGCTACGCGGCGGCGCTCCTGCTGGATGCGTCGGTGACCACGGCCCGCCCGGAGTTGTGGGCGTCGGCCGAGGCGCTGCGGCGGTGGCTGGGCGCGGCCGCGTTGGTCCGGGCCCGCGCCGAGGGCGGCACCGTGATGCTGCTCGGACGACCGGCGCCGGTGCCGGCTCAAGCTCTCGTGCGGTGGGATCCGGCAGGGTTCGCGGCGCGCGAGCTTGCCGAACGGGCGGAGCTGTCGTTCCCGCCCGCGGTGCGGCTGGCCGCGCTCCAGGGGCCGCGCCCGGCAGTACGGTCCCTGCTGCGGCATCTCGGGCAGATCCCGGAGATGGAGGTCCTCGGTCCGGTTGACCTGGCGGACCAGGGTGACAACGTCCGCGCGCTGGTCCGCACCCCCCGACGTGTCGGCGGAGAGCTCACTCGCGCTCTGGTGCGCGCGTCGGCCGTGCGGAGCGCGCGCAAGGAGCCCGGGACCGTCCGCGTCCGCGTCGATCCGAACGATCTGTGGTGAGGGCGGGACACCACGTGGTCAGGTCCGGCGCCGGTGGTGAGGTGCCGCCGGCGGTGGCGGCCGTGGCGGCCGTGGCGGCCGTGGCGGCCGTGGCGGCCGGAGACCCTATGGTTGGGCCGTGAGCGACTCCACCGGGCACGACACCGTCGTGCTGGACCTCGGGAACGTGCTCGTGCAGTGGGAGCCGGCTCGCGCGCTGGCCGACGAGATGACGCCTGCGGAGTGGACCGTCTTCGCCGAGGCAGCCGACTTCCCCTCGCTGAACCTCTCCGCCGATGCCGGCGAGCCGATCGAGGCCGTGGTGGCTCGTGCCGCAGCCGCCGATCCCGAGCACGGCCGCATCCTGCGCCGGTACTACGAGAACTTCGCGGCGACCTTGGCCGGACCCGTTCCCGGGACGGCCGAGATCGTCGCGGAGCTCGCCGCGTCCGGTGTGCGGCTGCTCGGCCTGACGAACTGGTCGGCCGAGACGTTCCACCACGCGTCCGGAGCGGCACCGGTGATCGACACGCTGGAGGCGGTGGTGGTCTCCGGCCGCGAAGGGATGGTCAAGCCGGACCCGGGGATCTTCGGCGTGGTCGTCGACCGGTACGGCGTCGATCCCGAGCGGGCCGTCTTTGTCGACGACTCGCCGGTCAACGTCGCCGGTGCGGAAGCTGTCGAGTTCACCGCGCTGCAGTTCACCGATGCCGAGACGTTGCGCGACGACCTCGCCCGGCTGGGGCTGCTGTCCGCAGCACAGTGACGGCTCCGGCTCGGAGTGCTTCGTCCACAGGTTGCTGTAAGCCGCGCGGCCGTGTCGGTGGATCGCACGAGTGTTCGAGCATGTCGTTGAGGTTGCCGCCGCTGCCGTGTTGCCCGGACGGGTATGGCCCGTGCGCGGCCGAGCGTGCCGCGGTCGCGCGGGGCCGGGGGTTGGATCGGCTGGCGACGGCGGAGTCTCTGGCTCGGAGGGGTCCTGCGGCGTTGGCTCCGGGCGCGGATCCGGATGCGGACGATCCGGGGGTAATGTGGGCGTTGGAGGCCGAGTCCGCTCCGATCGAGCGGGCGTTGCTTGAGGTCGAGCACGCCGAGCGTCTCGCCCAGGCACAGGAGCAGCGGCAGACACAGCGGGCCGCGCGGGCTGAGCACGAGCAGCACGGCCAACGGGGCGACGAGGACGAGCACGACCACAACGATCGCGCCGATCACACCGAGCCGGTCGGGGAGCGGGCCCGCGCCGCCGGGCCCGGCTCCGGGCCGCCCTCCACCTCCCAGTCGCAGTCCGGTCCGTCATTCGAGGCCGCTCCCGGCCCGTACTCCGCTTCCGAGGCCGGCTCCACGTCCGCTCCGTCGTCCGCCGCGTCGTGCGTTTCCGGGTCCGGCTCGGGTGGGCCGGTGACGGGGTATGCAGAGATGGTCGGCCGCCTAAATGAGGAGGCGGTGATCGCTGATCTGGGGCTGGGGATCGCCGAGTTGGCCGGGATCGCTCCCGGGTTACGTCTGGCCGCGGCCCTAGATCAGGTCGACCTGGACGGGCTGTCTCGGGCGGGGCTGGTCGAGGTCATGGCCGCCTACAAACGCCTGGAAGCACACATCGCGGCCCGCGCGGCTCAGGCCGCCGGCCGACTGGCCGAGACCGCCCCGGTCTACCACCACCCGACCACCGGCCGGAAAGTCAACGCCGCCGGGGAAGAGATCGCGATGCGACTGGCGATCTCGCGGACGGAAGCATCCCGCTTGGCCCGGGTCGGCCGCGGCCTTGCCGGCCCCTTCCGCGAAACCCGCGAGGCGTTGGAGGCCGGGAAGATCGACTACCGCAAGGCCGAGACCGTGGTCACCACCCTGGACCAAACCCCGGAACCGGTGGCCTGGCGCGTCGAGGACGACGTCCTACCGGCCGCGGCCGATAGGACCCGCCCCCAGCTCCAGGAAGACCTCAACCACGCCCTGGTCGCGGTCGACCCGCACGACGCCGCCGACCGTCACCGACGCGCCCGGGCACGGCGCCGGGTCCAACGCCCCCGCCGACTGCCCGACGGGATGGCGTCACTGACCGCCGTGCTGCCCGGCGAAGAGACGATCCTCGTCGATCAGACCCTGGACGCGGTCACCCGCGCCGCCCAAGCCAGCGGCGACGAACGCTCCAGCGACCAACTACGCGCCGACGCCCTGACCGCCCTGACCCGCGCCGCCATCCACACCGGGCACACCGGAGACCACCGACCCCCACCCGAACCCCACGCCCACAGCGACACCGACGTCCAGAACGACCACAGCAACCGGCACGACCGAGACACCAGCCGCGATGGCCAGGACGGCCAGGGCCGCTACGGCCGGGCCACGGACGGTGCCGACCTGCTTATGGCACTCCACAACCTCCGCGCAGACGGTCGCCGCGCCAGCGGCCGTGATGCTACGGACACCGCTGCAGAGTCCAGCGGCAGCGAACTCACCGGCCCGGGCGAGCGGGACAGCGCCGAGCACCCCTCACGCAAACCCTCGAGCACTGGCCAGGGGACACGTGTGCCCACCGGGACCGACACGCCCGGCGCGAGGCCCGACAGTTCCGGCAATAGCCCGCCCGGCCTGACCGGCCCGGACCAGCCGGACGAGAACCGAGAGCACGACGAGTGTGACGCCAGCGTGCCCGAGCTGGACGTCCCGGCCGGGATCATGCTCGACCTCGCCGAGATCTCCCCCCTGCTGATGCGGATCCTGCGCCAACCACACGAACGCCTCGGCCTACCCACCCCACAAGTGCGCGTCACCGTCCCCCTCCGACTCCTGACCCCCGTAGCCCTGCCACACAACGCCAACGGCGACAACGGCATCAGCAGCAGCGACGGCCAGAGCAACGGCAACGGCAACGGCAACGGCAACGGCAACGGCAAGAGCGTCGGCGAGAGCGGTGGGGGAGCTGCGGCAATCGCGGACCTGATCGACCAGCCCGCGGCCGAGACCGCCCACCTGGACGGCTACGGCACCATCACCGACCCCACCGCCCAAGCCATGACCGCCTACGGAACCCTCCAGCGACTGGTCACCGACCCGATCACTGGCACCGTCCTCGACCACGGCCGCCGCCGCTACCAGCCCCCCAAAGCACTACGCGATCTCGTCAACGCCCGCGACCGCACCTGCATCCGACCCGGCTGCACCGTCCCCGCCACCGACTGCGAAATCGACCACACCATCGCCTGGTCCGCCGGCGGCACCACCGCCTACGCGAACCTCGGACCCGGCTGCAGCCGCGACCACCTCATCAAAACCATCGGCGCCATGCGCGTGACCCAACCGGAACCCGGAATCTTCATCTGGACCACCACCACCGGACACACCTACCGCCGCGAGATCGACGGCACCACCACCCTCATCGACGTCGCACCCCCACCCCCCGACCAACGGCCACGACATACCGACCAAGAACGACAGGCCGACCGTCCGGGCAGCGACCGAGCCACCGAGCGCCCCAGGCGAGGCCGACAAACAAAAGCGACAATCCCACCGACAACGAACCCCCACCCTTCTGAGGCGATCCGGTACAGAGCCGGGCGCAGCTCGTCGCCTCGGACAGGCGCCGGTGACTCCTAGACTCGGATCTCATGCGTCTGCTCTTCGCCGGTACTCCCGCCGCGGCCGTGCCGAGTCTGCGAGCCCTGCTCGACTCCGATCACGAGGTCGCGGCCGTGCTCACCCGGCCGGACGCGCGCCGGGGCCGTGGACGCACCCTGCACCCGAGCCCGGTGGCCCAGCTCGCCCGAGAGGCCGGCGTCGACGTCCTCGCGCCGCGCAGCCTCAAGGACGACTCGGTCGCCGAGCAGATCGCCGCGCTTCAGGTCGATGCCGCGCCCGTCGTCGCCTACGGCAACCTCGTCCCGCCGGCGCTCCTCGAGGTCCCGCGCCACGGCTGGATCAACGTGCACTTCTCTCTCCTGCCCGCCTGGCGCGGCGCCGCCCCTGTCCAACGTGCGCTCATCGCCGGCGACGACGTCACCGGCGCCAGCGTCTTCCGGCTCGAGGAAGGTCTCGACACCGGCCCCGTCTACGGGACCGTGACGGAGAACATCCGGCCGCGGGACACGGCCGGCGACCTGCTCGACCGCCTCGCACAATCGGGCGCCGGCCTGCTCGTCACCGTGCTCGATGCGCTCGAGGCCGGCACCGCAGACGCCCGCCCACAGCCGAACGACGGCGTGAGCGCGGCACCGAAACTTGACGTCGCGGAGGCGCAGGTCCGCTGGAGCGATCCGGCTCTGGCCGTCGACCGCGTCATCCGGGGCTGCACACCCGCGCCCGGAGCCTGGACGGTGCTGCCCGACGGGTCTCGCCTCAAGGTCGCTCCGGTCTCCCCGCGCCAGGATGTCACGGACCTGCGTCCCGGCGAGGTCCGCCCGGGTCGCCGGCAGGTGCTGGTCGGGACCGGATCGACCGCCGTCGAGCTGGGGCAGGTCGCACCCGCCGGCAAGTCGTGGATGCCCGCGGACGCGTGGGCCCGGGGTGCCCGGCTGCCGGAGGAGACGATCCTGGGGGAGAGGGCGTGAGCCCCGAAGGCCGCGGTGAGCGACCTCGCCGCCAGCACCGGCCGAACCGGGCCCACCGGTCGAACGGGGCCCACCGGTCGAACCGGACCCACCGACCGGACCGGTCACGCCTGACCGCCTTCGAGGTGATCCGCCGGGTCGCCGAGTCGGATGCGTACGCCAACCTGGTCCTCCCCGGTCTCCTGCGCGAGCGCGACATCACCGCCCGCGACGCCGCCTTCGCGACCGAACTCACCTACGGCACGCTACGCCTACAAGGCCGCTACGACGCGATCCTGGCGCACTGCACCCGCGGACGCGCGCTCGAGGACCTCGATCCCGAGGTCCTCGACCTGCTGCGCCTCGGCGCGCACCAGCTCCTGGGCATGCGAGTGCCGGTCCACGCCGCGGTCTCCCAGACAGTGGCCCTGACCCGACACGTCGTCGGCCCCGCACCGACCGGGATGGTCAACGCCGTGCTGCGCACGGTCGCGGAGACGCCGCTTCAGACGTGGCTGGACCAGCTCGCCGCCGAGGCCGAGGACGACGTCGCGCGCCTGTCCGTGGCCGAGTCCCATCCCGTGTGGGTCACCCGAGCGATGCGGCAGAGCCTGCTGAGCGAACTTGAGGCCGCTCCCGGTCGATCGAGTGACATCACCGGCGAGCTCGCCACCCTGCTCGCCGCGGACAATCGTCCCCCACGTGTCGCACTGGTCGCCCGCCCGGGACTGATCGAGCCCGACGATCTGGCCGACCAGGTCGAGGCGCAGACCCGGCAGCGGCCGGCGCGTGGCGCCTACTCGCCCTGCGCCGTCGTACCCGGTGCCGGGGACCCCGGCCGGCTCCCGGCGGTCGAGGCCGGCGCTGCCGGCGTCCAGGACGAAGGCTCGCAACTGGTCGCCCTCGCCCTGGCGGCCGCCGAGCTGGAGGGGCGGGACGAACGGTGGCTCGACCTGTGCGCGGGCCCGGGCGGCAAGGCAGCTCTCCTCGGCGCCCTCGCTGCCGGCCGGGACTGCCGCCTCCTGGCCAACGAGGTCGCACCGCATCGCGCCGGCCTCGTCCGCGGCTCGACCGCCGCCGTCCCGGCGGGGACCGTGGAGGTCCGCATCGGCGACGGCCGCTCACTCGGCGCGGAGCAGCCCGGCGAGTTCGACCGAGTCCTCGTCGACGCACCGTGCACCGGACTCGGTGCGTTGCGTCGCCGGCCCGAGTCGCGGTGGCGGCGCAGTCCGGCCGACCTGGCCACGCTCGGGTCCCTGCAGCGCGACCTGCTGACCTCTGCGCTCGAGGCGGTCCGCGTCGGCGGCGTCGTCGCCTACGTCACGTGCTCCCCGCACGTGGCCGAGACTCGGCTCGTGGTGGAGGACACGCTGCGCAGATCGGGCGGTGCTCAGCTGCTCGACGCCTCCGAGGTCACCCGCACCGTCGCCGTGTCCGATCCCGACCTGACCGGTCCGTACGTCCAGCTCTGGCCGCACCGCCACGGCACCGACGCGATGTTTCTCGCCCTGCTGCGCCGGACGGCCTGATCCACGATGCCTCGATAGATTGGCCCGGTGAGCATCCTCATCTCGCCGAGCATCCTGAACTCCGACTTCTCCGACCTCACGGGTGAACTGGCGAAGATCTCCACGGCCGACTACGTGCACGTGGACGTCATGGACAACCACTTCGTCCCGAACCTCACCCTCGGTCTGCCGGTGGTCGAGTCCATCCTGCGCACCTCGCCGCTGCCGGTGGACGCCCACCTCATGATCGACGAGCCCGACCGCTGGGCTCCCGCGTTCGCCGAGGTCGGCTGCGCCTCGGTGACCGTGCATGCCGAGGCCACCGCCGCCCCGGTGCGCCTGGCCCGCGAGCTGCGCGCGCAGGGCGCCCGCGCCGGACTCGCGCTGCGCCCGGCCACGCCGGTGGAGCCGTACCTCGACCTGCTCGGCGAGTTCGACATGATCCTCGTGATGACCGTCGAACCCGGCTTCGGCGGGCAGTCCTTCATCGACGGCACGCTGCCGAAGATCGAACGCACCCGGCACGCCATCGCCGGTTCCGGGCTGGACGTGTGGGTCCAGGTCGACGGCGGCATCTCCCGGGACACGATCGGGCGCGCCGCCGAGGCCGGTGCCAACGTGTTCGTCGCCGGTTCAGCGGTGTACAAGGCCGAGGACGCTGGCGCCGAGGTCGAGGAGTTGCGCCGCCTGGCCACCGAGGCCCACCGGCACGACGCACCGACGACGCACCGGCACTGACCGGCCGGACGAACGCGACACCGGCACGACGCTTCCCACAGCGCTCCCGATATGGAAACGTTGTCACTACGAGCTGGCAACGAGCGAGGGAGCACATGTCCGGGCCGAACGTCGTCATGATCGTCGCGGACCAGTGGGCCGCCGACACGATCGGCGCACTCGGGCACCCGACGGTGCGCACGCCGCATCTGGACCGGCTCGTCGAGCGCGGCACCACCTTCACCTCGGCCTATTGCGCCGCGCCGATCTGCCTGCCGTCTCGCACGGCGATGCTCACCGGGCGACTCCCACGGCGGGACCGGGTCTACGACAACGCGTCCGAGCTCCCGGCCGGCGTGCCCACGGTGGCGCACCACCTCAACCGTGCCGGGTACCGCACGGCGGTTGCGGGCAAGATGCACTTCGTCGGCCCGGACCAACACCACGGCTTCGCCGAGCGCCTGACCCGTGACGCCTCACCGACGGACTTCCGGCTGACGCCGGACTGGACGGCCGGTCCGGTGGCCAACCCCGGCACCAGCGTCCGCCGGCTGCGCTACGCGCCGACGGCGCCGTGGACCTGGCAGCTCTCCTACGACGAGGAGGTCACGCACCGGGCGCTGGAGCGCCTCCGGCTGGCGAGCCGTGAGGCCTCGCCGTTCTTCCTCTGCGTCTCGATCACCCATCCGCACGACCCGTTCGTCCTGCCGGAGGCGTACTGGGACAGGTACGCCGCGGACGAGATCGATCCGCCGCGCTCCCCGGCGGCGCCCCTGGAGGACCTGCATCCGGCCGACCGCTGGATCCAGACCCATCACGAGGCGGACCGCTTCCCACTGTCACTCGATGAGACGCTTCGCGCACGGCGCGCGTACTACGCCGCCGTGTCCTACGTCGACGACACGGTTGGTCGCGTCCTGGGCGAGCTCCAGCGGCTCGGGATGAGTCAGGACACGGTCATCGTCGTCACCAGCGACCACGGGGAGATGCTCGGCGAGCACGGCATGTGGTTCAAACGCAGCTACCGTGATCCGTCCGTCCGGGTGCCGTTGGTCGTCGCCGGGCCCGGGATCCCGGCCGCCGCCACCCGGCACGCCCCCGTCTCTCTCATGGACCTGGTCCCGACTCTCCTCGATCTCACCGACGTCCCCGGCCGGGCCGAGCACACCGCCGCCATGGACGGCCGCTCACTCGCGCCGGCGATCCACGGCCGGGAGGAACCCGACCGCCCCGTGTTCGCGGAGTACCTCGGCGAAGGCACGATCGAGCCGGTGCTCATGGTGCGGCAGGCCGAGCACAAGTATGTACGCGTCCGCGGCCACGCGCCGATCCTGCACGATCTCGCCGCCGACCCCGCCGAGTCCCGCAACCTCGCGCACCAGCCCGATCACGCCCGGGTCGTCGACCGGTTGGACCGGTTGCTCCTCACCGGTGTGGACCTCGACCAGCTCTACGAGGACGTGCTGCGCAGCCAGAACGAACGTCTCCTCGTCGCCGGCACGACGCCGTGGGAAAACTCCTGGCAGCCCGACGTCGTCCCCGCCGGTGCGCGGATGTACCCGGCTCCGACGGCCTAGGGGAGGCGGGCCCGTGACGACGACCTCATCCGACATCCTCGCCCTGGGAATCGACGTCGGAACCACCAACACCAAGGCGACACTGGTCGCGGTCGACCCGACCGGCGTCCGCGAACTCGCCCTGGCGGCCGCGCCGACCCCGTCCGACGCGCCCGGTCTGCTCGCGATGGTGGCCCGGGTCGTCGACGACGTCCTCGGCGAGACCTCAGGCGGACCGCACACCGTCGGCATCGCCTCCATGGCCGAGACCGGCGTCTGCCTCGACAAGCATGACGAGCCGACGACCGGACTACTCCGCTGGGACCCCCGACGAGCGACGGGACAGGCCTCGAGGCTCGCAGACAGTTACGGCGCCGACGCCCTGTTCGCCGCGACCGGCGTGCGACCGAGCGGCAAGACGCCGCTGGCCACGTGGGCGTGGCTGCGGGACCACGGGTTCGCTTTCGACCGGTGGGCCGGCGCTGCGGACTTCGTCGCCCTGGCCCTGACCGGCGTGCTCGTCACCGACCACACGCTGGCCGGGCGCACCATGGCCTACCGCATGGGCGGGGCGCCGGCCGAGACGTTCGACGCCGAGCTGCTCGAGCTGGCCGGACTGCGACCCGGCCAGCTTCCCCACGTCGCCGCACCCGACGACGTCGCAGCCCACGTCAGCCACGCCGCCCTACGCCGATTCGGGCTCGGTGAACTCACGCGGCGCCTGGCGCCGGGCACCCCGGTCACCGTCGCCGGACACGACCACCCCGTCGGCGCGTGGGCGGCCGGCGCACGCGGTCCGGGGGAACGTGCCGATTCGCTCGGCACCGCCGAGGCGGTCCTGACCGTCCTGCCCGCGCCACCGGCACCTGCACCCGTGGCCGCGGCAGGCATGAGCTGGGTCCGTACCGTCAGCAGCCGCCACGACGCCCTGCTCGCCGGCACCTCGAGTGCCGGCGCGATGCTCGGCTGGCTGGCGGACCACCTCACCGACACCACGGTCGCCGACGCCCTCGTCGCGGCGGCCGGCGACGTGCGCCGCACCGGCGCCCCAGCCGGTCCGATGGTCCTGCCGTATCTCGCGGGGCGCCAGACGCCGGCACCCGACCCTCAGGCGCGCGTGCGCGTCCTCGGCTCCGCCGCCGGCGCCGACCCGGCGTTGGTGGCCCGCTCCGTCCTGGACGGCATCGCTCTGCAGGCCCGCTGGATGCTCGAGGAGCAGGCCGGCCTCGGCGAGGCGGCACCGGGCCCGGTGACTGTGCTCGGCAGCCTGCTCGAGGAGCCGGCTGTCGCCGAGACCAAGCGGCTCGCCACCGCGGCACCGCTGCGCCGCGTGACGGCACGCGAACCGGTCGCCACCGGCGCCGGACTCCTGGGTGCCGTCCGGGCCGGGTTGCTCGGGCCGCCCGGCCCGGCTCTCGGCAACGCCCCGGTGCTGCCCGCCGTCGATCTTCCCCCGCCGGCGAACGACCCCTACCGCACGGCGCTGACCGCGTTCACCCGTGCCGCCACCGAAGGAGAGAGATGACCCCCGCCCCCTCGCTCGACGCACTCGCCCGCCCGTCCGGTGGGCTCGCGATGGTCGCCATGGACCAGCGCGAGAGCCTGCGGCACATGTTCGACCAGGCCGGCGCGGGACGTCCGCCGGACCGGGTGCTCATCGACTTCAAGCGCGCCGTCGCCGAGATCCTCGGCCCGCAGGCGTCGGGCTTCCTCATCGACCGGCACTACGGCTTCGACGAGATCCGCGGTGACCTGCCGCCCTCGGCCGGTCTGATCCTCGCCGTCGACGACCTCGTCCAGGAGCCGGGCGGACCGGTCGAGGACACCGGCCTCGACGAGACCGCCCTCGGCCAGGACCTATCCGGGGTCGCGGCGCTCAAGCTCCTGATCATCTGGCGCCGCGACGACCGCCGCGAGGCGCGGGTGAATCTTGCCCGACGGTTCGTCGCGGCAGCGCGGGAGCGCGGCCTGCTCTCCGTCCTCGAACCCGTGGTCAGGCCCGCCGCCGGGGAGAACGACTTCGACACGGAGGCCGCCATCCGCGAGGCCGCCCGCGAGCTCTCACCGCTGGGACAGAGCCTGTACAAGGTGCAGGTACCGCTCGGCGGCCGCGGTACGGAAGCCGAGCTGCGACGCGCGTGCGAGGCACTCGCCGGGGATATCACCGGCCCGTGGGTCGTCCTCTCGCAGGGCGTCGACCGAGCCGACTTCTGTCGCGCGGTCGGCGCGGCGTGCCGCGCCGGGGCCAGCGGCTTCCTCGCCGGGCGCGCCCTGTGGAGCGACATCGTCGGCGCCGCCGACGTTCCCGCCCGGCTGCGGGAGGTCTCCCGGCCCCGACTGGAGGAGCTCGCCGCCGTCGTCGATGCCGAGGCACGACCGTGGAGGCAGGCATGACCACCGTCGGGTTCATCCACACCGTGGCGGATCTCGCCGGCCGGTTCGAGCAGCTGGTCGCACCGGCCGCCGTGCGGACCGTGCACGCAGCCGACCCGTCCCTGCTCCGCCGGGCGATCGACGTCGGCGTGGACGAGGACCTCCACCGCCGCGTCGCCTCCCACGCGGCCCACCTCGCCGCCTGCGGCGCCGACGCCGTTCTGGTCACGTGCTCCTCGATCGGGGAGACCGTCACCACGGCCGCCGAGGCCGCCGGTGTGCCGGTGCTGCGGGTCGACGCCGCCATGGCGCGCGAGGCCGTCACGCGCGCTCGCACCGCCGGCGGTCGCATCGCAGTCCTGGCCACGGTCAGCTCGACGCTGGGGCCGACCGGCCGGCTGGTACAGGCCGAGGCCGACCGCGCCGGCGGCGGCATCATCGTCACCCCCGAGGTCGTCGCCGGCGCCGCCGACGCCCGGTCCGCCGGCGACCACGACGACCACGACCGGCGCGTGCGTGATGCCGTGGCGCGGGTCGCCGGATCGGCCGACGTCGTGGTCCTGGCCCAGGCGTCCATGGCGGCGGCGCTCGAGGGGGCCGAGCCGCCCGTACCGGTCCTCACCTCACCCGTCAGCGGCGTCGCCGACCTGCTCGCAGTCGTTCAACAGGACAAGCCCCGACCGCGGTGAGAACGTTGCCGGTGTTGACGACCGGGAACGATGTGGGTACGTTGCCACATGGCAACGATGCCACACAGAAGGCGGAGATGAGCGATGAGGCAAGTTGTACGGTCCACGGCCGTGTTCGGGCTCGCGGCCACGCTGGCCCTGTCGGCGTGTGCGCGCGGGCAGACCGAAAGTGGGGACGACGCTGGCGGGAACGATGACGGCGGACAGAACCAATTCGACCCCGAGGCGGAGCTGAGCGGCGACGTCCAGATCATGGGCTTCGGCGTCAACGACGAGGTCGCCGAGGTGCGCTACAACCGGGCGCAGGAGGCCTTGCCGGACGTCAACTTCTCCCTGGTCGAGGGCGACCTCGACATCCAGCAGTTCCTGTCCTCGGTCGCCGCCGACGACGCCCCGGACCTCATCTACGCCAACCGCGACCAGATCGGGACGTTCGCCTCCCGTGGTGCGATCATCCCGCTCGACGAGTGCATCGCCGGGGAGGGCATCGACACCTCGGTGTTCCGGCAGCCCGCACTCGATCAGATCACCTTCGCGGACCAGCTGTGGGGTGTGCCGGAGTTCAACCAGGTCCAGATCACCATGGCGAACGCCGACCTGCTTCAGGGCGCGGGACTGACCATCGACGACGTCAACGGCTCGGACTGGAGCGCGATCGAGAACGCCACCGAGCAGATGACCGTCCGCGAGGGCGGGGACCTGCAGGTCATCGGGTTCGACAGCAAGCTGCCGGAGTTCATCCCGCTGTGGGCGATGGCCAACGGCGCGTCCCTGCTCTCCGACGACGGCCGCACCGCCAACCTCGACGACCCGGCCGTCGTCGAGGCCCTCGAGTTCGCCGTCGGCATCTACGAGGCGCAGGGCGGGTTCAGCGCGGTCAAGGCCTACCGGGACTCGGCGGACTTCTTCGGCGAGGGCAACCAGTTCGCCACCGACGTCCTCGGCGCGATGCCGATGGAGCAGTGGTACGTCAACGTCCTCAACGACGTCTCCCCGGACGCGCCGATGGCCTTCGACACCTTCCGCAACCAGGAAGGCGAACCGCTGGCGTTCGCCTCCGGATCCGCATGGGCCATCCCGGCCGGCACCGACACCGCTCCGATCGCGTGCCGGTTCATCCGCCAGATGACCGAGACGGACGCCTGGATGGCCGCCGCCGAGGAGCGCCACCGCATCCGTGAGGAGGAGGGCGAGCTGTTCACCGGCCTGCTCACCGGCAACATCGAGGCGGACGAGCGCATCTACGACGAGTACGTCTCGCACGACGCCCCGGAGCCGTGGGCCTCGGCCATCGAGGCGATGTACGAGGGCAACGACCACACCTTCTCCTTCCCGGCGAACCCGGCCGACGCCGACTTCAAGAACGCGTGGCAGGACGCCGTCAACCGCGTGCTCAACGGCCAGGCCAGCCCGCAGGAGTCGCTCGAACGTGGCCAGGAGGAGGCCCAGGCCGCTCTCGACGAGGCGTGGGCCCAGTGGGACGAGGAGCAGGACTGACGTTGGCCGCAACCATCCAGGAACGGCCCGGCCAGAAGGCTGCGCGGCGTCGCAACCTGCTCTGGGTCGGGCTGTTCCTGAGCCCGTGGATCATCGGGTTCTGCGTGTTCACCGCCTGGCCGGTGCTCTACAGCGGGTATCTGTCGTTCACCGACTACGACGTGCTCACCGACCCCGAGTGGGTGGGGCTGGCGAACTACGAGCAGATGATCGCCGACCCCCGGGTCCGGCTCTCGCTGTGGAACACCTTCTACTTCACGGCGATCCAGGTTCCGCTCCAGGTGCTCGTGGCCCTGGCTCTCGCTCTGCTGCTCAACCAGGCCGGCCGGGCCGCCGGGTTCTTCCGCACCGCGTTCTTCCTGCCGAAGATGACCCCACCGGTCGCCGTCGGCATCCTCCTCCTGCTGCTCTTCAACGGCCAGGACGGACTGATCAACCGGGTGCTCGGCTGGGTCGGCATCGACGGCCCGGCGTGGACCACCGACCCGAACTGGGTCAAGCCCGGACTCATCCTCATGAGCCTGTGGTCGGTCGGCTCGTCGGTGATCATCCTGCTCGCCGCGCTACGCAACGTCCCGAACGAGCTCTACGAGTCCGCCCGGGTCGACGGCGCGAACTTTTGGCAGCGCACGGTGACCATCACGGTCCCGATGATCTCCGGCCCGATCTTCTTCATCTTCGTGGTCAACACCATCGCCGGTTTCCAGACGTTCACCGAGGCCTACACGGCGTTCTTCGGGTCTGGGAACACCACCTACAGCAACGACGCCGCGCTGTTCTTCGCGATCTATCTCTTCCGGCAGGCGTTCGAGTCGTTGCAGATGGGCTATGCCTCGGCCATGGCCTGGCTGATGTTCGTCATCATCCTCATCGTCACGCTCATCCAGCTCCGGCTGTCCAAACGGTTCGTCTACTACGAGGGGGAGCAGCGATGAGCGCCGCGTCCACGCCGGTGACCGACGTCGCCCGCGCGAGCGAGGTCTCCCGGGCCGGCGGCCTGCCCACGCCGAACCGACGGCGCTGGTCGGTCCGGCGCGTCTTGGTGCTGCTCGCACTCGTGGCGTGCACCGTCGTGTTCATCTACCCGTTCATCTGGCTCATCTCGGCCTCGTTCAAACCGCGCAGCCAGGTGTTCGACAACAAGCTCATCCCGGAGACCTTCACCCTCCAGAACTACGTCGACGTCTGGCACGAGGCGCCGATGGCACTCTGGCTCTTCAACACCGTCCTGGTGACGGTGCTGGCGGCGGTGACGGTGACCATCTCCAGCGCCATGGTCGCCTGGGGCTTCTCCTACTTCCGGTTCCGCGGCCGCGGCTTCCTCTTCGGCCTGGTCCTGGCCACCATGATGCTGCCCGGCGCCGTGACGATGATCCCCACCTTCCTCATCTGGGACGCCCTCGGTCAGGTCGGGACGTTGACGCCGTTGTGGGCCCAGAACCTCTTCGGGTCGGCCTTCTACATCTTCCTGCTGCGGCAGTTCTTCCTCGGCCTGCCACGCGATCCGTTCGAGGCGGCGCGGATCGACGGTGCCTCCCACTGGGGAATCTTCTGGCGCATCGCCATGCCGCTGACCAAACCGGCCATCGTGGTGACGTTGCTGTTCGAGTTCCAGGCGGCCTGGACCGACCTCATGCGGCCGCTGATCTACCTGCGGGACTCGAGCACGTTCACCATCCCGCGCGGACTGAAGGCTCTGCTCGACCAGTACGGCTTCGGCGGCAACTGGCACTGGGAGATCATCGTCACCGCCTCGGTCATCACCACCATCCCGATGATCGTGCTGTTCTTCCTCGGCCAGCGGCACTTCATCGAGGGCATCGCGACCACCGGGTCCAAGGGGTGAGCGGGCAGCAACCGGCGGCCCGCACGTTTCCCGAGGCCTTCCTCTGGGGTGCGGCCACCTCCGCCTACCAGATCGAGGGTTGCCTCCACGCGGACGGCCGCGGGCCCAGTGTCTGGGACGAGTTCGCCCGCCGGCCCGGGGCGATCGAGGGCGGCGGTACCGCGGAGATCGCCTGCGACAGCTACCGCCGCTGGGCCGACGACGTCGAGCTGGTGGCCGGCCTGGGGCTGAACGCCTACCGGTTCTCGGTGGGCTGGTCGCGCATCGTCCCCGACGGGCGTGGGTGCGTCGAAGCGCGGGGGCTGGATCACTACGAGCGCTTCGTCGACGCCCTGCTGGCACGCGGCGTCGCCCCCGTGCTGACGCTCAACCACTGGGACATGCCGCAGGCACTGATGGACGACGGCGGCTGGGCCGCCCGATCCACGGTCGAGGCCTTCGCGTGTTACGCCGAGGCGGTCGCGGACCGGCTCGCCGACCGGGTGGAGTGGTGGATCACCCAGAACGAGCCGTGGATCATCGCGCTGCTGGGCTACCAGATCGGACTGCACGCCCCCGGCGTGCGTGACCTCGAGGCCTCGCTCGCCGCCGGCCACCATGTGCTGCTCGGGCACGGCGCGGCGGCGGACACCCTGCGCGGCAGGCCGGGGGTGCGCGTGGGTGCGGCACTCAACCTGCTGCCCTGTGTCCCCGCCACGGACAGCGAGGCGGACCGGGCAGCCACCGTCGGATCCGACGGGTACGTCAACCGGTGGTATCTCGATCCGCTGCTGCGCGGCGGCTACCCGGCCGACATGCGGGCGCACTGGGAGCGGGCGCTCGGACACCCGCTGGATGTCATCCGCGACGGCGACGAGGCCCTCATCGCCGGGCGCAGCGACTTCCTGGGCGTGAACTACTACACGCGCCGGGTCATGGTGGCCGCCGAGCCCGGCCCGGACCGGCCCTTCCCCTGGCAGGTCGTCCCACCGCAGGGCGAGGTCCGGCGCACCGACGAGGGCACGGAGATCCACCCCGACGGGCTGCGTGACCTCCTCGTTCGCCTGCACCGCGAGTACGGCGGCGTCCCGCTGCTCGTCAGCGAAAACGGTGGCGTCTTCGGCGACGCCCCGACGCACGACGGCCAGGTCCACGACGTGCGCCGCATCGGGTTCCTCCATGAGCACCTGCGCGCCGTCCATGAGGCGCTCGAGTCCGGCGCCGACGTGCGCGGTTACTGTCACTGGTCCCTCCTGGACAACTTCGAATGGGCCCTGGGCTACCGGCCGCGCTTCGGCCTCGTCCACGTCCACTACCCGACCGGCGAGCGGACGGTGAAGGATTCCGGGCACTTCTACGCCGAGGTGGCACGCTCGGGCGTGCTCCCGTCCCACGCCCCGCTCGAACCCGCCGAACGCACGACCATTCCCGGGAGTACATGATGATCTCGACGGCGACGCTCGAGGTGACCGAGGTCTCCGGCGCCGTCCGCGTCACCGCCGCCACCTACCTCCTCGAGGTACGCGCGGACCCACCGCGCGCGGTGCTCGCCGGCGCCGACGGGCGGATCTGGAGCCACCTGAGTCTGCTCGCCACTCTGGACCGTGCCGACCGGCGCGACGAGGCCTACGCCGTCGGCGCACCGGAGGTGGCCGTCGACCCCGACGGGACCGTCGAGGTGACCGTCACTACCGCGAGCACTGCGTGGCGAACCAAACGGATCCGGCTGCGCTGCACGCCCGAGGACGTGGCCGTGGACGCGACCGTGACCGGAACCGGCATGCTGAGCACCGTCTCGTTGCTCGGCGGCCGGGCCACCCTGCGCACAGGAGCGAGCGGCCCCTTCTGGTCCTCCATCGAGTACGCCTCCGTGTACAGCCCGGCCCCGAGCGAACCGGTCCAGGTGGTCCGACCGGCGTCCTCCGCCGTCGTGCTCGGTGGCCTGGGCGACGCCGCACCCGGGCGCCTCCACGGCATCTTCTCGCCCCCGCCGCTGTGTCTCGCGCTCGGGCGGGAGCCCGCCTCCGGGGCCACGGACGTCCCGGCGGGGGAGTGGCTCGGACTGTCGGTGCGGGCGCCGATCTCGGGGCTGACCTTCACCGAGCTGCGGTACGACCCGGGCGACGGCGGGTACCGCATCGTCCTCGACTACGACGGGCACACGCAGGTGACCGGCGAGTTCACCACGCCCGCGCTCGTCCTGCGACCGGCGGCCACACCGGCCGTCGCCATCGAGGACTACCGGCAGGACCTCGTCGACCGCGGCCTCGCGCCGGACGGTCCGCGGCGCCCGCAGCCCCTCTGGTGGTCGCAGCCGATCTTCTGCGGCTGGGGCGCCCAGTGCGCGCTCGCCCCGATCCCCGGTGCCACGCCCGGCCATCCCTACTTTCTCGACGACCTCGGTCCGGCGGCGGTTCCCGACGGCGTGCCGACGGGGCCCGACATGGCGCGCCAGGACGTCTACGACGAGCTCCTCGACCGGCTCGCCGCACAGGGCGTGACCCCCGGCACCGTGGTCGTCGACGACCGGTGGCAGGACCACTACGGCACGGCCCGTCCGCACCCCGGCCGATGGCCGGATCTGGGTGGCTGGATCGCCGGACGGCACGCCCGCGGCCAGCGCGTGCTGCTGTGGTGGAAGGCCTGGGACCCGGCCGGGCTTCCGCCCGAGGAGTGCCTTCTCGACCCGGAGGGCACGCCCGTCACGGTCGACCCGGCCAGCCCGGCGTACGCCGAACGCCTGCGCACGACGGTCGGAGATCTGCTCGGACCGGGCGGTCTCGACGCCGACGGGTTCAAGATCGACTTCACTCAGCGCTCGCCCGCCGGTCCGCTGCACCCCGGCGACCCCGCCTCGCCGACCGGTCGGACGCTGTGGGGCCTCGCCGCCCTCCACCGGTTGCTGGCGACGATCTACGACGCCGCGAAGGCCGCCAAGCCGGAGGCGCTGGTGATCACGCACACCCCGCACCCCTCGTTCGGCGATGTGTGCGACATGGTCCGGACCAACGACGTCCTCGAGCGCGACCCGACCGGCCGGCTCGTCCCGGTGTCCGACCAGTTGCGCGCGCGGGTGGACGTCGCCCGCGCCGCCCTGCCCCACCATCCGGTCGACACCGACCAGTGGCCGATGCCCGACCGGGCCGCGTGGCGCTCGTACGTCGCCGCGCAAGCCGGCCTCGGCGTGCCCGCCCTGTACTACGTCGACCGCATGGACCGCTCCGGCGAGCCCCTGACCGACGAGGACCGCACGTTCGTCGCCGAGACCTGGCGCCGCTACCGGGAGGACCGTTGACCGACGCATCGACCGGCACCACCGCAGATTCCTACGACGTCCTGGTCTACGGGGCCACCTCCGGCGGTGTCTGCGCCGCGGTCGCGGCCGCCGAGGCCGGCGCGCGGGTCGCCCTGGCGGAACCGGGCCGGCACGTCGGTGGCATGACCTCGGGCGGTCTGGGCTACACCGACCTGGGCGATCTGCGCGTGGTCGGCGGGTTCGCGGCCCGGTTCCGCCAGGACGTCGCCGATCATTACGGCGTGACGCCGGGGACCTACGCCGGTCCCGAGCCGCACGTCGCCGAGTCGATCTTTCTCCGCTGGCTGGAGCAGGCGGGCGTGGAACTGCGGTTCGGGCGCGCGGTGGCCGGTGCCGAGATCGCCGACGGCCGGATCGAGCTCGTCCGGTTCACCGACGGCACCGCCCTCGCCGGTGACGTCGTTATCGACGCAAGTTACGAGGGGGATCTGCTGGCTGCCGCCGGCGTGAGCTACGCCGTCGGTCGGGAGGGCCGGGCGGCCTACGGTGAGTCACTCGCCGGGCGGCAGGAGATGCTGCCGGGCCGGCACGCCATGCCGCCGTGGATCTCGCCGTTCGCGGGGGATCCGGCCCCGGGAGTGGTCGGCGAGCTGCTGCCGCAGATCAAGGCCGGCCCACCGGCCGACGTCGGCACGGGCGACGGCGGGGTCATGTCCTACGGCTACCGGGTCTGCCTGACGACTGCGCAGGACCGCATCCCGTTCGAGCGGCGCGCCGGCTACGACGAGAGCTACTTCGACCTGGCGCGGCGGCTCTTCCACCGCTGGGAGCGCGAGAGGTTCGAGGTGACGGCCGGGTGGATGATCGGCCTCGAGCCGAACCTGCCGGTCGGGAAGTGCGACGCGAACTCGCTGGGACCGATGTCGTTGAGCGTCCTCGACGGCACCGCCTGGGAGTACCCGGACGCTTCGCCGCCCCGGCGCGAGGAGATCCGGCGCCACCACCTCCAGCACGCCCAGGACTTTCTCTGGTTCCTCACCCACGACCCGGAGGTCCCGGGGCGGGTCCGGCGCGAGATGTCACGGTGGGGCCTGCCGCGTGAGGAGTTCGCCGACACCGGTCACCTACCGCACCAGCTGTACGTCCGCGAGGCCCGTCGGATGGTGGGCGAGCACGTGCTCACCGAGCACGACCTGCTCCGGCCGCGGCCGGTCGCCGACGCCGTCGCGATGGGCTCGTACAACATTGACATCCGCGAAGTGCAGCGCACGTGGCGATGGGTCTACGAGTTCGACGGTCCCCAGGCGGTCGTCTTCAACGAGGGGTACCTGTCGTTGCCGGTGCCGCCGTACCCCGTCCCGTACCGCGCACTCCTGCCGCGCCGCCACGAGTGCCGGAATCTGCTGGTGCCGGTGTGCGTGTCCGCCTCGCACGTCGCTTTCGCCTCGGTGCGGATGGAGGTCCAGTACCAGATGCTCGGGCAGGCCGCCGGGCTGGCCGCGGCGCGCGCGGCGCGCTGCGGCACCGACGTCCACGACGTCGACATGACCGACCTGGGCGAGGCGCTGCGGGCGGCGGGTCAGATCCTCTCGGTCTGAGCGGGCGTGTCACCGAGGCACGCACGGACGAACGGCACCAGGACGGGTCGGAGGACCTCTGCCTCATGGCTCTGCGCCTCGGCCAGCCGGGCTCGGACCTCGTCCTGAGGCGCGTCGGGATCGGCGAGCAGGTCCAGCGCGGCGATCCCGGCACGGGCGGTCGCGGCGGCGGACTCCGCCCACGGCATGAGCTGCTCGGTCAGTCGCCCCTCGGCTGCGGAGAGTCCGGCCGGAACGGCCGCGAACTCGGTCAGGGCCGCGCGGAGCGCGTCGGAGGCGGTCGCGTCTCCCGCGAGCGCCCCGTCGCACAGGCGCTGCAACGCAGGTGCTCGGGGAGCGCTCGGCGGCCACGAGCTGCAGACCGACACCAACGGGCGGACCGCGTCGGCGACCGGGCCCGCCTCGGCCAGCGCGGACTCGGCGGCCCTCTCGGGGTCGTAGCCGGCCGGGTCCCACGCCCACCGGGCGACGGTCGCGAGCGCGAACCGGGAGGGGGCCGCCTGGATCATCGGGTTGGCCGTGATGCCGACGAGCGCGCTGCCGGCCACGTCCGGAGTACGGCCGAGGAGCGGCCCGAGGAACAGCCGTGAGGTGTCGAAGTCGTTGACCGGGAAGTTGTCCCACAGCAGCACTGGCCGCCGGTAGCTCGCGGCGGCGGCGTCGATGTCCTCCCGGGTGACGTCGCCGACGACGATGTCCCGGCCGGTCCACCACACGGGGATCTCGTCCGGGAGAGTCTCGGCGAGCCGGTCGCGGTAGTCGGAGCGGGCCGTCCCGGCGTAGTCCGTCGGCACCATCACCAAGGTCGGGTCGTGGGGCGAGAGCACCTCGGCGGCGAATCGGGCGCAGGTCCACCCGTGCGCGGCGCCGGCCGCGCCGGCGCCGTCGCCGAACCGGTCGCGGTCCTCAGATGCGGTCAGTTCGGTAGGGATGTCGTCGAAGAGAAGGGCGAAGGCGCGTATCCCGGCGGACCGGATCTGGCGCCCCTTGGCGGCCAGCGCCGCGTGCTCGCTCTCGTCGGCGTAGCGCATCGTCAGTCCGGGCGCCAGCGCGTAGACCATCTCCACCCCGGCCTCGGTGGCGGCTGCGGCCAGGTCTGCGAGGCGGGCGAGCTCCTCGTCCGGGTAGGGCTCGCGCCACTGCTCGCGGTGGAACGGGTCGTCCTTGGGCGCATAGACGTAGTGGGTGAGACGGTGCCGCTCGCAGAAGGCGAGAATGTCCAGCCGGTCCTGGTGCGTCCACGGCGGGCCGTAGAACCCTTCGATCACGCCGCGGTGTGCCAGCGCCGGTGCGTCGGCCATGACCCCGATCGGCAGCTGCCACCGCCGACCGGTCCTGGCGGGACGGACGCGGCGCGCCAGGGCCTGCAGGCCGTACCGCAGCCCCCGCTCGGTCCTGCCCGAGACGATCGCGGTGCCCGCGCCGTCCTGACCGGCACGGACCTCGACCCGGTAGGCCTGCTCCGCCAGGTCGGCCGCGGTACGGACTCGGACGTCGAGGCTCGCGCTCGCCCCGGCGTCCCGGGTGGTGGGCAGCGCGTCGGCGGTATGCGCGGGCAACTCATCCGGCAGGGCGCGGCGCACGGCGCGGACGAGGGGCGCCGGGGCGTCGACGATGAACCGGTCGGCAGTGACGGTCGAAGACATGTGTGGCAACGTTACCAGTGCCGTGACGCGACTTGGAGCGCCCAATGTGGAAACGATATCATCAGGCGATCATGAGCACACCGAAGGCGGTCGCGCCCGGCATCTTCCGGATCGAGGACACGTGTCACGTCTACGTCGTCCTGGCCGAGCGTGACGACGCAGCGGGCAGCGGAGAGCAGACGGCGATCACCATCGACTTCGGGTCGGGCGAGGTGCTCGACCACCTGGCGGAGATGGGCGTCGACCGGATCACCGACGTCCTCATGACGCACCACCATCGGGACCAGGGGCAGGGACTGGACCGCGCCGTCGCGGCCGGTATCGCGGTGCACGTCCCGCCGGTCGAGCAGGACCTGTTCCGCGACGTCGACGAGATGTGGCGCACGCGCGGGCTGATCAACGACTACAACCTCCGGCAGGACCGCTTCTCCCTGCTGGAACCAGTCCCGGTCACGGGTACGGTGCCGGAGTACCGGACGGCGGACTACCACGGCGTGTCGGTCGAGGTGCACCCCACGCCCGGACACACCACCGGGTCGGTGACCTACGTCGTCGAGCGGGCGGGGGCGCGGATCGCCTTCTCCGGCGACCTGATCTACGCCCCCGGCAAGGTGTGGTCGCTCGCGGCCACGCAATGGTCCTACACCGAGAACGAGGGGCCGGCCATGACGGTCCTGAGCTGCTACTTTCTGCTGCGCCAGCGCCTCGACCTGCTGCTCCCCTCGCACGGCGAGCCGATGCACGATCCGGTGGCGGCGCTGGAGCTGCTCGCCGAGCGCATGCAGCGGTACGTCGACTCGCGCCGCCCGTACCCGTGGGAGCTGCGCGCGCGACTGCACGCGCCGTTCGTTCCGGTGACGGAGCACCTGCTGCTCAACCGCACCTCCAACTCGTGCAGCTACGTCCTGCTCTCGACGTCGGGGGCTGCGCTCATCATCGACTACGGCTACGACATGACCACCGGTCTCCCGCCGGGGGGCGACCGCGCCTCTCGGCGGCCCTGGCTCGCGTCGCTGCCGGCCCTGCGTGCCGACTACGGCGTGGACCAGGTCGAGGTGGCCCTGGCCACGCACTACCACGACGACCACGTGGCCGGGCTGAACCTGCTGCGCGAGGTCGAGGGCACCGAGGTGTGGACCGCGGAGACCGTGGCGCCGATCCTCGCGGACCCGCTCCGGTACGACCTGCCATGCCAGTGGTACGACCCGGTGCCGACCGACCGGGTCCTCGAGCTCGGCAGCACAGTGACCTGGCGCGAGTACGAGATCACCGTGCACGATCTGCCCGGGCACACCATGTTCCACACCGGCTTCGAGTTCGAGGTCGACGGGGTACGCGTGCTGGCCACCGGCGATCAGCAGACCGGCCTCGGGGTCCCGGGGGAGCGGCGCGAGGTGCTCAACTACCAATACCGGAACCGGTTCCGGGTCGACGACTACCGCCACAGCGCGCAGCTGTACCGTCGCGTCGCGCCCGGGCTCATGGTCAGTGGTCACTGGGAGCCGCGGTGGGTGGATGAGACCTACCTCGAGATGCTCACCGAGGCCGGCGACGAGCTCGCCCTCGCCCACCGCGAGCTGCTGCCGGGGGAGGAGTTCGACGTCGGCGCCGACGGGGTTGTGGCCCGCGCTCGGCCGTACCTGCAACGTGTCGCTCCCGGTGCCACGACGACCGTCGACGTCGAGCTGCGCAATCCGTACTCCCGCTCGGCGCGTGCCAGGCTGGTACCTGTGCTACCGACCGGGTGGTCCTGCGTGCCGCAGGCCAGTGAGATCGACCTCGCCGCCGATGAGGAGCGCGTGATCACGCTCCAGGTCACCGCGGGCGAGGCGGCGCGGCGACGTTCTCGGCTGGCGGTCGACGTCAGCGTGGGCGACCTGCGCCTGGGGCAGCACTGCGAAGCCGTGGTCGACGTCGAGGATCGGACTGACTCATGACCCCAGCCCAGGAGCGACCCGGCCCCGGGCGTCGCGCGACGATCAGGGACGTCGCCGAAGCGGCCGGCGTCTCGCAGTCGACGGCCTCGCGCGCGCTGACGGGACGGGGATATGCCGCCGAGCCGGTACGCCGACGCGTGCAGGACGCGGCCGAGCGACTGGGATACGTCCCGGACGCCATGGCACGTCACCTCAAGCAGCGGGTGAGCCGGTCCGTCGGCGTCCTGGTCCATGACCTGCGCAACTCGTTCTACGCCGATCTCGCGGCCGGCGCGGGACAGGCCGCACGCGATCGCGGCTACACGCTCACGCTCACCGACCTCGGACGCGGTCAGACCGAGGAGGTGGCGGCCGCGGAGGCCTTCGTCGCGATGCGCGTCGCCGGTGTGATCGCCACCCCCGTCTCGGGCGCGGTGGTCGACTACCTCGATCGGCACGGCGTGCCGGTGGTCGAGGTGGACCGCCAGTTCGCACCGGCCGTGTGCGACGCCGTCGTCGTCGACAACCACGGCGGTGCCCGCGCGGCCACGGACCATCTCCTCGATCTGGGCCACCGGCGTATCGCGCTGCTCATCGACGAGACGGACTGGACCACCGGCCGGGAACGCCACCGCGGCTTCTGTACGGCACTCGAGGCCCGCGGGCTCAGCGTGGCCGACGACCTGGTCGTGGCCACCGGGTGGGACGTGACTGCGGCCCAGACCGCGACCGAACGACTCCTCGCCGCCGACCAGCGACCGACGGCGATCTTCGCGGCCAACAACCTGCTCGCCGAGGGGGCCTGGCGCGCCGCCAGTGACGCCGGTCTCACGATCCCTCAGGACCTCAGCCTCGTCTCCTTCGACGACGCGCCGTGGATGACCATGGTCCGACCCGAGGTGACAGCTGTGGTCCAGGACGCCGTCGCCGTCGGCGCCGCCGCCGTCGACCGCCTGCTCACCCGTCTCGACGACGGCTCGGCGGACCTCCAGACCGTGGTCCTGCCTGCCCCGCTGGTGGTCCGCGGCTCGACGGGCGCCCTGCGCCGCTGACCTGCCCGGCCACGGGCCCATCCGAATGTGGCAACGTTGCCAGAAGCGAGAAGCAGTGGCTACGATCCGATGTGGCAACGATGCCAGGTTCTCGATCTCGGCCTGGCCCAACCCCAACGGCGCGGCTGCGGCCGGTCACGGAGGAAGCCTCATGGGTGATAGCTCACTCCCGGTGCTCGCGCTCGACATCGGGGGGACGAAGCTGGCCGCGGCCGTGGTCACCGCCGACGGCCGGCCGCACGGCCTGCGCGTCGTCCCCACCCGCCGCGAGCAGGGACCGGAAGCGGTGCTGACCCGGCTGTGGAGCCTGGGCCACGACGTGCTACGCAGCACCGGCATCCGGGTCGCCGGCACCGGCATCGCGTGCGGCGGACCGCTGGACCCGATCCTCGGCGTCGTCTCGTCCCCGCCGCACCTGCCGGGCTGGCGAGACGTTCCGCTGACCCGGCTCGCCGGTGAGCAGTTCGACGTCCCTGCCGCCCTCGAGAACGACGCGACCGCGGCCACGCTGGCCGAGCACCGCTTCGGTGCCGGACGGGGAGCGGCCACCATGGTCTACCTCACCGTCTCGACGGGCGTCGGTGGTGGCGTCGTCGTCGACGGCCGACTGCACCGCGGATCAGCGCTCAACGGCGGGGAGCTCGGCCATCTCGTGGTCCGACGTGGCGGGCGGCGCTGTCGCTGCGGTCGAGCCGGTTGCGTCGAGGCGTACGCCGCGGGTTCCTCGCTCGCGGACCGCGCCGCGCAGGAGGTCAGCGCCGGGGCCCGGAGCGTGCTGACCCGGTCGGCGACGGCCGAGGATGTCGCGGCCGCGGCGCGCGACGGCGATCCGCTGGCGGGACGACTCTGGCGCGACGCCGTCGACGCGCTAGGCAGTGCGGTGACCGACCTCGTCAACGCCCTGGAGCCGGAGCTGGTGGTGCTCGGCGGTGGCGTCGTCCGCTCCGGCGAGCAACTGCTGGGGCCGGTGCGCGAGACCGTCATGCAGGAGGCGATGCCCCCGGCCGCCGCAGCGGTGCGGGTCGAGCGCGCCCACCTCGGCGACGTCGTCAGCCTCGTCGGCGCGGGCGCCGTCGCCCACGACGTCCTGGCAGGTGCCCGTGTCTGAGCTGACCCGCAGGCCCGCCGCCGCATGGATGAGCGAGCACGTCGCCGCCCATGTCAGCCTCGCGCAGGAGCTGGAGGAGGTGCTGCCTTCGGCCGAGACGGTCGGTGACCTGTTGTGCCGGGCCTACGCCGCGACGGGGGTGCTCTACACCTTCGGCAACGGCGGCAGCGCCGCGGACGCCCAGCACCTGAGTGGAGAGATGATCGGCCGATACCGGCGGGAGCGGCGGCCGCTGCCGGCGGTGACCCTCACCGCGGACGCGACGGTCACCTCCTGCATCGCCAACGACTACGCCTATGCCGACGTCTTCGCCCGGCAGGTGGCCGCGCTCGCCCGCCCGGGGGACGTGGTGGTGGGCTTCACGACGTCGGGCCGGTCTGCCAACGTGGTCGAAGGTCTGCGCGCGGCACGGACCGCCGGTGCGACCACGGTGCTGTTCGCCGGCCACGACGGCGGGCCGGCGCGGGCCCACGCGGACCACACCGTCCTCGTCCCGTCGCGGGAGACACCACGGATCCAGGAGATGCACACGCTGCTGCTGCACGTCGTCAGCGAGATGGTCGACGCGTGGGCAGCGAGGGAGAACCCATGACCGACTCACGTACGAGCCCACGCCGAGCGCCGATCGCGAACGCGCCGTCCGGGGAGCAGCCGTCCGGGCTGCGCCGCGAGGAGCGGCCCCGGGCGACGCCGGACCGCACGCTGCACATGATCGGCAACGCGCACCTCGACCCGGTGTGGCTGTGGCCGTGGCAGGAGGGCTACCAAGAGGCGCGCGCGACGTTCTGGTCCGCCATCCACCGGATGGAGGAGTATCCGGACTTCGTCTTCACCTGTGACCAGATGGTGCTGCTGTCCTGGGTGGAGGAGTCGGATCCGCTGCTGTTCGAGAAGATCCGCGAGCGGGTGGCCGAGGGGCGCTGGGTGATGACCGGCGGCTGGTGGGTCGAACCCGACTGCAACATGCCGTCCGGCGAGTCGTTCGTCCGACAGGGGCTGTACGGACAGCGGTACCTGTGGGAGAAGTTCGGCGTCACCGCCGACGTCGGGATGAACGTCGACCCGTTCGGGCACAACGTGATGCTTCCGCAGATCCTGCGTGGGCAGGGGATGGACAGCTACGTCTTCCTGCGGCCCGGTCCCCACGAGTCGGAGCTGGACGCCACCGCCTTCTGGTGGCATGCACCCGACGGGAGCCGGGTGCTCGCCTACCGGATCCCGTACGAGTACTGCAGCCCGGCGGGACAGGTGGACGGCCAGACGGACAAGTCGCTCGGCCAGGCGGACCGGCGGCTGGGCGACCTCATGATCTTCTACGGCGTCGGCAATCACGGCGGCGGGCCGACGCGCGCCAATATCGAGTCCATCCGCCGCTACGACCGCATGGGGTCCTTCGGGAGGCTCAGCATGTCCTCGCCACGGCGTTACTTCGACGAGCTGGCCGCCCGGCTCGGCACCGACGGCATGGCGGACCTGCCGGTGTGGCGGGAGGACCTCCAGCACCACGCCGCCGGCTGCTACTCCGCCCACTCGGGCATCAAGGCCTGGCAACGGCGCGCGCAGGCCAAGGTGCTCTCGGCCGAACGATGGGCCGCCCTCGGCGCGCTGTGGCAGGGCCTCGACATCCCGCGGGCGGACCTGGAACGCGCGTGGAAGCAGATCCTGTTCAACCAGTTCCACGACGTGCTTCCGGGTTCGGCGATCGAGTCCGCCTACGACGACGCCCGCGACGAGCTGGGCGAGGCCGTCGCCATCTCCCAGCGCATCATCACCCGGGTGCAGAACGTCCTGGCCGGCCAGCTCGAGATCCCGCTCGAGGAGGGCACGCAGCCGGTCGTCGTTTTCAACCCGCACCCGTGGCCGGTGACCACCGTGGTCGAGCTGCAGTACGGCGCTCAGCAGGGCGGCGTGCACGTGGTCGACGGAGACGGGCGCCAGACACCGTCCCAGCGCGTCCAGTCCGTCGCCACCACCAACGACAAGGGACGCGCCGCCCAGCTCTTCTCCGTCCACGTCCCGCCGCTCGGCTACCGCTTGTACCGGCTCCGAGGCGGCGCCGCACCGGAGGGCCTGGGGTGGAGCGACGAGCCGCCGGGGGAACTGCACGCCACACCGGACGTGCTGGAGAACGCGTGGCTGCGCGTCGAGATCGACCCCGGCACCGGGTGGTTGAGCTCGCTGGTGGACAAACGCACGGGCCAGGACCTCGTGGCCGGCGCGAGCGGCGAGCACCTCCAGGTCTGCGAGGATCCGACCGACACGTGGGGGCACCGGGTCGTCTCGTACGCCTGGCCCGGGGAGGCGATGCGCACCACTCGCGTGGTGCTGCGCGAAGCGGGCCCGGTCCGGGCTCGGCTGCGGGTCGAACGCGAGTGGGGCCGGTCCACGCTCGTGGAGGAGCTCATCCTCACCCACGACACCGACCACCTCGAGGTGCGCGCCACGCTCGACTGGCGCGAGCGTGCCCACCTGCTCAAACTCCGCGTCCCGACGGCACTGCGGGACCCGGACGCGACCTACGAGGTGCCGTTCGGCTCCATCGAGCGCCCGGTGGACGGTGCGGAGGAGCCGGCACAGTCGTGGGTGGACCTCACCGGAACCCTCCCGGGCGACGGCGACCGCGACGGCGAGAGCGCACCGGTCCGTGCCGGTCTTGCGCTGGTGACCGACGTCAAGCACGGCTACGACGTCTCGCCCGCCGGTCCCGACGCCAGTGCGAGCATCGGGCTGACCGCCGTCCGCAGCCCGGTCTATTCCTGGCACGACCCCCGCCTGCTCGACCCGGACGGGATCTACACCTACCAGGACCAGGGTGTGCAGCATTTCCGTTACCTGCTCGTCCCGCACGGTCCTGACTGGCGCTCGGCCGACCTGACGCGACGGGCGGCACTGTTGGGCTCTCCGGTGCGCGCCATGCTCGAGAGCTTCCACGCCGGTCCGTTGCCGGATGCTCTGACCACCGTCTCCGACGGACACGGCCAGGTGATGATCACCGCCGTCAAGCCGAGTGAGGACGACGTCGACGGGCCCGACGCCACCACGCGCGCCGACCTCGTCGTCCGTGCGGTCGAGACCACCGGGCGCCCGGGCCGCGCCCGACTGGAGCTTCCCGTAGTCGGCCGGGCGATCGAGGCGGAGTTCGGGCCCAGCCAGATCCGCACGTTCCGTGTGCCGCGCGACCCCGCGCTCCCGGTGGTCGAGGTCGACCTGGTCGAATGGCCCCTCGCCGAGCCGGCGACCGACGTCACGGTCCATGAGCTCCCCGGCGGACCGTACGCGCGCGGCTGCGTGCTGCCCCCGGTCAAGGGGCGCGCTCAGGCGACCGACCGCGACGCCTCGGACACCCGCGACCAGGCGCAGAGCGGCTCGCCAGGCCAGCACGGGCGCGGCGTCGATGACTGATCTGCCAGGCCCGACCCTGCACGTCGAGTTCGTCCGCCCCGACGGGCTCACCACACCGCTGACCGAGACGCTGGAGACAGACGTCCGGCAGGAGCGAGACCCGTCCGACGAGACCGCCACCCAGGTGACGGTCCGGGTCAGGAACGCCGGTGACCGGCCGGTGACCGGGGGCATCCGGGTACGTCTGGCGATGTCCGGCGTCGCCGAGCCGTGGTGGCTGATCCCCGGTCTCTTCTACGGCGAGAACCGGCCCGTCGACTGCGACGTCGCCTACCCGCGCTTCGCAGCCACGGAGCCGGCCGATCCGCAGACCATGGTCAGCAACGCGTGGTCCTTCCGGGCCGACCGTGCCGCCACGCCGGCCGTGTTCGGATGGGGCGGGCACGCCGGCATGGCCCTCGTCACCGAGGAGACCTCCGAGCTCGGGATGAGTGGGCTCGGCTTCACCCACCACGACGAGGACGGCGACCCCACCGCCGAGGTCCACGTGACCTTCCCGTACCGCGAGGAACCGGTTGTCTACGACGGCAGCGCCACCCCGGCGCCGGCCGAGGCGTCCACCTGGACGTGGCACCCCGGGCAGTCGACAACGGTCTGCCTGCAGGCCCATACGCTCACCGCCGACCGGCACGGCTACGCACCCATCCTGCGCAGGGCCCACGCCCGGGGCAGGCGCGCCGGGTCGATCCGTCCCTGGGTCGGCGTGCCCGAGGCGGCCGACCTCGCCGCGTACGGGCTGCACCGCTGGCACTACGACCCGGATCCGGGCGTCCTACTGGAGACGGTGGCCTTCGACCGTGGCGTCCACGACGACCGGGCCCGGACCCTGGACCGGCAGGCCATGCACGTCGGCTGGGTCAGCGGCATTCCGTGGGCGTACGCCCTGCTCGCCCATGCCCGCCGCCTCACCGACGCCGAGCCGGCCACGGCCGCGCGGTATCGCGAGGCCGGTACGAGGGTCGTCGACCTGGTGTGCGACAACCTGGCCCCCTGCGGGACGTTCTGGGGGCGCTGGGACCGCGAGCGCGGGTGGACGCAGAGTTGGACACCTCTCGCCGGTGCGCTGCACGCCCGCACCCTCGGCGAGGCGACGTTGTTCCTGCTGCGCGCCCTCGCGCTCGGCGACGGCGCCGGGGCGGCGCACCCCGCCTGGGTCCGTGCCGCACGAGGCAACCTCGACCACATCGCGAGCCGCCAGCGCACGGACGGCAACCTCGGGGCGGCGCATCATGCGGTGACGGGTGAGGTGCTGTCCTGGACCGGGGCGGCGGGGCTTACGTCGGTCGCCGCACTGTGCGAGGCGGCCGACCTCGACGACGGCCGCTACCTGGCGGCCGCCCGCCGCGCCGGGGAGTACTACGCGCGGTTCGTCGAGGCGGAGTTCGTCCACGGTGCGCCGGAGGACGTCGACCTCGCGCCGTCGTCGGAGGACGGGTACGCGGCGGTCATGGCGTATGTGGCGCTGCACCGCAGGACCGGCGAGGAGCGTTGGCTGGATCTGGCCCGGCGCGCCGCAGACTGGATGCTCACCTTCCGTTACACCTACGACGTCACCTTCGACGCCCGCACCACCCTGGGACGGCACCGCTTCACCACCCGCGGCGCGGATCAGGCCTCGCCGCCCAACCAGCACCTGCATGCCTACGGCCTGGTGTGCACGGGGGAGATGTTCGAGCTCGCCGCGGCCACCGGTGAGGAGTACTACGCCGAGCGCGCGCTGGAGCACCTGGCCTGCTTCCGGCAGATGCTGCCTCGGGTCGACGGTGAGCTCAACGGCTACCGCGGGATGGTGACGGAGCGGTACTACCAGACCCGCTGCTTCCAGCCGAAAGGCATGCTCCTCACCCTCTCGCACGCCTGGAGCGCCGGCGTCCTGCTCCTCGGGTGCGAGCAGGCGATCGCAGCCGGCCGGGTCCCGCTCTGACCCCGCGTCGGCCCCGTCGGCCGCTCTCGAGTCGCCGCATCGGCCGAACCGCCTTACCGTCGCTGTGTCGCCGAGTGGTTCGGGAGGTGTCGGTGCGCTTCACGGTACGGATGGTCGATGAGGGCGGGGTCCCGCAGGTCCACATCGCCGGACCGCTCGACCTGCACACCGCGACCGAGTTCACCCAGCTCGTGCACCACCTCGGCGAGGCCGTCGGCCACCGCGCCTGCTATGACCTCAGCGGTGTGGAGGTCAAGGACCAGGCCGGCCGGATGGCTGTCCGGACCTTCGAACGCGACGCCGCCGAGTACGGCGGCAGGGTGTGTCCACCGGCAGCGCCGCAGTCGACGTGAGCTCGGCGCTCGGCGTCGGCACAACCGCGTAAAGTACCGCCGGTCATCATCCGCCGACGGGAAAGGACCAACGATGGGCGCGGACACCCTGGATCTGACGGGCAAGGTCGCCGTCGTCACCGGCGGGGCGCAGGGAATCGGGCAGGCCATCGCCCAGGCGCTCCGGGACGGCGGGGCGGACATCGTCATCGCGGACCGCAACGCGCAGGCCGCGGCAGCCACAGCTGCCGACCTCGGCGGGAGCTCTCTGGCGCTCGACGTCACCGACTCGGCCTCCGTGGACGAGGCGGTCGAGCGTGTGGTCACCGAACGCGGCCGCCTCGACGTCTGGGTCAACAACGCCGGTATCGCCGCGAACGCTCCCGCCGAGGAGATGACCGACGACGACTGGCGCACCGTCCTGTCCGTCAACCTCGACGGCACGTTCTACTGCGCGCGCGCTGCCGGGCGGCACATGCTCGCCTCCGGCGGGGGAGCGATCGTCAACATCGCCTCGATGTCCGGGATGGTCTCCAACCATCCGCAGCCCCAAGTGGCGTACAACGCGTCCAAGGCGGGCGTCATCATGCTGACCAAGTCGATGGCGGGGGAGTGGGCGCGCCGTGGTGTCCGCGTCAACAGCGTCTCGCCGGGGTACACCGCGACGGCGATCCTCGACCAGGTCCGGCAGCGCCAGCCGGAGTGGACGGAGACCTGGTTCCGGGAGACGCCGATGGGCCGTCCGGCCGAGCCCGCCGAGGTGGCCTCGGTGGTACGGTTCCTCGCCTCGGACGCGGCGAGCTACATGACCGGGAGCAACGTCGTCGTCGACGGCGGCTACACCAGTTGGTGACCGCGTCGCCGCAGGGGAGGAGAGGACGGTCCGCCCATGAGCGATGAGGCCTACCAGACGATCGCGCTGGTCATCTACTTCGCGGCCATGCTGGCCATCGGGATGTCGTTCCTGCGGAAGAACCGCAGCCTCGACGAGTACATGCTCGGCGGCCGGGGACTTCCCACGCCCGTCGCGGCGCTCAGTGCCGGCGCCTCGGACATGTCCGGATGGCTGCTGCTCGGGCTACCCGGCGCCATCTATCTCACCGGTCTCGCCGAGGCGTGGATCGCCATCGGGCTGACCATCGGGGCCTGGCTCAACTGGACCTTCGTGGCCCCGCGGCTGCGGGTCTACACCCAGGTCTCGCGGAACTCCATCACCATCCCGAGCTTCCTGGAGAACCGGCTACGGGACCGCTCGCGCGTGCTGCGCATCGCCGCCGGACTGATCATCCTGGTCTTCTTCACGTTCTACGTCTCGTCCGGCATGGTCTCCGGAGGCGTGTTCTTCGCGACGTCGTTCGGCCTCGACTACCGACTGGGCATGCTGCTCGTCGCCGGCGTCACGGTGCTGTACACGCTGGGCGGCGGGTTCAAGGCGGCCAGTTACACCGACTTCGTCCAGGGCACCATCATGTTCCTCGCCCTGCTCGCCGTCCCGCTCGTCGGACTCTTCGTCGTCGGCGGTCCGGCGAGCGCGGTGGAGTCGATCCGTGAGGTCGATCCCGCGTTGCTGTCGTGGTTCAGTGCCGGGGCGATGGCGACGGTCTCCGCCCTCGCGTGGGGGCTGGGCTACTTCGGACAGCCGCACATCATCGTCCGGTTCATGGCGCTGCGCAGCGGTCAGGAGGCCAAGGCAGGCCGGCGCATCGGCATCGGGTGGATGATCTTCGCCGTCGCCGGCGCGGCGGCCACCGCACTGGTGGGTGTGGCCTACATGCAGCAGAACGGGCGGCAGCTGGATGACCCGGAGACGGTCTTCCTCGTCCTGGGCCAGGTACTGTTCCACCCGCTCATCGCCGGGCTCATGCTCGCCGCCGTGCTCGCCGCCATCATGAGCACGATCTCCTCCCAGCTCATCGTGACCTCCTCCGCCCTGATCGAGGATCTGAGCAAGGTCATGCTCGGTGAACGGCTGCCCGACCGAATCCAGGTCATGCTCGGACGGGCCGGCGTCCTGCTCGTCTCGGTGATCGCCGCGGCCATGGCGTGGACGCAGAACGCGACCATCCTCGACCTCGTGGCATTCGCATGGGCGGGGTTCGGCGCCTCCTTCGGACCGGCCGTCCTCCTCGCGCTGTACTGGCGCCGGCTGACCACGGCCGGCGCGCTGGTCGGCATGGTCGCCGGTGCGGTCACCGTCGGATGGTGGGGGCAGGCCGAGGGCGGCATCCTCGACCTGTACGAGATCGTGCCGGGATTCCTCCTCAACACCGTCCTCGCCGTCGTCGTCTCGCGCCTCACGCACCGCGACCGGCCCGAGATCACCGGTGAGTTCGACGAGACCCAGCGCGCCCTGCGGACCGGCTCGGCCGTCAGACCTGCTGAGGAGCGGCCAGCCCCTGAGTGAGGGCGCGCCCGTACGTCAGGTCCGGGTCGAGCCGGCGCAGTTCCTCCATCAGCGTGTTCTCGGTGTTGCGCCGGGGCAGGTTGACGGCCTGGTCCGGCCGGTCCGGCCGGATGAGCGTCGCCACGGTCGACCCCTCGGGCCGCTGCAGGCTGATGGGGCCGGAGGGCCGCTCCAGCACCACGCCGCGCATGCCGCCCTCGCCGCTGTACTCGACGGTGACGTGGCAGCCGATGGACACCCGCAGCCACGCGCCGAGCAACTCGACCGAGGGGTTGCCCTCAGCGCCGGTCACCATGGCGGCAGTGATCTCCTCCGCCGGAGACTCGTCCACGGCCGCCGCGAGCAGGGCCCGCCAGAGGGTGAGCGCGCCCCACGCGAGGTCGGTGTCCCCGGGGGTGTAGCCCGAGCGGAGCCGGTGGAGCGTCGCGATCGGGTCCGGGGTGCGGACCGACTCGCTGATCCGGCGTTGGGCCATCGCACCGAGCGGGTCCTGCGCGGGTTTGTCCGGCGGCGTCGAGGGCCACCACGTCACGATGGGGGCGTCCGGCAGCAGCAGCGCCATGACGAGGCTTCCCGGGTCACGGCCCGCACCGCCCCGTGGGCGCAGCACCACGACCTCGGAGGCGCCGGCGTGCCCGCCCACGCGGATCTCCGCATCCAGGCCGGCCGGCCCCTCTTCCTCGTCGGGAAGCACCACGATGACGCGCATCGGGTGCTCGTGCGAGGCGCCGTTGGCGGTGCGGATGGCGCGTTCGCTGGCGGCCTCGTCATCCGGCCGGACGACGAGGGTCAGCACCCGGCCGAGCGCGACGGCGCCGCCCTCGTCCCGCAGCGAGACGAGCCGGGAGCCGACCTCCGCGGAGTTCGTGTTGCGCAGGGTGACGATCATGGCGTTCCTTCTCTCCGTCCTGCGGTCACGGCCGGCGCCAGGTGCGCCCGTCGCGGGCCAGCATCCGGTCGGCCGAAGCCGGCCCCCACGAGCCCGGTGCGTACTGTTCCGGGCGGCCGCCCGCGGCCCAGTGGTCCAGCACCGGATCGAGGATCTTCCACGACAGCTCCACCTCCCGCTGGCGCGGGAACAACGGCGGGTCGCCGAGCAGGACGTCGAGGATCAGGCGTTCGTACGCCTCGGGGGAGTCCTGGGTGAAAGCGTGGCCGTACCCGAAGTCCATCGTGACGTCACGGACCTCCATAGCGGTGCCCGGGACCTTGGCGCCGAAGCGGATGGTCACGCCCTCGTCCGGCTGGACGCGGATGACCAGGGCGTTCTCGCCCAGCTCCTGCGTGGCGGTCATGTCGAAGGGCAGGTGCGGCGCCCGCTTGAACACCACGGCCACCTCGGTCACCCGGCGCCCGAGTCGCTTCCCGGTACGCAGGTAGAACGGCACACCGGCCCAGCGGCGAGTGTCGACATCCAGGCGCACCGCGGCGTACGACTCGGTCGTCGAGTCCGCCGAGATGCCGTCCTCCTCGAGGTACCCGCGCACTTCCTCGCCCCCCTGCCAGCCGGCGGCGTACTGGCCGCGCGCGGTGGCGGAGTCGAGGTCGTCGGGCAGGCGGACGGCGGAGAGGACCTTCTCCTTCTCGGCGCGCAGTGCGTCCGCATCGAAGGAGACGGGCTCCTCCATCGCCGTCAGCGCGAGGAGCTGCAAGAGGTGGTTCTGGATGACATCTCGGGCGGCACCGATCCCGTCGTAGTAGCCGGCCCGGGACCCGATCCCGATCGACTCCGCCATCGTGATCTGCACGTGGTCGACGTAGTTCGCGTTCCAGATCGGCTCGAACAGCTGGTTGGCGAACCGCAGCGCGAGAATGTTCTGGACCGTCTCCTTGCCCAGGTAGTGGTCGATCCGGAAGACGTCGTCCGGTGGGAACACCTCGGAAACCACGGCGTCCAGCTCGCGCGCCGAGGCGAGGTTGTGCCCGAACGGCTTCTCGATGATCACGCGGCGCCACCGGTCCCCGTTCGAGCCGGACAGGCCCGAGCGGGCGAGCTGGCGCAATGTCAACGGGAAGACGTTCGGCGGCACCGAGAGGTAGAACGCGTGGTTGCCGCCGGTGCCGCGCTCCTCGTCCAGTGCCCGCACGGTCCGGGCGAGCTCGTCGAACGCCGCATCGTCGTCCAGCTCGCCCTGGACGAACCGGAAGCCGGAGGCCAGCTGCTCCCAGGCGCGTTCGTCGAACGGTGTGCGGGCGTTGGCGCGGACGGCGTCATGGACCACCTTGGCGAAATCCTCGTCCGACCACTCACGACGTCCGAACCCGGTCAGGGCGAACGACGGGGGCAGCAGCCCACGGTTGGCGAGGTCGTAGATCGCCGGCATGAGCTTCTTCCGGGCGAGGTCGCCGGTGACCCCGAAGATCACCACGCCGGAAGGCCCGGCGATCCGCGGCAGCCGGCGGTCACTGGGGTCGCGCAGAGGGTTACCGAGCTCGCTCACGCCGCCGGCCCTGTCAGCACTCCCGCGAGCCAGGCGAGGGCGTCCTGGTCGGTCACGTGCAGTCGTAGCACCGGTCGGCCGAGCTCGGCGAGCACGCCGGCGTCCCCCCCGGCCTGCGCCGCGATCAGCGTGGCGAAGTCGAACTCGCGTCCCGGGACGTCGACGACGGCCGACGGCGTCCCCGTGATCTGCAGGAACGCGCCGACGCACGGGCCGCCCTTGTGGTACTGCCCGGTCGAGTGGAGGAACCGCGGTCCCCACCCGAAGGTCACCGGCCGGCCCGTGCGCCGGGCGAGCCCGGGACGGACGCCGGCCAGCAGGGTCGAGGCCGGCCCCTCCCGGTCCAGGTACGCCATGACAGCCAGGTAGCCACGGTCGCCGTCCAGTTCATCCAGGAGGGCCTGGACCGCCTCGGCGACGGACGTGGCCCCTGCCGCCGGTCCGGACGAGGTCCGGACCTCGACGCCGGAATCGGTGAAGGCAGGCGGTTCGGGAGTCGGGGTCGACTCCAGCAGGCCGCGCGCCGCCGCCTTGGCGGACTCGACGTCGGGCTGGTCGAACGGGTTGATCCCGAGCAGCTGCCCGGCGACGGCCACGGCGTGCTCCCACAGCAGGAAGACCCCGCCGAGGGCGCCGGCAACCGTGACCTCGGTGCTCTGGCCACCGGATTCGTCCGGCTGACCGTCCTCGGGCTCGTCGGTCAGCGCCGTGAGCAGGACGGGCAGGACGTCGCTCGCCACCGGCTCGGCCAGTTCCGGCGCGCCCGGGTCGGCGACGACCGGCAGCAGTCCGGTCTGGTCCTTACCGGTCGACTCGGCGATGAGCTGCTCGGCCCAGTCACCGAGGTGGAACAGGCCGGATCCGGCGTCGGAGATGACGATCTTGTCTCGCAGCGGCGAGGTGCCGGCCAAGGCCGCGCCGAGCACCAGGGCGGGATTGGCCTCGGTGTCCTCGGCGAAGACGTCGGCGACGGCGGCAGCCTCGTCCAGCAGCTCCTCGACGTCCACGCCGGCGAGGGCGGCCGGCACCAGGCCGAACGCGGTCAACGCCGAGAAGCGTCCGCCGACGTTCGGGTCCGCCTCGAACACGGCACGGTAGCCCGCCTCCTGCGCAGCCTGCTGGAGGGGCGAGCCCGGGTCGGTCACGACGACGATCCGGCTCGCCGGATCGATACCGGCTGCCGTGAACGCCGCCTCGAAGGCGCGGCGCTGGGAGTCGGTCTCCACCGTCGACCCGGACTTGGAGGACACGACCACGACGGTCGCGGCCAGGTCGCCGTCGAGCGCGCGCTGGATCTGATCCGGGTGGGTGGCGTCGAGCACGACGAGCTGGGCCCCCGCCGTCCCGGAGACGACCTCCGGCGCGAGCGAGGAACCACCCATGCCGCACAGCACCACCCGGTCGATGCCTTCGGCGGCGAGCTCGGCGCGGAGTTCCCGCAGCGGTTCGACGAGGTCCCGGGAGGTCTCGTGCAGCCGGGTCCACCCCAGACGGACGGCGGCCTCGGACTCGGCCGCCGGTCCCCACACGGTGGGATCCTGGCGGCTGATCCGTCCGGCGACGCCGTGCTCGACGAGGCGGGGCAGCTGCTCCGCGACCGCCCGGGCGGCGTCGCCGGTGGCGCTGACCTCGACGAGGGCGCCACCGGCCGGGCCGGCCCAAGCGACGGTGGCGGCTCCGGTGGCCGGGTTCTGCTCGCTCACGCCGTCGCCCCGGCGGTCGTGTCGTCCAGGGCGGAGCGCACGGTCTGCAGCAGCTCGTCCCAGCTGACCTCGAACTTCTCGACGCCCTCGCGCTCGAGTTGATCGGTGACCTCGACGTAGGGCACGCCCATCCGCTCGAGGTCGTCGAGGATCTTCCGGGACTCGGCGTAGGTGCCGTGCACGGTGTCCCCGGGCACCTCGGCGTGATTGGCGGCGGCGTCGAGAGTCTTGCCCGGCATCGTGTTGACCACCCGGCCGACGATGAGGCCGTCGACGTACATGGTGTCGGAGTAAGAGGGATCCTTCACACCGGTCGAGGCCCAGAGCGGACGCTGGGGGTGGGCGCCGAGGGACGCGAGCTCCTCCCAGCGCGGCGTCGCAAAGATCTCCTCGAACGCCTGGTAGGCGAGTCGGGCGTTGGCGATGCCGGCCTTGCCCTTGAGCGCCGCGGCCGCATCGGTGCCGATCGCGTCGAGGCGCTTGTCGATCTCGCTGTCGACGCGGGAGACGAAGAACGACGCGACCGACCGGATGGTCGACAGGTCGATCCCGGCGGCGTGCGCACGCTCGAGACCGTCGAGGTAGGCGTTGGCCACGGCGCGGTACCGGTCGAGGGAGAAGATCAGTGTGACGTTGACGCTGATGCCCTCGCCGATGGCGCGGGTGATCGCCGGCAGGCCCTCCTGGGTCGCGGGGATCTTGACGAAGAGGTTCGGCCGGTCGACGGTCTCCCAGAGCAGCCGCGCCGCCTCCAGGGTCTTCTCGGTGTCGTGCGCCAATCGCGGGTCGACCTCGATCGAGACGCGCCCGTCCTCGCCGTTCGTCGCCCGGTACACGTCGGAGAACAGGTCGCAGGCCTCGCGGACGTCGTCCGTGGTGATGGCCAGCACCGCGTCGTCGACGCCGGCGCCGTCCTCGGTCAGGGTCGCGAGCTGCTCGTCGTAGGCGTTGCCCTTGCTGAGCGCGCTGGCGAAGATGGTCGGGTTCGTGGTCACGCCGACGACGTGCTTGTCGTCGATGAGGCTCTTCAGGCCACCGTCCCGGAGATTCTCGCGGGACAGGTCGTCCAGCCAGATCGAGACGCCGAGCTCACTGAGCCGACCGAGCCGGTCGGTGTTCTCACTCATCGTTGCTCCTAGGTCGCTGCTCATACATGAAGGTCAGCGCGCACGAGACCGCCGGTGTTCCCACTGGGGTGGGCGGCGGTCTCGTGCGTCATGTCTGACCCTTCCGGTCCTGCGTGGCGTGCGTGGGCCTCCTACTTGGGCAGGTCGCCGGTGCCGGCCTGGGTCGGAGCCTGTCCGCCGCTCGGCGGCTCGTCGCCCCGCGCCGCGGCGATGGACTCCTTGGCCGCGGCGGCCACGGCCTCGGCGGTGATGCCGAACTTCTCGTAGATCACCTTGTAGTCGGCGGAGGCGCCGTAGTGCTCGAGCGAAACGGCACGGCCGGCGTCTCCGATCAGGTGGTGCCAGCTCATCGCGATGCCGGCCTCGACGGCCACGCGGGCACGCACCGAGGAGGGCAGGACCTCTTCGCGGTAGGCCGCGTCCTGCTCGTCGAACCACTCCTGGCTCGGCACGGAGATCACGCGCGCCTGAATGCCTTCGCCGGCGAGCTGCTCGCGGGCCGCCAGGGCCAGCTGCACCTCGGAACCGGTGGCGAGCAGGAGGACGTCGGGAGCCGACCCCGCCGCCTCGGCCAGCACGTACGCACCCCGCAGGGTTCCCTCGGCCGCGGCCAGATTCTCGCCGTCGGCCGGTCCGTCCCCGCGCTCGGGGTTGGGCACGTTCTGGCGGGTGAGGATGATGCCCGCCGGCCGGTCGGACCGCTCGAGGATGCCGCGCCAGGCGTAAGCCGTCTCGGCGGCGTCGGCCGGACGGACCACGTCCAGGCCGGGGATGGCGCGCAGCGCGGTGAGGTGCTCGACGGGCTGGTGCGTCGGACCGTCCTCACCGAGCCCGATCGAGTCGTGCGTCCACACGAAGGTCGACGGCGCGCCCATGAGCGCCGCCAGACGCACGGCGGCGCGCATGTAGTCGGAGAACGTGAGGAACGTGCCGCCGTAGGGGCGAGTCAGGCCATGCAGGGCGATGCCGTTCAGGATGGCGCCCATGCCGTGCTCCCGGACGCCGAAATGCAGAGTGCGGCCGTACTCGTTGCCGGGGAACATCTTCGACGAGCGGGCCACCGGCAGGAAGGACTGCTGGCCGTCCATCGTCGTGTTGTTGGACCCGGCGAGGTCGGCGGAGCCGCCCCACAGTTCGGGAAGGGTGTCGGCGAGCGCGGACAGCACGGCGCCGGAGGCCTTACGGGTGGAGACGTCCTTGCCGGCCTCGAAGGTCGGAAGTGCCTCGGCCCAGTTCTCCGGCAGCTTGCGCTCCCGGAGCCGGTCCAGCAGGGCGGCTCCGTCCGGGTTGGCGGTCCGCCAGGCGTCGTAGGCGCGATCCCACTCGGCGTGGGCGGCGGCCGCACGCTCGCGGGCGTTGTTCCGCGTGTGTTCGATGACCTCGGGGGCGACCTCGAAGGTCTTGTCGGGGTCGAAGCCGAGGACCTTCTTCGTGGCGGCGACCTCCTCCTCGCCCAGAGCGGAGCCGTGGGCGGCGCCGGTGTTCTGCTTGGTGGGGGCGGGCCACCCGATGATGGTGCGCAGCGAGATGATCGAGGGCTTGCCCGTCTCGGCCTTGGCCGCCTCGATGGCGGCGTACAGGCCTTCGACGTCCTCGACGTACTCGGTGCCGCCGTTCGTCCAGTCCACCTTCTGGGTGTGCCAGCCGTAGGCCTCGTACCGCGCTAGCACGTCCTCGGTGAAAGCGATGTTCGTGTCGTCCTCGATGGAGATCTTGTTGTCGTCGTAGATGACGACGAGGTTGCCGAGCTCCTGGACGCCGGCCAGGGAGGAGGCCTCGGAGGCCACTCCTTCCTGCAGGTCGCCGTCGGAGGCGATGACGTAGATGTGGTGGTCGAACGGGCTGGTGCCGGCGGCGGCGTCGGGGTCGAGCAGGCCCCGCTCACGCCGGGACGCGTACGCCATCCCGACGGCCGAGGACAGTCCCTGGCCGAGCGGGCCGGTGGTGATCTCCACGCCCTTCGTGTGCCGGTACTCGGGGTGGCCGGGGGTCTTCGAACCCCAGGTGCGCAACGCCTTGATGTCCTCCAGCTCCATGTCCATCCCGGCCAGGTAGAGCTGGATGTACTGGGTCAGCGAGGAGTGGCCGGCGGAGAGGACGAAGCGGTCCCGGCCGAGCCACTGGTCGTCGACCGGGTCGAGCTTCATCACGCGCTGGTAGAGCAGGTAGGCCGCCGGGGCGAGGGCCATGGCCGTGCCCGGATGGCCGCTGCCGATCTTCTGGACGGCGTCGGCGGCAAGCACCCTGACGGTGTCCACCGCCCGCTGGTCCAGATCGGTCCACGTCAGGGGAGTGGTGGTGGCGGACGTCGGTGCGTTCACAGATCCTCTTTCCTTGTCCGGACCGGGCATGCTGATCTCGCCCGCGACTCTACCGGCGCGTGACCAACCTGACCGTTCGAGTCCGCACTTCGCGACGCCTCGGACGGGTACGGACGATCCCTGGCACGTAGACTCGTGCCGTGCCCACCGGTGACCCCTCAGCGACACATGCCCGCCCAACGGCGGCCGATGCCGCCGCGGCGGCCACGGCACCGGGCCCTCGCCGGACGTGGCGCGCCTATCTGGCGCTGACGAAGCCGCGCATCATCGAGCTGCTGCTCGTCACGACGGTGCCCACGATGATCCTGGCGGCCGAGGGGTGGCCCGGGACATGGCTGGTGCTCGCCACGCTCGTGGGCGGGGCGTTCGCCGCGGGCTCGGCGAACGCGTTCAACATGTATCTCGACCGCGACATCGATCGTGTGATGAACCGCACGAAGCAGCGGCCGTTGGTCACCGGAGAGCTCACCGGACGTCAGGCCGTGGTGTTCGCGTCCACGCTCGGGTCGGTCTCGATCGCGTGGTTCGGGCTGCTGGTCAACCTCGCCTCCGCGGTGCTGACGGTGGCCGCGATCCTGTTCTACGTCGTGCTCTACACGATGATCCTCAAGCGCCGCACCTCGCAGAACATCGTCTGGGGCGGCGTCGCCGGGTGCATGCCCGTCCTCATCGGTTGGTCCGCCGTGACCGGCACGGTGGGGTGGCCGCCGCTGCTGCTCTTCTTCGTCGTCTTCTTCTGGACGCCGCCGCACTACTGGCCGCTGTCGATGAAGTTCCGCCAGGACTACGCGCGCGCCGGCGTCCCGATGCTGCCGGTGGTCGTGGATGACGTCCGCGTGGCCCGTCAGATCCTCGTCTACGCCTCCGTGATGGTCGCCTGCACGCTGGCGCTCGTGCCGCTCAGCGCGCTGGGATGGGTCTTCGCCGTGGTGGCGGCGGCTGCCGGGGCGTGGTTCCTCGGGTCGTGCGTCCGGCTGCTGCGGCGGGCGTTGCAGCCCGAGCGCGGCAAGCTCGCCGCGATGAAGGTCTTTCACGGCTCCATCAGCTACCTGACGATCGTCTTCGCGGCGGTGGCCCTGGACCCGCTGCTGCCGCTGTAGCCCGTCAGGCAGGGACGATGACGTCGCTCGAGCAGGCCCGCGCGCAGTATCTGGCCCATCTCGGGGTGGAGCGCGGCCTGAGTGACCACACCCTCGCCGCGTACACGCGTGACCTGACGCGGTACTGCGAGTTCCTTGCCGGACGCGGCCGCGACGACATGGCCTCAGTCACCGAGTCCGACGTCGTCGCGTTCGCCGAGGCCATCCGGACCGGTTCCGACGGCGGAACCGTTCTAGCCCCGTCCTCCGCGGCGCGGACCGTGACCGCGGTGCGCGGCTGGCACCGGTTCGCCCTCGCCGAAGGCGTGACGGCCTCGGACCCGAGCGCCGCGGTCAAGCCGCCGCCGACCTCGCGGCGTCTGCCCAAGGCAGTGCCCGTCGAGCAGGTCGAAGCCCTGCTCGAGGCTGCGTCCGTGGGGGAGGGAGCGGTGCCGTTGCGCGACCGGGCGCTGCTCGAGGTGCTCTACGGCACCGGGGCCCGGATCAGCGAGGCCGTGGGCCTCTCGGTGGACGATCTCGATCTGGACGGCGAGGTGGCTGCGGTCCGCCTGTTCGGCAAGGGGCGCAAGGAACGCGTGGTGCCCGTGGGCCGCTACGCCGTCGACGCGCTGCAAGCGTATCTCGTACGCGGCCGGCCCGAGTTGGCGCGGGCCGGACGGGGCAACGCCGCCGTCTTCCTCAACACGCGGGGGAACCCGCTCAGCCGGCAGAGCGCCTGGGCGGTGCTGCAGACGGCGGCCGGTCGCGCAGGACTGACCGAGCACCTCAGCCCGCACACGCTGCGGCACAGCTTCGCGACGCACCTACTCGCCGGCGGTGCCGACGTGCGTGTGGTGCAGGAGCTGCTCGGGCACGCCTCCGTCACGACGACGCAGATCTACACGCAGGTCACCGTCCAGACGATGCGCGAGGTGTACGCGGCGGCACATCCGCGCGCCCGCGCCTGACCGTCGGGCTCGCCGCGTCTCCCGTGCGCCCACTCGTCAAACCTGTGCCCACTCGTCAAACCTGTGCCCACTCGTCAAACCTGTGCAGCTCGAACCCAGCGGACCCGAGCGGGTACGACGCCTAAGCCGAGCTTGTCGATGATCAGCTCCTCGACGACCGGTCGGTGACCGAGGACGTGCCCGGCGTGGAATGACCACGTCTGCCAACCCCAACGTTCCCGGATCGCGTGTTGCCGTCGTGTGTCACGAGCCGACTGCTCGATCCCGGAATAGTGGTACTCGATACCGTCGTACTCGAGGGCGAGCAGCGCTTCCTCGTATCCCATGTCGAGCCGATAGATGGGGCGGCCGCCGGCGTCGCGAAGCTCGATCTGCAGGTCGGGCAGTGGCAACTCAGACTCACTGATACGCAACCGCAACCACGACTCGCCCGGTGACTCGGCGCGTGGGTCGGACAGTCGACAGATTCGTCGGGCACGACCGATCCACCGCTGCCCCGCGAGGCGGGCGATCCGGTCCTGGAGTTCGTCGACGTCCACGAGGCCGCGATGACAGAACATATCGACCGCTGCGAGGCCCATATACGGCTCGCAGTATCGCGCCAGATCTACCGCGGTCCGTGCCGCCGTTGTGACCGGTACGCCGGCGACCATCGTGACGTCGGAAGGCGGCAAGTGCAGCAGATGCCCGTGGACACCGTCACGGCGGACCGCGTTGAGGTCGAACGATGACGGCGACGCCACCTCGAGTTTGGGCCGGGCACGGAAACGATCCGGCGGGCGCACGTCGATCCCGTGCGCCCAGGCGGCCGACTCGCGGACGAGCGCGGCGCCGGGAGGCAGCAGGCGCGCCATCGCGCGCATCCGTACTTCGGGCGTATCGCCGAGCGCCGCGGGCAGGTAGACCCCTGCGAACGCCACGTTCGACGACGCCGGATTCGATCAGCGCGGCTAGCTTCCGGGACGACACACCGGCCGCGTGCGCTTCCGATCGGGTGAACGGCTCGGACAACAACATCTCACTCATGGCGGCACTGTCCGACGGGTCGCGTCTTGAGGGCTCACGGGGGACAGGACTCTGTGGACGAGACGGCACCAGAGAAAAGTGCTGTGGGCTTCCTGCGCCGGCGATGCAGGATTGGCGCATGTGTGCGCCCCCTTACCGCGTTCGGCGGGTGCGCGCCGATGAATGGCGGAAGGTCCGGGACCTGCGGCTCCGTGCCCTGCAGGACCCGGCGGCCGCGATCGCCTTTCTCGAGAGCCGGGAGGCGGCCTCCGAGCGGCCCGAGGAGTTCTGGCGGGAGCGCGCCGCGGGGGCCGCTGCGGGCGAAACCGCGTCTCAGTCGGTCGCGGAGACCGCGGACGGAAACTGGGTCGGCAGTGCCACGGGGTTGCTCGAGGGGCCGGGCAGCGATGATTTCGAAGGGCGTCCCGTCGATCACCGGCAGGTCCACGTGGTCGGCGTGTGGGTGGCTGCGGAGTACCGGGGCCAGGGGATGGTCGACGACCTCATCGCTGACGTTCTCGGATGGGCGTGTGCGTCGGGCGTCGCACGGGCACGGATGTATGTCCACGCCGAGAACGTGCGAGCCCAGCGGGCGTACGCACGCTGCGGCTTCCGACCGAGTGGCGTCCGGTTCAACGGTGAGATCGGCGAGGAGATTGAGATGGCGCGCGGCCTACGGACCGACATCGTGGACGGGCCGCACGTCGTTGACCGGTCGGCAGATCCTTGACCACTCGGCACAGGGTTGACGAGTCGGCACATCGGGGCGGGACGGAACGGCGACGCGCGTGGGCGGTGTTAGGGCCGCGCAGAGCGGTCGACTACCGTATCGGCGGTGAGCAGTGAGCAGCCGGATCAGGCCAGTCTGATCTCCGAGGACGCCGTCGGGGCCGCGGGAGCGGGCGGCGCACCGGAGTCCGCCGACTTCCCGGTGCCCGCGCCGCTGAGCAGTCACGGCCCCGCTCGCGTCATCGCGATGTGCAACCAGAAGGGCGGGGTCGGCAAGACCACGACCACCATCAATCTGGGTGCCGCCCTGGCGGACTACGGCCGCAAGGTCCTCCTCGTCGACTTCGATCCGCAGGGCGCGGCGTCGGCCGGCCTCGGGGTGAACGCCCACGAGCTCGACCGGACCATCTACAACCTGCTGATGGAACCGAAGTCGGACATCCGCGACATCATCATGTCCACCGGGATCGACGGACTCGACCTGGCGCCGGCGAACATCGACCTGTCCGCGGCCGAGGTCCAGCTGGTCAGCGAGGTGGCCCGCGAACAGGCGCTGGCCCGGGTGCTCCGACCGATTCTGGACGACTACGACGTCGTCCTCATCGACTGCCAACCCTCGTTGGGGCTGCTGACGGTCAACGCGCTGACCGCGGCACACGGCGTCATCATCCCGCTGGAGGCCGAGTTCTTCGCGCTGCGCGGCGTCGCCCTGCTCGTCGAGAGCATCGAACGGGTCCAGGAGCGGATCAACCCGCGCCTGCGCATCGACGGCATCCTCGCGACCATGGTCGACCTACGGACCCTGCACTCGCGGGAGGTGCTGGACCGCATCCGCGAGGCGTTCGGGGACACCGTCTTCACCACGTTGATCTCCCGGACCGTGAAGTTCCCGGACGCGTCCGTCGCGACCGAGCCCATCACCTCCTACGCCCCCAACCACCCGGGAGCCGAGGCCTACCGCCGTCTCGCTCGCGAACTGGTCGCCCGCGGCGACGCCGCCTGAGAACGCCATGCCCGAGTCTGGCGCTGTGGCCGCGTCGGATGCCGACGCCACGGCCGCCGGGTCGCGGCCGCTCGGCGAGTTCGCGGTCACGCTCGAGAACTTCGAGGGGCCGTTCGATCTGCTGCTCTCGCTGATCGCCAAGCATCGCCTCGACATCACCGAGGTCGCCCTGGCGCAAGTGACGGACGAGTTCATCGCCTACATCAGCGCGCAGACCGACTGGAACCTCGCCCAGGCCAGCGAGTTCCTCGTCATCGGCGCGACCTTGCTCGATCTCAAGGCGGCGCGTCTGCTGCCCCGCGGAACGGTCGAGGACGAGGAGGATCTCGAACTCCTCGAGGCTCGCGACCTGTTGTTCGCGCGTCTGCTGCAGTACCGCGCGTTCAAGGAGGTCGCCGGGTCCCTGGCGGAGCAGTGGGAGACAGGCGCCCGGACGTACCCGCGCAGTGTGTCCCTGGAACCGCAGTTCGCCGCGCTGCTGCCCGAGCTGGTCATGCAGGTCACCCCCGACGACCTCGCCCGCCTCGCCGCCCGGGCGCTGGCCCCGAAACCGGGCGAGCCGGAGGTCGAGATCTCGCACCTGCACAACCCCGTGGTGCCGGTACGCGAGCAGGCGGCCCTGCTCGTCGACCGGTTGCGGCGCTACCGCCGGGCCAGCTTCCGGACGCTGACCGAGGACGCGCCGACACTGGCGCACGTAGTGAGCCGCTTTCTGGCGCTGCTCGAGCTGTACCGGCAGCAGGCCGTCTCGTTCGACCAGGCGGAAGCGTTGGGGGAGCTGACGATCCGGTGGACCGGGCAGGACGAGGGTGACGTGGAGATCGACGACGACGAGGCGGACGCCGCCGACGGGACCGGTGACGCCGAGGCTGGGCCACCGGCCGAGCCGACCGACGCCGAGGAGAGTCATGACTGACGCCCAGCACGAGCAGCCGCAGTACGAGCCGGTTCCCGACGACGCCATGCCCGAGGAGCAGCTCGGAGCCCTGGAGGCGATTCTCATGGTCGTCGACGAACCGGTGCCGGCTGCCCAACTGGCCTCGGCGCTCGGCCTGCCCACCGGCCAGGTGACCGAGCTGCTCGCCGAGCTGGCCGCCGACTACCGCGGCGAGCGTGGTGGCCGGCCGCGCGGTTTCGACCTGCGCGAGGTCGGCGGCGGATGGCGCATCTACAGCGCCCCGCGCTACGCCGACGTCGTCGGGACGTTCGTCGTCGACGGGCAGACGGCGCGGCTGACCCAGGCGTCGTTGGAGACGCTCGCCGTCATCGCGTACCGTCAGCCGGTCACCCGAGGCAGGATCGCAGCGATCCGTGGCGTGAACGTCGACGGCGTGGTGCGTACCCTGCTGGCACGGGGGCTGATCGAGGAGGCCGGCACGGACGAGGACGGCGGAGCGATGCGCTACCGCACGTCCGGGTACTTCCTCGAGCGGCTCGGCCTGTCCTCCCTCGAGGACCTGCCGCCGCTCGCCCCGTACCTGCCCGACACGGCCACCTTGGACGACGGAGAGCTGCGATGAGCGAACGCGCCGACGAGGGCGTGCGCCTGCAGAAGGTGCTCGCCGGCGCCGGCCTCGGGTCACGGCGCGCCTGCGAGGGCCTGATCACGGCCGGCCGGGTCAGTGTCGACGGCACCGTAGTGACCGAACTCGGCACACGCGTGGATCCGGATCGTGCGGTGATCCGGGTGGACGACATGCGGGTGCAACTGGACGACTCACTCGTCACGCTCGCACTCAACAAGCCGGTGGGTGTCGTCTCGACGATGAAGGACGAGAGCGGGCGGCCCTCCCTCGCCCAGTTCGTCACCGACCGTCCGGAGCGTCTCTTCCACGTCGGCCGCCTCGACGCCGAGACCTCGGGCCTGATCCTGCTGACGAACGACGGCGAGCTGGCTCACCGGCTCGCGCACCCGTCCTACGAGGTGCTCAAGACGTACCTCGCCGCCGTCGAGGGGCAGGTCCCGCGCGGCCTGGGCAAGCGGCTCGCGCGCGGGATCGAACTCGAGGACGGCCCCGTCACGGTCGACAGGTTCACGGTCAAGGACACCGCCGGCGGCGCGTCACTCGTGGAGATCACCCTCCATGAAGGGCGCAACCACATCGTGCGCCGGCTGCTGGCCGAGGTCGGGCATCCCGTCACGCGTCTGTCCCGCACGCGGGTCGGCCCGGTCACGCTCGGCACCCTCAAGGAGGGCCGGACGCGACCGGTGGCCGGACGGGAACTGGGCGCCCTGATGAAGGCCGTGGACCTGTGAGCCTCCCCGAGAATCCCGTCGCCACCGTCGGCCCGGTGAAGATCGTCGGCACCGGACTGCTCGGGGCCAGTCTCGGCCTCGCGCTCAGTGCCGCCGGGATTCGAGTCCAACTCGCCGACAGTTCGCCGTCCGCTCTGGCACTGGCGCGCGACCTCGGCGCCGGGACGCCTGCGTGCCCGGGCGGCCCGGAACCGGCGCTCGTCGTGGTCGCCGCCCCGCCCGACGTCACCGCCGAGGTGGTCCGCGAGCAGCTCCACGCGCACCCCGAGGCGGTAGTGACCGACGTCGCCAGCGTGAAGGTGCCGGTGGTCGCCGAGATCGTGCAGAAGGCCGGCGAGAATGCGGCGCGGTACGTCGGTTCCCATCCCATGGCGGGCCGGGAGCGTTCCGGAGCGGCGGCCGCCCACGGCGACCTGTTCGCGGGACGGCCCTGGGTCATCGTCCCGCTCGAGTCCTCGCGTGCTGACGCGGTTCTCGCCGTGCGTCAGCTGGCGGCCGACGTCGGCGGTGCGCCGCTCACGCTCGGTGCGGCCGAGCACGACGACGCCGTCGCCCTGGTCTCGCACCTGCCGCAACTGGCCGCCTCGCTGGTGGCGTCCCGGTTGCGCGGAGCACCGGAGTCGGCGCTGGGCCTTGCCGGACAGGGGCTGCGCGACGTCACCCGCATCGCCGCCTCCGACCCGCAGCTGTGGGCGACGATCCTGGTCGGCAACGCCGGACCGGTCGCTCACGCGTTGCGCGAGATGCGGGCCGAGATCGACACCGTGCTCGAGGCGCTGGAGAGGGCGGCCGCCGACGGGCCGGACGCACCGGGCTCGACCGGCCCGCTCGCCGCCGTCGTCGCAGCCGGCAACAGCGGGGTCAGCCGCATCCCGGGTAAGCACGGGGGAGCGCCGCGCCGCTACGCCGAGGTCACCGTCCTCATCCCGGACGAACCGGGCGCGCTGGCCCGGCTCTTCGGGGACGTCGGCGAGGCAGGAGTCAACATCGAGGACGTGCAGCTCGAGCACTCCGCCGGCCAACGCGTCGGCCTGGCGGTGGTCTCGGTCCTGCCCTCCGCGGCCGCACCGTTGGAGGAGGCACTCACCGAGAAGGGCTGGCGCCTCGTCGCACGCTGAGGCGCGAGCCGGACCAGCGGACGGGACTGACCGCACCGAGCGGAGAGATCGAACAGGCGCACGGCGCCGCAGGAGGAGAGCAGTGGAGAACGTGGACACCCGACGGGGCGTCGTCGTCGCGGTCGACGGGCCGTCCGGGTCGGGTAAGTCGACCGTCTCGCGGGAGGTGGCCGGTCGGCTGGGCATGGACTACCTGGACACCGGCGCGATGTACCGGGCGGCGACCTGGTGGTGCCGGCGCTCGGGCGCCGACCTGGATGATCAGCCGGCCGCTGCGGACGCGGTCCGCCGGATGCCGTTGCGGATGGTGACCGACCCGGCCGCGCCGGGCGTCATCTGCGACGGCGTCGACATCACGGCCGCGATCCGAGAGGCCGGGCTGACTGCCGTCGTGTCCAAGGTGGCCACCAACCTCGAGGTGCGTACCGAGCTCAAGCGCCGCCAGCGCGACCTCATCGCCACCGCCGTCGCCGCCGGCCCGGGCGTGGTGGCCGAGGGCCGGGACATCACCACGGTTGTGGCTCCGGACGCGGACGTGCGCATCCTACTTGTCGCGGACGAACAGGCCCGGCTGGCTCGCCGCGCCCGCGAACGGCACGGCGCCGCGGACGAGACCGCCCTCGCCGCGACCCGCGACGAGGTGCTGCGACGCGACGCCGACGATTCGACCGTCTCCTCGTTCCACACCGCCGCCGATGGCGTGGTGACCATCGACTCCAGCGCCCTGGGCATCGAGGAGACGGTGGCCGCCGTGCTGTCCGTGATCACCTCGACCCAGGAAGGACGGCGATGACCGAGCCGAGCCGTGGCCAACGTGTCCGCGCCGAGGACATCTACCGCTGGGGCCCGACATGGTCCCGCCGTGTGGGATGGTTCCTCGACCACGTGTGGTGGAACACCCGTGTACACGGTGCGGACCATCTACCGGCCTCCGGGCCGGCCATCGTGGCCTCGAACCACACCGGCATCATCGACGGCCCGTTGCTGCACGGTGCGCTGCCGCGGGGCAGCCACATCCTCGTCAAGCAGGAGTTCTTCGACTCCACGATCGGATTCCTCATGACGTGGGCCGGGCAGATCCCGGTGGATCGGAAGTCCGGGCGCGCCGCCCTGACTGTCGGCAAGCAGATGCTCGAGGAGGGACGGGTCGTCGGGATCTTCCCCGAAGGCACGCGCGGCAGGGGCGACGTCTCCTCGGTCCGGGCGGGGGTCGCCTGGCTTGCGCTCCAGTCACGCGCTCCGGTGGTCCCCGCAGCCATCCTCGGCACGCGCCGGACCGGGGACAAGCGCGGCCACGTGCCCGGCCCGCGCAGCCGCCTGCACGTGGTGCTCGGTGAGCCGATCCGGCTCGAGGTCAGTGACCTCACCGGGCGGCAGGCGATGGCGACCGCGATGACCGCCATCGGGGAGGGGATGAAGACCCACGTCGAGCAGGCGATCGCGATGACCGGGGTGGATCTGCCCGCGGACAGTGAGCTCGGTCTCGGCGGCTGAATGCGCCCGACAGGGCGGTGCGGACCCGACGGCCCTGGCTGAGACAATCGGCGGATGAACACCGACAACCCTGCTCCGGCCGGCACCGGAAGCGACGAGCGGCACGCCGAGGCCTTGCGCGCCGGCCTCGAGGACTACGTCCTCGAGGAGGAGGATCTCGCCCTGCTCGAGGCCGGCGACGCCGAACCCGAAGACCACGCCGTCGCGCCCCTGCCGGTACTCGCCGTCGTCGGGCGCCCGAACGTGGGCAAGTCGACGCTCGTCAACCGGGTGCTGGGTCGCCGGGAAGCTGTTGTCCAGGACACGCCCGGGGTGACTCGCGACCGGGTCAGTTACCCGGCCGAGTGGGCCGGACGGGAGTTCACGCTCGTCGACACCGGCGGCTGGGAGGTCGATGTGGCCGGCCTGGACGCCTCGGTGGCACAGCAGGCGGAGGTCGCGATCCGCATGTCCGACGCCGTGATGTTCGTCGTCGACGCCGTCGTGGGCCCGACGGCGACCGACGAGCAGGTGGTGCGCCTGCTCCGCCGCTCGGGCAAGCCCGTCGTGCTGGTGGCCAACAAGGTCGACTCCCCGGCGCAGGAGGCGGACGCCGCCTCGCTCTGGTCGCTCGGGCTCGGTCAGCCCTGGCCCGTCTCGGCGTTGCACGGGCGGGGGAGTGGTGACGTCCTCGACGAGGCGATGCGAGTGCTGCCCGAGGTCTCGGCCGTCGCAGAGACGATCGCGACGGGCGGACCGCGACGCGTGGCGCTGGTCGGCCGACCGAACGTGGGCAAGTCCTCGTTGCTCAACACGCTCGCGGGCAGCGAGCGCGTGGTGGTCGACGAGGTCGCCGGGACCACCCGCGACCCGGTGGACGAGCTGGTGGAGCTGGACGGCACGCCCTGGTGGTTCGTCGACACGGCCGGCATCCGGCGGCGGGTGCATCAGACCCACGGCGCCGACTTCTACGCGTCCTTGCGCACTCGCGCGGCGCTCGAGAAGGCCGAGGTCGGCGTCGTGCTCATCGACGCATCCGTGCCCCTGACGGAGCAGGACACCCGGGTCATCCAGCAGGTCATCGACGCCGGCCGGGCCCTGGTGATCGCCTACAACAAGTGGGACCTCATGGATGAGGACCGGCGCCCCTACCTCGAGCGGGAGATCGATCTGGACCTCGTCCAGGTGCAGTGGGCGCCGCGCGTCAACCTCTCGGCGCGGACCGGGTGGCACACGAACCGTCTCACCCGGGCGCTGGAGACGGCACTGTCGTCGTGGGACACCCGTATTCCGACCGGGCGCCTGAACGCGTTCCTCGGCGAGCTCACCGCGGCGCATCCGCATCCCGTCCGCGGCGGCAAGCAGCCGCGGATCCTGTTCGCCACGCAGCCGTCGAGCCGGCCGCCGCGATTCGTCATCTTTGCCACCGGGTTCATCGAGGCCGGTTACCGCCGGTTCATCGAGAACCGGTTGCGTGAGCAGTTCGAGTTCACCGGCACGCCCATCGAGATCAGCGTCCGGGTGCGGGAGCGACGGCGGCGGCGATGAGCGCGAGGAACCCGCGGCACCGCCTGCTGAGATGGGGGTTGCCACGGACACCGCGGGCCACGGAGAACATCCTGACCTTCGTCGTGGTGACCGTGCTGACCGTCGCCGTGACCCGGGCTCTCCTGGCTGCCACCGGCTTCCCGCAGGTCGGTGGGGACTCCCTGCACGTCGCGCACGTGCTGTGGGGCGGGCTGCTCATGGCGGTGGCGGTCGTCCTCGCGCTGTCCTTCGCCGGTCCGCTGGTGCGGCCGTGGGTCGCGTTCGTCGGTGGTGTGGGCTTCGGCCTGTTCATCGACGAGGTGGGCAAGTTCCTCACCTCGGACAACGACTACTTCTTCGCACCGGCACCGATGATCATGTACGCCACGGTCGTCGTGCTCATGGTCGCGGTCGACGCGTTGCACGGTCGCCGCCCGCACCACGGAACCGAGTACGTCGCCGCCGCGGCCGACCACGCGGTGGCTGGCGTCGCAGGTGGCCTGTCGGCACAGCGACGGGCGACGGCGGAAGACCTGCTCGCCCGAGGTGCGCACGCACGCGGACGTGCCGAGGTCGAGGCGTTGCTCGCGGCGATCCCGCCCGACGAGGACGAGGTCCCCGATCCCGTGACCGCCGCGGTGTATCGCCTGCGCCATCTCTTCCAGGCGGTAGCCACCGAGCGGCGAGCGACCGTGGTCACGTCCGTCCTGCTGGTTCTCGTCGCCGCCGGAACCGCGACCACGGCGGCCGCCACGTTCGGCGCCGGACCGGTGTGGGCGGAGATCGTCGTCGCCGCCTCCGTGGTGCTGTCGCTGGCCGCCTGCGTGCGCGCCTGGACGATACTCCGGTCGGACCGGTACGCGGCCGTCCAATGGTTGCGGCGCGGCGTGCTCGTGAACCTGCTGATCACCCAGGTCGGTCTCTTCCGGATCGCCCCCTGGCCGGCCACCGCCTGTCTCCTTCTCGCCCTGGCCACCCTGGGCGTGGTCGCCGCGGAGAAGCACCGGCTGGAACGCGATCATGCAGCGCCCGCCTGACGCGGCGACGCATCCCGGGTGTGCCAGTTCGGAGACGCATCAGCCGTGCCCGTCGTCACAGCACGTCGATTCGAGGGCGTCCGCCGCGCTGGGGTAGCATCGAGCAGGCCGTTTCGGCGTCAGCCGGACGGGTCACGGGCTGTGGCGCAGCTTGGTAGCGCACTGCACTGGGGGTGCAGGGGTCGTGGGTTCAAATCCCGCCAGCCCGACCCTTGTGAAGTGTCGGGACATCGTTCACTCGGTGTCCCGGCACTTCTTTGTTTTTGCTGGCTGTGTGTGTCGGGTCATCGTTCCGCTGTTGGGCGGGGTGTGTCGGGTCATGGTTCCGGTGTCGGGTTGATCTTGCTCTGGTAGTCCTTGGCCGGGTGATCCGCCCTGGGTTTCGTTCCTAGTGGTTTCCGAGGCTGGCGGTCGCCAGCTCGGGCGGGTTGTGGTGAGCGTAGTAGGCGGCCTCGACCTCGGTCGGGGTGCGCATGTCGAGTTCGCCGTGGAGCCGGCGGTGGTTCCACCACCAGACCCATTCCAGGGTCGCGAGCTCGACCTCCTCGATCGTGCGCCACGGGCCCTGGAGGCGGATCAGCTCGGTCTTGTACAGGCCGTTGACCGCCTCGGCGAGAGCGTTGTCATACGAGTCGCCCACGGTCCCGGTCGAGGGCTTCGCGCCGAGCTCGACGATCCGGTCGGTGTAGACCACCGACAGGTAGTTCGAGCCGTGGTCGGCGTGATGGACCAGTCCGGTCAGGTCACCGCCTGCGTGCCAGGCGGCCATGTCCAGCGCCTGCAGCGGCAGGAGGTCGGCCTTCAGGGTGCCGGCGACGTTCCAGCCCACGATCTTCCGGGAGAACGCGTCGGTGACGAACGCGACGTAGGCGAAGCCCTGCCAGGTCCGCACATACGTCACGTCCGCGACCCACAGCCGCCGTGGAGCCGGCGCGGTGAAGTCCCGTTTGACCAGGTCCTTCGGCCGCTCGGCCGCCGGGTCGGGGCGGGTGGTGAACACCTTCTTCGAACGCCGCACCCCGGCCAGCCCGAGCCGGCGCATGATCCGGCCGGTCTGGTCCCGGCCGATCTGCCAGCCGGCCCGCCGCATCGCCGCGTGCATCTTCCGCACGCCGTAGACGCTGTAGTTCTCCGCGTGCAGCCGGGCAATCTCGCTGCCGAGGAGTTCGTCGGACAGAGCCCGCGCGGATGGCGGGCGCGTCTTGGCGGCCCGGTACCCGCGTGCGGTCAGGAACCCACCCTCCGTCGCGCCCAGGACGCGGCAGATCGGCTAATGGCCGGTGGGAGCGGGTGGATGCCTTCAGAAATCGGCAGGTCGCGTAGTCCTCAGTCGAGACCGGCGACACCCGCTCCCGACCTTCGTGACGATCACCTGCTGGTCGTTGAGCATGTCGTTGTCCGAGCTGACCGCAGCGGGCATCTCTGGTAATCGACCGGGCCGTGGAGTCCTCCATGAATGCGAGACCGCTGAGGTGATCTGGGACCACGAACGACTCATCGGGTGTCGGGCCATCGAGCCCTTCCATTAGCACGCCGTGTGGTCCTGACAGGCAACGGGCAGCGTCCCCGCACTCTCGAGGAAAGGATTGCGCTATGACCGCGTATTGCGGCATCGACTGGGCTGAAGCCCACCATGATCTTGCGCTCGTCGACGAAGGCGGCACCATGCTGGCCAAACGCCGGATCAGCGATGATCTGGCCGGCTTCGAGGAGCTGCTCCAAGTGCTCGCTGAGCACGGCGACTGCGCCGAAGATCAGATCCCAGTCGCGATCGAGACCGGCCGCGGACTGTTCGTGGCCTGCATGCTCGCAACCGGCCGCGACGTTGTGGTGATCAACCCAATGGCGGCGGCGCGTTATCGCGAACGCACCGCCGTCACCCGGACCAAATCCGACGCCGCCGACGCGTTGATGCTCGCGAACGTGCTGCGCACGGACCGGCATGCTCACCGGCCGCTTCCCAAGGACAGCGAGCTGGTCCGCTCGGTCGCGGTGTTGGCCCGCGCTGGCCAAGACGCCGTCTGGCAGCGCCAGCAGGCCACGAACCAGCTCCGGTCCTTGCTGCGCGAGTACTTCCCGGCCGCCCTGACAGCGTTCCAGGTCAAGCACATCGGTCTGGCCAGCGCTGAGGCCAGAACGGTGTTGGCGGCCGCGCCCACACCCGCGGCAGCCGCCACACTGACCAAGGCGCGCCTGCGATCGTTGTTGATCAAGGCCGGTCGCCGACGCAACCTCGAGACCTGGGTTGAGCGGGTGCACGAGATCTTCCGCACAAAGGCGCTGCGCCACCCAGCTCAGGTCGAGGACGCCTACGGCGTCGCTGCCCTGGCGATCCTGAAACGACTCGACGCAGCCGCAATTGCCGCCGCCGATCTGCAGCAGGCCACCGAGCTCGTCTTCCATCAGCACCCGGCCGCGGCGATCATCACCAGCTTCCCAGGCCTCGGCCCACTCGGCGGCGCACGAGTTCTCGCCGAGGTCGGTGACGACGCGGACCGGTTCGAGACAGCCCGTGACCTGAAGGCCTACGCCGGCGCGGCACCCGTCACCCGAGCCTCCGGCAAGAGCCACCTCGTGCTGCATCGACGCGTCAAGAACCACCGGCTCGCATCGGCCGGCTACAACTGGGCCTTCGCCGCCCTGACTCACTCACCCGGCGCCAGAGCCCACTACGACAGACGACGAGCACGCGGCGACGGTCACGCAGCCGCGCTCCGCAACCTGTACAACCGCTTCCTGGGCCAACTCCATCACTGCCTCCGAAGCGGCCACCTCTACGACGAAATCACCGCCTTCGGCGACCAACCCATGCGCGCGACGGCAGCATGACTTGACCCCGTCTCGGATCGGGTGTCTCGACCCCGAAACGATCCCTCCACTGGTCGATGAAGGCGATCATCTCGGCGTGGGGCGGTCGAGCTCGGCGGCGAAAAACGCCGACGCCGCCCGGAGGATCTCATTCGCCCGCCGCAGCTCGGCGACCTCCTTCTTCAGTCGCTTGACCTCGGCATGCTCGGTCGAGGTCATCCCCGGCCGGGCACCAGAGTCGACCTCGGCCTGCCGGCGCCACTTCCGCAGCGACTCCGGCCCGACACCGAGCCGGCCGGCGACATGACGGATCGCGGCGTACTCGGTCTGATGATCAGGAAGCGACTCCTCCAACATCCGGAGCGCACGCTGCCGGAACTCCGGCGGGAACTGACGAGGCATGGTCCATCCTCCCAAAAGAAGCGGAACCAAACCCAGGGCGGATCAGGGACGACCTTGCCCTCGCCTCGCAGGATCCGCCAGATCGTCGATACCGACGGCTTCTGCGCGAGCGTGAGCCGGTCGTGGATGGACTCGGCCCCGG
>NZ_JBHUEE010000009.1:0-88040 GCF_042680605.1 Georgenia deserti
ACCCTAGGCATCGAGTACCTGGCGAGGAGAGTGCTCACCCACTGGCCGCTACCGGAACCGAGTCTGCCCGGTGGCCGACCCGGTAGCTCCCATTAGGTGAGGAGGGCGACGAGGACCGCCTTGATGGTGTGCAGGCGGTTCTCGGCCTGGTCGAAGACCACGGAGGACTCGGACTCGAAGACCTCGTCGGTGACCTCGAGAGCGTCCATGCCGGTGCGGGCGTGGATCTCCCGGCCCACGGCCGTGCCAAGGTCGTGGAAGGCCGGCAGGCAGTGCATGAACCTCACGTCGGGGTTGCCGGTGGCGGCGAGGAGCTCGCGCGTGACCTGGTAGTCGCGCAGCAGGGCGACGCGCTCGTCCCAGGCCTCCTTCTTCTCCCCCATCGAGACCCACACGTCGGTGGAGACGAAGTCCGCCCCTGCCACTCCGGCGGCCACGTCGTCGGTCACCGTCAGGCGCGCGCCCGTCCGGTCCGCCACCTGCCGCGCAGCGGCAAGCACGTCGGCGGACGGTTGCAGCCCCGCCGGGGCGACGAGACGCACGTCCATCCCGAGCAGCGCACCGGAGACGAGAATCGAGTTTGCCGTGTTGAACCGGGCGTCCCCGAGGTAGGCGTGCACCATCTCGCCGAACGGCTTCGGCGCACCACCCACCTGCGGTGCGTGCTCGCGCATGGTCAGGGCGTCGGCGAGCATCTGCGTCGGATGCCACTCGTCGGTCAGGCCGTTGATCACCGGGACGCCCGCGTGCGCCGCGAGCGCCTCGATGTCCGCCTGGTGCGTACCGCGATACTCGATGGCGTCGTAGAAGCGGCCGAGGACCCGGGCGGTGTCCGGGATCGACTCCTTGTGCCCGATCTGCGACCCACCGGGATCCAGATAGGTCGCGTGCGCGCCCTGGTCGTGGCAGGCGACCTCGAACGCCGCCCGCGTGCGGGTGGAGGTCTTTTCGAAGATGAGTGCGACCGACTTGCCGTCGAGGTGACGGACCTCGGTGCCGGTGTGCTTGGCGGCCTTGAGCTCGGCGGCGAGGTCGATCAGCCCCAGCCACTCCTGCGGCGTGAGGTCGAGTTCCTTGAGGAAGTGCCGGCCGGTCAGGCTCGTCGTCACGACGACGCCTCCGGCTGCTGCCCGCCGGCAGCCTCCCGGGCGGCCGACAGCTTCGAGGTCAGCCCGTAGATCTCGATGAAGCCCTTGGCGTGCGACTGGTCGAACGAGTCGCCGGTGTCGTAGGTGGCGAGGTTGAAGTCGTACAGGCTCTGCTCGGAGCGCCGACCGGTGACGGTGGCGCGGCCGCCGTGCAGCACCATCCGGATCTCGCCCGAGACGTACCGCTGGGTGTCCTCGATGAACGCGTCGAGGGACCGCTTGAGCGGGGAGAACCACTGGCCGTCGTAGACCAGCTCGGTCCACCGCTGTCCGACCGTCTTCTTGAACCGGGCCTGCTCGCGCTCGACCGTGACGTTCTCGAGCTCCTTGTGGGCTGCGATGAGTGCCATCGCGCCGGGGGCCTCGTAGACCTCACGCGACTTGATGCCCACGAGCCGGTCCTCGACGATGTCGATGCGCCCCACGCCCTGGGCGCCGGCGCGGCGGTTCATCTCCTGGACCGCCTCCAGCGGGGTGACTCGCCGGCCGTCGATCGCGACCGGCACGCCCTGGTCGAAGGTGAGGGTGACCTCGTCCGGCAGGGGCGAGTAGGTCGGGTCGTCAGTGTAGGAGTAGACGTCCTTGGTGGGCTCGTTCCAGATGTCCTCGAGGAAGCCGGTCTCGATGGCGCGGCCCCACACGTTCGCGTCGATGGAGAACGGGTTGTTCTTCGTGGTCGCGATCGGCAGGTGGTGCTGGTTCGCGTAGTCGATGGCGACGTCGCGAGTCAGTGCGAGGTCACGCACCGGCGCCAGGCACTTCAGGTCGGGGGCGAGCGAGGTGATACCGACCTCGAAGCGGACCTGGTCGTTGCCCTTGCCGGTGCATCCGTGGGCGACGGTCTGGGCGCCGAACTGCCGGGCGGCGGCGACGAGGTGCTTGACGATGACCGGTCGGGACAGCGCGCTGACCAGCGGATAGGAGTCCATGTAGAGGCCGTTCGCCTTCAGCGCCGGCATGCAGTACTCGGTCGCGAACTCCTCGCGGGCGTCGGCCACGTAGGCCTCGACGGCGCCGCAGTCCAGAGCACGCTGGCGGATGACCTCGAGGTCCTCCCCGCCCTGACCGACGTCGACCGCGACGGCGATCACCTCGGCACCGGTGCGCTCACCGATCCAGCCGATCGCCACGGACGTGTCCAGGCCACCGGAGTAGGCCAGAACGACTCGGTCGGGACGGGAGTCGTGGGTGGTCTCGCTCATGTCTCTCCAACTCGTGACGGGCGCGGCGGGCACCCTCGGAAACAGTCTCGGTAATGCGGTCTCGGGCGGTCAGGCAGGCGGACCGGCGGAGGACGCCGGCCCGGTGCCTCGTCGGCGCTGCGGTCCCGGGCGTGCGAGCTCGAGCAGCCGCTCGGTCAGGGCGGCGGCACGGTGCTCGTCCCGGGTGATGACGAGGACGGTGTCGTCCCCGGCGATGCAGCCGAGCACTCCGGGCAGCAACGCGTGGTCGAGGGCTGAGGCGAGGACGTGCGCGGCGCCCGGCGGCGTGCGCAGCACCACCTGGTTGCTCGTGGTGTCGGCGGTGACGAGGACCTCGGCGCACCACCGCTGCAACCGGGCGGTCACCTGCTCGGTGTTCTCGGCCACGACCGGTTCGGTGCCGCCGCCCTCGACGGGCAGCGCGTAGACCTGGGTTCCACCGGGTCCGCGGACCTTCTGGGCACGTAGCTCGTCGAGGTCCCGGGAGAGCGTGCCTTGGGTCACGGTCACGCCCCGGTCGGCGAGCACCTCGCTCAGCTCGGTCTGGGAGCGCACGGCCTGATGAGCCAGGATCTCGGCGATCAGGGCGTGGCGGGCTGCCTTGGTCCCGGACGTCTGCGCGGTCACGGAGTCTCCTCCGCACGTCCCGCCCCGGGCGGCGTCCGCAGGCCGGCCGTCGCGAGCGCGGCCGGCAGCGCGTCGACGAGCGTGGCCGCCTGCTCCTGGGTGAGGATCAGCGGCGGCGCCACGCGAAGCGCGTCGGGAGCGACCGGGTTGACGATGAAGCCGGCGTCCAGGAGCGCTGCGGCCGCCTCCTTGGCGACCGGTGCCTCGAGCTCGGCGGCGAGGAGCAGACCGGATCCGCGGACCGTGCGCACGCCGGGCACCCCGGCCAGGGCGTCGGCCAGCGCCTTGCCGGTCACGGCGGCGTGGTGGAGCAGTCCGTCCCGTTCGATCGTTTCGATGACCGCCAGCGCCGCCGCGGCGGACACCGGGTTACCGCCGAACGTGGTGCCGTGCTGGCCGGGTCCGAGGAGGCCGCCCGCGCGCCCGCCGAGGGCGATCGCGGCGCCGATCGGCATGCCCCCGCCGAGGGACTTCGCCAGCGTGACCACGTCCGGCACGACCGGTGAGGTACCACCGCCGTCGGGATCGACGATGCCGTGGTGGGCCATCCAGGTGCCGGTCCGGCCCATGCCGGTCTGGACCTCGTCGAGGACGAGGAGCGCACCGTGATCGGCCGTCAGGCGACGCGCGGCGGCGAGGTACCCGGCCGGCAGCGGACGCACGCCCGCCTCTCCCTGGATGGGCTCGAGGACCAGGGCGGCGACGTCGTCGTCCATGGCGTCCGCGAGTGCCGCCACGTCGCCGAACGGCAAGAACTCGACGCCGCCGGGCAGCGGGGCGAACGGTTCGCGGTAGGCCGCCTTGTGGGTCAGCGCGAGCGCTCCCATGGTCCGGCCGTGGAAGGCCCCCTCGAGCGCGAGCACCCGCGGGCGGGTCCCGTCGCCGTGCCGCCGGACCAGCTTGAACGCCGCCTCGTTGGCCTCGGTGCCGGAGTTGGCGAGGAAGACGCGGGAGCCGTCCGGCGCACCGCCCGGGGTCACGATCTCGAGCAGCCGCTCGGCGAGTCGGACGTGGGCCGGGGTGGTGAAGAAGTTCGAGACGTGCCCGACGGCGCCGAGCTGCTCGGTCACGGCCTGCACGAGGGCAGGATGCGCATGCCCGAGGGCGTTGACCGCGATGCCGCCGAGGAGGTCGAGGTAACGCGCGCCGTCGGCGTCCCACACGTACGCGCCCTCACCGCGCACGAGGACCCGCTGCGGTGTGCCGAAGGTGTTCATCACCGCGCGCCGGTAGCGCTCGGTCCAGTCCTGGCCGGTGTCGGTCACGACTCCTCCTCCGCTGCGTCGGGGACGACGAGGGTGCCCACCCCGGCGTCGGTGAAGATCTCCAGGAGCATGGAGTGCTCGCGGCGGCCGTCGATGACGTGTGCCTGCGGGACGCCGCCGCGTACCGCGCGCAGGCACGCCTCCATCTTGGGGACCATGCCGGAGGACAGCGTGGGCAGCATGACCTCGAGGTCGCCCGCGCGGATCTGCGAGACGAGGCTGGAGGGGTCGGGCCAGGCCGCGTACAGCCCCTCGACGTCGGTGAGCATGACGAGCTTGGTGGCTCCGAGCGCGACGGCGAGCGCCGCGGCGGCGGTGTCCGCATTGACGTTGAGCACCTGGGTCGGCTCGGCGGCGTCGATGGCGACGGTGGAGACGACGGGGATGCGGCCGGCGTCCAGGAGGTCCTCGACGGCCTGCGGATCGACGTCGACGACGTCCCCGACGTGCCCGACGTCGACCGGTTCGCCCTCGACCAAGGCGTGCCGGCGCTCGGCCTGCAGCAGGCGGCCGTCCTCGCCGGAGAGGCCGACGGCGTGGGCGACGTCGGCGTTGAGCAGCGAGACGAGCTCGCGCTGCACGTGGCCGGTCAGCACCATCCGCACCACCTCCATGACCTCCGGCGTGGTCACCCGCAGGCCGCCGCGGAATTCGGTCTCGAGGCCGACACGGTCGAGCATGGTCGAGATCTGCGGCCCCCCGCCGTGCACCACCACCGGGCGCAGGCCCACCTGGTGCAGGAAGAGGACGTCGGCGGCGAACGCGCGCTTGAGCGTGTCGTCGACCATCGCGTTCCCGCCGTACTTGATGACGACGCGCGCCTCGGAGAACCGGCGCAGCCAGGGCAGGGCCTGGATGAGGACCTCGGCCTTCTGGTGGGCGCCGACGAGGCGGTCGGCGTCCAGCACGAGCCGGTCGGCCGACGGGGCGGGAGCGGTGCCGGGGTCGGTGCTCATGTCGAGTACGCGCTGTTCTCGTGGACGTAGTCGTGAGTGAGGTCGTTGGTCCACACCGTGACGGCGGCCTCGCCCGCGTGCAGGTCGATGTCGATGCGGACTTCGCGTGCGGAGACCAGGTCGACGCGTGTGCGGTCCTCACCCACGCCGCCGCCACGGCAGACCGTGACGCCGTTGATGGCGACGTCGACGGCGTCCGGCTCGAACGGGGCCACCTCGGCCGGGACGGTACCGGCGGAGGCGAGGATCCGGCCCCAGTTGGGGTCGTTTCCGTAAATCGCCGTCTTGACGAGGTTGGAGCGGGTGACGGCACGGGCGACGGCGAGCGCGGCGTCCTCGGTGGTGGCGCCGGAGACAGTGACGGCGATGTCGTGGGCGGCGCCTTCGGCGTCGGCGACGAGTTGCCGGGCGAGGTCGCCGCACACGACCGTGAGGGCGTCGGAGAGCTCCTCCCGGTCTGCGCGCACGCCGGAGGCGCCCGAGGCGAGAAGCACCACGGTGTCGTTGGTCGACAGGCAGCCGTCGGAGTCGACGCGTTCGAAGGTCACCCGGGCGGCGGCCCGCAACGCGGCGTCGGCGTCGGCGGCCTCGACGACGGCGTCGGTGGTGACGACGACGAGCATCGTGGCCAGGGCCGGAGCGAGCATGCCGGCGCCCTTGGCCATGCCGCCGACCGTCCAGGAACCGGTCTGCGAGGAGCGGGTGACGGCGGCCTGCTTGGTCACCGTGTCGGTGGTCATGATCGCCTCGGCGGCGGCACGGCCGCCGCTGGGTGACAGCGCGGTCGCGGCGGTGTCGACCCCGCCGAGCAGGGCAGGCATGTCGAGACGCTCGCCGATGAGTCCGGTCGAGCAGACGAGAACGTCTGCGGCGGAGACGTCGAGGACCTCTCCGACGTGCTCTGCGGTGCGGTGGGTGTCGGCGAAACCCTCGGGTCCGGTGCACGCGTTGGCGCCGCCGGAGTTGAGCACGACGGCGCGGACGACACCGTCGCCCACGGCGGTCCGGGACCACAGCACGGGAGCGGCGGCGACCCGGTTCTGCGTGAACACGGCGGCACCGACGTGCTCGGGTCCATCGTTGACGACGAGGGCGAGGTCCGGCCGTCCGGACGGCTTGAGGCCCGCGGTGACTCCGGCGGCCCGGAACCCGGCGGGGGCGGTGACGCTCATCCGTGCGCCTCCGCACGGTCACGAGCGCAGCGAGCGAGGTGCAGTGTGTTCACGGGGCGACTCCGACGGTGGTCAGGCCGGTGGTCTCCGACAGGCCCAGGGCGAGGTTCATCGACTGCACCGCGGCGCCCGCGGTGCCCTTGACGAGATTGTCGATCGCGCAGAGAGCGACGACGCGGCCGGCTCGCTCGTCCACGGCCACCTGGACGGCGGCGGCGTTGGCGCCGGCGACCATGGCCGTGCTGGGCCAGGTCCCTTCGGGCAGGAGGCGGACGAAGGGCTCGGCGGCGCCGTAGCACTGTTCCCACGCGGCCCGGACGCTGGCCGGTTCGATGCCCGGCCGGAGCGGTGCGGTGACCGTGGCGAGGATGCCACGGGCGACCGGGGCCAGGACGGGCGTGAAGGAGAGGCGAACCGTCTCGGCTCCGGCGCGGCGCAGGTTCTGCTCGATCTCCGGGACGTGACGGTGCGTGCCGGCGACGGCGTACGGGGCGAGGTTCCCGGCCGCCTCGGCGGCGAGCAGGTGCGGCTTGAGAGACCTGCCGGCCCCGGAGTACCCGACGGCGAGCGTGGCGACCACGTCCCCGGCGTCGACGATCCCGCCGGCCACACCCGGCTGGAGCGCGAGGGTGACAGCGGTGACGTTGCACCCGGGAACGGCGACACGGCGGGCACGGCGCAGTTCCTCGCGCTGACGCTCACCGGTCTCGGCGCGGATGAGCTCCGGCAGTCCGTACGGCCAGGCCCCGGCGTGCGCACTGCCGTAGAACTGCTCCCAGTCCTGCGGATCGACGAGCCGGTGGTCCGCGCCGCAGTCGAGCACCAACGCCTGCGACCCCGCGGCCTCGAGCGCGGCGGAGATCTCTGCGGAGGCGCCGTGCGGCAGCGCCAGCACCACGACGTCGTGGCCGGCCAGGATGTCCGGATCGGTCGGGTCCAGCGTCCGGCCGGCGAGCGGCGCGAGGTGCGGGTGGTGCTCGCCGAGCGGACGCCCGGCGGAGGTGTTCGCGGTCAGAGCGCCGATCCGTGCCTCGGGATGACTCAGCAGCAGACGCAGCATCTCGCCGCCCGCGTACCCGGAGGCGCCGGCGACGGCAACGGAGAAGGACACCTGCATAACCATACAAGAGATTGCATAGCGTGTCGCGCATGGTGTCAGGGCCGCGCCTCGGGCCATGCTGGGAGCATGCGAGCCATCAACGCCACCCGCCCCGGCGGACCCGAGGTGCTCTCCGCCGTCGACACGCCTGATCCGCAGCCCGGGGAGGGCGAGGTCCTCGTGGACGTCGCCGCTTCCGGCGTGAACTTCATCGACACCTACCGCCGCTCCGGTGTCTATCCGATGGACTTCCCGCACGTCCCCGGATCGGAAGGGGCGGGCACGGTCAGCGCGGTGGGCGAGGGTGTCACCGACCTCGTCGTCGGCGACCGCGTGGCGTGGGCAGAGGCTCCGGGCTCCTACGCCGAGCGCGTCGTCCTCGCCGCGGAACGTGCGCTGCCCGTCCCCGACACTCTCGACCTCGAGACGGCGGCGGCCCTGCCGTTGCAGGGCATGACGGCGCACTACCTCCTCGCCTCGACGTTCCCCGTCTGGGCCGGGCACACGGTGCTGGTCACGGCGGCCGCCGGTGGTGTCGGGCTGCTGCTGACCCAACTCGCGACCGCCCGCGGCGCACGGGTGATCGGTACGGTCGGCTCCCCGGAGAAGGAGTCGCTCGCACGCCGGGCCGGTGCCGCCGAGGTGATCCGGTACGCCGAGATGGACGACATCTCCACCGAGCTGCCGCAGGCCGTCCGGGACCTGACCGGGGGCGCCGGCGTCGATGTCGTCTACGACGGTGTCGGCAAGGCGACCTTCGACGCCTCGCTGGCCTCGATCCGCCCGCGGGGCATGCTCGTGCTGTTCGGTGGGGCCAGCGGACAGGTCCCGCCGTTCGACCTGCAGCGGCTCAACGCCGCCGGGTCGCTGTTCGTCACCCGACCGACGCTCGCGCATTACACGGCCGACCGTGAGGAGTTGACGTGGCGAGCCGGTGAGATCTTCGGCGCCGCGGCCTCGGGTTCGCTCGAGGTGCGTGTCGGCGCCCGGTTCTCGCTGGACGAGGCGGCTCAGGCCCACCGGGCACTCGAGGGCCGGGAGACGACCGGGAAGGTCATCCTCGTGCCGTGAGCTTGTCGACGACGTCGGCGAGCGAGTGCTCATCGCCGACATTGCCGGCGAAGACGACGTACGGGATGCCGTGGGCGGGGCCGCCGACCGGCTCCCAGAGCGAGACGATCCCGGGCAGCATCGGGCCGCGCACGAACGCACGGCTGATCTTCAGGCCACGGGCGGCGACGTCGGAGGAAGTGATGCCGCCCTTGGCGACGACGAACCGGGGCGGCCGTCGATCGATCACGCGGCGGACGAGGGAGACGACGGCGTCGGAGACCCGCCGGGCGATGTCGAGGGAGTCGTCCCCGCTCTGGCCGGTGACGAGAGTTCGCGAGGTCGAGAGCACGACCGTTCCGGCCCGCAGGCCCTCGACCGTCCGCGTCACGACGTCCTCGAGGTGGGCGTCCCGGGCCTGGCCGAGAACGCGCGCGACGTCGATCTCGATCTCGGTGGGCCGGCGGCGCTCCCGCAGCGTGTCGAGCTGGCGGGTGGTCAGTGCCACGTGGGAGCCGACGACGACGAGGCCGTGCGGGGCGAGATCCTCGCGCCCGGCACCGGCGTGCAAGGCGGCGACGTCGGCCGGGGTGAGCGGGTCCGCCACGTCCTGGCCGATCAGGGCCCGGACGAAGGGCGGTCCGACGCGATGGACGAAGCGGCGCCCGTCCGCCTCGGCGCGCAGGATGCCGAGGGCCAGGAGTCTCAGGTCGTTCTCCTCGGCGATGTCCACGGCGACGGGACGGGCGTCGCGCAGGGAGTTGAGCACCTCGGCGACGCTCTCGGGGCCGGCGCGGAGCCGGTCCAGCGTGAGAGGGACGACCTCCTCCGGTGGGACTCGCCCGTCGGTCTTCTCCGCGACCCAGGCGCGCAGGTCGGAGGAGGTATAGCCGAACGTGGCGTCGCGGGCGAACTCGGTCCTGCCGACCGGCACGAAGCCGTCGGCGTCCGACCCGGCGTAGTGCACGGAGCGGACCGTGAGGCGGCCGGCGTCTGCGAAGGCCGGAGCCAGGATGACGCCGTCGACGGTGCGGTCGTCCGCGGCGGCGAGTGTGGCGGCGATGGCGTCCGTCTCCAGGGGGAAGTGACCCCGCAGGGTGGAGTCGGAGCGTGAGACGACGTCGATCTCGACGTGGCACCGCTCGGCGGCCCGCACGGCGGTCTCGACGACGTCCCGGTTCCGCCGTTCGGCGGTGTCGGGATCCAGACTGCGCGAGTTGGTCATGACGTAGACCGCGGGAGCGCCGGTACCCAGTGCCCAGGCGAGGTCGTCCTCGCTCCAGCCGGTCAGGACGGGGAGGTCGGCGACGGACTGGGTGCCGGTCGGGTCGTCGTCGAGGACGACGAGGCGACGCGGGTCGGCGCCACGGGCTTGACGCACCTCGGCGGCGCCGACGGGCACGGCCGCGGGCATGCCGGCCAGCAGGTCAGACCGGGTCACGCCGGTTGTCCGGTTCTCGGGCACGGTCTCTCCAGACGGTGGTCAGGGCCAGTCGCTGACGCGCAGGCGCCGGACGGCGTCCGGGTGGTCGGTGCCGGCCTGGTGACGCAGCGACTCGACGGTGTCGGTGCCGGCGCGCAGGTAACGGCCCGAGTGGGCGTCCAGCTCACCGCGGGCGATGGCGACGGCGAGATCGACCACCTCGGCCACGTCCGTCCACTCGGTGCGGTTGGCGTGGGCACGCATCGAGCTGGTCATGTCCGTGACGACGACGCCGGGCGCGAGTTCGAAGGCGCGCAGCCCGCGGTCATAGCCGGCCTCGTGCAGCCCACCACCGATCCGGAAGAGTGCCGTCTTGGAGACGTAGTAGGCGGTGGCGTCGGCGTTGTCCCGGGTTCCGGCGCCGGAGTTGAGGTCGATGACCCGGCCACCGCCGCGGGCCACCATGCCGGGCACGACGGCGCGGGCGAGCAGGAACGGCCCGCGGACGTTGGTCTCCACGACGGCCCACCACTCGTCCGGGTCCGCCTCCCACAGCGGCACCTCGGTGTCGATGCGGCCGGCGTTGTTGACGAGCAGGTCGATCGGCCCGAGCGCGTCCTCGATCGCCTCCACGGCGGCTCGGACGGCATCCGGATCGGTGACGTCGGCGACCCGGGCGGCGGCGCGCCGGCCGAGGTCGCGCACCTCCTGGGTGACCTCCTCCAGCCGCACCCCGTCCCGGGCGATGAGCGCGACGTCGAGTCCCGCGCGGGCGAGTCCGAGGGCGAGCGCGCGCCCGATGCCGCGTGAGGCGCCGGTGACCAGGGCGGTGCGGGCGGGAGCCGGGTCGCCGGTGCGGGCGGGAGCGGGATCGCCGGTGCGGGCGGGAGCCGGGGGTGTCTGCTCAGGCACGGAGCACCGCCCCCACCCGCTCGCCGGCGACCTCGACGATCCGCTCACGCACCGCAGCTGTCTCCTGCGCGGTCAAGGTGCGGTCCGGCGCCCGCAGGCGCAGCGCGAAAGCAAGCGACTTCTTGTCCTCACCGAGCTGGCTGCCGGTGTAGACGTCGAACAGCGTGACGTCCTCGGCGAGCTCACCGGCGGCGTCGGTGACCGCCGCCAGCACGTCCGTGGCCGGCACGTCGGCATCGACCACCAGCGCCACGTCCTCCTTGGCCGGGGGGAAGGTGGACACGGGGTCGACCTGGATCGGCTCGGCAGGACTGACCGCCTGGACGGCGTCGAGGTCGAGCTCGAACGCGCTGGTCCGGGCCGGCAGGTCGAGCTCCGAGATGACCTTGGGGTGCAGCTCCCCGGCATGCCCGACCACGACGTCGCCGGCCACCAGCTCGGCGCAGCGTCCGGGATGCCACGGCATCGTCTCGCCACGCCGCACGGTCAACATGACGCCGACCGTCTCGGCCACGACCTTCGCGGCGTCCACCGCGTCCGCCCAGTCGGCGAGCCGGCCGGCGGCGGGCACCGGCCCGAGCCCGGGCGGCAGGCGGCGGCCGGTGAGCACGCCGGCGATGTGGCGGGGCTGGTCCGGCACGGCGGCCTCGAGCGCGTCCAACTCGTGGTGTTCCGGCCGCCGGTCGACCCCCGGAGCTGCGGCCGCCCGGATCCCGGCCGGACGCGTCACCAGACCGACCTCGGTGATCGCCAGGTCCGCGTTGCCGCGGGAGACGTTGCGGCGTGCGGTCTCGAGCAGAGTGTCCAGCAGCGAGGTCCGCATGCCGGCCGCGTCGTCCGCGAGCGGGTTGACCAGGCGCAGGGTGGCCCGGCGCGGGTCCTCAGCGGGCAGACCGAGCCGATCGTGGACGTCGCCGATGAACGGGTAGGACAGCACCTCGACGAACCCGCGTTCGGCCAGCGCCCGGGCGATGTCGCGGCGCTGCCGCTGACTCACGGTCAGGCCGCGGCCAGCCGGCGCCGCGGGAAGGACCGAGGGGATCTCGTCATACCCGTCGATCCGCGCCACCTCTTCGATCAGGTGGGCCGGGCCGACGAGGTCCGGCCGCCACGACGGCGGCGTGACCTGGACGGTCGTGTCCCCGGCCCCGTCGGCCGTGGCGGTGTCCGGATCGGCCGTGGTGGTGACCGTGCAGCCGATCTGTTCGAGGATGCCGACCACGCGCTCGCGCGGGTAGTCGACACCGACGAGGCGGGCGGCCGCGGCGGGGTCGAACAGCACGGGTTCGGGGGTCCCCGTCCGGTCGACGTCGCCGACCGCCGGATCCGCGGTGCCGCCGCCGTAGGCGACGAGCAGGTCCACCACGCGCTGGGCGGCGACGGCGGGCAACCGCGGGTCGACGCCGCGTTCGAACCGCTTGGCGGCCTCGCTGGGCAGCCGGTGCCGCCGTGCGGTCCGGGCCACCGAGACGGGGTCGAAGTGGGCGGCCTCGACGAGCACGTCCGAGGTCGACGGCGAGACCTCGGTCGCCGCCCCACCCATGACGCCGGCGAGACCGAGCACCCGCCCGCCACGTGCTCCGCCGGGTGAGTCCGTGATGAGCAGGTCCTCGGGATCGAGGCGCCGTTCGACGTCGTCGAGCGTGGTCAACCGCTCCCCCGCCGCGGCCCGGCGCACGACGATCGGCGCGGCGAGCGCGGCAAGGTCATACGCGTGCAAGGGCTGCCCGAGATCGAGCATGACGTAGTTGGTGACGTCGACGGCGAGGGAGATGGGCCGCATCCCGGCCTGCACGAGGCGCGAGACCATCCAGGTCGGGGTCGGTGCGGCGGGGTCGACGCCGCGGACGATACGGGTGACGAACCGGTCGCATCCGGGCCGGTCCAGTCCGGCGTCCGGGGCGCCGTCGTCGTCGAGCTCGACGGCGAAGCCGTCCGCCGTGGCCGGCGGCGGGAGGGTCGGGAGGTTCTCCGGCAGGCCGGGATCGGTGAACGTGGCGCCGGTCGAGTGGGCGTATTCGCGGGCCACACCGCGCATGCCGAAGCAGTAGCCACGGTCCGGTGTCACGTTGATCTCGAGGACCTCCTCACCCAGACCCAGGAGCTCGAGCGCGTCGGTGCCGGGGGCGGGGACGGCGTCGGCGCCGAGGAGACGCTCGAGGACGATGATCCCGGAGTGGTCCTCGCCCAGGCCGAGCTCTTTGGCGGAGCAGATCATGCCGTCGGAGGTGTGCCCGTAGGTCTTTCGTGCCGCGATCGGGAACGGGCCGGGCAGCACCGTTCCGGGCAGGGCGACGACGACGTGATCGCCGACGTCGAAGTTGTGCGCACCGCAGACGATGCCGCGGGAGGACACATCGGCCGGTTCGGCCCCGTCGCCGGGGGGGTCGTTGTGCTCGCCGACGTCGACCCGGCAGTACGAGATCGTCTTGCCGTTGGAGTGGGTCTCCTTCGCGAGCGAGAGCACCTTCCCGACGACGAGCGGGCCGGTGACCGGCGGGGGCACGATCTGCTCCTCCTCGAGCCCCACGGCGACGAGCGCGGCGGCGAGAGTCTCGGCCGTGGTGCCGGGGGCGACCTCGACGTGCTCGGCGAGCCAGGACAGCGGGACGTACGGCATCTCAGTTGCCCCTTCCGGTGGTGCCGAACTGGAGGGAGAAGCGCACGTCTCCCTCGACCATGTCGCGCATGTCGGCGATGCCGTGGCGCAGCATGAGAGTGCGTTCGATGCCCATACCGAACGCGAACCCGGAGTAGACGTCCGGGTCGACGCCCGCGGCGCGCAGCACGTTCGGGTTGACCATGCCGCAGCCGCCCCATTCGATCCAGCCGGCTCCCCCCTTCTTCTGCGGGAACCACAGATCCATCTCGGCGCTGGGCTCGGTGAAGGGGAAGAAGCTCGGGCGCAACCGGGTGCGCGCCTCGGGCCCGAACATGGCGCGGGCGAAGTGGTCCAGGGTGCCCTTCAGATGCGCCATGGTCAGCCCTGTGTCGACGGCGAGGCCCTCGACCTGGTGGAAGACCGGCGTGTGCGTCGCGTCGAGGGCGTCGGTGCGGAACACCTTGCCGGGACACGCGATGTACAGCGGCACGCCCCGGGCGAGCATGGCGCGGGCCTGCACGGGCGAGGTGTGGGTGCGCAGGACGAGGTGCGGGTCTCCCCCGGCGCTCTCGGGCGGGTCGACGTAGAAGGTGTCCTGCATCTGCCGTGCCGGATGGTCCACGCCGAAGTTGAGCGCGTCGAAGTTGAACCACTCGTGCTCGACCTCGGGCCCCTCGGCGATCTCCCATCCGAGGGAGACGAAGAAGTCGGACACGTCCTCCATCAGCGTCGCCAGCGGGTGCCGGGCGCCACGCGGCTCACGGGCCGTGGGCAGGGTGACGTCCACGGCTTCGGCGGTGAGGACCTGAGCGTCGCGCTCGGCCTCGAGCTCGGCCTGGCGGGCGGCGACAGCCTTCGTGACGCGGCCACGGGCCTGGCCGACCAGCTTGCCCGCCGCGGCCTTGTCCTTCTTGTCGAGGCCGCCGATGGCGCGGTTGGCCAGCGCGAGCGGACTGCGGTCGCCGGCGTGGGCGAGGCGCACCGCCTTGAGCTCGTCCAGCGTGCCGGCCGCGGCGACGGCGGCCAGGGCCTCGTGGGTCGCCGCGTGCACACCCCCCTCGTCCAGCGGATTCAGGGGTGTGGCGGACTCGGGTGCGGTGGTGTCGGACGGTGCGGTTTCGGATGCTGTGTCCGGCGTTGACGTCATGCCTACCTTCCGGGCGGATCGGACGGCCGGTGCCCAGGACACCGTGCCAGCGGGTGATTGTAGGTGGGATGCCCGCCCGGGCACGCAGCGATCTCGAGGCTCAGGCCGAGCCGGACCCGCGGCCCTGGGCGGGCCCGGTAAATCGTCCGGCGAGTGGCGGCCTCATGGCGCCACTGTAGCGAAGGCGCCTCGTACGCGATGCTCACCTCGCCGCTCTCAGCATTGACACGCCGTCGAGATCAGGAGGCGCCGCCCAGTGGCAGCCGCGCCACGGGCGTGTGCAACGCCGTCCCACCCCGGCCGGCACCGAGTTCGGAGCGGACCAAGGTCATCGCCTCGGCGGTCCATTCCGGCCCGGTGTAGACCGCCAGCGCCCGGGCCCGACGGCGCAGCTCCACCTCGCCGAGGCGTCGGTCCCGCGAGCGGGCCAGTGTCACGTGCGCGCGCCGGCGGTCACGCGAACGGACGGCGTCCGCCGCCGGCGGGGCGAGATGCCGCGCGCCGACCTCCTCGCACGCGGCCATGAGCCGCATGAGATCGCTACGTTCCTCGCTGTGCAACCGCGGCGAGGTCTCGTGCACGCCGGCCCAGAGCGTCTGCCCGGAGAAGACTCCGGCGCCCTGCAGCCGCAGTTCGACCGGGGCGAACTCCCGTGCCGTGGCGGCCAGGTCCTCGCGCAGGTCCCCGACGGCCCCGTCGGGGACCTCGCCGTAGAACGCCACTGTGAGGTGGCGCTGCTCCGCCGGTGTCCACCGCAGAGCCGGACGGCCACGGCCCGGAAGGGGCGCGGGGTCGAGCTCGGTGACCGACCGGACCGCGAGGTCGAGGTGTGCGCAGACCTCCGTCGGCAGGTCGAGCGAGACGAAGAGCCGCATCCGTCCAGAATGCGGGTCAGCCCCGGGGCCGTCCACACCGTCGGCGCGGCGCTGGCCCGCAACCCGCCTCACTCCGCTGCTGCGGCCGCCTCGGAGATCGCGTCGACGTACTCCTCGAGGCCCCAGGTGATGGACAGCGCCGTCGGAGGGGACATGGCCGCGACGAGGTCGTCACCGACGATGTGCGCGACGGCCCCGTCCTGGACGGCGGGAATCGCCTGCGCGTACGACTGGTCGAGGAAGGTCTCCACCTCCTCCTGGGTGGAGGCGTAGTTCACCACGATGTCGGACTCGAGCCGGCTGGTCTCCTCGTAGCTCAGCTCGTAGAGGAACGTGTTCGAGCCGGAGGCCAGCTCCTCGACGGCCGGCGCCGAGGTGAGTCCGAGGTCGAGGAGGAAGTCGACCCGGGAGTCCTGCGGCCGATAGACGTAGAACACCCCACCGACGTCCCAGATCGCGGCGACGGACTTGCCCTCCAGCTCGGGATGGTCGGCGACGGCCTGCTCGATCCGTCCGTCCAGGTCCTCGACGAGGCCGTCCGCCTCGTCGGCCAGCCCGAGCGCCTCACCGGTGAGGGTGATGACGTCGCGCCACGGGGTCGTCCACGGCGCCTCGGGGTAGGCGACGGTCGGGGCGATCTCGCTGAGCAGTTCGTACTGCTCCTCGTCGATCCCGGAATAGGGCGCGAGGATGAGGTCCGGCGACAGGCTGTCGATCTCCTCGTACGGTGGCTCCTCGACCGCAGGAGGGAGCATCGTCGGCTCCGCCCCCGCCTCCTGCAGTGCCTCGGCCACCCAGGGCAGCCGGCCCTGGCCGTCGGCGCCGTAGGTCTGTTGCTCGATGCCGACCGGTTCGACCCCGAGAGCAAGTGCCGCCTCGGTGCTGCCCCACCCGAGTGTCACGACGTCCTGGGGTTGCTCACTGATCTCGGTGGAGCCGAACGCGTGCTCGAGCGTGACGGGCTCGAAGTCCCCGGCCTCGCCGTCCTCGCCGGAGCCGCCGGAGGCGTCGGAGCCGTCGGTCTGGTCTCCGCCGGAGCAGGCGGCCAGCGCGAGCAGGCCGGCGGCGGAGGTGGCCGCGATGACACGTCGGATGGGGGTCACACGCATCTCCCGTCTGGATGGGTCGTTCCGGCCGAGCGGCCGGCACGTCGGTGGTCGGGTCAGGTGGCCTGCTGCACCGCGGCCCGAGCCGGACCGTCGGCGTCCCTGGGCGTGGGCTGCCGGGCCTGCGAGCGGCCGACCGGGATCACCATCGGCGAGCCGGTCACGGGATCCGGCACGATCCGTGCCGTGAGCCCGAACGCCTCGCGCACGAGGCCGGCGGTCAGGACGCGCTCCGGGGATCCGGTGGCGAGGACGTGGCCGGCGGCCATCACCACGAGGTGATCGGCGTACCGGGCGGCCATGTTGAGGTCGTGGAGCACCATCGCGACGGTGGTGTGCCGAGTCCGGTTCTGCTCGTGCAGCAGGTCGAGCACGTCGAGCTGGTGGGCCAGGTCGAGGAAGGTGGTGGGTTCGTCGAGCAGCAACACGTCCGGGTCCTGGGCGAGCGCCATGGCGATCCACACCCGCTGGCGCTGCCCGCCGGAGAGCTCCTCGACACGACGCTGGGCCAGGTCCGCGGTGGCGGTCGCCTCGAGCGCCTGCCGCACGACGTCGTCGTCGGTGGAGGTCCACCGCCGGAACCAGCCCTGGTGCGGGTAGCGGCCGCGGCCCACCAGGTCGGCCACGGTGATGCCCTCCGGCGCGGTCGCCTGCTGCGGGAGGATGCCGATCACCGTGGCCACCTCGCGGGCGGGACGTGAGTGGACGGCTGCCCCGTCCAGGAGGACGACGCCGGAACGCGGCTTGAGCAGGCGAGACAGTCCACGCAGCAGAGTCGACTTGCCGCACCCGTTGGCGCCGACGATCGCGGTGATGCGGCCGTCCGGGAGCTCGAGGTCGAGGCCGTCGATCACCGGCGCGCCGTCGTAGGCCAGACGGAGGGCCTCGGCACGCAGCTCGTGCGGGGTGGTGCGCCGTCGGAGCGGCTCGGTCATACGGTCCTCCCGGTGCGCTGGCCGCGCGCGAGCAGATACAGCAGGTACGGCGCCCCGACGAGACCGGTGACGATGCCGACCGGGACGCTCATGGGGAACAGGTGCTCGCCGACGAGCGCGGCGGCCAGCACCAACGCGGCGCCGACGAGCGCGCTGGGGACCAGAGCCAGTCCCCCGCCAGGTGCGAGGCGTCGGGCAACCGGGGCAGAGACGAAGGCGACGAAGGCGACCGGGCCGGCGAACGCCGTGCCGACGGCGGCGAGCGCCACGGCCAGGGCCAGCGCGCCGAGCCGCGTGGTCTCTGCGGGCACCCCCAGCCCGCCCGCGGTCTCGTCGCCGAGCTGCATGATGCGCACCCGCGGGGACACGGCGGCGACGGCCGGCAGCAGCACGGCGAGGGCGAGGACGAGCAGGCCGACCTCCGACCAGTCGGGCGTACCGAGACTGCCGACCATCCACACCAGAGCCTCGCGCACGTCGTTGACGTCGGCGCGGGAGACCAGGTACGCGAGGGCGGCCTGGACGGCGAAGGCGACGCCGACGCCGATGAGCACGAAGCGGTAGCCGCTGACACCGTCGCTCCAGGCGAGGACATAGATGGCGACCGCGGCGGCGAACGCCCCGACGAGAGCGGCGAGCGAGATCGCGGCACCGCCGAGGGAGAGCACCAAGATGCCCGTGGCCGCGGCCAGCGAGGCGCCACCGCTCACGCCGAGGATGTCCGGGCTGGCGAGCGGATTGCGCAGCACGGTCTGGAACAGGCCGCCGGCCACCCCGAACGCGGCACCCACCGCGGCGCCGAGCGCGGCGGCGGGCAACCGGAGCCGGAAGATGGTGAACTCTCCGTCGCCGCGGCCGGTCAACGTGGCGAGGATCTCGCCGGCGGACATGTCGTTGCCAACGGCCAGGTGCGCCCAGACCAGCGCGAGGACCGCGAGGCTGAGCACCGCCGTCAGGCGACGGGAACGCGGCGGCCGCCACCGCACCGGCGCGGCAGGTCTCGCAGGACTACGGGTGAGGGTCGGCGTCGTCATCACAGCCCCGACAACTTCACCCGGCGGACGATGGCGACCAGGACCGGGGCCCCGACGACGGCGACGAGGATCCCTGCCTCGAGCTCCCCGGGACGCACGACGAGTCGTCCGGCGACGTCCGCGGCGAGCAGCAGGATCGGCCCGATCAGCAGGGAGAACGGCAGGATGGCGCGGTAGTCCGGGCCCATGAGCGCGCGCGCCAGGTGCGGGACGACGAGTCCGACGAAGACGATCGGACCGGCGACCGCCGTCGCCGAACCGGCCAGCAGGACGACGGCCACCGCGGTGACGACACGCGCGAGCGCGAGATGCTGGCCCAGGCCCCGGGCGACGTCGTCGCCGAGGGCGAGCAGATTCAACGTGCGGCCGACGAGCAGCGCGAGGACCGCCCCGGCCAGCAGGAACGCGGCGAGGTCGGTGAGCGTCTCGGTACCACGCCCGGCGAGGGAGCCGACGGCCCAGCGCCGGTAGGCCTCGAGCGTGGTCCGATCGGTCAGCTGCATGAGGGTGATGAAGGAGGTGGCCCCGGCGGTGACGGCGGTGCCGGCCAGGGCGAGCTTGACCGGGGTCGCACCGTCGCGTCCCACCGCGCCGACGCCGTAGACGACGCCGGCGGCGACGGCGGCCCCACCGAGGGCGAACCAGATGTAGCCCAGCGGGCTCGTGATGCCGAGCACCGTGACGGCGAGGACGACGCCGACCGACCCGCCGGCGTTGACGCCGAGGAGTCCGGGGTCGGCGAGCGGGTTGCGCGTGATGCCCTGCATGACGGCACCGGCCAGGCCCAGCGCGGCGCCGGCGGCGAGCCCGACGACGGTCCGCGGGATCCGCTGGTCCCAGACGACCGCGTGGTCGGGGTTGCCGGGCACCCGGTCGGCCAGGGCGGTGAACACGTCGGCCGGTGCGATATCGCGGGTGCCAAGGGCCAGGGAGGCGGCGGTGACCGCGGCGAGCGCGAGGACGCTGCCGACAAGGGCGAGGCTCCGGCGGCGGGCGTGCGCGGCCGTGATCGGCGGCGCCGCCTCCGGCGTGGTGCGGACGGCGGTCATGTTCGGCGGTCAGGCCGACTCGGCGCGCCCGGCGCGCCAGTAACCCATGAACGCGACGCGGCGCCGGCAGACCCCGATCTCGGAGACGAGGAGGCGGCGCAGGGTCTTGATGGTGCCTGCCTCACCGGCGAACCAGGCGTAGAAGTCGCTCCCGCACCGCTCGCCGCCGCGGCTGCAGACGTCGTGCGGCAGGACCCGCACGACCGGCGAGTCCCAGAGGATCTCACTGTCCACGTCGACGTCCTCGAGGTCCTGCACGCCGATCCCGAGCGAGCGGCCAACGGTGGCCGAGTTCGCGTTGATCCACTCGCGCACCTCGGGAACCAGGGCCTCGCCATGCGGACGCGAACCGCGGGCGAGCCAGGTGATGGTGGCGTGGTCCGGCAGGTCGACGCCGAGGAAGTCGGCGGAGTCCGGAACCTCGACGAAGGCGCGGGCGCGACGGCCGGCGGGCAAGGTCTCGAGGATGGAGCAGATGGCCGGCACCGCCGTCTCGTCACCGGCGAGGAGGAGCTCGGTGGCCGTGCCGGGCGACCAGTCGATGCCGACCATGGCCTCGCGCGAGCGGGCGTCCGGACCGACGAGGATCAGTTCGTCGCCCGCACGGGCGCGACCGGCCCACCGGGAGGCCGGGCCGACTTCACCGTGGCGGACCATGTCGATGTCGACCTCGGCGCGCTCCGGGCGGACGTCACGGACCGTGTAGGTCCGGATCGGGGACCGTTCGGACTCAGGCAGATCCCGGTAACGGTGGTACCACGTGCCGTCCAGGATGGTGGCCTCGTCGTCGACGCCGACGTCGCAGAGATGGCCATCGCTCTCCCGGGGCAGGACGAGCTTGACCCGCTGGTCGAGGCGATGGGTGCCGAACCACCGCAGGTCGGGACCGGTGAGCGTCACCCGGACGAAGCTCCGGCTCAGCGGCTCGACCCGGGAGACGGCGACCGCGTACGGGCGGTAGGCGGGCCGGTCATCCTGAACGACCGCCGCAGCTGCGCGCGCCTCAGAGGTAAGCATTGCCTCACCATATAACGTGACGAGGCCATGCCGTAAATAGCTGACCGCGAACTGCTCGCCAGATGGGACGCTGCCCCCGGTCGCGAGGCCGCTCGGACGGTGAGGACGTCAGGCTGTCAGGCTGCCAGGCGGAAGATCGGGATGATCCGACCCTGGGCCTTCTCCTCGTACTCGGCGAACCCGCTCGAGAACTGCTTGAAGCGCTCCCACATCGCGTCACGTTCGGGCCCTGTCACCTCGGTGACCGAGACGGGCACCGTCTCGACGGGGTCACCCGGGACCTCGATGGTGAGCCGGTCCGCACGCCGCAGGGCGAAGACCCAGGCCGGGTGCCGCGGCGAGCCGCCGGCCGAGCCTGCGACGTGCCACGCGCCGTCCTGCTGCACCGCGGCGAGCGGCGTGACTCGTTCGGTGCCGTCCTTCTTGGGGACGTGGACGAGGACGAGGTTCGTGCCGAACCGCATGGGCTCGTTGACCTCGCCGCCGTTGGCGCGGAAGGTGTCGACGATCTGCTGGTTGAAGTCCATGCCGGTGCAAGGATCGGCCGCCCCGGGACATTCCCGTGCCGGCGACCGGTGCGGTCCTCAGCCCTCTCGCCAGGAGACCACGACGTCGGCACGGTGCCGGGAGGCGGCGACCACCTCGGCGTTGGCCTGGTCGGATCGGTCCTCCCACTCGGCGGCCGCCTCGGGGCTGCGCCCGTGGGCGATGTGCCGGGCCACCAGACGGCGGCGCCGGGCGGTCTCGTCCACCTCGAGGTACCACGTCTCGTCGAGCAGGTCGCCGAGGCGGCGCCACGGCTCACGATCCAGCAGCAGGTAGTTACCCTCGGTCAGGACGACCGGGACATCGGCCGCGACCGCCACGGCGCCCGCGACCGGCTCTTCCAGGTGACGATCGAACGCGGGCGCGTACACCACCGGTGAGTCCGGCCGTTGGACGCGGATACGCCGGATGAGCGCGACGTACCCGTCGGCGTCGAAGGTGTCCGGGGCGCCCTTGCGATCGGCCCGGCCCAGCCGCTCGAGCTCTGCCTGCGCCAGGTGGTACCCGTCCATCCCGACGACGACACTGGCCAGACCCGCGCGGGCAAGCGCGGCGGTGAGCGCACCGGTGACGGTGGACTTTCCCGCTCCGGGCGGGCCTGCCAGCCCGATGATGAGACGCCCAATCGCGCCGGGGACCGTGCCGGCGGCGCGGGCACGGTGGTCGCAGATACGGGCGACGAGGGCCTCGACGTCGTCGGGACCGGCGCTGAGGTGGTCGGTCATCGTTGGCTCCGTGCGGAGGCGTAGAGGAAGACGGTTGCAGCCGTGGCGAGGTTGAGCGACTCGGCCCGACCGTGGATGGGGACCCGGACCGCCGCGTCGCACCGCGCCCGGTCGGCCTCGCTGAGCCCGCGCGCCTCGTGACCGAAGACCCACGCGGTCGGCGCACCGAGGTCGGGGGCGACGAGCGCCGTGGCGGCCAGGTTGCCCGGAGCGCCGGCGAGATCGGCGGGTAGCCCGGCGAGCGCGGCTCGATCGAGGAGATCGTCGAGGTCCCACTCCCCTGCGCCGTCGGCGGCGAGCACGGTCAGGCCGGCGCGGCGCAGCACCGCGACCGTCTCGGCGAGGTCGGTGCCGGTGACGACCGGCAGGTGGAAGAGCGAGCCGGCGCTGGCCCGGACCACCTTGGGATTGGTGAGCTCGACGCTGCCGAGGCACAGGACGACGGCGTCGGCACCGGCCGCGTCGGCGGCTCGGATGACCGTCCCGGCGTTGCCCGGATCTGTGACCTCGGCCAGGACGGCGACCAGGCGCGCTCGCCCGCCGTCGTCGGACGGTTCGGTGAGGGAGGCCAGGGTGGGCGGCGCCGTCGGCATGTCCATCACGGCGAGGACCCCCTGGGCGTCGGCGCTCATGGCACGCAGCACGTCCTCGCTCGCCTCGTGCAGGTACACGCCGGCCTCGCGGGCCGCGGTGGCGATGTCGTCGTGCCGTGCGGCGGCGCCCGGCGTGAGGTAGACGTCTCGGACCTGCCCGGCGGCGCACCGCACCGCCTCGCGCACCGCCTGCGGGCCCTCGGCGAGGTACTGCCGGTGCTTCTCACGCGCCGAACGCCCGGACAACCGTGCGATGCGACGGACCCGCTCGGCGCGGGGGTTGGTCAGCATCCAGCGGTGTCCGGGCGTTCGGGCGCCGGCCGGCTCAGGCCGCGGGGGCGTTGACGTCCGCCGGGAGCGCCTTCTTGGCGGTCTCGACCAGACTGTTGAAGGCGGCGGTGTCGTTCACCGCGAGCTCGGCGAGCATGCGACGGTCAACCTCGACACCGGCGGCCTTGAGGCCCTGGATGAAGCGGTTGTAGGTCAGGCCCTCCGCGCGGACCGCGGCGTTGATGCGCTGGATCCACAGCTTGCGGAAGTCACCCTTGCGGGCGCGCCGGTCCCGGTAGGAGTAGGTGAACGAGTGGGTCACCTGCTCCTTGGCCTTGCGGTACAGCCGCGAACGCTGGCCCCGGTAGCCGGAGGCGCGGTCCAGGGTGGTGCGGCGCTTCTTCTGGGCGTTGACCGCCCGCTTGACGCGTGCCACGTCTTCTCTCCTTCAGTCGGGGGCGGCGTTACTTGCCGAGCAGCTTCTTGATCTTCTTGACGTCGGCGGGGGCGACGTCCTGGTCCTGGGCCAGGCGGCGGGTGCGGCGGCTCGGCTTGTGCTCGAGGTAGTGGCGCGCGTTGGTCTGCTGGCGCCGCAACTTGCCGCTCCCGGTGGTCTTGAAGCGCTTCTTCGCACCGGAGTGCGTCTTGTTCTTCGGCATGTTCGTCCCTCGTCGTGGTGCGCCCGCGGCGCACCGGTGTACTACCCGGGTGGTCCTCCCCGGGACGTCTTGCTGCCGGCCGCGCGGTGCGCGGCCCTTCCCGCTTGTCTCAGGAGACGGGCGTCAGGCCTTCGCCTCGTCCCGCTCGGCCTTCTCGGCGCGCCGGGCCGCGCGCTCCTCGTCGCGGCGCTTGCGCTGCTCGTTCTTGGCCTCCGCCTTCTTCCGGTGGGGACCAATGACCATGGTCATGTTGCGTCCGTCCTGGCGGGGCGCCGACTCGACGGAGCCGAGCTCCGAGACGTCCTCCGCGAGACGCTGCAGCAGCCGCATGCCCATCTCAGGGCGGGACTGCTCGCGGCCGCGGAACATGATCATGACCTTGACCTTGTCGCCGCCCTTGAGGAAGCGCTCGACGTGACCCTTCTTGGTCTCGTAGTCGTGCGCATCGATCTTCAGGCGGAAACGGATCTCCTTGAGCACCGTGTTCGCCTGGTTGCGCCGGGCGTCACGGGCCTTCATCGCGGACTCGTACTTGTACTTGCCGTAGTCCATGAGGCGGGCCACCGGCGGGCGCGCGTTCGGCGCCACCTCGACCAGGTCGAGGTCGGCGTCCTGCGCCACGCGCAGGGCGTCCTCGACCCGGACCACGCCGACCTGCTCACCGTCCGGCCCGACCAGCCGGACCTCCGGCACGCGGATCCGCTCGTTGATGCGGGGTTCGCTGATGCTGTGCTCCTTCTGCGTCGTCGTCTCGGCCACCGCGTCAGACGAAGAAGGCCTCCGTCGTGCGGTCGCACGCGGAGGCCTCGAAGGTCTGCGACGGGGGTGGCGTGGTGCCACCAACCGTCACGGCGAGGGCGAGCCCTCGCCTGACCTGTACCCGGCCTCTTCCCGCGGGGCGGTCGAGACCTAGGTGGGAGAATCTCCGCTTGCGTACCAGGGCGCGAGACCCTGGCCGGTCGATCCACCAGGCTAGCACGCGCGGGCTGTTCCGTCTCCGGCGCGGCCCCGTGGTCCGGGCCACAACCCCGTGTCCGGATCGCCCGCCACGAACTCATCGGTGGATCACCGAGGTCAACGTCCGGCAGCCCGGTCGCTATTCCTCCGGCAGCGCGCGTTCGAGCTCGAGGAGCCATGCCCGTGCGTTGCCGTCCGAGGGTGCGCGCCACTCCCCTCGTGGCGAGAGCGCGCCACCGGCCATGACCTTGGGTCCGTTCGGGATGGCCGAGCGCTTGAACTGGCTGAAGCCGAAGAAGCGCTCGAGGAAGACGTGCATCCAGCGGCGGATCTCCGTCAGGTCGTACCCGTAGCGACCCTCGTCGGGGAAGCCCGGTGGCCACGTCCCGGCCTCCGGATCTCGCCAGGCGTGATGGGCGAGGAAGGCGATCTTGCTCGGGCGGAAGCCGTGCCGCAGCACGTAGAAGAGGGTGAAGTCGTGCAGCGAATAGGGGCCGATCGTCTGTTCGGTGTCCTGGACCTCCTCGTCCTCCCCCGCCGGAACGAGCTCAGGGGTGATGCGGGTGTCGAGCACCGACTGCAGGACCTCGGCCGCCCGTTGCTCGACCTCGCCGGAGGAGATCACCCAGCGGATGAGGTGCTGGATGAGGGTCTTGGGCACGCCGACGTTGACGGCGTAGTGCGACATCTGGTCGCCGACGCCGTAGGTGCACCAGCCCAGCGCCATCTCGGACAGGTCGCCCGTTCCGACGACGATGCCGCCGCGGTCGTTCGCGAGCCGGAAGAGGTAGTCGGTGCGCAGTCCGGCCTGCACGTTCTCGAAGGTCACGTCGTAGACGGGCTCGCCGCCGGCGAAGGGGTGGCCGATGCGCTCGAGCATCTCGCGCGCGGCGGGGCGGATGTCGATCTCCTCGAACGTGATGCCGAGCGCCTCGGCGAGGGCGTGGGCGTTGGCTCGGGTGTGCTCGGAGGTGGCGAAGCCGGGCAGGGTGAAGCCCAGGATGTCACTGCGTGGCCGGCCCAGCCGGTCCATCGCGCGGGCCGCGACCAGCAGGGCGTGGGTGGAGTCGATGCCACCGCTGACACCGATGACCAACGTCGGGGACCCGATCGAGGTCATCCGCCGGGTGAGCGCACTGACCTGGATGTTGAAGGCCTCATAGCAGTCCTGGGCGAGCCGGTCGGCGTCGTCCGGGACGAACGGGAACCGGTCGACGACCCGCCGCAGCCCGATGTCGGTGCGCGGCGGGTCGAGGCGGAACCCGACCGTGCGGAAGGCCGCGGTCCGGTCCTGGTGTGTGCGACGGTTGTCGTCGAACGTGCCCATCCGCAGCCGCTCCTGGCGCAACAGGTCGACGTCGACGTCAGCCACCGAACGGCGCGGACCGTCGGGGAAGCGCTCGGTCTCGGCGAGCAGCACGCCGTTCTCGTAGATCATCGTCTGCCCGTCCCAGGACAGGTCGTTGCTCGATTCCCCGGTGCCCGCCGCGGCGTAGAGGTAGGCGGCCAGGCACCGGGAGGAGGCGGACCGGCACAGCAGGTGCCGGTCGTCGGCGCGCCCGATGGTGATCGGGCTGCCCGAGATGTTGGCCAGCACGGTGGCGCCGGCCAGCGCCGCCTCGGCGCTGGGTGGGACGGGCACCCACATGTCCTCGCAGATCTCGACGTGCAGCACCAGCCCGGGCACGTCGGCGGCGTCGAAGAGCAGATCCGGGCCGAACGGGACGGTCCGGCCGGCGAGCGTGACGGTCTGACCGCGCTGGTCGTCGCCCGCCGCGAAGTGCCGGCGCTCGTAGAACTCGCGGTAGGTCGGCAGCAGCGACTTGGGAGCCACACCGAGGATCTCACCGCGGTGGATGACGACGGCGGTGTTGTAGATCCGGTTACGGTGCCGCAGCGGAGCGCCGACGACGAGGACGGGGCGCAGGTCGGCCGACGCGCGGGCGATCGTCTCCACCGCGGCCTCGACGCCGTCCAGGACGGGATCCTGCAGGAGCAGGTCGTCGATGGCGTAGCCGGACAGGCACAGCTCGGGGAAGACGGCCACGGCGACGGCGTCGTCGTGGCAGGCGCGAGCCTCGGCGAGCACGGCCTCGGCGTTGGTGGCCGGGTCCGCGATCGCGACGGGAACGGTGCATGCCGCGACGCGGGCGAAGCCGTGGTCGTACGCGGCCAGGAAAGTCTCACCCGAGCTCATGGCGGCAGTCTCTCAGCTCTCCTCGGCCTCGACAGCCTGCGGTGCGAGCTCGAGCGAGTCCACCCGTTCACGGAAGGTGGGTTCCTCGGACAGCGCCTGGGACGCCCGCCCGAGTGCGTCGCGCAGCGCCTGGGCGTCAAGGCCGGGACGGACCGCGAGCCGCACCCGCAGCTCCGCCTTGCCACCGCGTTCCAGCCGCACGCCGACCAGCTCGGTGATCCCGCGCAGTGCCGACACCGCGATCCCGGGCAGGTCCGGGTCGGCCCAGGAGGGGGTCCACTCCTCGCCCCGCCCCAACGCCCAGACGGCGGGCCGCGGAATGAGCACGGTGGGCTCGTTGCCCGGATCGAGGACGAGGAGGGAGTCGGCGTCCTGGACGGCGGACAGTGCGGCGCGGGTGGCCTCGACGGGAACCGGGCGGGCGGTCGCGTCCCACGCGGCGAGGGTCCGGACACTGGAGAAGGCGGGGATCGCGGCCCTCCCGTCCGGTGTGCGCACGGACACCAGTGCGGCCGACGCCATCGCGTCACCGGTGCGATCACCCGAGCGGAACCGGGACACGGCGTGAGCGGCCACCGATCCGTCGTCCGCCTGACCCGGGTGCTCGTGGGCGACCACTGGCACCATGACCCGTGCTTGCCGTAGCGCCTCGACGACGGCGACGAGGCGGTCCGGTTCCGCCGTCGCCAGGGCGGCGGCGAGGGCAGGCTGGACCGATCCGTCGTCGCCGGCGAACGGGTTGGGCGTCAGTTCGCGGCCCGCCCACGGCCGGCCGGCGGAGTCGGTGGCGTTGGCGGGATCGCGTCCTGGGTCGGTCACGGGCGGCCGGCCACCTCGAGCGCTTCGGCGAGTGTGAACGCGCCGGTGTAGAGCGCCTTGCCGATGATGGCGCCCTCGACGCCGACCGAGGTGAGCTCGCGCAACGTCTCGACGTCGCCGAGGTTGGCCACCCCACCCGAGGCGACCACCGGGGCGTCGGTGCGCTCGCACACCTGACGCAGCAGGTCGACGTTGGGGCCGCGGAGGGTCCCGTCCTTGGTGACGTCGGTGACGACGTAGCGGGCGCAGCCGGCCGTCTCGAGCCGGTCCAGCACCTCCCAGAGATCGCCGCCCTCACGCGTCCAGCCACGGGCGGCCAGGGTGGTGCCGCGCACGTCCAGGCCGACGGCGACCCGGTCGCCGTGGCGGGCGATGGCACGAGCGGTCCAGTCCGGGTGCTCCAACGCCGCGGTGCCGAGGTTGACACGGGCGGCGCCGGAGTCCAGGGCCCGCTCGAGCGAGGCGTCGTCGCGGATGCCGCCGGAGAGCTCGACGTCCACGTTCAGTTCGCGCACGATCCGGGCGAGCTGCTCGTGGTTCGACCCCCGGCCGAAGGCGGCGTCGAGATCGACGAGGTGGATCCACTCCGCCCCCTGCTCCACCCAGGCCGCGGCCGCCTCCGCCGGGTCGCCGTACGCGGTCTCGGAACCGGCCTCACCCTGGAAGAGCCGGACGGCCTGGCCGTCGACGACGTCGACGGCGGGAAGGAGCTGCAAAGGGGGATTCATCGTTGCTTTCGTCTCGTGGTCTCTCGAGGTGGTCAGCCGAGGGAGGCGACCCAGTTGCGCAGCAATTGGGCACCGGCGTCGCCCGACTTCTCCGGGTGGAACTGGGTGGCCGAGAGGGCTCCGTTCTCGACGGCCGCGACGAACGGTGACCCGTGATCGGCCCAGGTGACCAGGGGTGGGGTGAGCGGGTTGTCGCCGGCGAGTGCGGCGCCCGGGTCGGTGAGCACGGCATAGGAGTGGACGAAGTAGAACCGCTCATCCCCCACCCCCTCGAACAGCACGGAGCCGGCCGGGGCACGCACCGGTGACCATCCCATGTGCGGCACGACGGGCGCGTCGAGCCGTTCCACGCGACCGGGCCACTGCCCCAGGCCCTCGGCCGTGCGTCCGTTCTCCTCACCGGAGGTGAACATCACCTGCAGGCCGACGCAGATCCCGAGGACCGGCCGGCCGCCGGCGAGGCGCCGTTCGACGAGCATGTCCCCGCGTACCGAGCGCAGCCCGTCCATGACGGCGGAGAACGCCCCCACCCCGGGCACGACGAGACCGTCCGCGGCGAGCACGGCGTCCGGGTCGGCCGTAAGCTCGACCTCGGCACCGACGCGCTCGAGGGCCCGGACGGCGCTGCGCACGTTGCCGGAGCCGTAGTCGAGGACGACGACGCGTGTCATGACTTCCTCCTCCGCAACCCGCGCCCGAACAGCCGCGCCGCCTTCCACCGCGGCAACGTGCCGGAGCGTTGGTGGCCCTTGACCTGCGCCGGACGGGTACGGCCGAGGATGAGGTCCTCCACCACCTGATCGGCGCCGGCGAGGACCAGGCCGGCGGGGACGTCCTCCTCCGCCTCGCCACCGGTGTACCGGCGCGCGCTGAGCTGGCCGGACAGGCCCGTCTCGATGCCGACGTCGTTCGCGAGGTCACCGACCACGAGGACGACGCCGGCGCGGGTCAGCCGGGAGAGGTTCTTCGCCAGATCCTCCGCCGCGGGCGGGAAGCCCCCGTCCTCGCCGCCGACGAGCTCGGAAATATCCCAGTCGTCCGACTCGGGCTTCTTCTCGGCGGTGAGCTCCAGGGCGGCGATCGCGCCCGACGAGGACGGAACGACGTCGACATCGAGGCCGGCGATCGCGCACAGGCCGGCCAGCGCCGGGCCGGAGGCGACCGGGGTGAGGACCAGGGCTACCCGACCCGGCTGCGGGCCTGCCGCGTCGTCGGCGGCACGCCCCCTGGCCCCCGGGGACTCCGGCACCTCCTCGGCACCGGGCACCTCGGGGGCCTCGTCCAGGGCGCGGAGCATCCGCTCGACGTCCTCCTCGCTCAGCGGGTCGTCAGGCTCCGGACGCTCGCTCTCCTCCGGGCGCCCGCTCTCCGGTGGCGTACCGGTCACGACAGCGCCCCCTTCGTGGACGGCACGCCCGTGACCCGCGAATCGGGTTGAACGGCCGCGCGCAGGGCCCGCGCGAGCGCCTTGAACTGGGCCTCGACGATGTGGTGCGGATCGCGGCCGGCCAGCACGCGCACGTGCAGGCAGATGCCGGCGTGGTGGGCGACGGACTCGAGCACGTGCCGGGTCAGGGAGCCGGTGAAGTGGCCACCGATGAGGTGGTACTCCTGCCCGGCCGGCTCGCCGCTGTGCACCAGGTAGGGGCGTCCGGAGACGTCGACCACGGCCTGGGCGAGGGCCTCGTCCAGCGGGACGAGTGCATCGCCGAACCGGGAGATGCCCTGCTTGTCCCCGAGTGCGTCGCGCAAGGCGCGCCCGAGGCAGATCGCGACGTCCTCGACCGTGTGGTGCACGTCGATGTCGGTGTCACCCGTCGCGCGCACGGTCAGGTCGATGAGGCCGTGCTTGCCGAGCGCGGTGAGCATGTGGTCGTAGAACGGCACCGTCGTGGAGATCTCAGTGCGACCGGTCCCGTCCAGGTCGAGCTCGACCAGGACGTCGGACTCCGACGTCGTCCTGGCCACGCGTGCGGTCCTGCCCTTGCCAGTGCTCACTGCTCGAGCACCTCCTCCAGTGCCGTGGTGAATGCCGCGGTCTCCTCCGGTGTTCCGACCGAGACGCGCAACCAACCGTCGGGACCGACCTCACGGATGAGGATGCCCCGGTCCAGGAGACCTTTCCACACCCGGTGCCGGTCCGGCAGCACCCCGAAGAGCACGAAGTTGGCGTCCGAGTCCGCCACCTGCAGGCCCCGCCCGCGCAACCAGGTCACGAGCCGGTCCCGCTCCGAGCGGAGCGAGGCGATCTGAGCCATCAGCTCCTCGCGGTGACGCAGCGCCGCCAGCGCGGCCGCCTGGGTGAGCGCCGAGAGGTGGTACGGCAGACGCACCACGCGGAGATGGTCGATCAGTGCCGTGTCGGCCGCCAGGTAGCCGAGTCGGAGGCCGGCCATGCCGAATGCCTTCGACATGGTGCGGGCGACGGCGAGGTGCGGGTTGTCCGCGAGCAGGGTCAGCGCGCTGCGGGTGCCCGCACGGCGGAACTCCCCGTAGGCCTCGTCGACCACGACGACGGCGGAGGTGGGCTCGCCGTCCGCCCCGGTGGGCCCCGAGGTTCGGGCGGCGTCGAGAATCGCCTCGACGGTCTCCAGCGGCAAGGCCGTGCCGGTGGGGTTGTTCGGGCTGGCGAGCAGGATCACCGCCGGGCGGTGCTGCGCGATCATGTCGACGGCGTGGCCGGCGTCGAGGCCGAAGTCCTCCTCGCGGCGTCCGGTGACCCAGTCGGTGATCGTGTCCCGGGCGTACTCCGGGTACATCGAGTACGTGGGCGCGAAGGACAGCACCGCCCGGCCCGGGCCGCCGTAGGCCTGCAGGAGGTGCAGCATGACCTCGTTCGACCCGTTGGCGGCCCAGATCTGTTCCGCGGCCAGGGTGATGCCCGACTCCACGCGCAGGTACTCGGCGAGCTCGGCCCGCAACTCACCGAAGTCGCGGTCCGGGTAACGGTTGAGGCTGCGGGCCGCCTTCGCCACCGCGTCGGCCACGTCGGCGGCGACGGCGTCCGAGGGCGGGTACGGGTTCTCGTTGACGTTGAGCAGCACCGGCACGTCGAGCTGGGGCGCACCGTAGGGGTGTAATCCCTCGAGTCCGGCGCGCAGGGGCAGGCGCGCGGTGGGAACGTCGGCGGACGAGCCGGTCGGCGCAGCAGGGGTCACCTGGGAAATTCTAGGCGTCGTGGTTCCATCGCCTCGCGCCGTCTCATGAGGCACGCCTCACCGTCTCCGGCCGACGGCGAAGATCCGCCGGAACGGCATGAGCACCCCCATCGCGGTGCGGGGATGGGCCGCGGCGACCCCGGCGGCGTACTGCTCGAGGAACGCCTCCTCCCGCTCCGCCGGCAGCCGGCCGAGCAGCGGCCGCAACCCCGTGCCCCGCATCCACTCCAGGACCGGGTTCTCGAGCCGCCCGTCGGGATCGAGGATGTGCAGGTAGGTCGTCTCCCACGCGTCGACGTCGACGCAGCCTGCCGCATGAAGTGCGGCGGCGTAGTCCTCCGGTTCGCCCACGCCCGTCTTGTCCAGCAGCTGCGGGAGGAGCTCCTCGGCCTCGGGCATCCCGGCGACGAGTTCGCGCATGAGGGTATGGCTGGTGGTGTGGGCGTTGCCCGGCACCTGAAGGGCGAACCAGCCGCCGGGCGCGAGCCGGCCGGCCCAGTCGCGGACGAGGTCGAGGTGACCCGGGATCCACTGCAGCACGGCGTTGGTGAGCACGACGTCGGGCGGGGTGGGCGGGTCCCACGTGATGAGGTCGGCCTGGATCCAGTCGATGCGCTGATCCGTGGCCCGGGCCTTCTCCAACATCTCCGGTGAGGCGTCGACGCCGACGACGCGGGCGTGCGGCCAACGGTCGGCGAGCGGGCGGGTCGAGGCCCCGGTCCCGCAGCCGAGATCCACGACGAGGCGGGGGGAGGTGGCGCCGACGCGGGCGAGGAGGTCGGCGACCGGCCGGGCTCGATGGGCGCCGAACCGGTCGTAGGCCGTCGCGTCCCACGTGGTCCTCGGTGCGGACTCGCTCACGCCCGGCCCCTGCGTTCCCCGTCGCACGCATGCCGGCGGCCGCCCTCTCGAGCCCGGATGTGCCAGGCTGACCGGGTGCGCATCTTGCTGAACCTCATCTGGTTGGTCTTCGGCGGACTGTGGCTCGCCCTCGGGTACCTCGTCTTCGGCATCCTCGCCTGCGTCCTGATCATCACCATCCCCTTCGGCGTGGCGTCGTTCCGGATGGCAAGTTACGCGCTGTGGCCGTTCGGCCGGACCGTGGTCCGCAAGCCGGGCGCTGGCGCCGGATCCGCGCTCACGAACGTGGTGTGGTTCCTCATCGCCGGCCTGTGGCTGGCGATCGGGCACGTCGGCACCGCCCTCGCCCAGGCGATCACGATCATCGGCATCCCGCTCGCGATCGCGAACCTCAAGATGATTCCGGTGACGGTGGTCCCGTTCGGCAAGGACATCGTCGACGCCGACGCCGTCCCGTCGGGCGCCGTCGTCGCCCACCAGGGTCCCCGCCTCTGACACCGGGACACCAGCCGGCCGCTCTCGCCGCGGGCAGTCCACAACGCCGAGCCGCGGCCCGTCTCTGCACAGCCGGTCCACCCCATGTCATCGACCTACGACAGACTGGCACCTGGACACCCGGACCCGGCACGAAGCGAGGCGTCGTGACCACGACCGAGACGACCGCGAGCCTGCGCGACCGGGCTGAGGAGGCACTGCGCGCTCTCGTGGGCCGCGACGACGCAGTCCTGCGCGAGGACCAGTGGCGCGCCATCGAGGCACTGGTCGCTGGACATCGGCGCGCGCTCGTCGTGGAGCGAACCGGGTGGGGCAAGTCCGCCGTCTACTTCGTGGCGACGGCGTTGTTGCGCGGCGGTGCCACCGGGGCCGCACCCTCCGGACCGACGGTGATCGTCAGCCCGCTGCTGGCGCTGATGCGCGACCAGATCGCTGCGGCAGCCCGTGCGGGAATCCGTGCCGTCACGATCAACTCCGCAAACGTCGGTGAGTGGGACGACGTCCACACGGCAATCCGCGCCGGTGAGGTGGACGTGCTGCTGTGCTCGCCCGAGCGGCTGAACAATCCCGCGTTCCGCGACGAGGTGCTGCCCAGCCTCGCCGCGGGCGCGGGCCTGGTGGTGATCGACGAGGCGCACTGCATCTCCGACTGGGGACACGACTTCCGGCCCGATTATCGGCGTATCCGAACCCTCCTGGCCGACCTGCCCGAGGGCATCCCCGTACTCGCCACGACAGCGACCGCCAACTCGCGGGTCAGTGGCGACGTGGCCGAGCAGCTCGGCGTGCGGCGCGATGAACGGGCCGCGGCGCGCGATGGCGTGCTCGTGCTGCGCGGCTCACTGGATCGGCCGTCGTTGCACCTGGCGGTCGTGACCCTGCCGAACCAGGCGGCTCGAGTCGCCTGGCTCGGACAGCAGCTACCGCGATGGGAGGGGTCCGGAGTCGTCTACGCCCTGACAGTCGCCGCTGCCGAGACGGTTGCGGCGCAACTGCGTGAGGCCGGGCACGACGTCCGCGCCTACACGGGCCAGACCGATCCGACCGAGCGTGAACACCTGGAGAACGAGCTCAAGGAGAACCGACTCAAGGCCTTGGTGGCGACCTCCGCGCTCGGGATGGGGTTCGACAAGCCCGATCTGGCGTTCGTGGTGCATCTCGGCGCGCCGGCGTCCCCCATCGCCTACTACCAGCAGGTCGGCCGCGCGGGACGTGGGGTGGACCGCGCCGACGTCGTGCTGCTGCCGGGGCCGGAGGACGAGGACATCTGGGCGTACTTCGGCTCGCTGTCCTTCCCGTCCGAACCCGCCGTGCGCGAGACCCTGGCGGCGTTGGAGACGGGCGGCACGATGTCGACGGCGAAGCTCGAGACACAGGTGGACCTGCGGCGGAACCGGCTCGAGACCATGCTCAAGGTGCTCGACGTCGACGGCGCCGTCCGCCGGGTCCGGGGTGGCTGGGAGGCGACGGGGCAGCCGTGGACCTACAATCGCGAGCGCTACGAGCGGGTGGCACAGGCGCGGATCGTGGAGCAGCGGGCGATGCTCACCTACGTCGATCTGCCCGCCGACGGCTGCCGAATGGCGTATCTGCGCAGCCAGCTCGACGATCCCGAACTCACTCAGGGGTGGCGCTGCGGTCGGTGCGACCTCTGCGGTGGTACCGAGTTGGAGACCGCGGTGGACGAGGCCGCGGTGAGCCAGGTGCGCGCCGCGCTGGACCGCCCCGGTATCGAGGTCACGCCGCGCCGGCAGTGGCCCACAGGGCTGGACGCCGTGGGTATCGACCTCAAGGGAAAGATCCCTGAGGACGAGCGGCCGGAGCCGGGTCGCGGCGTGGCGCGCCTGGACGGCTTGGGCTGGTCGGTGCCACTACGCGAGATGCTCGAGCCGCGTCGCACCGCCGGCAGCGACGACGTGGGGCACAGCACCGACGAGCCGGCCACGGACGACGCCGGCACCGGCGACGCACGCGAGGCGCACGGCGGGCAGGACGGATTGCTCCCGGCGGCGCTGCGGCGACCGGTCCAGCAGGTCCTGCACGAGTGGAGGGACGAGCTGCGTCGCGGAGACGGCACTCGCGGAGGTGTCGACGGCGTCGTTGTGGTGGACTCGGCGACCAGGCCCCGCCTGCTGGAGCACCTGGCGCGCGGTGTCGCGCACATCGTGGAGGCACCCGTCGTCGGCTCGGTGATCGCCACGACCGGCGACGACGGCCTGCCGATCCCGCCGGGCCGGCACGACGTGAACTCGGCGCAGCGCCTGGCCGGCGTCCACCGTCGACTCCGTCTGGAGTTCTCGGATGCGGCGTTGAGCGGCCTGCCGGGACGGACCGTTGTGCTGGTCGACGACGTCACCGACTCCGGATGGACGCTGGCCGTCGCCGCCCGTCTGCTCCGGCAGGCCGGCGCGGCAGCCGTGTACCCGTTCGTTCTCGCCCAGCGGTGAGCGAGCCGGACGGGCGTCCGCGACGACCAACGAGACGGTGACGGCCCCGCGCCACCAGGGCGCCGACCGCTCGGGTCACAACTCCTTGCGCCGCCCGGTCGGTCACAGCTCCTTGGCGAAATGGTGGGACGAGATGCGCATGCGTTCGCGGAGGTAGAAGCGGTGCGCGCCGTGGCGCTGCACGCCCGAGTCGAGCTCGAGGGCTGAGCATCCGGCTGCCCGGGCACGGTGTTCGAGCTCGTGCAGCAGGACAGCTCCGACGCCGGCCGAACGGCGTTCGCGTGCCGTGACGAGGTCGTCGACGTAGAGCTTGCGGATCACGCTGGTGGTCGCCATGAACCGCCAGCCGGCCACACCCAGGCACGTCTCGCCGTCGAACGCCGCCAGGAACCGCAGTCCCTGCGGGCCACCTTCACGCATCACCGTCTCGAGGAGCGCCTCCGTGAGGTGTGGCCTGAGTTCCTGGAGGACGGGCAGCGCAAGAGCCCACCGCGGGTCACCATGGTCCAGATCGACGAGATCGACGAGTTCGCGTGTCATGGCCCCGATTGTCCGTTACGCGACCCGATGTGGTCCGCCGCCGGCCGATCCGGATCCGGTCCGTCAGCCGGGGGCGAGCCAGGGCCCGTTACCCGGCGGCGAGCCAGGCGTGCTACCCGGCGGCGGCGAGCGGAGGCCCCGGATCTGCGTCGATGTGGAACGTCGCCATGAATCGGTCGAGTAGGCCTGGATCGCCGTCGAGGACCCCGACGAGGCCCTGAGCCCGCGCCGACTCGGCGGTCACGTCACCCGCGATGAGGTGGCGAATCCCCGGCCCCGCCGAGAGCACCAGGTCCGCCGCCGACTCGGCCACCCCTGGGCGCAGCCGCAGTGTGCCGCCCGCGACGGTCGCCGTCAGGACGATGTCGCCGATTCGGAGCTCGTAGACCGTGTCCGGCAGCTCAGCGGCACTGTCGGCCTCGAACGCGGTGCGCAGCGCCATGGTCATCGAGTCCTCGGTGACGACGTCGTCCTCGCCCGGCTCGCCCATGGCGCGAAAACCCCAGCGGCCCAGCGCGAGCACGACGTCCTCGAGCCCCTGCCCGAACTCGGTGAGTTCGTAGATGATGCCTGCCCGGGCAGTGGGCAGCGGCGCCCGGCGGATCACGCCCGCAGCCTGGAGCTCCTTGAGCCGGGCGGCGAGGATGTTCGTCGGGATCCTCGCCAGCCCCCGCTTGAGGTCGGAGTACCGCCGCGGTCCCACGAGCAGGTCGCGAACGATGAGCAGGGCCCACCGTTCGCCGACGAGTTCGAGGGCCGTGCCGACGCCGCAGTACTGGCCGTAATGTCGCCCTGCCATGCTGCGCCTAGGAGGCGGCCCCCTCCTGCTGAGCCATGTACGCCTCCGGGCCCTGCTCGGCGGCCACCGGATCCATGTAGACGGCGCTGAACTTGTTGCCGTCCGGGTCCTCGAAGTCGCGGCCGTACATGAAGCCGTAGTCCTGCGCCGGACGTGGTTCGCTGCCGCCGGCCGCGATCGCCTTCTCCACCAGAGCATCCACGGCCTCGCGGCTATCACGGCTCAGTGCGGTCTCGACCTGCAGGGTCGCCGACGGGTCGGCGATGGGCTTGGAGGTGAAGGTCGCGAAGTACTCGCGGGTGAGGATCATCAGGAAGATGTTCTCGTCGATGACGACGCAGGCGGCGTTCTCGTCAGTGAAGTTCGGGTTGATCTCCCAACCCAGCCCCTCGTAGAAGCGCTTGGCGCGGTCCAGGTCGGTGACCGGCAGGTTGACGAAGATGTTCGTGGCCATCGTTGACTCCCTCGTGTCGTGTGGCCCCGGCCTTGGGGCTCGACGCCATACTTGCGATTCACAAGCGCACTTGTCAATAGCAAGTGCACGGCAGGTGTGGAATCTGGCCAGGCCGGCGCAACCCAGGGGACCGACCCAAGGCAGGCAGACCCAAGCCCGGCCGACCCAAGCCCGGCCGACCGAAGCCACGGCCGACCGAAGCCACGGCCCGGCCCCGTCCGGGCCGGCTCAGGTCCGGACCCGCACCAGGGGGATCCGGTCACCGATGTCGTGCGGAACCGGGCCCCGTGCGAACAGGTCCTCGATCCCGAGTGTCCGGGCGAGCGCGCGCGCACGGAGTGGATGCTCACACCGGTAGTCCTCGAAGATCTGTCGGACCTCCGACTGGCCCAGGCGCTGCGCGTACGCCGGCGCGGGGCGGCGGGCGCCGCGCCACAACCAGACACGCGGCTCCGCCATGACGTTGCGGAACCACTGGGACGATCGGCCGTAACCAGAAGGAACCACGACGGCGTCCGGCTCCGCGCGGACGACTTCGAGCACGACGTAACGCGCCAGGCCGGAGCGGCGACCACGGTGCTGGAGCATCACCACGGCGCCGCCGAAGATCCAGCCGAACCCGGCCCGGAACACCGCGATGGGCGCCCGGGCCAACCGTCGTGGCATCCGGCGCGTCATGTGAATCGCGCGCGAACAGCGTCGCCGTGGGCCGGGAGATCCTCCGAGTCCGCGAGTGCGGCCAATGGGTCGGCCAGCTGCTTGAGCGCGGCCTCGCCGTACTCGATCACCTGCACGCTGCGGATGTAGGCGGTGACGTTGAGGCCGCTGGCGAATCGCGCCGTACCTCCGGTGGGCAGCACGTGGTTCGAGCCGGCGAGGTAGTCGCCGAGCGGCACGGGCGAGTAGGGGCCAAGGAAAATCGCACCGGCGTTGCGGATGCGCTCGGCGACGGCGGCCGCGTCGGTGGTCTGCACCTCGAGGTGCTCGGCCCCGTACGCGTTGGCGACCGCGACACCGTGGTCGAGGTCGTCGACGATGAGGGTGCCCGACTGCGGTCCACTCAATGCGGTCGAGATCCGATCGTGGTGACGGCTGGTCGGCACACGGCGAGCGATCTCCGCGTCGACGGCGTCGGCGAGGCAGGTCGAGGCGGTGATGAGCACCGATGCGGCGGCCGGATCGTGTTCCGCCTGTGAGATGAGGTCGACCGCGACGTGCACCGGGTCGGCGGTCTCGTCCGCCAGGACGGCGATCTCGGTGGTACCGGCCTCGGCGTCGATCCCGACCCGGCCCATCACGGCGCGCTTGGCCGCGGCCACATAGACGTTTCCCGGACCGGTGACGACGTCGACCGGATCGCACAGTGTGTCGCCGGTCCTACCGGCGGCAGCCAGGTCAGCCCGGTCCGTGTCGTCCGCGGCGGCGGCGCCGTAGGCGAACATGCCGACAGCCTGGGCGCCACCGACCGCATAGACCTCCTCCACGCCAAGGAGCGCGCAGGCGGCGAGGATGACGGGATGGGGTAACCCGGCGTTGGCGGCCTGCGGCGGCGTGGCGATCGCAAGCTCCTCGACGCCGGCCACCTGGGCGGCGACGGCGTTCATGACCACGCTCGACGGGTAGGCGGCAAGCCCCCCGGGGGCATAGAGCCCGACGCGACGAACCGGTACCCAGCGCTGCCGGATCACCCCGCCCGGCACGATCTCCGTGCTCACCTCGCGGGGCAGCTGCGCGGCGTGCCCCGCGCGCAGATGGGTGATGGCGGCTTCCAGCGCCTCGCGCACATCCGGATCGAGCTGATCGAGCGCCTCTCCCAGCGCGGCGGCGGGAACTCGGATGTGCTCCGGCCGGACCCCGTCGAAGCGCTCGGCCAGGTCCCGTAGTGCAGCGGCGCCCCGCTCACGCACGTCCGCAAGCACCGGACGAATGCGGTCGAGCGCACCCTCCACGTCGAGCTCGGCTCGCGGCAGGACGTCGGCCAGTTCGGCAGCGGACAGCGCCCGGCCTCGCAGATCGGTGCGCGTGAGCATGCGTCCCAGTTTAGGCCCGCGCGCTCACCGCTCCGCCCAGGCCAGGGGTGACCGATCCGTGCCCCGCACCGTGGTCATCCGAGATCGCGGCTGCTGCGGTGCCCGCTGTCGTGGGGTCGGTTCTGTCGGCGCGTTCGGCGGTGAGCGAGCGGTCGGCCGGCCCCTGGGGGCGTCGGTGCCACCGAGCGGTAGGTGTGCGCGCTCGGAGTGGTCGTGACGACGGTGTGTCGACACCGAGGCACCTCAGTTGATGACCCAGCCGTGCCGGACACGCCGGCATCGACCACCTCGGAGTCGTCGACCACCTCCGAGATACCGACCCATTCCGATTCACGTGCCTCACTGGCGCCGTCGACAGCATCGACGCCATGCCCCTCGCGGCAAGCACGGCCACTACCTCCGCCATCGGGAGGACCCGCTCGAGACTCGATGTGCTGTCGCCAGCCAGGGGCTTGTTTGCTGTGATTGCACGCCTCGCACAAGCCCTGCCCGTCCTCGGCGTCGGTGTCACCACCCTCGGCGGCCGGGGTGACGTGGTCGAGGTGACGGACCGGAGCGCCGCAGTAGGGCATCCGGCAGATGCCCTGGTCCCGGATGGCGAGGTAGTCGGCCAGTCCGGGTGGGAAGTACCGGCCCTTGGACGTCATCGCGACCAGTGCGCCGCCCGGGTCGAGGTACAGCCGCCGGATCCACGTCTTCGTCGGCGCCGTCAGTGCCCGGGAGACGAGTTGCCGGGCGACCTCGGCCGGCAGCACCTGACTCGGCGCCCCCGGGGCAGTCACCACGGCCGGTTCCGAGCCTCCACCGAGCAACGCGACGTCCGACATCGTCACATTCACCGTGATCGGCACCGACGGCGGCGGCAGCTCGAGGCCGTCGGTCTGACCGGCGGCACGTGCACCATCGCCCGTACCGGATGTGTCCGCACCAGGCGCTTCCGACGCCGGACGAGCCTGGTCGGCGGCGGGTAACTCCGCCCCGGTCAGGCGAGCGATCATCACATCGGCCATCAGTTGCCCTCGTCCGCGCGGGTCACCACCCTCGCCCTGTCGCAGCCGATCGGCCTCCTTGCCCAGTGCGGCAAGAGCCCCGACGCCCTGAGCGACCGGCACCAGCGCCGTGAGGTAGCACATCGTGTCCGGCGCCGGCCGTAACGTCACGCGTCGATCGGACTCTGCCTGCCTGGCACGGGTCACGACGGCCTTGACATCGATCTCGGCCGCGGCCTTCTTGGCCGCCGCCACCAACGCGCGCGTGCCCATCCCGTTCAGGCGCGCCGGGGCGCCGCACAGTTGCTCATCCACCGTCATCCGATCGGACCTGTCGAGGCAGGCCATCTCTTTCGCCAGCAGGCTGGCCCGGTACTCGCTCAGCGTGCCCTCCGCCAACCGCGCGCGCGTGTGTGGCAACTCGCGGTCGAGGAACGTCGCCAGCGAGAGCAGCTGTCTCCCCCGAGACCCCGACTCGCGCCTGGCCAGCGCGATCTCTCCCGCAACCCCGCTGCCACGCCGGCCGGCCGGGACGTCCAGTTCGGCCTCCTCCTCCCGGCGGGCCCGATCCAGCGCGACCGCCGCGCGCGCCTGTAAGCCGCTGGCGACGTTCTTGACGACCTCGAGTTCATCCAGCAGCTCCACCAGCTCGGCGGGGTTCGCATCCGAGCAGGACGTCTCGACCAGCCGGGCACGGAAGGCCCGCACCTCATCGGCCGTGACGACTACTTCATCCATGCATCGAACATTAGTACGAACCGCTGACATCGGCGTCACGCTCGGCCAAGCCTGTGGACGACGCAGCGACACGAGCGGTGGGTGCCGATCTCGTCCACCGTGACGCCCGGCGAGCGTGACGCGGTCCGTGCCGGCTGACAGGATCGCCTGCATGAGCGACGACGTGCCGACGATCCCCACCGAGGGGACGATCCGCCTCGGTCAGTTCCTCAAGCTCGCGGACCTGGTTGAGGACGGGGCGCAGGCGCGCGAACTCATTGCGGACGGTGAGGTGACGGTCGACGGCGAGGTCGAGACCCGCCGTGGCCGACAACTGGCGAGTGGCGCCGTCGTGACGGTCGACCTGCCGACCGGCGGCCGTGCCGCGCGAGTCGGTTGAAGCCGCACGAGTCGGTTGAGCCGGCCCGCACGACGAGCGCCGGCACACGAGCGGTCGGTCGGCACCCTGCCGACCGACAGTTCTGCCGACTGACCGTTCAGATGCCCAGGACGGCCTTGGCCACGGAGAAGTAGATGACCAGTCCGAGGGTGTCGACGAAGGTCGAGATGAACGGCGCCGAGACGATGGCGGGGTCAATGCCCAGTTTCCGCGCCGTCAACGGCACCGACGAACCGACCGTGGTGGCCAGAGCACAGACGGCCACAACCGTCGCAGCCAGCACCGTGGCGATGTCCGCCCCGGCCACCCACGTCGCCGGCAGGAAGCCGACCGCGGCGAGCGTCGCGCCGAGCAAGGCCCCGACCAGGATCTCGCGGCCCACCACTCGGAACAGGTCACCGGGTCGCACGTCGTCGAGCGCCATCGCGCGGACCACCGTCGTCGCCGCCTGAGCGCCGGCGTTGCCGCCGGTGCCGATGAGCAGCGGAATGAACAACGCCAGCGAGACCACCGCGTCGAGCTCGTCCTCGAAGTGGCTCTGCACCCCCACCGTCAGCGTTGCAGCGAGAATCAGGACCAGCAGCCAGACCACCCGCGTGCGCACCAGACCGAACAAGGAGACCGTCAGGTACGGGCGCCGGAGCGGCTCGCTCGCGCCACCACGTGCGACGTCCTCGTCCTCCTCGGCCTCGAGTACCCGCATCGCGTCATCGACGGTGAACACACCGAGCAAGCGCGACTCGTGGTCCACGACCGGCACGGCGATGAAGCCGCCCTCCCGGACCACGCGGGCCGCCTGCTCCTGACCGTCGGTGGCTTCGACCATCACCGGATCCGACATGACCTCGTCCACCCGGACGTCCGGATCGGACAGCAGCAACCGGCGCAGCGACACCACGCCCACCACGCGGCGACCGTCGGCGACGACGGGGACGGAATAGATGGTCTCGACGTCCTCGCCGTAGGCCGTCAGGCGCGCGATTGCGTCAGACGCCGTCGCGTCCCTGGGCAGTGCCGCGACCTCCGGGGTCATCCGGCGCCCGACGCTGCCCTCCGGATACCCGAGCAGCGTCGTCGTCATGGCCCGCTCGGCCGGGTCCAGCCCGGAGAGCAGTCTGCTCACCAATCCGGCCGGCAGTTCGTCGAAGAGCCGTGCGCGGTCGTCCGGGTCGAGGTCGGCGATCAGATCACCGGTCGCCTCCTCGCGCAGTTCATCGAGGATCTCGCGCTGCAGCGAGGGGTCGAGGTCCTCGAAGACCTCCAGCGCCTCGCGTTTGGAGAGCAGCCGGAACGCGATGGCGCGCCGCGTGGCGTCCATGCGTTCCAGCTCCGTGACGAGCTGGGCCGTGTCCAGTCCGGCGAGGCGCTCGCGCAGTGCCTGCAGGTCCGCTGCGCCGAGGGTGGTCTCCTCCTCCGCCCCGGCCACCGGTCAGCTCGCGAGGCAGGTCGGGCCGAGCAGGGCCTTGAGGTCGCCGTACAGGGCGGTCGTCGGCTGTACCCGCAGCTGGTCCGACAACCGCATCACGGTGGCCCGACCCGGCTTGGTCAGGTGCAGGCGGACCTCCGCCGGCCCTGGGTGGTTCGCGAGGATCCCCCGCAGCTGCTCCACCACCGGGCCCGTGCAGCGGTTCTCCGGCAACGTCACGGAGACCGGGCCGTTCTCGGTGTCGGAGACGTCCGGCAAGGTCATCTCCTGCGCGTAGATCGTCGGCACCTCGTCCCGTCGGTTGAGCCGGCCACGGACGGTGATGATGGTGTCCTCCGCCAGTGCGGTGGACACGGTGGCGTAGGTCTGCGGGAAGAACAGCACCTCGATCGAACCGGTGAGGTCCTCCACGGTCGCGATCGCCCACGGGTTGCCGTTCTTGGTCATCTTGCGCTGCAGCGAGGTGACCAGGCCGGCGATGTGGACACCGGCACCGTCGGGCATGACCTCGTCCTCGAGCAGCGAGGCGACCTGGGTGTCCGCGACCCGGTCGAGGACGTGCTCCAGTCCGGCGAGCGGGTGATCGGAGACGTACAGGCCCAGCATCTGCCGCTCGAAGGCGAGCTTCTGCTTCTTGTCCCATTCCGGCAGCTCGGGGATCTCGACGGTGAACCCGCCGCCGGTACCCTCAGCACCGTCGAGTCCGGCGAACAGATCGAACTGGCCGACCGCCTCGTTGCGCTTGACGTCGACGACGGAGTCGATGGCCTCCTCGTGGCGGGCGAGCAGGGCGCGCCGACTGTGGCCCATGGTGTCGAACGCGCCGGCCTTGATGAGCGACTCGATGGTGCGCTTGTTGCAGACGATGGCCGGCACCTTGTCGAGGAAGTCGGTGAACGAGGTGTACTCACCCTTCTCCTCCCGGGTCTGGATGATCGCGTCGACAACGTGCGAGCCGACGTTGCGGATCGCGGCGAGCCCGAAGCGGATGTCGGTCCCGACGGGCGTGAAATCGGCGGCCGAGGTGTTGACGTCCGGCGGCAGGACGGTGATGTCCATGTGCCGGCACTCACCGAGGTAAAGACCGAGTCGGTCCTTGTTGTCCTGGGTGGACGTCAGCAGCGCGGCCATGTACTCGGTCGGATAGTTCGCCTTGAGGTAAGCCGTCCAGTAGGACACGACGCCGTAGGCGGCCGAATGGGCCTTGTTGAACGCGTAGTCGGAGAACGGCAGCAGGATGTCCCACAGCGTCTTGACGGCGTCCTTGGAGTAGCCGCGCTCGAGCATCCCGGCCTCGAAGCCGACGTACTGCTTGTCCAGCTCGGCCTTCTTCTTCTTGCCCATCGCGCGGCGGAGCAGGTCGGCCTGTCCGAGCGTGAACCCGGCGACCTTCTGGGCGATGGCCATGACCTGCTCCTGGTACACGATCAGGCCGTACGTGGTGTCAAGGATCTCGGCGAGCGGCTCCGCGAGCTCCGGGTGGATCGGCTCGACCTTCTGCAACCCGTTCTTGCGCAGGGCGTAGTTCGTGTGCGAGTTCGCACCCATCGGGCCGGGCCGGTACAGCGCGCCGACAGCGGAGATGTCCTCGAAGTTGTCCGGCTTCATCTGCCGCAGCAGGGTGCGCATGCCGGCGCCGTCGAGCTGGAACACCCCGAGGGTGTCCCCGCGCGAGAGCAGCTCGTAGGTGCGCTTGTCGTCCAGCCCGAGCGTCTCGAGGTCGATCCGCTCCTTGCCGTTGCGCTCGAGGTTGTTCAGCGCATCGCCGATGACGGTGAGGTTGCGCAGGCCGAGGAAGTCCATCTTCAGCAGCCCGAGCCCTTCGGCGGTCGGGTAGTCGAACTGCGTGATGACGGCGCCGTCCTGAGGCCGCCGCATGATGGGGATGATGTCGATCAGCGGCTCGGAGGACATGATGACGGCGCAGGCGTGCACACCCCACTGCCGCTTCAGGCCCTCCAGTCCCTGGGCGAGCTCGACGACCTTCTGCGCGTCCGGGTCGGAGGCGTGCAGCTGGCGGAACTCCTCCGCCTCGGCGTAGCGCTTGTCATTCGGGTCGAAGATGCCCTTGACCGTGATGTCCTTGCCCATCACGGTCGGTGGCATGGCCTTGGAGAGCTTCTCCCCCATCGCGAACGGGTAGCCGAGCACCCGGGAGGAGTCCTTGAGCGCCTGCTTGGCCTTGATGGTGCCGTAGGTGACCACCTGGGCCACCCGGTCGTCGCCGTACTTGTTCGTGACGTAGTCGATGACCTCGCCGCGCCGGCGCTCGTCGAAGTCCACGTCGAAGTCGGGCATGGAGACGCGGTCCGGGTTGAGGAACCGCTCGAAGATCAGCCCGTGCTCGAGCGGGTTGAGGTCGGTGATACGCATCGCGTAGGCGACCATCGAGCCGGCACCGGAGCCACGACCCGGGCCAACGCGGATGTCGCGCTCCTTGGCCCAGTTGATGAAGTCGGCGACAACGAGGAAGTAGCCGGGGAACCCCATCTGCGTGATGACCCCGACCTCGTACTCGGCCTGCTTGCGGACCTCGTCCGGGATCGTGTCCCCGAACCGGTAGTGCAGGCCCTTCTCGACCTCCTTGACGAACCAGGAGTGCTCGTCCTCGCCCTCGGGGACCTCGAAGCGCGGCATAAAGTTCGCGCCATCCGCGGCCGTGGTGAACTGAACGTCGCACTGCTCGGCGACCAGCAGCGTGTTGTCGCAGGCCTGGGGATAGTCCTTCCACAGTTCGCGCATCTCAGCGGCGGAGCGGATGTAGTACGTGTCGCCGGTCAGCTTGAACCGGTTCGGGTCCGCCAGGGTCGAGCCGGAGTTGATGCACAGCAGCGCGTCGTGGGTGTGGACGTCGTCGGCGCTGACGTAGTGCGAGTCGTTCGTGGCGAGCAGCGGGGCGCCGATGTGCTCGGCGAGTTTGAGCAACTGGGGCACGGTGCGCTTCTCGAGGTCGAGCCCGTGATTCATCAGCTCGATGTAGAAGTTCTCCTTGCCGAAGATGTCCTGGAACTCTCCGGCCGCGCGCACCGCCTCGTCCCAGTGACCGAGCCGCAACCGCGTCTGGATCTCGCCGGACGGGCACCCGGAGGTGGCGATCAACCCCTCCGAGTAGGTGTTGAGCAGCTCGCGGTCCATCCGCGGCGCCTTGCCCATCTGCCCGTCGAGCGAGGCGAGGGAGTCCATGCGGAAGAGGTTGTGCATGCCCTCGGTCGTCTTCGACAGCAGCGTCATGTGCGTGTAGGAGCCGCGCGCCGAGACGTCGTCCTCGGCCTGGTGCTCCTCACCCCACCGCACACGCGTCTTGTCCTGGCGGGCGGTACCTGGGGTCAGGTACGCCTCGACCCCGATGATCGGCTTGACGCCGGCGTCCTTCGCCGACTTCCAGAAGTCGAACGCGCCGAACATGTACCCGTGGTCCGTCATGGCGATGGCGTGCTGCCCGAGTCGGTTCACCTCGTCGAACAGCGGCCCGAGTTTCGCCGCGCCGTCGAGCATCGAGTACTCGGTGTGGACGTGCAGATGAACGAAGTCGTCGGATCCACCAGCAGCCATGCCGGGGAGTCTATTTCGCCCTGCTGACACGACCGACCACCACGGCGGGCGTGGCGCGGGCGTGCGGCGTGTCGCACGCGGACACGCCGGACTTCAGGCCGTGACCGTACGGGCCATGTCCTGGTGCCAGATGCCGGCGTCGAGGAACCGCTCACCGGAGACCGGGGCGTAACCGAGCCGGCCGTAGAAGGCCATCGCGGACTCCTGGGCGGCGAGGACGACGCGGACACTCAGCGGCCCCTCCTCGCCCTGGCGGACCCCGTGCTGGGCCAGGGCGAGCGCCTCGACGGCCACCACCAGGCGGGCGCCGATCCCCCGTCCCCGGGCCGGCGCGCGCACCGCGAGGCGCCCGAGGTGCACCTCGCCCGGGTGGTCGGGCTCGCTGAGCAGACGTGCGGTGCCGACGGCGGTTCCCTCGCCGTCCACGGCGAGCACGTGCGAGGTGGTCTCGGCGGTGTCGAGGGCGTCGATCTCCTCGGCGGGCGGGACCTGCTGCTCGTGGACGAAGACCTCGGTACGGACCTGCCAGGCCTGCTCGAGCCCGGCACGATCGGTGACCGGCAGGATGCGGATGTCGGCCGGTTTCGCCGTCGTCGTCATCGGGCTCCTCGTCATCGGACTCCTTCCCGCATGGCCTCCAGCGCGTGGGCGAGGTCGGCCGGGTACTCGGTGGTCAGCGACATCCACTGCCCACTGACCGGGTGCGTGAACCCGAGGCGGACGGCGTGCAGCCACTGCCTGCTCAGCCCGAGGCGTTCGGCCAGCCGCGGGTCGGCCCCGTAGGTGAGGTCACCGACGCACGGGTGGCGCAGGGCCGCCATGTGCACGCGGATCTGGTGGGTGCGGCCGGTCTCGAGGTGGATCTCGAGCAGGGCGGCGCCGGCCATCGCCTCGAGAGTCTCGTAATGGGTCACGGACTCCTTGCCGGCGGCGACGACAGCCATCTTGTACGACGCCGTGGGATGGCGACCGATCGGTGCGTCGACGGTGCCGGTGAGCGGGTCGGGATGGCCCTGGACCAGCGCGTGGTAGACCTTCTCGACGGTGCGCTCGCGGAACGCCCGTTTGAGCGCGGAGTAGGCGATCTCCGACTTGGCCACAATCATGAGTCCGGACGTGCCGACATCGAGCCGGTGGACCACCCCTTGTCGTTCAGCGGCTCCGGAGGTGGCGATCCGGTGGCCCGACGCGGCGAGCGCCCCGACGACGGTGGGGCCGTCCCAGCCCGGCGACGGGTGCGCGGCCACGCCCACCGGCTTGTCGACGACGACGAGGTCCTCGTCCGAGTAGACGACGGTCATGCCCTCGACGGGACGGTGCTCGGCCCGCTCCGGTGCCTCGGGCTCGGGCAGGCTCACCTCCAGCCAGCCCCCGGCGGTCAGACGGTCCGACTTGCCGAGCTCACGTCCGTCGAGAAGGACGCCCCCACTCGCGGCAAGGTCCGCCGCGCGGGTGCGCGAGAACCCGAGAAGCCTCGCCAGTGCTGCGTCCACCCGCTCCCCGACGAGGCCGTCCGGCACGGGCATCGCCCGGATCTCAGGCATGGGCGGTCGGCGTGGTCGGGTCGGACTCCGGGTCGTCGTCGCCGTGTGCGTCGTCAGCGTGTACGTCGCCGTCGCCGCGGCCGGCCGCGACGTGCTCGTCGCGGTCCGATTCCCCCCGGTCCGTCACGTCACGCTCCGGTTCCCCGCGCTCCGGCTCATGGCCCCATTGCTCGCGCTCCGCCTCGTCACCGGCCTGGGAACCGTCGATCTCGCGACCGAGCAGTGCGAGCAGGGCGATGAGGACGGCGGCACCGACGATGGCGATGTCGGCGACATTGCCGACGAACCACCCGTTGTAGTTGATGAAGTCGACCACGTGGCCGCGGGCGAAGCCGGGGTCGCGGAAGAGCCGGTCGATGAGGTTGCCGATGCAGCCGCCCAACAGCATGCCGAGTGCGGCGGCCCACGTCGTCGACCCGAGTCGGCGGGAGAACCGGAGCACGGCGATCGCCACGACCACCATGACGATGGTGAAGACCCACGTCATGCCCGTCGCGATGGAGAACGCCGCACCCGGGTTGCGAACCAGCTGGAAACCGATCACGTCGCCGAGGAAGGGGACGAAACTGCCCTCGGTCAGGCGGTCCATGGCCAGGACCTTGGTGACCTGGTCCAGAGTCGCGATGACGACGGTCAGCGCGAGCAGGAGCCCGAGGAGCCGCCGACGACGACGCCGTGCCGCCAGCGCACGCCGGGTCGCCGTGGTCTCGGCGGGACCTGCGACCTCGTCCGCCTGTCGCCGGCTCGCCTCCTCAGCACGACTGCGCATGTCGCGGCGCCGGACCGGCGGCTGCGAAGGCTGGGAGGGCTGGCTGTCCATCGGCGTCGATTCTCGCACGACGGCGGCGGACGGCGACTGCTCGCCGTCCGCCGCCGATGCGGTGCGATCAGATGCCCTCAGCCTTGGGAGCCCCGGTCTCGACGTTCTGCAGCAGCGACTCGAGGTAGCTCTTCAGACGCGTGCGGTAGTCACGCTCGAAGGTGCGCAACTCGTCGATCTTCCGCTCCAGCAGGGAACGCTCCTGCTCGAGCTGGGTGAGCGTGCGGTTGTGCTGGTCCTCGGCTTCCTTGATGATCCGTGCGCTCTCCGCCTGCGCCTCGGACACCAGGCGCTCGCTCTCGGCGGTGGCCTCGGAGACGAGCCGCTCGCTCTCCGCGCGGCCGTTGCTCACGTACTCGTCGTGCAGCCGCTGGGCCAGGGCCAGCATGCCTGCGGCCGACTCCGGGTTGTTCTCGTTGCCCTCGACCGCCGCGGGCGCGGGCTGCGCCGGTGCCGAGTGGGCGGGCGCGGACGTCACCATCTGGGGCGCCGGCTCAGGCTCCGGCTCCGGCTCCGGCTCGGCCGCGGGGGCCTCCTCGGTGGTCTCGGCGGACTCCGCGGGCTCGGCCGCGACGTCGGGCGACGACGGTCCCGGCCCACCGGTGAGTTCGGCGATGCGAGCCTCGGCGGCAGCGAGCTTGGCCTTCAGCTCCTCGTTCTCGCCGGACACCACGCGCAGGGTGTTGACGACCTCGTCGAGAAAGTCGTCGACCTCGTCCTGGTCGTAGCCCTCGCGGAACTTGGTCGGCTGGAACTTCTTGTTGAGGACGTCGTCTGCTGTGAGCAGCGCCATCTCGTCACCTCTGGAGTCATCTCGGTCTGATCGTGAGCCCGCGCCGGACGCTGCTCACCCGGAGCAACCGTAGCGGACGGCCACCTGTGTCGGCCTCGACAGTATCCCGCCGTGACCGGAGGCACGAAACCTGCCGCGCGGCAGGTCCGCTCGTCAAGGCCGCGGACCGCGACCCGGTCCGGGAGGCCCACCGTCAGGTCAACGACGCGTAGAGCAACGGCAAGACGATCCCGCGCACGAGGGTGATCGCCAGGAAGAGCACGAGGAAGCTCAGGTCGAGCTGGATCTGGCCCAGCGGCAGCGGCTTGATATAGCGGCGCAGGAACCGCAGCGGCGGATCGGTCAGACCATAGATGGCGTTCGCGATGACGAGCACGATCCCGCGTGGCCGCCAGTCGCGGGCGAAGACCTGGATCCAGTCGAAGACGAGCCGGGCGAGCAGGACGACGATATAGAGCAGCAGCAGCAGGTCGAGGAACTGAAATACGGTTCTCAAGTCAGCTCGGGGAGAAGAATCGTCCGGGGATCGCGTCGCCACCCGAGCCGCCACCGACCTCGACGGTCGCCGGGGAGAGCAGGAAGACGCGGTTGGTCACGCGCTCCATGCTGCCATGAAGTCCGAAGATCAGTCCGGCCGAGAAGTCGACCATGCGCTTCGCGTCCGGCTCGCTCATCCCGGTGAGGTTCATGATCACCGGCGTCCCGTCGCGGAACGCCTCACCGATGACGCGAGCCTCGTTGTAGCTCGAGGGGTGGACCGTGACGATCCGGCGCAGCTCGTCGGCGACGGAGGGCTCCTCTTCGGTGTAGCTGGCAGCGGCGCGCGAGATCGGCGTGACCTCGGCCCGGTGCTCCTCGCGGCGCTCGGGTCCCGCCTCGCGACGGTCCTCCCGCTCGGGTGCGTCGTCGTAGGCCTGAGGGGCGGTCTCGTCGTAGTACTCCTCGTCCGGCTCGGCCAGAGAGAGGTACTCCATCATCTTGCGCATCGTGCCCGCCATCGCTGCTCCTTGTCGTCCGTCCACGGCCCGCGTCCAGGCCGCCGCCGCTCGTGGCTGCTGCCAGTGACGACGCTAGACCAGCGGTCGGCGGGCGGGCGGCTTCTCGGTCGGCGTGTCGGTCCGCTGGGCCACGACACCCGCGAACCGGCCGGTCGCCGGCTGCGCCCCGCCTGTCCCGGCGCGCCGGTAGGAGTAGAAGCGTTCGTCCTCGACGGTGCACAGCCCTACCTGGCGCACCTCGCCCACACCGAGCTGTGCCAGTCGAGCGGCCACGCCGCCCGGCAGGTCCAGGGACGGTGTCCCCCACGACGTCGTCGCCCAGGCGGCCGGCACCTGGGCGGCGACGTCCTCGCGCATCCGGTCGGGAACCTCGTAGCACCGCCCGCACACGCTCGGACCGACGACGGCCACCAGCCCGTCCGGAGCCGCCCCGACCTCTTCGAGGCCGGCGACGACCGCTTCGACCACGCCGGCGACCAGACCGCCGCGCCCCACGTGGGCGGCGGCGACCGCCCCGGAGCAATGCGCGAGCAGCAAGGGGATGCAGTCGGCCACCATGACCGCCGGCGCCACGCCGGTCCCGGGCGGCGCGAGCACCGCGTCACCCTCGGGCGGCTCCGTGCGTGCCTCGTCCGGACCGGTCACGACCCGGACGCGGGCACCGTGCACCTGACGCATCCACACCGGCTCGACGCCGAGCGCGCCCCTGAGGCGCTCGCGGTTCTCCCGCACGGCCGCCGGGTCGTCGCCCACGTGCGGCCCCAGGTTGAGCCCGCCTCCCTCGGCGGCGGCGTAGGGGCCGGTCGAGACGCCGCCGGCGCGCGTGGTGAAGCCACCACGCGCGCCAGGACCGAGGTCGACCTCGAGAAACCCGGGCAGGCCCCGGGAGCGGGGTCCGGCGCCGACCGACGGGCTCACTTGAGGAAGTCGGGGATGTCCAGATCCTCGTCACGGCGGCGGCGTGGCGAGTCCTCCTCGAAGACGTGCGGGACCTCGTAGGACCGCTGACGCTGACGCTCGGGCGCATCGTCACCGAGATAGCCCACGCCGTTGCTGCCGGCCGTGCCGGCGCCGCCCACGGTCGCCGGCTCGGGAGCCGACTGCGACTCGTCCCCGGGCTGAGGCGCCGGCGGTTGGGGGGCGCTGCCGTGCCGCGGCGAGGGGTCGACAGGCTCGGCGGAGGGTGCAGAGACCACCGACGGGGTGGCGGCGGGCGCCGGCTGCGGCGAGGCCACCTGCCCGACCGGCCGCGCCAGCGTCGACTCCGCACCAGTGGGCCCGGATCCGTCGTCGAACCCGGCGGCGATGACCGTCACCCGGACCTCGTCGCCCAGCGCGTCGTCGATGACGGCACCGAAGATGATGTTGGCCTCCGGATGCGCGGCCTCCTGGACCAGGCGCGCCGCCTCGTGGATCTCGAACAGACCCAGGTCCGAGCCACCCTGGATGGACAGCAGCACACCATGAGCGCCGTCGATGCTGGCCTCGAGCAGCGGCGAGGAGATCGCGAGCTCCGAGGCTTGGACGGCACGGTCCTCACCCCTGGCGGACCCGATCCCCATGAGCGCGCTGCCCGCGCCCTGCATGACCGACTTCACGTCGGCGAAGTCGAGGTTGATGAGACCGGGCGTGGTGATGAGGTCGGTGATGCCCTGGACACCGGAGAGCAGGACCTGGTCGGCAGACTTGAAGGCATCGAGGACGGAGACGGCCCGGTCGGAGATCGACAGCAGCCGGTCGTTCGGGATGACGATGAGGGTGTCCACCTCGGACCGCAGCGCCTCGATGCCGGACTCAGCCTGCACACCGCGGCGACGCCCCTCGAAGGTGAACGGCCGGGTGACCACACCGATGGTCAACGCACCGAGCGAACGCGCGATACGCGCGACGACCGGCGCCCCGCCGGTGCCGGTGCCGCCGCCCTCGCCGGCGGTCACGAAGACCATGTCGGCGCCGCGCAGCACCTCCTCGATCTCCTCGGCGTGGTCCTCAGCGGCCTTCTTGCCCACTTCAGGGTCAGCGCCCGCTCCGAGCCCGCGCGTGAGGTCACGACCGACGTCGAGCTTGACGTCGGCGTCGCTCATGAGCAGGGCCTGTGCGTCGGTGTTGATGGCGATGAACTCGACGCCCTTCAACCCGACTTCGATCATGCGGTTGACGGCGTTCACGCCGCCACCGCCGATTCCGACCACCTTGATGACCGCCAGGTAGTTCTGCGGTGCCGCCACGTCGGTCCCTCTCGTCGTTCCGGATGACTCTGCCCGACCTAACCCTCAACCTCTACCTCAGGGTTAGACTTATGTCATTTTCTGCCACCTGTGACGCTAGGTCTCGTGGGGTACCGGAGCAACGACCGCCCCAGGTGTGTCGCGAGCGCTACCCGGACGTGGTCGGCGAACGGGGTACCGAGACGTCGTACTCACTCGCCTGCTCCTCGAGGAGGACGCCGAGCACCTCGGCCTTGAGCGCGTTCTCCTCCGCGTTCCCCCACCGCACCAGCGCCCCGCCGCCCAGGCGCAGCGTGATCTGGTCCGGAGATTCGGCGCCCGCACGGCTGACCCGGTCGCGCAGGTCGTCGGGCAGGTCACCGAGCACGGTCAGCACGGCGTCGAGCGCCGGGCCGGTCCGGCCGCTGTCCTCGAGCGGGAGCTCGACCCGCGGCAGTCCGTCCGGCGCCCGCCGGCGCGTCGCGAGTTGGACACCCTCGTCGTCGACAAGCACCCAACGACCGGAGTCTCGCGCGGCCGCGACCGGTTCACGCGGGACGACGGTCACGGACAGCCCGCGCGGCCACGACCGGCTCACCACGACGTCCTCGACGCCGTCGACACCGCGGATGCGGTCGGCGACGGCCGCGGTGTCGACCCGCAGCAAGGGCGTGCCGATCTCCGCGTCCAGGGCCGTCCGGACCGCGCCGCGGTCGACGATCCGGGTCATCCCGGACACCTCGACGGCCTCCTCCTCGACGGCCAGCAGGGGGGAGGCGAGCAGTGCCCAGGCGAGACCGCCCAGCAGCACCACCACCGCGACGGCGATCCCGACACGACGCAGCATCAGCCGCCGTGCGGCCTGCGCCTGCTCGGCCAGCCGTGCGGATAGGCCCGTGCTGACCACCCGCCGTGGTTGCTCACGGCGCCGCGCCGGTTCCGGCTCCACGACCTCGGCCTGGACCACCTCACGAGCCTGCCGGGCAGCGGGCCGCCGCGTGAGCGCCTCGCCACGTCGGTCCGCGGACCGGTCCGGCTCGGCCGAGCGGTTGCGGCGGCGGGGGGCTGCCGGGGGCCTCACGCCGAGTCCTCCCGGGTGCGCAGCCGGTCGAGGATCACCGGTCCGAGCTCGGTCACGTCCCCGGCACCGACGGTGAGCACGAGGTCGCCCGGGGCCGCCAGCTCGGCCACGGCGGCCGCCGCCTGCAGCCGGTCGGCGACGTAGCGTCCCCGCGAGCCGGTCACCGTCGGCGTCATGGCGTCGGTGATCAGGGCGCCATCGACCCCCGCCACGGGCTCCTCCCGGGCCGGGTACACGTCGGTGACCACCACCTCGTCGGCCGCGGTCAGCGCCTCGGCGAACCGTCCGGCGAACGCCTGGGTCCGGGAGTACAGGTGCGGTTGGAAGAGCACCACGACCCGGCCCGTCCCGGCGTCCCGGCGCGCCGTCGCGAGCGTGGCGGCGACCTCGGTGGGGTGGTGCGCGTAGTCGTCCACGACGCGCACTCCCCCGGCCCGCCCCCGCTCCTCGAACCGCCGGCCCGTTCCCGTGAAGGTGCCGAGTGCGTTCGCCATGACGTCGGGTGCGACGCCGAGCTCGAGGCCGGCCACCCACGCGCCTGCCGCATTGAGCAGCATGTGACCTCCGCCGACCTGCAGGGCGAGCTCGGCCTCGGCGGTTCCGCCGTGGCCGGTGCGCCGCAGCAATCCACGTGCTCCGCGCGTGCCCGCGGCACCGGAGTCGCCGGTCGCCTCGGACTCGCCGGCGGCATCGACGACCTCGACGTGCGCCTCCACGCCGTCGGGCGGGACGGCCCGACCGTAGGTGATCGCCCGCGTGCCGGCCGCGGCCGCCCGGGCGGCAAGCGCGGCCGAGCCGTCGTCGTCGGCACAGGCGATCAGCACGCCGCCGGGGACGATCAGGTCGGCGAAGTCCTCGAAGGACCGCCGGAACGCCGCCTCACTCCCATGGTGATCGAGGTGGTCGGGCTCGACATTCGTGACCACGGCGATGCGCGGGTGGTAGTTGAGGAACGAGCCGTCGGACTCGTCGGCCTCGGCGACGAACACCTGCCCGGAGCCGAGGTGCGCGCCGGTGCCATGAGCGAGCACGGTGCCGCCGATCGCGTACGACGGGTCGAGCCCGGCGTCGGCGAGAGCCACAGCGAGCATCGCCGACGTCGAGGTCTTCCCGTGCGCCCCGGCGACCGCGACGAAGTCCAGGCCCTCGGCGGCGCGGGCGAGTGCCTGGGAACGGTGCAGGACGGAAAGTCCGCGTGCCCGGGCGGCCGCAAGCTCGGGGTTCGTCTCGCGGACGGCGGTCGAGACCACGACGGTCGCGCCGTCGGGGACGTGCGCGGCATCGTGCCCGACCCACGTCTGCACGCCCAGCTCACGCAGGCGCGTCAGCACCGCTGATTCTCGTTGGTCGGAGCCCGAGACGCTGTGCCCGCGCGCGGCCAGCAGCTCCGCCACGGCGGACATTCCGGCACCGCCCACCCCGAGGAGGTGATACCGCTGCGTCACGACGCCCCTCCGCCCGGGCGCCCGGCCTCGCGGATCAGGGCCGCCAGGCGGGAGGCGCCATCGGTGGACCCGGCACGGGCGGCGGCCTCGCCCCGGCGGCGCAGTTCGGCGTCGTCGTGCAGCAGCGTGGCGACGCTCTCCCGCACCCGCGCGGCATCCAGCGCGGCGTCCTCGACGATGACCCCACCCCCGGCCGTGACGACGTCGGTGGCGTTCAGCCGCTGTTCCCCGTTTCCGATCGGCAACGGGACGTAGACGGCCGGCAGGCCGAGTGCGGCCAGTTCGGCGACTGTCCCGGCCCCGGACCGGCACAGCACGAGGTCGGCGCAGGCGTACGCGTGCTCCATCGCCCCCAGGTACTCGCGCACGTGGTAACGCTCGCCCACCTCGGGCGCCGCGGCGGCGGCCCGGGCGATCGCGTCGCGGACCGGCTCGGCCTTCCCGCGCCCGGTCAGGTGCAGCACCTGCGCCCCGCCCGAGACGAGGTCGGCGGCCGCGGCGGAGGCGGCGTCGTTGAGCCGCTTCGCACCGAGGGATCCGCCGGTCACCAGCAGCGTGGTGCGGTCCGGGTCGAGCTCCAGGGCGGCAGCGCCCGCCGCCCGACGCGCAGCAGTGCCGTCGGCCGTGGCGCGGTCGGCGACCAGGGCGGCGATCGGAGCACGCAGCGGCAGCCCGGTGACCTCGGTGCGCCCGCGGGCGGCCGTCAGCGGGGTCGACGGGAAGGTGAGTGCGACGACGTCCGCCCAGCGGGCGCCGACCCGGTTCGCCACCCCCGGCCGGGCGTTCTGCTCGTGGACGACGACGGGCACGCCGCGGCGCCGGGCCGCGAGGTAGGCGGGCGTGGCGACGTAGCCACCGAATCCCGCGACGACCTGCGCGCCTGTCTCGCTCAGCGCCCGGTCCGCCGCGGCGATCGCGCCGCGCAGCCGGCCCGGCAGGCGCAGCAGGTCGAGGGAGGGCCGGCGCGGAAGCGGGACACGGTGGATCTCCCGCATCGGGAATCCCGCGTCGGGGACCAAGGTGTGCTCGAGCCCCTCGACCGTCCCCAGGACGGTCACCTCGGCGTCCTCGTCGGCCAGAGCGGTGGCGGTGGCGAGCAACGGGTTGACGTGCCCGGCGGTCCCGCCTCCCGCGAGCAGTACCCGGAGCGGTTCAGCCACGGCGTGACCCCCGGCCGACGACGGCCAGGGACCGGCTCACCACGGCCTTGCGGGTGGCAAGGGCCTTGGCGGCACCGGGCTCGGTGCGTGCGAAGGCCAGCACGACGCCGAGCGCCACCAGGGTGGAGATCATCGCCGAGCCGCCGGCGGAGACGAGGGGAAGCGGGACGCCGATGACCGGGAGGAGCCCGATCACCACGCCGATGTTCACCAGGGCCTGGGACAGGATCCAGGACGCGATCGCCGCGGTGGTGATCTGGACGAAGGGGTCCTTGTGGCGGCGCACGATCCGGAACATGCCCACGGCGAGGCCGCCGAAGAGGACGAGGACGAGGACAGTACCGAGGAGGCCCAGCTCCTCGCCGATGATCGCGAAGATGAAGTCGTTGTGCGCTTCCGGCAGGTAGGACCACTTCTCTCGCGAGGCACCCAGGCCGACCCCCCCGATACCGCCCGTACCGAGCGCCCACAGTCCGTGCATGCTCTGGAAGTCCAGGCCGGAGGGATCGTGCCCGCCGTGCCCGAGAAAGCTGAGCACGCGGGCGGTGCGCGAGTCCGAGACGGTGATGAAGAACGCGGCCGCGCCGGCACCGAGCACGCCGGCTGCGGCGAACCATCGCAGCGGCAGCCCGGCGACGAAGTAGGCACCGGCGACCAGCGCCACCATGACCAGCACGGTGCCCATGTCGTGCCCGGCGAGGACGAGGCCGAGCGCGGCGAAGGACCCGACCGCGCCGGGCAGGAGGACGTGCTTCCAGTCGTGCAGGAGACGGACCTTCCGTGCCAGGACGGTCCCGAGCCACAGCGCGAGCCCCAGCTTGAGGAACTCCGAGGGCTGCAGAGTCTGGGACGTGCCGGGGATGACGATCCAGTTCCGGTTGCCGTTGACCTCCACGCCCAGCGGACTGAAGATCAGCAGCTGCATAGCGAGCGTGGCGAGCAGGATCAGCCAGGCCAGGCCGCGGTACCACTCGACCCGTAACCGGCTGGCGAGGAAGGCCAGGGGAAGCCCGATCAGCACGTACCGGCCTTGCGCAGCGAACGCGGTGTAGGGGCTGTTGCCCTGGTCGAGCGCCTCGATCGTCGAGGCGGAGAAGACCATGACGGCCCCGAGGAGGAGCAGCAGACCCGCGGAGCCGAGCACCAGGTAGTAGCTGAGCGCGGCGTTCTCCTTGGGCCGGGTCCGGGTGGCGCGCGCGGTGGCCGGGACGTTGTCGGCGGTCCCGGCCCCGTTGGTCCCGGCCGTGGTGTTCCGGGGCGCGGATGTGGCGGATCGGCGCATCGGAGGGCGGCGCCGGACGCTTCCCGTGGTGCTCATCGACTGCCTCCCGCGAGGGAACGAGCGGCGCGTGCGAAGGCGTCGCCACGCTCGGCGTAGTTGCGGAACTGGTCCATGGAGGCGCTGGCAGGTGCCATGAGCACGGTGTCGCCCGGCCGGGCGAGCCGCGCCGCCTCGGCGACCGCCCGCGTCATCACATCCCCATCTTCGCCAGGGACGGCCTCGATGACCGGGAGGTCACCCGCGTGTCGTGCGAGCGCGGTACGCAGCGGCTCCCGGTCGACGCCGATCAGCACCACGGCCCGCAGCTTGTCCCGGTGCGCGGCGACGAGGTCGTCGAACCGCGCCCCCTTCGCGAGCCCGCCGGCGATCCAGACCACAGTGCACTCCGGCAATGCCCCCAGCGATGCTCCTGCGGCGTGGGCGTTGGTGGCCTTCGAGTCATCGACATAGGCGACGCCGTCGATCTCCGCGACGAGCTCGATCCGGTGGGCTCCGGGCCGGTACTCGACCAGCCCCTGCCGCACGTGCTCCGGGGCGACGCCATGGGCACGTGCCAGGGCCGCCGCGGCCAGTGCGTCGGCCACGACGTGCTGAGGCACGGCCCGGTCCGCCGGAGCGAGGTGGGCGAGGTCGGCGGTCGTCGCGAGCTCGACGGCGGCGTGCCGACGCCGGGCCGCCGGTGCGCCGAAGGCCCGGTCGAGCAGGTAGTCCTCGACGACACCGAGTTGCCCGAGGGCCGGGGCGCCCGTCGTGGTGCCCACCGCCCGGCAGCCCTCGACGACGTCGGCGTGCTCGACCATCGTCCGCGTGACCGGGTCGTCCTCGTTGTAGACGCAGGCGAGCCGAGTGCGTTCGTACACGCGGGCCTTCGCGTCGCGGTAGGCCTCGTACGAGCCGTGCCAGTCGAGGTGGTCGGGTGCCAGGTTGAGGCACGCACTGGCCTCGGGGCTGACCGAGACGGTGCTGTGCAGCTGGAAGCTGGACAGCTCGACGGCGAGGACGTCCGCTGCGCCCTCGGCGGCCACGCGCACGAGCGGGGTCCCCACGTTGCCGGCCGCCGGGGCCCGCTCCCCCGCCGCGGTGAGGATGGCCGCGAGCATCGAGACGGTGGTGGTCTTGCCGTTGGTCCCGGTCAACGTCAACCACGGGGCCCGGCTGCCGTCCCGGTGGCGGGCCTGCAGCCGCCAGGCAAGCTCGACCTCGCTCCAGAGGGACACCCCCTCCGCCGCGGCTCTGGTGTACAGCGGGGAGACCGCCGGGACGCCGGGCGAGACGACCACCACGTCCGGCTCCTGCCGCAGCACGACCTCGGCAAGCGCCTGCGGATCCGGCGCCGCGACAAGCTCGGCGGAGGCAGGAACCTCACCGGAAGCCCGGGCCGTCTCGACCGCCTCGGCCGAGGCGTCGTACCCGCCGAGCCAGGCCGGCCCGGCGGTGCCCAGCACGTCCAACGCCGCTCTCCCGGAGGCTCCCAGGCCGACCACCGCGACCCTGGCCCCGGCCACTTCGCCGGTCACGACGGCGTCACCGTGACCCATTCGGCGTAGAAGATGCCCAGGCCCAGGGCGACGCAGAGCGCGGCGATGATCCAGAACCGCACGACGATGGTGACCTCGTTCCAGCCCTTGAGCTCGAAGTGGTGGTGCAGCGGTGCCATGCGGAAGACCCGTTTCCCGGTCAGCTTGAAGAAGCCGATCTGGATGACGTCGCTCATCACGACGACGACGAACAGCCCACCGAGGATCACCGCGAGGAACTCGGTCCGGGTGAGCACGGACAGGCCGGCGAGCGCACCGCCGAGAGCCAGCGCCCCCGTGTCCCCCATGAAGATCTGTGCCGGCGAGGTGTTCCACCACAGGAACCCGAAGCAGGCGCCGACGATGGCCGCCGTGACGATGGCGAGGTCGCGGGGGTCGCGGACCTCGTAGCATCCGGGGCCCGGTGCGGCCAGGTACTGGCAGGACTGGTTGGACTGCCAGATGGTGATGACCGTGTAGGCGCCGAAGACGAGCATCGACACGCCGGTGGCCAGTCCGTCGAGGCCGTCGGTGAGGTTGACCGCGTTGGTCCAGGCCGTGATGAGGAAGTTCGCCCACAGCACGAACAGCACCAGGCCGAGGCCCGCGCCGGCGAAGGCGAGGTCGATGTTCGTGTCGCGGATGAAGGAGATCCGCGTCGAGGCCGGCGTCCGGTAGTTCTCGTTGGCGAACTGCAGCGCCAGGACGGAGAACGTGATGCCGATGACGGCCTGGCCGATGATCTTCCCGCGTTCGGTCAGGCCGAGCGAACGCTGCCGGGAGATCTTGATGTAGTCGTCCAGGAAGCCGACGAGGCCCATGCCGACCATGAGCAGCAGGAGCAGCATGCCCGAGAGGTTCGGCAGGCGGGCGCTGGCCAGGTTGGAGACGGCGTACCCGATCACCGTCGCGGCGATGATGACGACGCCGCCCATGGTGGGCGTGCCGCGCTTGGTGAAGTGCGCCGTCGGCCCGTCCTGGCGGATGAACTGACCGTAGTTCTTGGCCACCAGGAGCCGGATGAACAACGGCGTGCCCGCCATCGCGACCACGAGGGCGACGGCGCCGGAGATGAGGACGGACATCATGCGGATTCACCCCGGGCTCGGTCGGCCCCGGCGACGAGGTCGTCGGCGAGGCGCCACAGGCCCGTGCCGTTGGAGGCCTTGATCAGCACCACGTCACCGGCGCGCAGGTGCGCGTCGAGGACGGCGCGCGCGCCGGCGGTGTCGGGCGTCTCGACCACCTCGGTGCCGCCGAGGCGGGCCGCCCGGGCCAGCGGGGTCGCGGCGGCTCCGACCGTGATCAGCAGATCGGCAGCGACCTCCGCACCGAGTGCGGCGTGCTCCGTCTCGCTGTCGTCGCCGAGCTCGAGCATCTCACCGAGCACGGCGATCCGGCGCCGCCCGGCGGCGAGCCGGTCCAGGGCACGCAACGCCGCGCGCACCGAGTCCGGGTTGGCGTTGTACGCGTCGTCGATCACCCGGATCCCGTCCGCCCGGTCCGTCACCGCCATCCGGTGCGGACTGGCCGCGCCCGCCGAGGCGAGCGCACCGGCCACGACGTCGAGGCCCACGCCGAGGTGATCGGCCACGGCCGCGGCCGCGAGGGCGTTGCCGACATGGTGCTCACCCACGAGTGCCAGGTTCACCGGCGCCGAGCCGCGCGTGGTGACCAGCCGGAACCGGGGGTGACCGGCCTCGTCCAGGTCGACGTCTTCGGCACGCACGTCAGCCCGCGTGCCCGCGGCGCGCGAGAAGGTGAGCACCTCCCGGCCGGCCGCCACGCGGGCCATCGCCGCCACGCGGGGGTCGTCGGCGTTGAGGACGGCCGTACCGCCCTCGGCCAGCCCGGCGACGAGCTCGGACTTGGCCCGCGCGACGTTGTCGATGCCGCCGAACTCGCCGAGATGAGCCCGGCCGACGGCGAGAACCACGGCGACGTCCGGCGGCGCGATCGAGGTGAGGTAGGTGAGGTTGCCGATCCGGTCCGCCCCCATCTCGAGCACCAGCGCCGCTGTGGTCTCGGTGGCGCGCAGGACCGTCAGCGGCAGCCCGATCTCGTTGTTGAACGACCCCGGCGGGGCGACGACCTCGCCGAGCGGGGCGAGCAGCGACGCGAGTAGGTCCTTCGTCGTGGTCTTGCCGTAGGAGCCGGTCACCGCGACCACCCGCAGCGGGTGGTCAGGGTCCTCCTCGGCCCGGCGACGGCGCAACTCTGCCAGGGCGTGCCGCGCGAGGCGGCCCAGGGCGGCGGCGACGTCGTCGACCTGGACCAGCGCCCTGGGGTCGACCCCGGCGACGGGCCGGGAGACCAGCGCGCCGGCGGCGCCGGCCTCGAGTGCGGCGGCGACGTAGTCGTGACCGTCGACGTGGGCGCCGCCGAACGCAGCGAACAGCGCCCCCTCGGTCACGGCACGTGAGTCGGTGACGACGGCACCGACCCGGTCGTCGGCTCCCGTGTGGCTGCCCCCGGTGACCGAGGCCACCTCGCTGAGAGTGAGCGGGATCAACTCCGGCCTCCTCCTCCGGCGCGGTCGGCGAGTGCGCCGCGGACCTCCTCGCGATCATCCAGGTGGTGCTCCACCCCGGCGATCTCCTGGATCGTCTCGTGCCCGCGCCCGGCCACCAGCACGGTGTCGCGTGGCCCCGCCTCGGCCACGGCGAGACGGATGGCCTCGGCACGGTCGCCGACCTCGCGGACGTCCGCATACGGCGCGTGCGCCCGGGCCGCCGCGAGGAGCTCGGCCCGGATGCCGGCCGCGGGCTCGTCGTGCGGGTCGTCGTCGGTGATGATCACCGCGTCGGCGCTGTCGACCGCCACCCGCGCCATCTCGGGGCGTTTGCCGGTGTCACGCGAACCGGTGGCGCCGACCACGAGGACGAGACGCCCGGTGGTCGAGGGCCGGAGCGCCGCGATCGCCTCGGCGAGCGCACCCGGGTTGTGCGCGAAGTCGACGACGACGCGCGGTGTCTCGGCGAGCTGCTCCATGCGGCCGGGCACGACCGGGGTCATGCCGTCGGCTCCCGCCAGTGCGGAGGCGAGTTCCGCCGTCGGGACACCCGAGGCCAGGAGCATGACGGCGGCAAGTGCGGCGTTGGCGACGTTGAAGGTTCCCGGCAGGCCGGTCCGGGTGCGCAGCCGCTCGCCGTCGCGGTGGGTGAGGGTGAAGGCGCCGTCGGCCGTGATCTCGCCGGCCTGCCAGTCGGCGGGGACACCGGTCGTCGAGACCGTGATCAGCTCGCCGGAGTCGCGCGCGCACTGCCCGGCGAGCCGGCGGCCCCACTCGTCGTCGACGAGGACCACGGCGCAGCGGGAGCGGTCCGGATTGAACAGGGACGCCTTGGCGGCGAAGTAGTCCTCGAGCGTCCCGTGGTAGTCGAGATGGTCCTGGGTGAGGTTGGTGAACCCGGCCACGTCGAAGACGACCGGATCCACGCGGCCGAGGCCGAGGGCATGGGAGGAGACCTCCATGGCGAGGTCGCTGACGCCCGCGCCGACCATGTCGGCGAGTAGCGCCTGCAGATCGGCCGGCTGCGGTGTGGTCAGCACGGCCGGTTCGGAGCGTCCGGCGACGCGGACCTCGACCGTCCCGATCAGGCCGGTCGTGCGGCCCAGCGCGGCCAGGGCGTGCTCGAGCATGTACGTGGTCGTCGTCTTCCCGTTGGTCCCCGTGACGGCGAAGGTCCGCATCGCTTCGGCGGGCCGGCCGTACACCTGGGCCGCGATGCGGCCGAGCAGCGCCGGGACGTCGTCCGCGAGCAGCACGGGCACCCCGGTACCTCCGGAGGAGGTGAGCTCGGCGAGCCCCTCGGGATCGGTCAGCACCGCAGACGCGCCGCTTCTCACGGCGGCGGGGGCGAAGCGTGCGCCGTGCACGTGGGCCCCGGCGTGGCCGGCGAAGAGGTCGCCGGGCCGGATGCGCCGGTTGTCCGCGCGCACGCCGGTCACAGCGATCTCGGACCATCCCGCCGGGGGCTCGTGCGGGGTCAGCGAGAACGCCTCGGCTAGGGCGCCGAGGCGAACGGGTCGGGAGCCTGCTGCGGTCACCGGCCCATTGTGGCCGCTCGCGTCGCGCCCGCCATCCCGGGTCCTCACTCCCGGGTCTGGAGCTTGAGGTCGGGCGCCGGCTCGGTCGACGGCGGAACGCCGTTTTCCCGCAGTGCGAAGCCCATCACCTCGCTGAATGTGGGAGCTGCCACAGTGCCGCCGTAGGAGGTGCCGGCACCGTCGTACACGACGACGCCGACGGCGATCTGCGGGTTCTCCGCCGGGGCGACACCGACGTACGAGCCGAGCCGGTCGCTCAGTCCGCCGGCGCCGTCGGGGATCTCGGCCGTGCCCGTCTTCGCGGCGACGCGGTAGCCCGGCACGGCGCCCTGCGGGCCGGTGCCGCCTTCCTGGACGACGGTCTCCATCATGGCCAGCAGATCGTCGGCGGCGTCGGAGTCGAGGACCTGCTCACCGGGGTCGATCTCAGCCGGGGTGAAGGCACCGTCGCCGTCGGTCGTGCCGTCGACGATGCGCGGGTCGACGCGCACGCCGCCGTTGCCGATCGTGGCGGCCATCGAGGTGTTCTGCAGCAGCGTGACCGACAGTCCCTGCCCGAACATGGTCGTGTAGCGAGTGCGGCCGTCCCACTCGGACGGCTCGTGGAGGGTCCCGCTCGCCTCGCCGGGCAGCTCGATGCCGGTGCGCCGGCCGAATCCGAAGCCGCGCAACAGGTCGTACCGGTCGGAGTCGGAGACCATGTCGCCGATCTGCACGGTGGCGGTGTTCGAGGACATCTGCAGGGCGCCGGTGGTGGTCAGGTGGAGCCGCTCGTGCGGGCTGTTGTCGTGGAAGGTCTGCCCGCCCCGCATCGTGATGCTGTCCGGGACCTCGAACGGCGTCTCGAGGTCGACGGCCCCTTCCTGCAACGCGAGCGCGAAGGTCGGCAGCTTCCCGGTCGAGCCCGGTTCGTAGGGGTTGGACACGGCGCGCGAGCCACGGTCCTCCGGGGCCCAGGCCTGATAGTTGCCGGGGTCGACCGTGTTCGAGTCGGCAAGGGCGAGGATGCGGCCGGTGCCGATCTCTTCGACGACGACCGCGCCCCACGGCGCGCCGAACTGCTCGACGGCCTCGTCGATGCTCCGCTGGGCGACGTACTGCAGGTCACGGTCGATCGTGGTGTTGACGGTGTGTCCCGGCTCCGCGGGCACCTCGTCGCGGTGTCCGGTCGGGATGATCTCACCCGTGCCGCCGATCTCGACCGTCATGGACCCGTCCTCGCCGGTGAGGACCTCGTCCTGGCTCAGTTCGAGCCCGGCCAGCCCGTGTCCGTCCCGGCCGACGTACCCCAGTACGTTGCCCGCCGTGGTGCCGTTCGGATAGACGCGCTCGGTGGTCTGCTCCGGCTCGATGCCCGGGATGCCCAGGTCGCGGATGTCGCGCCACTGTGCGGGCGTCAGCCCTTTCGCCAGGTAGACGAAGGTGGAGTCGCCCACCATCGCGGCACCGAGCTCGGCCTTGTCCTGGTCCAGGAGCGGCGCGAGCTCCTCCGCGGCCGCGGCGGCGCCCGTCCCCGTCACCTCCCCGGTCTCCGGGTCGGTCCGCTGGTACGTCCGGACGAGCTGTTGGTTGACACCGACGTTGTACCGCTCGACCGACGTGGCGAGGATCTCCCCGTCGGCGTCGACGATGTCGCCGCGGGGCGCCGTGAGCGTGTACGTGCGGGTGCGGTCGTCCCGGGCCTGGTCCGCCAGTGCCGGCCCCTGCACCGCCTGCACCCAGACGAGCCGGCCGGAGAAGACGAACAGCATGGTCAGGACCAGGATCAGTGCGGTCCGGCGGCGGAATCGCGCTGCGGCAGTGCTCATGTCTCAGTCCTTCTCGCCACCGAGAACGGTGTGGTCGTCGAGGTGGATGTAGCGCACGTCCTCGGCAGGGACCATCCCGAGTTCCTCGGCCTTGCGCTCGAGTTCGGCCGGTGAGCCGGCCGTCTCGACCTGGGCGCGCAACGACGCCTCGTTCTCGTCGAGCCGGTTGAGGGCCACCTGCTGATCGCTGATCTGGTACGCGGCGGCCGCCATCTGGGTGTTCAGCAGGAGCACGGTGAGCAGTGCTGCGACGAGGATGCCGGCACAGAGAAGCAGGAACGGCGCGACACTGCGCGCCGGTGCCGGATTCGGCACGACGGCGAGGCGCGGTCGCCACGAGGGGCGCGCGGCGGGCGCGGCGGAGCCGGGCGCCGAGGCGGTGGTGCTGGTGGCGCTGCTCATGCGGCATTCCTCCTGCGGCTGCGGGACTCGAGCAGGTGATCCGGGGTCGGTCTGAGTCGGCGTGCGGCGCGGAGCCGGACAGACGCGGAACGCGGATTCCGTGCCAGCTCCTCCTCGTCGGCCCGTTCGGCACCGCGCGTGAGAAGCTCCAGGTAGGGACGGTGGCTCTCCGGCTCGACCGGCAACCCGGGCGGGGCCGAGCTGGTGGCGCCGCGGGCCAGGACGTTCTTGACCACCCGGTCCTCGAGCGAGTGGTACGCCTCGACGACGATGCGCCCGTTGACGGCCAGAGACTCGACCGCCCGCGGCAGCGTGCGCTCGACCAGCTCCAGCTCGCCGTTGACGGCGATGCGCAGAGCCTGGAACGTGCGCTTGGCCGGGTTTCCCCCGGTCCGGCGCGCGGCCTGCGGAATCGCGCCACGGACGATCTCGACGAGCTCGGCGGTGCGGCGCAGCGGCTGGTCGGCGCGCCGGCGGACCACCGCGGCGGCGATGCGACCGGCGAAGCGCTCCTCACCGTAGGTCCTGAGGATGCGGCGAAGCTCGGCCTCGTCCGCGGTGGCGAGCAGTTCGGCCGCGCTGATCCCCGTGGAGGGGTCCATCCGCATGTCCAGGGGTGCGTCGTGGGCGTAGGAGAAGCCGCGCTCGGCGTCGTCGAGCTGCAGGGAGGAGACTCCGAGGTCGAGCAGGACCCCCTGGACGCCCTCGCGGCCCCCGTGGGTCCGGGCCACGTCGTCGATGTGGTCGTAGGTGGTGTGCACCGCCGTGAACCTCTCGGCGAACGGCGACAGCCGTGCGGTCGCCAGCTCGATCGCGTGCGGGTCTCGGTCGATCCCGACGACCCGCAGGTCGGGAAAGCGCCGAAGCGCAGCCTCGCTGTGCCCGCCCAGGCCGAGCGTGCCGTCGACGAGGACGGCGCCGGAGGGGAAGAGAGCGGGTGCGAGCAGCTCGAGACAACGCTCGACGAGGACGGGGACGTGCAACCCGTCGGCGTCCGCCTGGCTCATCGGAGCTCCTTGCTCGGGGTGATGCAGGAGTGGGAGGGAGAAGGGTGGTCGGGGGCCCTCCACCGCCCGACCAGGACTCCCTCCGCCTGTGCTCTGGCACCGGGGAAGTGCGCCAGAGCCGCGGTGGGAGACCTCGCCGTGCGGGGGTCGGTCAGAACAAGCCGGGGACCACCTCCTCGGCCGTCTCGGCGAACGCCTGCTCCTGCTCGGAGAGGTAGGCCGCCCAGGCGTCGGCGTCCCAGATCTCGATGCGTGTGCCCGCTCCGATGACGGCGAGCTCACGATCGAGGCCGGCGTAGTTGCGCAGGCCCGACGGAATCGTGATGCGGCCCTGTTTGTCCGGCAGGTCGTCGGCCGCGCCGGAGAGGAAGACGCGCAGGTAGTCCCGAGCCTGTTTGCTCGTGACCGGCGCCTGGCGCAGGCGGGTGTGCATCTCCTCGAACTCCCGCATCGGGAAGGCGTACAGGCACCGCTCCTGCCCGCGGGTGAGAACGACACCGGCAGCGAGCTGGTCGCGGAACTTGGCCGGGAGGATGAGGCGCCCCTTGTCGTCCAGACGGGGTTCGTACGTCCCCAGGAACACATCGGCACCTCCCCTCCTGCTCGTCGCCACTCCGGCATGCACCACATTACTCCACTTTCCTCCCCTACGCACTGGTACAACGCGCGAATCGCTGGCGAGTTCCCTCGAAAGCGCAGATCAGCAACGGTGGTGGAGGGTGGAGGGAATTCAGCGGCCGGCTCGCCGCCTCCACCGCACCAGCGGCGAACGGGCGCCGGCTTCATCACCGGTGGGCGCGGGAATCGGAGCGCCACCGCGGTCGACGGCAACCTCGGTGGAGCGAAGTGGGGGGCCGGTCGAGTACCGCGTGGAGCGAAGTGGGGGAACCCACGCGCGACCTCAGGCGGGCACCGCCGCACAGATGCCGTGGTGGGATGTGGAGCGGATGGCCGGTCGGGGCTCAACGCGAAGCCCACGACCTGACGGCCGTGGGCTTCGTATGGGTGGTTCGCTCAGATGGTCAGCGACCGCGGTCCTCGTTGCGACGCTGCCACTTCTCTTCCTGGCGCTGCATGAAGCCGCCTGACGACGGTGCCGAGCCGCCACGCTTGCGCTGGGCCGGCCGCCCGTTGCGGGGTCCGGAGATCGCCAGGAGCACGCCCGCGAGCATGGCGACGAAGCCGAGCACACCGAGCCAGACGAACTCGGTCGCCACGCCGCCGACGAGGCCGCCCAGACCGGCGAGGAACAGGACGATCCCCAGCACGAGACGCCGAACCGAGGGACGCGGCTTGTCCGCCAGCGTGTTCGCGAGCTTGGGGTCGTCCGAGCGCAGCTGCTGCTCCATCTGTTGGAGCATGCGCTGCTCGTACTCTGAGAGAGGCATCGGACCTCCAGTCTCGCGCCGTTCCACCTGTTTCCGGCGGTGTAGATATCAGGATATGTCGCCTCGGTTCGTCGCGGTAGTCGAGCGACGATGCCGCTGGTCACCAGTGGGCAACAACGTGGCCGGAAGCACACCGCGTGAGCCGAACCGGGCGCGCACCCCGTCCATGGCGCGCTCGGCCTGTGCCCGGTGCGGATCCTCGTCCAGCGCCGGCTGGATGCCCACACCACCGTCGGCGAGACGTTCGGCGCGCAGACCGAGCAGGCGGACGCCGGCCGCCGGGATCTCCACACCGGCCAGGAGGTCACGGCCGGCCGCGTAGAGGTCCTGAGCGAGATCGGTCGGCGCCGGCAGGGTGTGCGAACGGGACAGCGTCGTGAAGTCGGCGTGCCGCACCTTGATCGCCACCCGTCCGGCAAAGACACGGCCGGCCCGCAACCGCGCCGCGCACTCGTGCGCCTGCCGGAGCAGGACCCGCTCCAGCGCCCGCCGATCGGTGATGTCCTCGCCGAACGTCGACTCCGTCCCGACCGACTTCTCGGTGTGGGCGGCACTGACCTTTCGCTCGTCGTGGCCCCATGCCAGCTCGTGGAGTCGCTGGCCGGCGGCGACGCCGAGGATCCGGTGCAGCTGCGGCAACGGGGTGTGGGCGAGCTGTTCGACCGTCTCGATGCCGTGCCGATCGAGGATCTCCCCGGACTTCTCCCCCACGCCCCACAGCGCCCCGACCGGGAGCGCGTGCAGGAACGGCACCGTCGCCTCGAGCGGGACCAGCAGCAACCCGTCGGGCTTGGCGTGTGTCGAGGCCAGTTTGGCCACGTGCTTGCTCCCGGCCACCCCGACCGAGGCCGGCACGCCGGTGCGGCGGCGCACCTCACGGCGGATCCATCGGGCGATGGCCGTCGGGCTCCCCATCCGCCGGATCGCCCCGGCGACGTCGAGGAAAGCCTCGTCGATGCTGACCTGCTCCAGCTCCGGGGTGACCTCGGCGAGGACGGCCATCACCTCACGGGAGACCTCCCGGTACCGGTCGTGCCGGCCAGGGAGAACCACGGCCTGGGGGCACAGCGCCCGGGCGCGCGTGGCCGGCATGGCGCTGTGCACGCCGAACTCCCGCGCCTCGTAGCTCGCCGCCGCGACCACTCCGCGGCGCTGCCCGCCCACGATGACCGGCCGGCCACGCAACTCGGGGTGGTCGAGTAGCTCGACGGAGACGAAGAAGGCGTCCATGTCGACGTGCAACACCGTGCACCCGCTGTCGTCCTCACCCCAGGACCGGCGGGCCGCCGCACTTCGCGGGGATCTGCTCATCGTCGTTCTCCTCGCCGAGTCGGCGCCCGGAGCCGGTCGCGGGGCCACCAGCCTAGCGGCCCTACAGTTGTCCGGTGAGCCGCCGACGCCGAGCATCCCAGGCCCCACCGACATGGCTGGACAAGCTCCCCGACGGGCCCGTGCCGACGTCACTGGGCACCGCTGAGGTCGTCCCCGAACCCGGGGCCCCGCATCGGGTGACGTTGTTCCTCTCGGGGGCGGAGAGCTCTCACCTGGACCTGGCGGACCCGACGGCGCTCGAGTTCGAGTACATGCAGCAGATGCGGGTGATCGTGGACCTGATGGCCCCGCCCGGGCCGCTCCGCGTGCTCCACCTCGGGGGTGCCGGGTGCGCCTTCGCGCGCGCCCTGGCCGCCGAGCGCCCGAGGTCGACCCAGCTCGCCGTCGAGCTGGACGAGGCGCTGGCCACCCTGGTGCGGGACTGGTTCGACCTTCCCCGCTCCCCCCGGCTGCGGATCCGTGCGGGCGACGCGCGTGCGGTGACCGAGGGCCTCCGGCCGCAGTCCTGGGACGTCGTGGTGCGTGATGTCTTCGACGGCGGCGACATCCCTCAGCACCTCCGCACGCTGGAGGCCGGCGAGGCCGTGCGCCGGGTGCTCGCCGACGGCGGGCTCTATCTCGTCAACCTCACCGACCGTCCACCGCTGCACCAGGCCCGGGTTGAAGTCGCCACACTGCAGGAACTGTTCGGGCACGTGGTGGTCCTCGCCGATCCGGCGATCCTGCGCGGACGCAGGTACGGCAACGTCGTGCTGGCCGCCTCCGACGCACCGTTCCCCGGCACGGCGCTCGGACGCGACCTGCGCCGCCTCCCCCTGCCCGTCCGGCTGCTCACAGGACGCGACGTCGACGAATTCCGGGGGACCCGCGTCCCGGCCCGGGACGACTGAGGGCCCGCACCCTCAGTGGGTGCGGGCCCTCGCCGATGCCGCCCGTGGGGCGGCGTCACGATCAGATCGCGCGGACGCTCTCCGCCTGCGGGCCCTTCGGGCCCTGCGTGATCTCGAACTCGACACGCTGGGCGTCCTCGAGCGAGCGGTAGCCGTCAGCCTGGATCGCGCTGTAGTGGACGAACACGTCGGGAGCGTTGCCCCCGTCCTGCTCGATGAAGCCGTAGCCCTTCTCAGCGTTGAACCACTTCACGGTTCCCTGTGCCATGTGCTGTCCTTCCGGGACGTTGGTGGCCGGACACTGTGCCCGACCGCTTCTCGCCGCAATACCTCGTCCCACTTCCTTGCCCGGGTCCCGACCGGGGGCCGGCACCCGTGGGGCCCGTGGGCCCCGGACCGCACGTCAGGGAAACGCAGATGCAACACCTCAAGCATGGCAGACATCACCGGCCGGTGCTAGGGATGTGTCTCACCCTGTGTGCTCCCCCGCCGCATGCGGGCGATCACCTGCCGCACCGGCGGAACGACGACCCCCTGGGTCTCGGCCAGTCGCCGACGGGCCCGCGGGCGCAGGATGAGCAGACCGGTCAAGCCCACGGCCCACAGCACCACCTGGGTTCCCAACGCGACCCGGTAGTCGGCCAGCCCGGGCGATCGGCCGGCGCTGACGAGGTCGAGGACGGCGCCGACCAGGAAGATCGACAGCAGTGAGGCGCTGAACCCGCCGACGTTGACCATGCCGGTCGCCATGCCCAACCGTCCCGGCGGCACGAACTGACGGGCGACGTCGAAGCCGACGGCGGCGACCGACATCGTGGCACCGAGCGCGACCGCGAGGATCACCAGATGCCACAGCGGTCGCGGGCCCGGCAGAGCGAGCACGCTCGCCCACGTGGCCGCGACCAGGGCGACGACGCCGATCACCATCCAGGACCGGCGCAGCGGGTGCCGCGCGGACAGCACGCCGGTCAGCGGCCCGGTGACGACGCCGGTCATCGCGGTCAGACTGAGCAGCAGGCTGGCGGCCTCGGCCGAGACTCCCTGGCCGTCCGTGAGGAACGGCACACCCCACAGCAGCAGGAACGTGTTCGCCGGGAACAGGCAGACGAAATGGGTGAAGAAGCCGAGCCAGGCGCCGGGCTCGGCCAGCACGGCTGCGACCGGTACCCGCGCCGGAACGGACCTGGCGGGGACTGCGACAACGGGGCGCGGTTGATTACGGACCAGCAGCAGGGTCACGGGCACGGTCAGGGCGGCCAGCGCCGCCAACGCTCCGAAGGCGGTGGTCCACCCGCGGTCGAGCAGGACCGCGAGGAACGGCACGGCCGAGATGAGCTGACCGACCTGCCCCACCAGGCCGGTGACCTGGGTCAGGAGCGGCACCCGGCTGACCGGGAACCAGGCGGGCAGCAGCCGCATCACGGGCACGAACATCGCGGCGTCGCCGAGGCCGACGAGGACGCGGGCCGCGAGTGCAGCCGGCAATGTCTCGGCCAGGGCGAGCGCCAGGTGGGCCAGGGCGAGGACCGCGCCCCCACCGGCCAGCATGGCGCGGCTGCCGACCCGGTCCAGAACCATCCCGACCGGTACCTGAGCGCCCGCGTAGACCGCAAGCTGCAGGACCGGGAACAGGGACAGGACGGCCGCGGAGATCTCGAACCGCTCCGTCGCCGGGAGTCCGGCGACGCCGAACGAGGTTCGCGAGGCCACCGCCACCACGTAGGCGAAGAGGCCCGCGGCCCACACCGTCAGCGCGGCCCGCCGGGGAGCAGGAGCCTGGAACGGTGACACGCGTGCGATTCTCCCAGGCGCCGCAGGCCCGCCCGGTCACCGGCTCATCGGGCCGGGTGGAGGTCAGCTGCGGTTCTCGGGCTCGCCCGTCTCTCCGGGGGCGCCGGAGTCACCGTTCTCGCCGTCCTCGCCGAGCCCGGCGAGGAACTGTTCGAGCTCGGCCCCGATCTCGTCCGCGCTCGGCAGCGCGGGCTCGGCGACCAGGGTGGTCTGGCCGGGCTGTGCGGCCGACTCCATGAAGGCGTCGTACTGCTGCTCGAGGGCGCGCACCACGGCACCGACCTCGGCCGACTGAGCGACCTGGGACTCGATCTCACCCGCGGTCTGCGCGGCGGCGGACTCGAGCTCCTCGAGCGGCAGGGACAGCCCAGTGCTGCCGGCGATCTGTCGGACCAGGGCGAGAGCGGCCTGCGGGTATTCCGACTGGGCGAGGTAGTGCGGCACGTTGGCCGCGAAACCGAGGGCGTCGTGCCCCGCCTTGCCCAGGCGAAGTTCGAGCAGGCCCGCAACGTTACCCGGCACCTGGAGCCGGCCCATGAGGTGACGCTGGGGGTCGATGAGCTCGTCCCTCGTGGCGTGCGCGGTCACCGAGATCGGACGGGTGTGCGGGACGGCCATGGGGATCCCGTGCACGCCGATCGTCCGCTCGACCCCGAGCTGTTCAATGAGCTCGATCACGGCGGTGGTGAACCGATCCCACTGGAGGTCCGGCTCCGGACCGTGCAGGAGCAGCAGTTGCTCGCCGTCGGGGCCGCGCAGGAGGTCCAGCGCGACGACGGGTTCGTCGTAGTCCGTGAATCGCCAGTCCTCGAACGTCAGCGCCGGCCGCCGCGACCGGTAGTCGACGAGTTCGTCGGCGTCGAAGGTCGCCACGCGCTCGGACGGCATGGTCGAGAGCAGGTGGCGGGCGACCATCTCACCCGCGTGCCCGGCGTCGAGGGAACCGCGGAGGGCATGCACGAGGACCGGAACGTCGGAGTGCCGCTGGGCACCCTCGTTCACGGTGTAGAGGTCCCGGGGATCGCGCACGTGCGCCTCTCCTTCCGTGTGCTCGTTCGGTCTGTTGCTGATGACGTGAACGCTCCGGCGTCAGGGATCATTCCACGGCCGCCGCCCGCGCGCCCGGAGTCCGGACTGCGTGTGCGCCGTCTCGCAGGCAGTGACCACAGGGACGGCTCGTGCGGGCAATAATGGTGGGCCGTGTGCCAGCGCGGCACCGCCTGGAACTGAGGAGCGCGCGTGCCAGGAGAGGCCTTCACGCCCGAGCAGCAGGCCGCGTCCGCGGCCACCCTCACCGCTGCCGTCGCCCAGGAGCAGCGGCGCCTGGACCTCGTGTACGCCCGTCTCGACGAGTTGCGCGAGGCCTACCGCCGGCGCCTGTCCGCCGTGCGAAGGACCGGTGCGGTCGGGACGCATCAGAACCGCTCCGAGCGGGATGCGTTCGCCGCGCACTACGAGGACACCCTCGCCCGCCTGGAGATGGTGGAGAACCGGCTGGTCTTCGGCCGCCTCGATCTGCGTGACGAGACGGAGCCGCGGTACGTCGGTCGGATCGGGATGTCCGACGAGGAGCGCAGCCAGCTCCTGGTGGACTGGCGGGCGCCGAGTGCACAGCCCTTCTACCAGGCCACGGCAGCCCACCCGGCCGGGGTGGTCCGCCGGCGCCATCTGATGACCCGCGGGCGTGAGGTGGTCAGCGTCGAGGACGAACTGCTCGACTCCGACCGGGTGGACGAGGTCAGTGACGGACTCACCGGCGAGGGCGCGCTCTTCGCCGCCATGTCCGCTGCCCGTGAGGGCCGGATGACTGACATCGTCGCCACGATCCAGGCCGAGCAGGACGCCGTCATCCGCTCTCCGCTCGACGGCGTGCTCGTGGTCCAGGGCGGTCCCGGCACGGGGAAGACCGCGGTCGCGTTGCACCGCGCCGCCTACCTCCTCTACGCCCACCGCGAACGGCTCGAACGCTCGGGCGTGCTGCTGGTCGGCCCGTCACGCGTCTTCCTCCGGTATATCGAGCAGGTGCTGCCCTCGCTCGGCGAGACGGATGTCGTCGCCACCACGATGGCCGAGCTCCTGCCCGGGACGACGGCGCGGGCGACCGAACCCGCCGAGGTCGCCGAGGTGAAGGGCCGTCCGGTCATGGCGCAGGTGCTGGCCCGGGCGGTACGCGGGCTGCAGCGTGTGCCCGACGCGGTCCAGGAACTCGACGTCGAGGGCGTGACGGTGCACCTCAGGCCCGAGGACGTCCGCGCGGCCATGGGGCGGGCGCGGCGCACCGGGCTGCCGCACAACCAGGCACGCGAGACGTTCGCCCTCGCCGTCCTGGACGACCTGGTCCGCGAGTACACCCAGGCCCGTGGTGGCGAACGGGACGAGGACGATCGTGGCTGGCTGTACGAGGACGTGCGCACGGCGCGGGACGTGCGCCGTGCGGTGAACCTGTGCTGGATGCCGACCACACCGCACGGTCTGCTGGAGAAGCTCTACGCCCGGCCCGAGTTGCTCGCCCGCCACGGCCGAGGCCTGTCCCGCGAGGACCGCGCGCTGCTGGAGCGTGAGCAGGGCTCGCAGTGGACAGTCGCCGACGTGCCGCTGCTCGACGAGCTCGCCGAACTCTTGGGACCGCACGAAGGCGCCGCTGCCGCGCGGGCCGAGGCCGAGGACCGGCGCAGACGCGCGGCCGAGGTCGAGTTCGCCGCCGAGGCGATCTCCGCCCAGGACCTCGGTGACGGGCTGATCACACCCGAGATCCTCGCCGAGCGGTTCCACTCGACCGGCTCCCGGCTGACGACGGCGGAGCGCGCGGCGGAGGACCGCACGTGGACCTACGGGCACGTCGTCGTGGACGAGGCGCAGGAGCTCTCACCCATGGCGTGGCGGGCGCTGCTGCGCCGGTGCCCGTCCCGGTCGATGACCGTCGTCGGCGACCTCGCCCAGCGCAGCGGGCACCGCCCAGCCGCGCAGTGGGCGGACGTGCTCGGCACGGCCGCCGGTGAGCACGTCCGCGAGGCCGTGCTCACCATCAGCTACCGAACCCCCGCGCAGGTGATGGACGCCGCGACCCGCGTGATGTCGCGGCTCGACGCCGCACCCGCATATCCGGTGAACGCGGCCCGAGACCTGCCGGATGCGCTGACCGCGACGTCGGTCGCGGACCCGGCGGCCGGGTCCGCCGATGTGGTGGCCCGCGAACTGGAGCGGCTCGACACCGAGGCCGGTGCGGCCGCCGGCCGACTCGCAGTCATCGTGCCCGCCGAGCACCGCGCCGCGGTCGTGACGGCCCTGCGTACCCACCCCGGCACGCGCGACGCGCTGCGCACCGAACGTGAGGATCCGCTCTCGGCACGAGTCGCGGTGGTCACGCCCGTCGAGGCCAAGGGGCTCGAGTACGACGTCGTCGTCCTGCTCTTCCCGGACGCGGTGCTCGCCGGCGGGACCGGCGACCTCTACGTGGCGATGACCCGCCCGACGCGCCGGCTGCACGTCGTGCACGCGGGTGACCGCGTGGTGGACGAACTTGATGCCGTCGACGGAGAAGGCTGAGATGGGCTCCGTGGCTCCACGCGCTCTGCTCCTCGAGAATCCGCACACCAACGCCGATCCCATCCTGTCGCGGGCGGGCCTCGAGGTGTCCCGACACCCGGGAGCGCTCGACGAGGACGAGCTCATCGAGGCCCTGGACGGCGTCGACATTCTCGGAATCCGGTCCGGCACCCAGGTGACCGAACGCGTCATCGAGGCGCATCCCAATCTCACGGCGATCGGGGCCTTCTGCATCGGAACGAATCAGATCGACCTGCGTGCCGCGGCGCGGCGAGGCATCGCGGTGTTCAACGCCCCGTTCTCCAACACCCGCTCGGTCGTCGAGCTCGCGGTGGCGGAGGTCATCGCCCTGACCCGGCGCCTGACGGTGCGCGACAAGGCGCTGCACTCCGGGACGTGGGACAAGACGGCCTCGGGCTCGCATGAGGTCCGCGGCCGCACCCTCGGGATCATCGGGTACGGCAACATCGGCACGCAGCTGTCCGTCGTGGCCGAGGCCCTCGGCATGCGCGTGGTCTTCTACGACACCGCCGAGAAGCTCGCGCTCGGTAATGCGCACCGGATGGGCTCGCTCAGCGAGCTGCTCGCCGTGGCCGATGTGGTCACCCTGCACGTCGACGGACGCCCGGGCAACGCCGGGATGTTCGGACGCGAGAAGTTCGAGCAGATGAAGCACGGCGCGATCTTCCTCAACCTCTCGCGCGGCTTCCTCGTCGACTACGGCGCGCTGCGGGAGAAGATCCTCGACGGCTCGATCGCCGGCGCAGCCGTCGACGTGTTCCCGAACGAGCCACGCCGGAACGGCGAGCCGTTCGAGTCGGAGCTGCGCAATCTGCCCAACGTCATCCTCACCCCGCACGTGGGGGGTTCGACGCAGGAGGCGCAGGAGAACATCGGGCACTTCGTGGCGGGGAAGCTGGCCGCCTATCAGCGTTCCGGGTCGACCGACCTGTCGGTGAACCTGCCCCGCCTGACCCTGCCGCCGTCGGCCGCCGCGCGCTACCGTGTCGGGTTCGTGCACCGGAACACGCCCGGCGTGCTCGCCCTGGTCAACCAGACCTTCGCCGAGCACGGCGCCAACATCGAGGGCCAGATCCTCGGCACGCTCGGGGAGATCGGTTACGTCGTGACCGACATCGGCTCCGAGCTGCCGCGCGAGGCGGTCGCGGCCGTCAGTGAGATGGAAGACACGGTGCGGCTGCGGGTGATGACGCGGCCGGGCGTGCAGGAGGCCACCGACGGCGAGGAGCGCTGATGGCACCGCAACCGGGATACGAGACGATGACCTTCCGCCGGTGCGGCCGGAGCGGTCTGGATCTGCCGGCCGTCGCGCTGGGCCTGTGGCAGAACTTCGGCGAGACGACCCCGGCGAGCACGCAGCGCGAGATCGTCACGCGTGCCGTCGAGCTCGGCATCACGCACATCGACCTGGCCAACAACTACGGCCCCCCGCCGGGAGCGGCGGAGAAGAGCTTCGGGCGGATGCTCGCCGAGGATCTTCCGGGCCTGCGCGACGAGCTGGTCATCTCGACCAAGGCCGGGTACACGATGTGGCCGGGCCCGTACGGCGACGGTGGGTCCCGCAAGTACCTGCTCGCTTCGCTGGACCAGTCGCTCGAGCGGCTCGGCCTGCCGTACGTCGACATCTTCTACTCGCACCGGTTCGACCCGACCACCCCGTTGCGCGAGACCCTCGGCGCGCTGAAGACGGCCGTGGATTCGGGGCGGGCGCTCTACGCGGGGATCTCGTCCTACTCGGCACGTCGGACCCGCGAAGCACTCGCCGTGGCCGAGTCGATCGGCCTTGACCTCCTCGTCCACCAGCCGTCCTACTCCATCGTCAACCGCTGGATCGAGGACCGTTCGGACACCGGCGAGAGCGTGCTGGACGTACTGGGCGAGTCCGGTCTCGGAGCCGTCGTCTTCTCACCGCTCGCTCAGGGACTGCTCACCGACAAGTACCTTGGCGGGATCCCGGAAGGGTCGCGCGCGGCCCAGGACGGTTCGTTCAAGCGCGACATGCTCACGCCCGACCTCGTCGAACGCGTCCGCGGTCTGAACGAGGTCGCCTCGGGCCGCGGGCAATCGCTGGCCCAGATGGCGATCGCCTGGGTCCTGCGCGACCCGCGGGTGTCCACGGCCCTCGTGGGGGCGTCGAGCGTGCGGCAACTCGAGGACTCGGTCGCCGCGCTGGAGAACCTGGAGTTCTCCGCGGAGGAGCTCGAGGCCATCGACCGGCTGGGCATGGATGACGCCGGGGTCAACATCTGGGCTCCGCGGTCCTCGGACCTGTGAGCACGGCAGCGGCGGAGCCGTCGGTGGAGGCGGCTTCCCCTCCGCCTCCACCGACGGCGGTCAGTGTGCCGGGGCCTCGTCCTCGGCCCGCTCGGCGTCTCCCAGCCTAGCCGAGCCCGGGGGCCCGGTGTCAGGCCCCGTGGAGCCCTCCCGCTCATTCTCCGTCGCCGAGTCCGTCACGCCGAACGCGGCGACGCCGGTGCGATCAGCCTGATCGGCGCGCAGCCGGGCGATCGCCTCCTCGAAGTCCTCGAGGCTGGTGAAGGCCGAGTAGACGCTGGCGAAGCGGAGATAGGCGATCTCGTCGAGGCGACGCAACGGCTCGAGGATGGCGCGGCCGATCTCGTCGGCCTCGACCTGGGCCGCGCCGGTGGCCCGCACCGTCTCCTCCACCTGCTGAGCGAGCAGCGCGAGATCGTCGCCGGAGACCGGGCGCCCCTGGCACGCCTTGCGGACACCCGCGATCACCTTGTCCCGGCTGAACGGCTCTGTGGCACCGGAGCGCTTGAGCACGCTCAGGCTCGCGCTCTCGACGGTGCTGAAACGCCGCCCGCACTCGGGGCACTGCCGTCGCCGGCGGATCACGGAGCCGTCGTCCGCCGTGCGCGAGTCCACCACGCGTGTGTCGGCACGGCGACAGAACGGACAGTTCACCGACGGGCTCCTCCCTGCGAACGGCGGGCGTCGCCGCGCCCGGAGGTTCCGGGGCGGGCGGTCCCCGACCGCGCGGACGCCTGAGGCACGGTAGGTCGGGCCACGGTGGCGGCGCAACTGAGATCAGCCCTGCGGCACCTCGAGCTGCTGGCCCACGCGCACGTCGGTCGACTCGAGGCCGTTGAGTCCAACGATCTGAGTGACCACCTCTCGCACGTCCGCTCCCGGCACCGCCACGGCCTCGGCCACCGACCAGAGGCTCTCGCCCGGCCCCACGGTCACGGTGGTCGTCTCCACCGGGGCGGTCGCACCGGTGGCCTGGCCGGCCCAGGTTCCCGCGGCAACCGAGAACACCGCTGCGCACAGGAACGCGCTGGCGGCGAGGACGCGCCGCCCCCGCCGCGTCAGGCGCAACGGACCGGTCTGCGTGGCGCGTGCAGGCAGAGGCGCGCGAGTGCCGGTTGGCGCCGGCCGGGACGCGGCCACCTCCTGCGGTGCGCGCGCCGGCGCCGGCGCGACGAAGTCGGGGCCGACCAGCTGCAGGTGACGCGTACGCCGCCCGCGGTGCGATCCGGCCGCGGGACCGGCCGGCGTGGCCGCCGGGTGAACGGTCAGGGCGCTCATGTCGGGTCTCCGATCGTGTGTCGAACGCATGTTCGTCGAACGTCTGTTGCAGAGTAGGGCCAGGCACCGACATCTGTCGAGGCGGCGATGGCCCGTGACTCCATCGACACGCCGTCGAACAGCTGTTTGATATGTGTCACCGGTCCTCCTACGCTGATGCCCGACAGCAGATCACCGACCACTGACACGGCCACTCCCGGGCAATCGCACCGGAGGGCGACCGACCGACGAAGGGACCGCCGCCGTGAGCATCGAGAGGCAGCCGAACGCCAGCGGCGGGCCGTCCGAGCCCGAGGACCTCACCGAGCGGCAACGCCTGGTGCTGGCCACGATCCGCGACGCCGTCGCGACCCGCGGATACCCGCCGAGCATGCGCGAGATCGGTGAGGCGGTCGGCCTGACCAGTCCGTCCTCGGTCAAGCACCAGCTCGGAGCGCTGGAGCGTAAGGGGTACCTGCGTCGGGACCCGAACCGGCCCCGCGCCATGGAGGTGGTCCAGGACGGGACGGTCGTCAGCCTCGGCGAGGCCGCCGCTTCGCTCGCCGAGCAGGGCGGTGCTGCGCCGTCACCGACGTTCGTGCCGGTGGTCGGGCGCGTCGCGGCCGGCGGGCCGATCCTGGCCGAGCAGGAGGTCGAGGACGTCTTCGCACTCCCCCGTCAGCTCGTCGGCGACGGTGAGCTGTTCCTCCTGCGGGTGGTCGGCGCGTCCATGGTCGACGCCGCGATCTGCGACGGCGACTGGGTCGTCGTTCGCCGGCAGAACGTGGCCGAGAACGGCGAGATCGTGGCGGCGATGATCGACGGCGAGGCGACCGTCAAGACGTTCCAGCGCAAGGACGGTCACGTCTGGCTGTTACCGCAGAACCCGGACTTCGCTCCCATCCCCGGCGACCATGCCCAGGTGCTCGGGCGCGTGGTGACCGTGTTACGCAGCCTGTAGTTCGTCACAGCCCGAATCGGCGTGCCACCGCGCGGACCTGCTCCGCGCTTGCGCGCAGGCCTTCCAGCTCGTCGGCCGATACCTCCGGGACGAGCTGACGCCCCACGCCTCGCCACCCGACGACGCAGGGCACGGACAGGCAGACGTCGCCGATCCCGAGGTAGTCGTGCAACTCGGTCGAGACAGACAGGACGCGGTGCTCGTCGCGGAGCACGGCTTCGATGATGCGCGCGACCGCTACCCCCACGGCGAAGTTCGTCGCTCCCTTACCCGCGATGATCTGGTACGCGGAGGAGACGACGTCCCGGGCGATCGCCTCGCGGGCGGCGGCGTCGAGCACGTGGTCGGACCCGGATCGGCTGGCCCACTCCAGGAGCGGCACGGCACCGATCATGGCCGAGTGCCACAACGGGATCTCCGAGTCGCCGTGCTCGCCGACGATGTAGGCGTGGACGTTCTGAACCGCGACGCCGCACTCGCGGGCCACGAGGTACCGCAGGCGAGAGGTGTCCAGGACCGTTCCGGACCCGAAGAACCGGTGTGCGGGAATGCCGGAGATCCGCAGCCCGGCGTAGGTAACGACGTCGACCGGGTTGGCCACCATGATGTACGTGGCGTGCGGTGCCACCGCCACGAGGCGCGGCAGCAGGTCCCGCATGATGTCGATCGTCGCTCCGGCGAGATCGAGCCGCGACTGACCGGGCTTCTGCTTCGCACCCGCCGTGACGACGACGATGTCGGCGCCGGCGCAGACCTCGACCTCGGACGAGCCGCGCACGGTGCCCATCGGCGTGAACGCGATCCCGTGGGCGATGTCGAGTGCCTGGGCACGGACCTTGGCGTCGTCCTGGTCGAAGAGGGCCACCTCGCGCGCGGACCCGCGCAACGTGCAGGCGTAGGCCAGCGTGGAACCGACGGCCCCGGCACCGACGACAGCGACCTTGCTACGCCGGCCGTGTCCGGCGGGTGAGGTGGATACCGACTCGTCCTGTTCGACCGGCTCGTTCACGGCAGCTCCGAGACGTCGTGGCGCCGGCCGGACGCCGGCACCGTCAGCCTACGGCGCTCCCGCCGCCGCCCGCGAGGGCTGTGCCTCCTCCGCGGCGAGCCGGCGCAAGGCGGAGCGGGTGACCTCGCCGTCGTGGGTTCGCCACAACGGTGGCAGGGAGCGGGTGAGGAAGGTGCCGTACCGGGCGGTCGCCAACCGTGGGTCGAGGACCGCCACGACGCCCCGGTCCCGGGTGGTCCGCACCAGTCGGCCCGCTCCCTGGGCGAGCAGCAACGCGGCATGCGAAGCGGCGACCGACATGAACCCGTTACCACCGGCGGAGGCGACCGCCTCTGATCGGGCCGACCGGACCGGGTCGTCGGGTCGCGGGAACGGGATCCGGTCGATGATGACGAGCCGGCAGGTCGGGCCCGGCACGTCGACGCCCTGCCACAGGGACAGCGTGCCCATCAGGCTGGTCGGCTCGTCCGCCGCGAAAGCGTGCACCAGGGTCGGGAGCTGATCCTCGCCCTGGCAGAGCACCGGCGTCTCGAGCACGGCGCGGAGCCGCTCGGTCGCGGCCTCGGCGGCCCGCCGGGAGGAGAACAGGCCGAGGGTCGCGCCACCGGCGGCACGGACGAGGTCGACGATCTCGTCGAGGACCTCCTCGCTCGGCCCATCTCGCCCCGGTTGGGGAAGGCTGCGTGCGACGTAGAGGATCCCTTGTCGCGGGTAGTCGAACGGTGAGCCCACGTCGAGCCCCGTCCAGGTGCTGTCCTCGTCCAGGGTGAGGCCCAGCGACCGGGCCATCGGGTCGAACGAGCCGCCGAGCGCAAGGGTGGCCGAGGTCAGGACCGCGGTGCGGCCGGCCAGCAGTGTGGTGGCGACAGGTCCGGCCACGTCCAACGGGGCGATACGCAGCCGGGGCTGCTCCAGCCCTCCACGGGGGCGTTCGCACCACAGCACGTCCCGCCGCTGCTCGATAGCGTCGCCGAGCAGACGTTCGGCGACCTCGTGCAGCGCGAGCATCGCCGACCGTGCCGTGGCCAGTGCCCCCGCCTCGTCGCCGGGTGAACCGCCCTCCGGCTTCAGGGCCGTCATCGCGGCGCGCGTCCCGGCCTCCAGCAGCACCACCGCGTCCCGCAGTTCGGCGGGTAGTCCCGCCGGCAGGCGCCCGTCCGAGACGACCTCCAGACGGCTCCGGAGTGCGGCGGCCGCCGCCTCGAGGTTCTCGACGGCGGTCGGTTCGCCCGCCAGGTGGCTGCGGGCGAGCCTGGTCGTGCGCTCGACGATGCCGGCGCTGAGCTCATTCGTGGCCTGGCTGGTGACACGGTCGGCGAGATCGTGGGCCTCGTCGACCACCAGGACGTCGTGCTCGGGCAGGACGTGCGGCGAGCCGGATGCGGCGATCCCGAGCATGGCGTGGTTGGTCACCACCACGTCGGCCTCGTGCGCGGCGCGGCGCGCCGCCTCGGGGAAGCACTCCTCGAGCATGGGGCATCTGCCGCCGAGGCATTCGAGCTTGGTGACCGAGACCTGTCGCCAGGCCCGTTCGCTCACGCCGGGGACGAGGTCGTCACGGTCACCGGTGTCGGTCTCCTCCGCCCAGGCGCGCAGCCGCATCACCTCGTCCCCGAGGCTCCCGTGCCGCCCGGCGGCTGCGGGGTCCGCCGCGTCGGTGCCGGTGGCCGCCGAGACCTCGAAGAGTCCCGGTTCCTCGTCGGCCGGGTAACCACCGGCGACCTTGTGCTTGCACAGGTAGTTGTTCCAGCCCTTGAGCAGCGCGACGTCGGGGCGGGCACCGGTCCGGCCACGGACGGCCTCGGCGACGATCGGGGCGTCGTGAGTCAGGACCTGACGCTGCAGAGCCAGCGTCGCGGTCGAGATCACGGCCCGACGTCCTGTGGTCACCGCGTCCGTCAGGACCGGGACGAGGTAGGCCAGCGACTTCCCGGTACCCGTTCCGGCCTGCACGAGCAGATGGTTGTCCTCGCGCAACGCCTCGGCGACGGCACCGGCCATGCGTTGCTGGCCTTCTCGCGGCGCACCCCCCACCGCTTCGACGGCGTCGGCAAGGATGCCGCCGATGTCCTCGCCGGCCATCTCAGGACGCGGAGGGGGCGGAGGCGTGCCGGTCGACGTCCCGCAGCGCCGCGGCGAGCTCGGCGTCGACCCGGGCCCGCAGGTGCGTGCCGTCGTCGCCGAAGTGCTCGGCGACGACCTCACCGGACGAGTGCGCCCGGGAGACCAGGTCGCCGCGCGAGTACGGCACCACGACGTCGACCTCCTCGGCCGGCCGGGGCAGCATGTCCGCGACCCGGCGGGCCAGCTCCTCGACACCCGCGCCGGTCCGCGCGGAGACCGCGACGGCGTCCGGATAGCGGGTCCGCAGAGCCACCACGTCCTCAGCCGCCGCGAGGTCGGCCTTGTTGAGGACGATCAGCTCGGGGAGGTCCGTGCCGCCGGGCAGGTCGGCCACGACCCGGCGCACGGCCGTCACCTGGCCCTCCGGATCGGGATGAGAGGCGTCGACGACGTGCAGCAGCAGATCGGCGTCGGCCGCCTCCTCGAGGGTGGAGCGGAACGCCTCGACGAGCTCGGTGGGCAGGGAGCGGACGAAGCCGACGGTGTCGGCGAGTGTGTAGATGCGACCGTCGGGGGTCGACGCCCGGCGGACCGTGGGATCCAACGTGGCGAACAGGGCGTTCTCGACGAGGACGCCTGCACCGGTGAGCCGGTTGAGCAGCGAGGACTTGCCGGCGTTCGTGTACCCGACGATGGCGACGGACGGGATGCGGTGATGGCGTCGCGCGCCGCGCTTGGTGGTCCGGGCAGGCGCCATCTGCTGGATCTGGCGGCGCAGTCGCCCCATGCGGGTGCGGATGCGGCGGCGGTCCAGCTCGATCTTCGTCTCACCAGGTCCCCGGGAGCCGATGCCGGCGCCGCCCGCGACACGACCACCGGCCTGTCGCGACATCGACTCGCCCCAGCCGCGCAACCGCGGCAGGAGGTACTCGAGCTGGGCGAGCTCGACCTGCGCCTTGCCCTCCCGGGACTTCGCGTGCTGGGCGAAGATGTCGAGGATCAGCGCCGTACGGTCGATGACCTTGACCTGGACGATGTCCTCCAGGGCGCGGCGCTGGGACGGGCTGAGCTCGCCGTCGACGACGACGGTGTCGGCGCCGCTGGTGCGCACGACGTCGGCGAGTTCCCGTGCCTTGCCCGACCCGAGATAGGTTCCGGGATCCGGGGTGGCGCGACGCTGCAGCAACCCGTCGAGCACCTGCGAACCCGCTGTCTCGGCGAGGGCGGCGAGCTCGCGGAGGGAGACCTCGGCGTCCTCGCTGCTGCCAGCGCTCCAGAGACCCACGAGCACGACCCGCTCCAGGCGCAACTGCCGGTATTCGACCTCGGTGACGTCCTCGAGCTCGGTCGACAGTCCGCCCACGCGGCGCAGCGCCGCCCGCTCCTCGCGGTCGAACTGTTCGCCGTCGACCTCCGATCCGGCGGCGGCGCGCTCTTGCAACGCGGTCCCGTCGGTGGAGTTCAGTCCACCCGAGCGGGCGAGGATCCGCGCGACCACGTCCTCTGCGGCCTGGCGATCGGCCGGCGAGACGCCCCCGGGTTCGGTGGGCAGGTCGTGGTCCGTGCGTGCCATGGTGTCCTTTCGTCGGTCGATCCAGGATCCCACGTGCGATGGTGGCGCGCCATCTTCTTTGCCGTGGGCTGAAGGGGATCTGCCGGGTACGGTGACGGCCGTGACCGGCCAGCAGCACTACTTCTCCGACGAGCCTGTCTCCTCCGCCGAGACCCGGCCGTTGCAGGTTCGCCTGCGGGGGGCGGAGGTGACCGTGGAGGTGGCCAGGGGCGTGTTCGCCGCCGACCGGCTGGATGTGGGCACGCGCGTTCTGCTGGACGCCGTCGACGATCCGCCGCAGGCGGGGACACTGGTGGACCTGGGCTGCGGATGGGGGCCGGTGACCCTCGCCATGGCACAGGCGGCACCGTCCGCCTTCGTGGTGGCCGTGGACGTCAACCCGCGGGCCCGCGAGCTCACCGCCCGCAATGCCGCTGCGCTCGGCCTGGACAACGTCACTGTCCTGGCACCGCAGGACGCGCTCGCGCACCTGGACGAGACGGCGCCCGGCGGTGTCGACGAGATCTGGTCGAACCCCCCGATCCGGATCGGGAAGGGGCCGTTGCACGAGCTGCTGGCGCAGTGGCTGGGGCGGCTCGCGCCGTCGGGCCGCGCCGAGCTCGTGGTCCAGCGCAACCTCGGGGCGGACTCGCTGCACCGATGGCTGCAGTCCGAGGGATACGCGGTGGAGCGTCTCGCGAGCTCCAAGGGATACCGGGTGCTGACGGTGAGGCGGTGACGCCGGCCGGCACTGCCGGCATGCTCAGCCGCGCAGGGTGACGTCGGCCGTCAGTTCGGCGGGTCCGGTGAGATGGACGCGATCGCCCTCGACCTGAACGCGAACCTCGCCACCGGGCACCAGCACGCGCCAGGTGTCGGGCGAGCCGGCGCCACCCCAGATCCGAACCGCGAGCGCGGCCGCGCAGGTGCCGGTACCGCAGGAGCGGGTCTCACCGACGCCGCGTTCGAGCACGCGCATCCGCACGGCGCCGACGGTGTGTCCGCCGTCGACCTGCTCGCCGAGCGGGACGACGAGCTCGAGGTTCGTCCCGTCCGGCGGGACCGGCGTGTACCGAGGGGCATCGGCCGGGTCGTGGCTCAACCGGGCGGTGGCGAGCGCGGCCTCGTCGGGCAGAGCCACCACGGTGTGCGGGTTGGGCACGGCGAGGCTGAGGCCACCGCGCGGTCCGTCGATACCGGGAATCTCGACGACGACGTCGTGGCCGTCGCGCGCCGCCCCCTCCCCCGAGGGGAGCCACCACGTCCCCATGTCGACCGTGTACTGCTCGCCGACCCGGGTGACCCGCCGTGGGCCGCCGCGGGTCCCGACGACGATCGTTCCGCCGTCGGGCAGGTCCGCCAGCCCGGACTCACGCAGGTAGTGGACGAAGACGCGGACGCCGTTTCCGCACATCTCGGCGACCGAGCCGTCGGCGTTGCGGTAGTCCATGAACCATTCCGCCGCGGGATCGGCCGCGAGCGCAGCGCTACCGTCCGGCAGTGCGTCGGAGCGGACCACGCGGATGAGACCGTCGGCGCCGATCCCGGCGTGCCGGTCGCACGCGGTGGCGACCTCCGCGGCGCTCGGGTCGACAGCCCCGTCCGGGTCAGGGAGGAGGAGGAAGTCGTTCTCGGTGCCGTGGCCGGTCACCAGGGGCCGTCCGGTGAGGACACCGAAGGACGTCATGGCATTCCTTTCGTCGACTCCCCCAGGGTACGCAGCGCCGCCGTGAGGCTCGCGCGTGGGCCGGCCCCGTCCCCGCCGGGCAGCCACGTCACGCGCGGATCGCGCCGGAACCACTTCTCCTGACGGCGGGCGAGCTGGCGCGTGGCGCGCGCGATGGCGGTGATGCCTTCGGCCGCGGTGAGGCGCCCGGCGAGCACGTCGCGGGCCTGGGCGTAGCCGACAGCACGCGAGGCGGTGGTCCCCCTGTCGAGGCCGACGGCGAGGAGTCGCTCGGTCTCGTCGAGCAGTCCGCCCTCGACCATGCGCCGGGCGCGCTCGTCGATGCGGCGGTCCAGCTCATCGCGCGGCACGTCCAGGGCGAGCTGCACCGCAGGGACGGCGTAGACGTGCTCGGGAAGGGTCGCGGAGAACGGGCGTCCGGTGAGGGTGACAACCTCCAGCGCGCGGACGACGCGCCGGGTGTTGCGCGGGTCGATGCGTGCCGCGGCGTCGGGGTCAGCCGAGGCGAGTTCGGCGTGCAGCGCGTCCGGCCCGTCGGTCTCTGCGCGGCGGGTCAACTCGGCCCGGAGCTGTGGGTCGGTGCCGGGGAACTCGAGGCGGTCGAGGGCAGCCCGGATGTAGAGCGCGGAGCCGCCGACGAGGAGCGGAAGGCGGCCCCGCCGGCGGACGGCGTCGAGGTCGGCCCGGGCGTGGCGCTGGTAGGCGGCGACCGAGGCCTCTTCGGTGACTTCGAGGACGTCCAGCTGATGGTGCACGATGCCGCGCCGCTGCGCGTGGGGGACCTTCGCGGTGCCGATGTCCATGCCGCGGTAGAGCTGCATCGCGTCGGCGTTGACCACCTCGACCGCATCCGGTCCGCCGAGCGCCTCGGCGAGGTCGAGCGCGAGATCGGACTTGCCGGTGGCGGTCATCCCGACGATCGCGACGATCGGTCGTCCGTGCTGATCAGCCGTTCCCGCACCCATGCTGCAGACGGTATCCGGGTCCGGGGGTCGCGGGGCGAGGGGTGCGGACCGCTAGTCTCGAGACATGGCGCGGACCGGTGCGTTCGATGACGGCCGGGGTGACCCGACGGCGACCGACGCCGGGGCCGACCTCGACGCCGTCGGCCCGCTCACGCGTGCCCGCGTGGCGCAGACACTGCTCGACCTGGAGTATCCGCTGTTCCAGGACGCGAACGGCGATCTGGGTGTGCTGTGGTCCCAGGCGGTCTTCCACGTGTACCTGCTCGGCGAGGACGAGACCGTGCTGCAGGTGCGTGGGTCGTGGCACCGGCGCCTCGCCCTGGAGCGTCTCGCTGAGGTCCTCGCGCTGCTCGACACATGGAATCGCGAGCATCTCGGACCCAAGTGCTACGTGCGGGTGCTGGACGACGGCTTCCTGTCCGTGGTGGCGGAGAGCTCGACACCGCTGTCGATGGGGGTGACCGACCGTCAGCTCATGCGGCTGATCGAACGAGGCGTGGCGCAGGGGCTGCGGATCATGCGGGCACTCGAGGAGCGGTATCCGGACCCGGTCGCGCAGCCGCCACGGGAGATGCCGTGAGGTGGCGCCGGCGCCTGGACCGGCTGCGACGGCGGGTCCCCGAGGTGCGGGTCCGCATGCGGCCGGCGAACCGCGACGCCGGCCGGCCGGGTGTGCTGCTACGCCGTCGGGCCGAGAATGCCTCGCCGGTGACGCCGCGCCGGCTGCGGGAGATCGTCATGGCGCGCGGCTACCACGTGCGGGTGGAGGCGGACTCGTCGCTGACCGGACTGTGGGACGGGTATCCGTTCAAGCTGCGGCTGGTCGGTGAGAACCACAGCGACCTCAGCGTGCTCGGCACGTGGGGACGCACGGTGCCCGACGAGATGCACAGTGCGGTGGCCCAGGCGGTCAACGACTGGAACCGGGAGAAGATCTGGCCGACCGTGTTCACGATGTCGGACCCGTCCGGCACGACGGTGCGCACCGAGGTGCACGCGGATGTCGGCGCCGGAGCGACGGACCGTCAACTCATCGAGCTCGTCGAGGCCGGTCTGACGGCGGGTGTCCAGTTCTTCCAGGCCCTGGGCGGCTCGATGCCCCCGCTCGAGGAGCCCTGACGAGCACGCTGCGGTGACGGGCGAGGCACGAGCCGGTCACCGCGAGTGCGAGGAAGGGCGACCATCAGACACGAGCCCTGACGAGCACG
>NZ_JBHUEE010000009.1:88138-186313 GCF_042680605.1 Georgenia deserti
GGAGCCCTGACGAGCACGCTGCGGTGACGGGCGAGGCACGAGCCGGTCACCGCGAGTGCGAGGAAGGGCGACCATCAGACACGAGCCCTGACGAGCACGCTGCGGTGACGGGCGAGGCACGAGCCGGTCACTGCGAGTGCGAGGAAGGGCGACCATCAGACACGAGCCCTGACGAGCACGCTGCGGTGACGGGCGAGGCACGAGCCGGTCACCGCGAGTGCGAGGAAGGGCGACCATCAGACACGAGCCCTGACCGCCGAGAGCGGTCGATTATGCCGAGAGCGGTCGTTCAAACATCCGCTCTTGACTGGATCGACCGCTCTCGGCGAGGGGTGGTCAGCGGCGCAGTGTCGGCATCCCGAGCGTGACCGGTCCGCCGCTCGGTGCGGCACCGTGCTCGTGCGGGTCGGCGTGCCCTTCCCGGACGTCCCAGGCGTCGCCGGCACGGGTGCGGCGCAACCGGTAGGCCCCGCCGGTCAGGGCCGAGTCGGCCACCAGGTGGTGCGGCGCGCCGTGGGTGACCTCGACGGTCACCATGTCCCCGGGCCGAGGCCGCTCGGCTTCCGGGAGGTCCGGCGGGAGCGCGACGTGGACGAGGCGATTGTCGGCGGCCCGGCCGGAGATGCGCTGCGTGGCGCCGTCCTTGCGCCCCTCCCCCTCGGCGACCAACACGTCGACGGTGCGGCCGACCTGGGCCTCGTTCTCCTCGGTCGAGATGCGCTGCTGCAACTCGACGAGGCGCTGGTAACGCTCGGCGACGACGTCGGCGGGCACCTGGGGCAGGTCCGCCGCGGGAGTCCCGGGACGGGGCGAGTACTGGAACGTGAAGGCGGAGGAGAACCGGGAGGCCTCGACCACCTCGAGGGTCTGGACGAAGTCCTCCTCCGTCTCGCCGGGAAAGCCCACGATGATGTCGGTGGTCAGGGCGGCGTCCGGGATGGCGGAGCGGACCTTGTCGATGATGCCGAGGAACTTCCTGCGGCGGTAGGACCTCCGCATCGCCCGCAGCACCGCGTCGGAGCCGGACTGCAGGGGCATGTGCAAGCTCGGCATGACGTTCTCGGTCTCGGCCATGGCAGCGATGACGTCATCGGTGAACGCGGCCGGGTGTGGTGAGGTGAACCGGACGCGCTCCAACCCGTCGATCTCGCCGCACGCGCGCAGCAGCTTCGCGAAGGCGCCGCGGTCACCGAAGGAGACGCCGTAACTGTTGACGTTCTGCCCGAGCAGCGTGACCTCGACGACGCCCTGGGCGACGACGGCCTCGATCTCGGCCAGCACGTCACCCGGGCGGCGGTCCCGTTCCTTGCCGCGCAGATGCGGCACGATGCAGAACGTGCACGTGTTGTTGCAGCCGACCGAGATCGACACCCACGCGGCGTAGGAGGACTCGCGGCGGGTCGGTAGCGTCGAGGGGAAGACCTTGAGCGACTCCTCGATCTCGACCTCAGCGGACTGGTTGTGCCGGGCACGGTCGAGCAGCGCGGGCAGGACGTCGAGGTTGTGGGTGCCGAGGACCACGTCGACCCAGGGCGCCTTCTCGACGATGCCCCGGCGCATCTGCTGGGCGAGGCAGCCTCCGACGGCGATCTGCATGCCGGGCCGTTCGCGCTTGACGGCGGCGAGTTGGCCGAGGTTGCCGAACAGGCGAGTCGCGGCGTTCTCGCGCACGGAACAGGTGTTGATGATGACGACGTCGGCACCGCCGTCGCCGGCGTCTGTCGCCCGGGCAGCGGCCTCGGGGACCGCCTCGACCGGACGATAACCCCGCTCGTCGAGCAGTCCTGCCAGGCGTTCCGAGTCGTGCACGTTCATCTGGCAGCCCAGCGTGCGCACGAGATACGTGCGTGGAACTGCGTCGGTGCCCGAGGGCTTCGCGGGGGCCGGTGCGGTGGTGGACATCGCGACGATTCTACGTTTTCACCGCTGGCCGAGACGGCTGCCGCCCGGAGGTTTGTGTCCACTCTGTTACCGCCGGTGACGGCTCGGGAAACACTGGCACGTTAGGTTGACCCCCATGAGCGAACCGGAGAACGTCGGACCGGCGCAGGCGCCGATCGGTGAGACGGCGACGCCCACCGGTGAACCACTCGTGGTGCTCGAGCGCGTCAACAAGTACTTCGGCTCCCTGCACGTGCTGCAGGACATCGACCTGTCGGTGGCCCGCGGCGAGGTCGTCGTGGTCATCGGACCGTCCGGGTCGGGAAAGTCGACGCTGTGCCGCGCCATCAACCGGCTCGAACCGATCGACTCGGGGCGGATCACCGTCGACGGCGCCGAACTGCCGGAGGAGGGTAAGGAACTCGCCAGGCTGCGTGCCGAGGTGGGCATGGTCTTCCAGCAGTTCAACCTCTTCGCCCACAAGTCGATCCTCGAGAACGTGACGCTGGGCCCGATCAAGGTCAACGGCGTGCGCACCGCAGAGGCGAAGGACCAGGCCATGGCGCTGCTCGAGCGGGTCGGCGTCGCCAATCAGGCCGAGAAGTACCCGGCCCAGCTCTCCGGCGGCCAGCAGCAGCGCGTGGCGATCGCCCGTGCCCTGGCGATGCAGCCCAAGGTCATGCTGTTCGACGAGCCGACCTCGGCGCTCGACCCGGAGATGATCACCGAGGTGCTGGACGTGATGACCTCGCTCGCACGCGAGGGCATGACGATGATCGTCGTCACCCACGAGATGGGCTTCGCCCGGCGTGCGGCGAATCGCGTCGTGTTCATGGACGACGGTCAGATCGTCGAGGAGAGCACGCCCGAGGAGTTCTTCACCAAACCGAGGTCGTCGCGGGCCCAGGACTTCCTGTCCAAGTTGTTGACGCACTGAGACAGTCGGGAACGATCGCCCCGCACGGGGCCACTTCGAAGGAGATGACATGCGAGGTATACGCAGAGCAGGGGCGGCCCTGACGATTGCGGGCGCGCTCGCGCTGGCCGGGTGCTCGGCCGGCGAGCCCGGTGAGTCCGACGGTGGTGACGGTGCTGCCGAGGAGAACGGCGACGGTGGTGACGGCGGGGGCGACGGCCTGACCGTCGGCATCAAGTTCGACCAGCCGGGTCTGGGCCTGCAGGAGGGCTCGGACTACACCGGCATGGACGTCGATGTCGCGGAGTACGTGGCCGAACAGCTCGGGGTCGACCCGGGGAACATCGAGTTCGTCGAAGCCGTCTCCGCCCAGCGCGAGACCATGCTCATGAACGAGCAGGTCGACATGATCGTGGCGACCTACTCGATCACCGATGAGCGCGACGCGCAGGTCGACTTCGCAGGCCCGTATTTCGTCGCCGGGCAGGATCTCCTGGTGAACGCGGACGACAACGAGATCACCGGGCCGGACGCGCTGGACGGCAAGGTGCTCTGCTCGGTCGAGGGCTCGACCTCTGCCGAGCGCATCCGGGACGAGTACTCCGAGGGCGTCGAGCTCTACCCCGCGTCGGGCTACTCCGAGTGTGTCGAGCTGCTCAGCTCGGGCACCGTCGATGCGGTGACCACGGACGACGCCATCCTCGCCGGGTACGCCGCCCAGGACTCCTACGAGGGGCAGTTCAAGGTGGTCGGCAACCCGTTCTCGGAGGAGAACTACGGTGTCGGACTGCCGCCCGGCTCGGACATGTGCCAGGACGTCACCGACGCCCTGACCCAGATGATCGACGACGGCACGTGGGATGACATGGTCGCGGAACACTTCGGGGACGACTACACCCCGAACCCGGACCTCAACCCGCCGTCGCCCGAGTCCTGCGGCTGAGCCACATACTCGGTCACGCCCGGGGACGCCATGCCGGCGTTCCCGGGCGCCGCCGGCCCGGCCGATGTCTCACCATCGGCCCGGCGCACCCGAAGGAGACGTGAGTGGGCCTCTTCTCGGACATTGCCGAGCTCTTCGGACAGTTCGACGTGCTCGGCGCGTTCTGGATGAACATCAAACTGACGTTCTGGGCCGCGGTCATCGCGCTGGTCGTCGGGACGATCCTCGCGGTCATGCGAGTCTCCCCCGCGCCGAGCCTGCAGTGGGCGGGAGCGGCCTACGTCAACATCGTGCGGAACACGCCGCTGACCCTGATCATCTACGCGTGCTCCCTCGGGCTGTGGGGACAGCTGCAGGTGGTGCTCGTCCGGAACGAGGCCGGTCGGGTCTCCATCGAGCAGAACACGTTTTGGCTCGCTGTGCTGGGTCTCGCCGCCTACACCGCCGCGTTCGTGTGCGAGTCCCTCCGGTCGGGTGTGAACACGGTGCCCGTCGGACAGGCCGAGGCGGCTCGTGCGATCGGTCTCGGCTTCGGCCAATCGATGCGGATGGTCATCCTCCCGCAGGCCTTCCGGGGAGCGATCGCACCGCTCGGCAACACACTGATCGCCCTGACGAAGAACAGCACGGTCGCCCAGGCCGCGGGCGTGGTCCAGGCGGCGTCAGTCATGCGGCAAATGATCGAGTTCCGGCCGGACATCATCGTCGCGATCTTCTTCATCATCGCTCTCGGCTTCGTCGTCATCGTCCTGCCGATCGGCCTGATCACCACCACGCTCTCCCGTCGACTGGGGGTCGCCCGATGAGCTCCGTCCTCTTCGACGCACCCGGGCCGCGCGCGCGCCGCCGGATCCGCATCCTCAACGTCGTCGGTGCGCTCGTCGTCCTCGGGGTCCTCGCCTGGGTCGTGGTCGGCCTCGCGCGCCAGGAGCAGTTCACCGCGGACAAGTGGCTGCCGTTCGTCCGGCCGGGCGAGGAGAACATCTGGACCGACTATCTGCTCCTCGGGCTGTGGAACACTCTCCGCGCGGCGGCGGTCTCCATCATCACCTCGCTCGTGTTCGGGCTCGCGTTCGGGCTGGGGCGACTGTCCAATCTCGCCCCGGTGCGGTGGATCTGCGGGATCGTGGTCGAGTTCTTCCGCTCGGTGCCCGTGCTGATCATGATGATCTTCTTCTGGTTGCTCTTCGCGACCAGCGTGCCGTTCGTGCCGTCGGGCGAGTCACCGTTCCTGGCTGTGGTGTGCGGGTTGACCCTGTACAACGGCTCCGTCATCGCCGAGCTCGTCCGTTCAGGCGTGCACAACCTGCCCAAGGGGCAACGTGAGGCGGCGTTGGCGATCGGGCTGACGCACGGACGGAGCCGGCGCATCATCGAACTCCCGCAGGCGCTGATCTCCATGATGCCGTCGTTGGTCAGTCAGCTCGTCGTCATCCTCAAGGACACGGCACTCGGCGCGATCATCACCTACAGCGAGCTGCTGCGGTCGGCGCAGATCTCGGCGACGTTCTTCCAGAATTTCATCCCGGCACTGCTCGTCGTCGCGGTCGTCTACATCATCGTGAACTTCCTGCTCACCACGCTCGCCGGGCGGCTGGCGCGACGGCTCGACCGGCGCACCGCCGGTGGCGCTCGTACCGCCGGGACGATCCCGGGCGCCGCTCCCGACCTGCACAGTGCCTCGGTGCCGGACGCAGGCCCGGGCCGGTAGGCCACCGACCTGACGAGGCGCCCCCGACCCTCGGACACGCCACGCTCAGACGTCGTCGGGCAGCTCCGCCCCGGCCGACATCTCCTCGCCCTCCTCGGCCAGCACCTCGTCGACGACACGCATGGCCACGCCGGCGCCGAATCCCTTGCGTGCGAGCATGCCCGCCATCCGTCGCCGGCGGACCTGAGCGTCGAGGGTCCGGGTGGACCTGGCCTTCTTCTCCACGAGCCGGCGTGCTGCCTGGTACTCGTCGTCGCCGTCGACCTGCTCCAGCGCCACCTCGGCGACTTCCGGAGAGATGCCCTTGCGGCGCAACTCCTCGGCGAGCGCCCGGCGAGCCAGACCACGCTCCGAGTGGCGGGTCCGGACGAGCATCTCGGCGTAGGCGACATCATCGATCAGCCCGACCTCGGTGAACCGGTCGAGGACCCGGGTGGCGACGTCGTCCGGCACGTCTCGGCGTGCCAGGGCCTCCTCGAGCTGGGCGCGGCTTCGCGGGGCCGCGTTCAACTGATTGAGCGCGATGGTTCGGGCCACGTCCTCGGGGTCGGGCTCGGCGTCCTGCGCCGCGACTGCGTCCCCGGGTGGCTCCGAGCCCGGCCGACGGCGCTGCCGCCGCCGGCCGGACGCGGGTTGCCAGGTCATGTCAGAAGTCGACCGGGACCTCGGCCGGGCGCCCGTTCTGTGCGGCGGCGCCGTCCTCGGCCTCGTCCTCCTCCGCGTTCTGCCCGATGCCGAGGCGGGTGAGGATCTTCTGCTCGATCTCGATGGCAAGTTCCGGGTTGTCCTTGAGGAACTGGCGGGCCTTCTCCTTGCCCTGACCGAGCTGATCCCCCTCGTAGGTGAACCAGGCCCCGGACTTGCGCACGATGCCGTTCTCCACACCGAGGTCGATGAGACCGCCCTCACGCGAGATGCCCTGGCCGTAGAGGATGTCGAACTCGGCCTGCTTGAAGGGCGGAGCCATCTTGTTCTTGACGACCTTGACGCGGGTGCGGTTCCCGACCGAGTCGGACCCCTCCTTGAGGGTCTCGATCCGGCGGACGTCCAGGCGGACCGAGGCGTAGAACTTCAGCGCCTTACCACCGGAGGTGGTCTCCGGAGAACCGAAGAACACGCCGACCTTCTCGCGGAGCTGGTTGATGAAGATGGCGGTGGTCCCGGCGGAGGAGAGCGCGCCGGTGATCTTCCGCAGCGCCTGGGACATCAGCCGGGCCTGGAGACCGACGTGGGAATCACCCATCTCCCCCTCGATCTCCGCCTTGGGGACGAGAGCGGCAACCGAGTCGATGACGACGATGTCGAGCGCACCGGAGCGGATCAGCATGTCCATGATCTCCAGTGCCTGCTCACCGGTGTCCGGCTGGGACACCAGCAGGGCGTCGATGTCCACCCCGAGCTTCTTGGCGTACTCCGGGTCCAAGGCGTGCTCGGCGTCGATGAAGGCGGCGATACCGCCGTTGCGCTGCGCGTTGGCCACCGCGTGCAGCGCCACGGTCGTCTTACCGGAGGACTCCGGCCCGTAGACCTCGACCACACGCCCACGCGGCAGACCACCGACACCGAGGGCCACGTCGAGGGCGACCGCGCCGGTCGGGATCACCTGGACCTTGGGGCGAGCGGAGTCGTCGCCCAGACGCATGATCGAGCCCTTGCCGAACTGACGATCGATCTGGCTCAGGGCGGCCTCGAGGGCCTTGCTGCGGTCGGCAACAGGAACGGACATGTCGATTCACCTCTCGACTGGGGCCTCGGGACCCCTCGGGGACGGACAGGGCTGGTCTCTCGGCAGGGCCCGCCCTCTCCGGACGGCTACCTGCAGGTGACGCTATGCCCGACCACTGACATCCGCCCGGATCGGCCGCGTCCCTGTGGACGCGGTGTCACCGACGTCGTCACCTGTGGACGACCCTACGACGAACGCGTGTTCGATCCCGAACGCGACACGCCGGATCAGCGCTTCCGGTTCCTCGGGTCGACGCGATGGTGCCACCGGGCGGTCTCGTCCAAATCCAGCTCGTTGCACACCGCGTTCCAGACCGTGCGCGGCGGCACGCCCGCCTCGAGCGCCTCGCGGGCCGTCCGGTTCCCGGCTCCCGGAAGAACGAGATCCGCCGCGAGCGACCTGCCGTAGGCCTCGCCGAGAACCTCGTCGACGACGTGCCAGAACTCCGAATGCTTCACCCGGCCAGCCTGCCACGCGCGCACGACCACGCGGGCCGTGCCGTCTCCCGCCCCGCACCTGTCGGAGGCCGGCGGCACAATGGCCGGGTGGTGCCGTTCCCTGGTGAGTTCTCAGCCGCGACCCGGGCGTGGTTCACCGACGCCTTCGCCGAACCCACGGCGGCCCAGACGGGGGCGTGGCACGCCGTCGCCTCCGGGGAGCACGCCCTGGTCGTCGCACCCACCGGATCGGGCAAAACGCTCGCGGCGTTCCTGTGGGCGGTGGACCAGATGCTCACCGGTGAGGTCCCCGAGCCGGAGCGCCGGTGCCGCGTGGTGTACGTCTCCCCGCTCAAGGCGTTGGCGGCCGACGTCGAGCGGAACCTGCGTTCCCCGCTCGTCGGTATCGGACAGGCGGCCCAGCGCCTCGGCACCGCCGTCAACGACGTCCGCGTGGGCGTGCGCACCGGCGACACCCCGGCCGGCGAGCGCCGCCGGATGGCGACCCATCCGCCGGACATCCTCATCACGACGCCGGAGTCCCTGTATCTCGTGCTCACGTCCGGGGCGCGCGAGAGCCTGCAGGGCGTGAGCACCGTCATCGTCGACGAGGTCCACGCCGTGGCGGGTACCAAGCGCGGCGCCCACCTCGCCGTCAGTCTGGAACGGCTCGACGCCCTGCTGCCCGAGCCCGCCCAGCGCATCGGTCTGTCCGCCACGGTGCGTCCCCCCTCGGCGGTGGCCACCTTCCTCGCCGGGCACCGTCGACATGACGACGGCGGACGGCACGTGCGGATCGTGCAGCCGCCCTCGGCCAAGCAGCTGCAGGTCGACGTCGTGGTCCCGGTCGAGGACCTGACGGACCCGACCGCCACACCGCTGCGCTCGGCCGGCCGCCGGGGGGCCGACCCGGCCGAGGAGGGGCCGGACCTGTCGGGGGACGCCGCCGGGGCGGTGCCGGACGACGGCCCTCGGCAGCCCTCGGTCTGGCCGCACCTGACCGAACGACTCGTCGACCTCATCGAACAGCACCGCTCGACGATCGTGTTCACCAACGGCCGTCGCACCGCCGAGCGTCTCACCGCCCGGGTCAACGAGGAGTGGCAAGCCCGGCGGGACGAGATCGCCGGGGCCGACCTCGCCGCGCGCACGGGGGCCGCCTGGGCGGCGGAGGTCCCGGCCCAGTCGGGCACCGCGCTGGGCGTCGCCGAGGACGAGGCGGTGGCCCGCGCGCACCACGGTTCGATGAGCCGCGAGGAGCGTGTGCGGACCGAGTCGGCGTTGAAGGCCGGCACCTTGCGCGCCGTGATCGCCACCTCCTCGCTGGAGCTGGGCATCGACATGGGCGCCGTGGATCTCGTGGTCCAGGTCGGCGCACCGCCGTCGGTGGCCGCCGCCCTGCAACGCATCGGGCGAGCCGGACATCAGGTGGGGGCCGTCTCCCACGGAGTGGTGCTGCCGACCCACCGTGGGGACTTGCTGCCGTCGGCGGTCGCCGCGGCCAGGGCACGGGACGGGCTCATCGAGGAGATCCACGCGCCGTCGAATCCTCTCGACGTCCTGGCGCAGCAGATCGTGGCCATGCTTGCCGTCGAGGACCTCCACGTCGACGACGTCGCGGCGCTGGTCCGCCGCGCCGCGCCGTACGTCACGCTCGGCGAACGGTCCCTGACCGCCGTGCTCGACATGCTCGCCGGACGCTACCCGAGCGAGGACTTCGCCGAGCTGCGACCCCGCATCATCTGGGACCGCACGACCGGGATGCTCTCCGCGCGGCCCGGCGCGCTCCGGCTGGCCACCACCTCGGGCGGCACCATCCCCGACCGGGGCCTGTACGGCGTGTTCCTCGCCGGCGGACCGACGACGGCGGACTCCTCCCCCGACGGTGAGCAGGCGCTGCAGGCGGCCCGCACCGGTGCCGTCACCGCCGCCGCACGCTCGCGTGGCGGACGGCGCGTCGGCGAGCTGGACGAGGAGATGGTCTACGAGTCCCGCGTCGGCGACACCTTCACCCTTGGCACCTCCACCTGGCGCATCGAGGAGATCACGCCGGACCGGGTGCTGGTCAGCCCGGCACCGGGCCAACCCGGGCGACTCCCCTTCTGGAAGGGCGAGAACCCGGGCCGCCCGGTGGAGCTGGGCCGCGCGCTCGGAGCGCGGACCCGCGAACTTCTCGCCCGCATCGATCAAGCCGACGAGGCGAGTCAGGACGCCGCCGACAGCGCCACGGATCTGCTGCACGCCAGCGGCCTGGACGACTGGGCTGCCGCGAACCTCATCGGGTACCTGCAGGCCCAACGCGAAGCCACCGGCCGCCTGCCCGACGACCGCACGATCGTGCTCGAGCGTTTCCGCGACGAACTCGGCGACTGGCGGGTGGTCATCCACTCCCCGTTCGGGGCGCCGGTGCACGCACCGTGGGCGATGGTGCTCGGCGCCCGGCTACGCGAGGCCACCGGCATGGACGTGCAGGCCGCACCGAGCGACGACGGCATCGTCCTGCGATTGCCCGACACGGGCGAGGACGCGAGTCCGCTGGATCCCGCCTCGATCGTGCTCGATCCTGCCGAGGTCAACGACCTCGTCGTGGCCGCGTTGTCGGGGTCGGCGCACTTCGCGGCACGGTTCCGTGAGGCTGCCGCGCGCTCGCTCCTACTGCCACGGCGGCGCCCGGACCGCCGTCAGCCGCTCTGGCAGCAGCGTCATCGGAGCGCGCAGCTGCTCTCGGTCGCCTCGGCTCATCCGGATTTCCCGGTGGTGCTGGAGGCGGTGCGGGAGTGTCTCCAGGACGACTTCGACGTACCGGCGCTCGTCGACCTCATGACGGCTGTCGCGCGACGCGAGGTGCGCCTCGTCGAGGTGACGACGTCGGCGCCGTCACCGTACGCGCGCTCCTTGCTGATGGGCTACGTCGCCCATTTCCTCTACGACGACGACGCCCCGCTCGCCGAACGCCGCGCAGCCGCCCTGGCCCTGGATCCCGCGTTGCTGGCCGAGCTCGTCGGCTCCGACCTGGGTGACCTGGCCGACCTGCTCGATCCGGAGGCGGTGGCCGAGGTGGCCGCAGCCGTCGGCCTGCGCACCGAGGTCACGCGCGCCAAGGACGCCGAAGGGGTCGTGGATCTGGTGCGCCGCCTGGGCCCGGTCACGGCCACCGACGTCGCCGAGCGTGTCACCGAGCCGGCACGCGTGGACGGCTGGCTCGAGGAGCTCGCGGCCGCTCGGCGCCTGCTGTCCGTACGAGTCGCCGGCGAGACACAGTGGGCGGTCTACGAGGACGCGGCACGGCTGCGGGACGCCCTCGGGACCGCCCTGCCGCCGGGTCTGCCGGAGGCCGTGCTCGAGCCGGTCGCGGACCCGCTGGGTGACCTGCTCCGTCGCCACGCTCGCACCCACGGACCGTTCACCGCGCCGCAGGTGGCGGAGCGGTTCGGGGTCGCGGTGGGGGCCGTGCACGCGGGACTGGCCGAGCTCGTCCGCACCGGCATTCTCGTCGAGGGGCGCCTGGACCCGTCCGGTTCCGCCGACGTCGTCGACTACTGCGACGCCGAGGTGATGCGCCGGATCCGGCGCCGGTCCCTGTCCCGGCTGCGCAGCGAGGTCGAGCCGGTGCCTGCGCGCACGCTGGGTGTCTTCGCGCCACGGTGGCAGCACGTGGCCGCGGCCGGCAGCCGGCCCGAGCTGCACGGGACCGACGGCCTGCTCACGGTGGTCGACCAGCTCGCCGGAGCCCTGGTGCCCGCCTCGGCACTGGAGTCGCTGGTGCTGCCGGCGCGGGTCCGCGACTACCACCCCGGGATGCTGGACGAGCTGACCGCGTCCGGCGAGGTGATCTGGGCCGGCGGCGGTGCGCTGCCGGGGGTGGACGGGCTCGTCACGCTCCTCCCGGTGGACGCCGTCGAGGACCTCGCTCCCCGGGCGCAGGAGGCTGACGCCACGCCGCTGCACGACCACCTGCTCTCGGTTCTCGCCTCCGGCGGTGGACGGTTCTTCCGTGATCTCGTGCCGTCGGAGGCGGTCGGCGGCGACGGCCGGGGCCACGGCGAGCGCCCCGAGGAGGTGCTCGAGGCGCTGTGGGATCTCGTGTGGGCGGGACGGGTCACGAACGACACGCTGGCGCCGGTCCGGGCTCGACTGGGCGGCGGCAGGCCGGCGCACGCGACGAAGGCGCCGGCGGCACGGCCACGCGCAGTGCGGTCGGGGTTGCGGCGCGGCTCGCTGAGCCGGGCGGGCCTCGCCGCTGCCGGCGCTCGCCCGGTCTCGACCGTCAACCTGCCGGCGGCCGCCGGGCGGTGGTCGCTACTCCCCGGGCCGCCGGTCGAGCCGAATCAGACCGCCCGGACCGAGCGTGTGGCCGCGAGGACGGCGGCACTGCTGGAACGGCACGGGGTGCTGGTACGCGGGGCGGCAGGTCTCGAGGACGTCGGTTTCGGCGACGCCTATCAGGTGCTGCGGCGGCTGGAGGAATCCGGCCAGGTCCGGCGCGGGTACCTCGTCGAGGGACTCGGCGCCGCTCAGTTCGCCCTGCCCGACGTGGTGGACCGACTGCGTTCGGACGCCGCCGCATCGGCAGCGCGCCGTGAGAACGCCGCCGAGCCGCGTGTCCATGTCCTCGCGGCGACCGATCCGGCGAATCCGTACGGTGCGGCGCTCGCCTGGCCACCGGCCGGGCCTGATCGGGGCGGCGGCGACGGGCACCGGCCGGGACGCAAAGCCGGCGCCGTCGTCGTGCTGACCGACGGTGAACTCGCGCTGTACATCGAACGTGGCGGCCGGAGCTTGCTGTCGTTCACCAACGACGCCGCCATCCTGACGGCCGCCACCCGCGCGCTCGCCGAGATCGCGACCTCCGGGACGCTCGGGTCGCTGACGCTCCGCCGCATCGACGGCGTACCGGCGCTGCAGCATGACGGCCCGCTGGCCGGTGCCCTGCGGGACGCCGGGTTCGGGCCCACGCCGCAGGGGCTGCGGTTGCGCGGCGCGTCGCTCGCCGGCCGGTGATGCGCACCGCACGCGAGCGACGGAGCGTTCGGCCGGGTGGTCGACGGCCATGACGAGACGGCGGTCGATCGATACGGACTCTTGGCGTCTGCAACCAGATGTGGTTCGTTGGACACGCAGGCCCACATCCGACAGGAACACCGAGAAGGAGGACAGAGATGGGACATCGGAGGATGAGCTTCGGTCTGTGGGCGATCGCGCTGGCCGCGGGACTGACCGCCGCGGTGCCGGGAACGGCCTCGGCCGACGAACCGGCCGAGACGGCCGCTCAGCCCACGGCGCAGGGGTGCGGGAAGGTCATCACGCAACCCGGCGCGGGCGAAACCCGGTACTGGTGGCACAACTGCAGAGACGGGTACGGAGGCGACTACGTCGAGGTCGACATCATCTGGCTGCCGGACAAGTACTACTGCGTCCCACCCGGCCAGACGTGGAACATGGGCAGCTCCTGGGCGATGGGGCCACAACTCGGCAACGTCCGCGACGTCTCATTGGTGAAGACGGACTGCCCGTACTGAGCCCCGCGGGCCGAGTCTCGGCAGCCCGGTCGCCACCCCCCGGGCGCGGCGACCTCACCTGCCCGCGGTGCCGTCTACCCTGCCCGGGTGAGAACCGTTGCGGTGAAGAACCTCGTCCTCGGCACACCGGGCGCGCCACCGGCCGTGATCGTTCCCGTGTTCGCCGGCGAGCTCGCCGAGATCCTCGCGCAGGCGGCCGCGCTGCCGGCCGGCGTCGACGTCGTCGAGTGGCGGGTCGACCACCTGAACGGGCACGAGGACCACGAGAGGGTGCGCGCGGCCGCCCGCGAGATCGCCGAGGCGCTTCCCGGTCTCCCGCTGCTCGCCACCGTGCGTACCCGTCCCGAGGGTGGGCGCGCGACGATGAGCGACCGCGACTACGTCGACCTCATCGCGACCCTCGCGGCGACCGAGGGCGTGGACATGGTCGATGTCGAGCACGCCCGGTCCCGAGCCGTGCAGGCGGTCACTGCGGCACACGCCGGGGGCGCAGCGGTGGTCGTCTCGATGCACGAGCTCGGCGACACACCGTCCGCGGCGATGATGCGCGCGCGGCTACGGGCGATGGCCGAGGCCGGGGGCGACATCGTCAAACTCGCGGTGACCCCGCACGAGGAGTCCGACGTGCTGGCCCTGCTGGAGGCGACGAGCCGGTGGCGGCGCGAGGCGGAGGTTCCTGCGATCACGATGGCGATGGGGCGCCTGGGCGTGGTGACGCGGCTGGTCGGCCATCTCTTCGGCTCGGCCGCCACGTTCGCCGCGGTGGGCCGCGAGTCGGCGCCGGGTCAGCCCGACCTCGCCGACCTGCGCGGCGTGCTCGACGCCGTCGCTCGGGTGACCGAGGGCTGACGTGCCCGAGGGTGACATCGTCGTGCGGGTCGCTCGCCGCCTCGACGCCGCGCTCGCCGGTCAACGGCTCACCCGCGCCGAGCTGCGGTGGCCGGATCTCGGCGGCACGGACCTCACCGGTGCCGTCGTGGTCGGGCACGGCACCTACGGAAAGCATCTGCTCACCCGGCTCGAGGACGGCCGCACCCTGCACACGCACCTGCGGATGGAAGGCCGCTGGCGGTTGATCCGCACCGCGGACATCTCGAGCGGCCGGAACCGCGCCGACCGTTCGCCCTACGTCCGTGCGATCCTCGGCACCGACCGGTGGACAGCGCTCGGGTTCGACCTGGGGATGATGGACCTGCTGGCGACCGAGGCCGAATCCCGGATTCTCGGCCACCTCGGCCCGGACGTCCTGGCGGCCTCCCTCGACGCCGACGCGGCGGCGGCACGGATCCTCGCCCAGGAGACCCGGCCGATCGCCGAAGCGCTGCTGGACCAGACGGTGCTCGCCGGTCTCGGCACGATCTACACGGCCGAGACGCTGTGGGCTCACCGGATCTGGCCGTGGGCGCCGTCGTCATCCGTGGGGGAGCTCGCGCCAGAACTCGTCCTGACCGCGCGCCGGCTCATGCAACGCTCGGCCGACGCTCGCACCCCGACCGCAACCGGGGACGAACGTCGCACGTCGAACGTCCATGACCGAGAGCGCCGGCCGTGCCCGCGGTGCGGAACGCCGGTGCGCCGCGCCATGGCCGGACCCGCGCCGCGGGAGCGTCAGATCTTCTTCTGCCCGGCGTGCCAGTCACCCGGCTGAGGCTCGGGCAGCCGGACCCGGCAGTCCGATCGGACCGGGCACGAGACCTCACGACGACGAGCGCCGCGAGCCGGCTGGCTCGCGGCGCTCGTGTTCGGCCGGTACGTGCGCGGTCAGCCGACCGGCGTGAGCAGGTCGGGCTCGCGGCGCAGCAGCTCGTCCGGAACGGTGTCGGGCACGTGCACGCCCTCGATGACCGCAACCCGGTCCGAGACGGCGCGCAGCACGAAGCTGAGGGGGATGTTGAGGGCCTCGCAGATGGAGGCGAGGAGCTCGGACGAGGCTTCCTTCTGGCCGCGCTCGACCTCGCTCAGGTAGCCCAGCGAGACCCGTGCCGCAGACGAGACCTCACGCAGGGTCCGGCCCTGACGCTGGCGAGCCTCGCGGAGCACGTCTCCGATCTCACGGCGGAGCGAAATCATCGTGCTGCCCTCCTCCCCGGCCCGGTTGGGCGCTGTCGTCCTACCGTACCCCGGACGCGGGGTCTGCCGCGGCGTGGATCGCACGGTCGGACGTCCTTGAGGGCGGCGCAGAGTGATCTCTTCGCCGCTGTCGATGTACCTGGTCGTGATCATCACTGTGGTCAACGCGATGGCGCGGCGGGATGTTCCCGTCGCACCGCGAGTTGGCTCACGTCAGGAGGACGTCGCCGACAAGGGCGAGCGCGACGGCGACCACGGCGGCTCGGATGTGCGGTCGCGTCCCGGCCAACCGCAGGGGCCGCACTGCGGTGCGGTCGGGCCCGAGCGCAGCGACATAGGCCGTCCCGGCCGGCCGCCCGTCCGCGGGTCCCGGCCCGGCGACGCCGGTGGTGGCGAGGGCGTAGTCGCTGCCGAGGAGCCGGCCCGCTCCCGCGGCCATCTGCCGTGCCACCTCCGGATGGACCGGCCCGCAGCGCGCGAGCAGGTCGGCGTCGACGTCGAGCAGTCCCGACTTCAGGTCGGTGGCGTAGGCGACGAGGCCGCCGCGCAGGACGGCCGAGGCACCGGGCACCGCCACCAGCGCCGCCGTGAGGGAACCGCCGGTGAGCGACTCGGCGACGGCGAGGCTGCCACCGCGGGCGCTCAGGTCCGCGACGACGCGGGTGGCCGCCGGATTCACGACTCCTCGTCGCCCGCCGCCGGCCGGGAGGTGGAGTCGTGACGGGCGCGGGCCGAGATCTGGACCGCCTTGACGACGTAGTCGACGCCGGTGATGACGGTCACGGCGACCGCGGCGAGCATGATGCCGAACGCGACGATCGCAATCGCGTCGGCCACGGCTCCGGGGACGAGATCCGCCCATGGCACGAGCAGCATGAGCAGGAACGTGATCTGGAGCACGGTCTTGGTCTTGCCGCCACTGCTCGCGGCCATGATCGCGCCTCGGCGTTTCATCACCTCGCGCAGTGCGGTGATCCCGAGCTCACGGACGATGATGACCACGGTCGCCCACCACGGCAGCAACCCGTCGATCGAGAGAAGCAGGAGCGCCGAGATGACCAGGGCCTTGTCGGCGATCGGGTCCGCGAGCTTGCCGAAGTCGGTGACCAGCCCGCGCCGCCGGGCGATGGTGCCGTCGAGCTTGTCGGTCAGCGCCGCCACCGCGAACACGCCGGTGGCCACGAGCCGCGTGGTGGTGGTCCCCTGCAGGAACAGCAGGACGAAGACCGGCACGAGCACGATGCGGACCATCGTCAGGATGTTGGCGATGTTCCACAGCGGGACCGGCCGGTCGCCGGCACCGGCGGGTTGGGTCATCACGCCCCCACCCTAGAGCCCGCCCGCGACAGCTGCGGCCAGGTCGGTGTGAGGGTCGGCACGCCGTAGTCTGACGGGCATGGCATCCGGTACCCGCCATGCGCGCGGCTCGCGGCGGGGGCCTCGGATCCCCGCCGCCGTCATCCTCCTCACCGTGGCGGCGCTGGTCGCTGCCGTCGTCGGGCTGAACCTGGGGCGTGAGCCGCTCGCCCGCAGCGCCGAGGGACCGACCGCGGCGGAGCCGACCACACGGCCGGGCTCGGAGCCGACCACTGAAGCCCCCTCATCCCCGCCGCAGGGGTCCGAGGACGAGGACGTGGAGCTGACCATCCTGTCGGCGGGCGACGTCCTGCCGCACGAGTCGGTCAACCGCGCCGCCGAGACGGCTCAGGGCTGGGACTTCGTCCCGCTGATGTCGTCCACGCGCGCGTGGACCGCCGGTGCCGACCTCGCGCTGTGCAGCCTCGAGGTACCAATCCGCCCACCCGGTGAACAGGTCAGCGCCTACCCGGTCTTCGGGGCACCGGAGGAGCTCATCGGTTCGTTGCAGGAACTCGGTTGGGACGGGTGCACCACCGCAACGAACCACTCGATGGACCGCGGGGCGGCCGGCGTGACGCACACACTGGACCTGCTCGACGAGGCCGGCATGGGCCATGTCGGGACGGCGCGGACGCCGGCCGAGGCGGAGCAGCCCCAGCTGTACCGGTTGGAGCGCGAGAGCCGGGAGGTCACCGTCGCCCACCTCGCCGCGACCACGTCGGACAACGGCTTGCCCGCACCGGCGAACCAGCCGTGGATGGTCACCTCCGCCGACACCGGCGCCCTGATCGAGCAGGCCCGGCGCGCAAGGGACGACGGTGCCGATCTCGTCGTCGTCTCGATGCACTGGGGCACCGAGTACGTCGACTCCCCGATCGAGGAACAGACCAGGATCGCGTCGGCCCTGGCCGAAAGCGGCCAGGTGGACCTGATCTTCGGCAATCACTCGCACACGCCCCAGCCCCTCGAGCGACTCCCCGGGGGGCCGGACGGCGAGGGCATGTGGGTGGCCTGGTCGATGGGCAACTTCATCTCCAACCAGGACGCGCTGTGCTGCCGCATGGAGACGGGCACCGGGATCATGGCGACGGCCACGGTGACCGTCCCGTCGGACGGCGAGCCGCGGGTAACCGGCCTGGAGTGGGCGCCGGTCACCGTGGACCGGGAAGGCGGTCAGCGCATCCACCCGCTGCTCGACCTCATGAACGGCGAGCGTCCGGACGGATTGACGCTGGACGAAGCCACGCTGCAGCGTCGGTGGGACGGCGTGGTGGCTGTCATGGGCGAGGACCGGCTGCGGCGTCAGCCGCCCGAGAGCACCGGTCCGGGGCCCGAGGTGCTGCCGCGGGAGCGGTGACCCCTCAGCGCCCGGTCAGTGCCCAGGCGTCCTCACCGTCGTCGTCCTCGTCGTCGTACACGGTTCCCGCCGGCGGCAGGTGTCCGTCCACACCGTCGGCGTACGGGTCCTCGCCGCCGCCGGCGGAGGCGTACCCGTCCGGCTCGTCCGCGACCTCCTGGTCGTACGGCATGTCCGCGCCGTCCGCAGGCGGCGGGTCGTCACCGCGGATCCGGGCCAGCGTGGCCGCCAGGTCGTCCGGCTGGACGAGCACGTCGCGCGCCTTCGACCCCTCGGACGGGCCGACCACCTCGCGCGACTCCAGCAGGTCCATGAGTCGTCCCGCCTTGGCGAAGCCCACTCGGAGCTTGCGCTGCAGCATCGAGGTGGAGCCGAACTGGGTGGTGACGACTAGCTCGGCCGCCTGCAGCAGCAGGTCGAGGTCATCGCCGATGTCCTCGTCGATCTGCTTCTTCTGCTGCGGCTGGATGACGTCCTCGCGGTAGACCGGCTGCAGCTGCTCCTTGACGTGGCTGACGACCGCGTGGATCTCCGACTCGGTGACCCACGCGCCCTGCACACGCATCGGCTTGGCCGATCCCATGGGCAGGAAGAGCGCGTCACCCTGTCCGATGAGCTTCTCCGCGCCGGGCTGGTCGAGCACGACCCGGGAGTCGGCGAGCGAGGACGTGGCGAAGGCCAGCCGCGAGGGCACATTCGCCTTGATCAGACCGGTGACGACGTCGACCGAGGGGCGCTGCGTGGCCAGGACCAGGTGGATGCCGGCTGCCCGGGCGAGCTGAGTGATGCGCTGAATGGACGCCTCGACGTCACGCGGGGCGACCATCATCAGGTCGGCGAGCTCGTCGACGATCACCAGCAGGTACGGATACGGCGCGATCTTCCGCTCGCTTCCCGCCGGCGGGCGCACCTTGCCGGCCCGGACGGCGGCGTTGAAGTCGTCGATGTGCTTGAAGCCGAAGGTGGACAGATCGTCGTAGCGCGCGTCCATCTCCCGCACCACCCACTCGAGCGCCTCGGCGGCCTTCTTGGGGTTGGTGATGATCGGGGTGATGAGGTGCGGGATGCCCTCATAGATGGACAGCTCGACGCGTTTGGGGTCGACCAGCACCATGCGCACCTCCTCGGGGGTGGCGCGCATCATGATCGAGGTGATCAGCGAGTTGACGAAGCTCGACTTACCGGCACCGGTGGCGCCCGCGACCAGGAGGTGGGGCATCTTCGCCATGTTGGCGATGACGTAGCCACCTTCGACGTCCTTGCCCACTCCCATGACGAGCGGGTGCTCGGTGCGTCGCGCCGCGCCCGAACGCAGCACGTCACCGAGGACGACCGTCTCGCGGTCCGAGTTCGGGATCTCGACGCCGATGGCCGACTTGCCCGGGATCGGCGAGAGGATGCGCACGTCGGCGCTGGCGACGGCGTAGGCGATGTTCTTGCTCAGCGCGGTGATGCGCTCGACCTTCACGCCGGGGCCGAGCTCGAGCTCGTACCGCGTCACCGTCGGCCCACGGGAGAACCCGGTGACCGTGGCGTTGACGGAGAAGTCGGTGAGCACCTGCGTGAGGGATTCGACCACGCGGTCGTTGGCGGCCGAGCGCGCCTTGTGCGGGGCGCCGTGGACGAGGACCTCGTCCGAGGGAAGGGTGTACACGACATCCGGCGCCAGCTCCAGCTGCTCCGCCCGCGCCGGCAGCGGCTGAGTGGGCGGGGGCGTCAGCTCGGACTTGTCCTGCTGCGCCTGGTCACCGGCCGAGTCGGCGGTCGAGGCCGTCGCGCCCGTACCAGCAGAGCCGGCGGAGGCACCCTTGCGGCCCTTCCGCTTGCTGCCCGGCGTCGCCGCCTCGTCGGCCGGGACGAGCTCGGCGGCCCTGGCGAACGCCTCGTCGCCGGTGTACTCGCCCGGCACGACCGGTTCGCCACCGTCCGCTCGCGCCTTGTCCGCCTTCTTTCGACGGCGTGGCGACGGCGGCCGGTGGCTGCCGTCGGCCGCCACGACCTCGGTGGCCGCGGTGTCGGCGGCGCCGGCCTCCCCGCCCGACCGTCCGAGCAGCCAGTCGACGCCCGCACGCAGGCGCCCGGGGACCGCCGCGACCGGGGTCGCTGTGACGACGAGGAGGCCGAACAGGCCGATCAGCACAAGGATGGGGACGGCCCCCCATTCGCTGAGCAGGATCGTCAGCGGCGCTCCGAAGACCCAGCCCAGAAGGCCCCCGGCGCGCTCGAGCGCGGCGAAGTCCGCGCCCGGATCGGGCAGGCCGGAGGCGATGTGGACGAGGCCGCACACCGCGGCGATGATCGCGGTGCCGCCGACCGCGACGCGGACGTCGGCCTGCGCCCGTTCGGGATGGCGCATCACCCGCACGGCCATGACCAGCAGGACGAAGGGCAGCAGCACACCGAGCACACCGACCACACCGGCCGCCACGTGGTGGATGACGGTCCCTGCGGCTCCGGAGAGGCCGAACCACTCGCGCAGGGCGATGACGATCGCCAGGCCGAGCAGGAAGAAGCCGATACCGTCACGTCGCAGCGCCGGTGCCGCGGACTCGGTGTCCTTGGCGCTGTTGCCGAGGCGTGCGATGCCACCCACCAGGTGCGCTCCTGTCATCCAGATGCTCGAGACCATGCGCACCGGCAGCGAGGACCGCTTCGGGCGCGACGATGCCGTCGACCGCCCGCCGCCACGCGTGCGAGGAGTGCTGCGCGCGCCCTTCTTGCGCGTGCCGCCGCTCCGGGAGCTGCGTGTCGTCGAGGCCGACCGTCCGGGGGAAGTCGTACGGGTAGCCATGACACTCCCAACGTAGCGGCGGCACGCCGATTCGGCACGCACCGGCGCGCCGGGCCGCGACGGTCAGGACGTCAGGAGCCCGATACCGAGCGTGAGAAGGCCCGCGATGAGGAAGGCGGCGCCGATCCCCAGCAGCACGACGAGCCGGTTCGGTCCGGTCCGGTCGCGCCCGAGCGCGGAGAGGAAGAAGCCCGCGGGCATGACGATGGCGGCCACCAGGACGCCCGTGCGGGCCAGCCACTGCCAGGCGCCGGTGAGCGTGGTGGCTTCGGTCAGCAGCAGGCAGACCAGCCCGAGGACGATGAAGACGCCGGCGTGGGCGTGGCCGGCACGGAAGAAGGCCGCCTGGAACGGCGTGGCCGGTACGACGCCGCGCACCACCTTCGTGAGGAAGTAGCCGCCGGTCGTCACGGTCGTGGCGGCAAGGATCGCGAGGCCGGCGGTCACCCGGGCGGCGTCGGAGAGTTCGAGCATGGAGACCTCCTCGAGCACATTTTCTAACACCGTTAGCTAACAGCGTGAGAGAACATGGCGCAAGCGGTTTACGATGCGAGCGTGCCCCGACCTCGAACGCATGACGACGCCGTGCGGATACGACTGCTCGAGGCCGCGTCGACCGCAGTGGCCGACGGTGGTGCCGCCGCGCTCTCGCTGCGTGGTGTCGCCGCCGCCGCCGACACCACGACGGCCGCGGTCTACACGCTCTTCGGCAGTCGCGAGGCCCTCCTGGAGGCGACCGTCACCGAGGGATTCCGGCGGTTCGGCGCGCATCTCGACGCCGTCCCGCGCACGGCCGACCCGGGTGCTGACCTCCTCGCGCTCGGCGTCGCCTACCGGGACAACGCACTCGAGAACCCGCACTTCTACCGCGTCATGTTCAGCCCGGACACCACCGGCGCGGGCTCGGCCGAGACCGAACTACGTCCTGCCGGAGTGCACAACCCGACCTTCGCCGTCCTGCGCGACGCCGTCGCCCGGGCCACCGGATGGCCCGAGCCGGAGGCCGAGGCGGGCGCAGTCCAGCTGTGGGCATTCGCCCACGGCCTGGTGAGCCTGGAGCTGGCCGGACTGTTGCCCGGCGAACCGTCCGAACGGCGAGCCCACTACGTCTCCGCGTTGCGCACCGCCCGGCTGTCGGAGGTGCCGCACCGGACGGAATAGCACCCCTGCGTCGTCATCAGGCCTCCACCCCACGGTCGGCCCTCCTCAACTCCGCCTCGGCAGGAGACTCGTCCCTCGCTCCTCCCTCGGCTGCGTCGTCGTCAGGCCTCTACGACGGTCGGGATGATCATCGGGCTGCGGCGCAACCGCTTCGCCGCCCAGCGCCCGACCACCCGCCGCATGGCCTGCTGCATCTGGTGGGTGTCGGCGTTGCCCCGTCCGACCACCTCGTTGAGGGCCGAGGTGACGTCCGGGAGGATCGCGTCGAAGACCTTGTCGTCCTCGGCCATCCCCCGCGCCTGGATGTGCGGCCCGGTGATGACCCGCCCGGACGAGGCGTCGACGACGGCAAAGATCGCGATGAAGCCCTCCTCACCGAGGATGCGTCGATCCTTGAGCTCGGCATCGGTGATCTCACCGACCGAGGAGCCGTCCACATAGACGTATCCGCACGGCACCGCCCCCGCGATCCGCGCCCGGCCGTCGACGAGATCCACCGCGACGCCGTCCTCGGCGAGGACGACGCGCTCGGCCGGGACGCCGGTCTGCACGGCCAGTGCCCCGTTCGCCACGAGATGGCGGATCTCGCCGTGCACCGGCATGACGTTGCCCGGACGCAGGATGTTGTAGACGTACAACAGCTCCCCGGCCGAGGCATGACCGGAGACGTGCACCCGGGCATTGCCCTGGTGGACGACCTTGGCGCCCAGCCGCATGAGGCCGTTGATGACGCGGAAGACCGAGTTCTCGTTCCCCGGGATGAGCGAGGAGGCGAAGATCACCGTGTCGCCGGGCCCGACCGAGACCCGGTGGTCCCGGTTCGCGATCCGGCTCAGCGCGGCCATCGGCTCACCCTGTGAGCCGGTGGCCATGAGCACGGTCTCCGACGGCGGGTGGTCAGCGATCGACTTGACGTCGATCAGGGTGCCCGGCGGGACGTTGAGATAACCGAGGTCCGCGGCGATACCCATGTTCCGGATCATCGACCGGCCCACCAGCGCCACCTTGCGCTCATGCAGTGCTGCGGCGTCGAGGACCTGCTGGACACGGTGCACGTGCGAGGCGAAGGACGCCACCACGATCTGCCCCTCGGCCTGGGCGAAGACGTTGTCCAGCACCGGGCCGATGTCGCGCTCGTGCGCCGTGAAGCCTGGCACCTCGGCGTTGGTGGAGTCCACGAGGGCCAGGTCCACGCCCTCCTCACCGAGGCGCGCGAAGGCCCGCAGGTCGGTGATCCGACCGTCGAGCGGCAGCTGGTCCATCTTGAAATCGCCGGTGTGCAGCACGGTGCCGGCCGGGGTCCGGATCACCACGGCGAGTCCGTCCGGGATGGAGTGGTTCACGGCGACGAACTCGAGGCCGAAGGGCCCGAGCTGCTCGGACTGACCTTCGCGTACGGCGAGCGTCACCGGTGTGATCCGGTGTTCCTTGAGCTTCGCCTCGATGAAGGCCAGGGTCAGCTGGCTGCCCAGGATGGGGATGTCCGGACGGCGGCGCAGCAGGTAGGGCACGCCGCCGATGTGGTCCTCGTGCCCATGGGTGAGCACGACGGCCTCGATGTCGTCGAGACGCTCCTCGAGGTAGTCGAAGTCCGGAAGGATGAGATCGACACCGGGTTGGTGGTCCTCCGGGAACAGCACGCCGCAGTCGACGATGAGCAGGCGGCCCGCATACTCGAAGACCGTCATGTTGCGGCCCACCTCGCCGAGTCCGCCGAGCGGGACGACGCGGAGTCCACCCTCCGGCACGGGAGGGGGCGGGGTCAGTTCAGGATGCGGGTGACTCACGCGACCATCTTGCCAGGCCGACGTCGCACCGAAACTCTTTCGAAAGCTCGCGCTACCGGCCACGGCACTTTTCCGCCGCCATCGTGTCAGACTCACGCTTGACAGACCGATCAGCGCAGACCGGGAGCTTCATCATGAGCAGAAAGTTTCGGACAGTGGCTGCCGTCACCGGGGCGGCCGCCGTCGCCCTCGCCGGCTGCAGCGGCAGCGGGGACGCCGAAGGTGCCGACGGCGGTGGCGGCGGCGGAGGTGGTGACGTCCAGCTCACCTGGTGGCACAACTCGAACAACGAGCCGGGCCGGGGTTACTACGAGCAGGTCGCTGCCGACTTCGAGGCCGAAAACCCGGGCGTCACGATCTCGATCGAGGCCCTGGAGCACGAGGACATGCTCACCCGCCTGGACGCCGCCTTCCAGACCGGTGACCAGCCGGACATCTTCATGGAGCGCGGCGGCGGAGAGCTCGCCGACCACGTCGAGGCGGGTCTGGTCATGGACATCACCGACGCGGCGTCGGAGACCATCGAGACCCTTGGGCCCTCGATCGCGGCCGGCCAGGTCGAGGACCAGGTGTACGCGCTGCCGTTCTCACTCGGCGTCGTCGGCTTTTGGTACAACACCTCACTCTTCGAGGAGGCGGGCATCTCCGACCCACCGGAGACCATGGACGACCTCTACGCGGCGGTCGACAGCCTCAAGGACGCGGGGATCGAGCCGATCTCCGTCGGGGCGGGCGATCTGTGGCCGGCAGCGCACTACTGGTACTACTTCGTCATCCGCGAGTGCTCGCAGGAGACACTGGACCAGGCGGCCACCGAGATGGACCTCTCCGACGAGTGCTTCACCCGAGCCGGTGAGGACCTCGAGGAGCTCATCGCCGCCGAGCCGTTCAACGAGGGATTCCTCGCCACCCCGTCCCAGTCCGGCCCGACCAGTGCCTCCGGTCTGCTCGCGACCGGCCAGGTGGCCATGGAGCTCGCCGGCCACTGGGAGCCGGGCGTCATGCAGGGGCTGACCGACGACGGCGAGGGCCTGGGCGAGGACACCGGTTGGTTCCCCTTCCCGGCGGTCGACGGAGCCGAAGGAGATCAGGAGGCGCAGATGGGTGGCGGTGACGCGTGGGCGTGCTCGGCGGACGCGCCGCCGGAGTGCGTCGACTTCATCGAGTACCTGCTCTCGGACGAGGTCCAGCAGGGCTTCGCGGAGAACGACATGGGGTTGCCGACCAACCCCGCGGCGAACGACTCGGTCTCCGATCCCGCGCTCGCCGAGCTGCTGCAGGTCCGCGACAGTGCTCCGTACGTCCAGCTCTACCTGGACACCCAGTTCGGGGAGAACGTCGGCGGAGCGATGAACGACGAGATCGGCCGCCTGTTCGCCGGGCAGTCGGACCCGCAGGCCATCGTCGACGCCACCCAGGCGGCTGCCGACCGGGAGAACTAGTGGCGGCAGCAACCACCGTCCGCGGCGGGGCGCGCACCGGTGCGCCCCGCCGCGTGCCACGTCCCGTGCGCCCGCAGTGGCGCACGCGCGCGGAGATCGCCTTCTTCATCACGCCGGCGCTGGTGCTGTTCGCGCTGTTCGTCGTCGTTCCGGTGATCCAGGCGGCGCGGTACTCGGTCTTCGCCTGGAACGGGCTCGGCCCGCTGGAGAACTTCGTCGGGTTCGAGAACTACACCCGTGCCCTGGGCGATCCCGTCTTCATCAGCGCGATCAGCCACAACCTCACGATCGTGGTGCTCTCGATCCTCATCCAGTTGCCGCTGGGGCTGTTGATCGCCCTCCTGCTCAACCGGGACCTGTGGGGCCGCACGGCGATGCGGGTGATCATCTTCATCCCCTACGTGCTGGCCGAGGTGGTCGCCGGCGTCGTGTGGGCGATGCTGCTGCAGCCGCGCGGACCGGTCAACGCGATCCTCGAGGCCGTCGGGCTGGGTGAGGCCACGCAGCTCTGGCTGGCCGATCCGGGCATCGTCATGGTCACCGTGATGGTGGTCCTGACCTGGAAGTACCTGGGCCTGGCGATCATCCTGTTCCTCGCCGGCCTGCAGGGTGTCCCGGAAGACCTCTATGAGGCGGCTCAGCTCGACGGCGCGTCCTGGTGGCAGGTTCAGCGCAAGATCACCGTCCCGCTGCTCGGTCCCACCATCCGCACCTGGGGCTTCCTGTCGATGATCGGCTCGCTCCAGCTCTTCGACATGGTGTGGATCCTCACCGGCGGCGGCCCGGCCGACTCCTCGATCACCATGGCGATCTACATGATCCAGCAGGGCACCGAACGCAGCCTGTACGGGTACGCCTCGGCCGTGGCGGTGATCCTGTTCGGCATCTCCTTCGTGCTCGCGGTGCTCTACCAGGTCTTCGTGCTGCGCCGCGACACCCGCGACGTCGTTCCCGACAAGCCGAGGAGGCGGCGATGAACCGGCGCCGTACCACCTTCCGCGGAGGCAGCCCGCTGGTCTACGCCGTCGCAGTGCTCGTGCTCGCGGTGACCGTGGGCCCGGTCCTCTACGCCGTCATGGGAGGCTTCCGGTCCAACGAGCAGCTCGCCTCCGACCCGGTCGGCCTGCCGGACCCGTGGGTCCTGTCCAACTACGCGGACGTCCTGGCGTCCGCAGCGTTCTGGAACTACACGTTCAACTCGGTGATGGTCGCCGTCATCACCACGGCCGTCGTCGTCGTGTTCGGCGTGATGGCCGCGTACCCGTTGGCGCGCTACCGGTTCCGCGGGCGCGAGCAGCTCTACCTCGTGTTCGTCCTCGGCCTGCTCTTTCCGCTCACGGTGGCGATCATCCCGCTGTTCCTCATGGTGCGTGACCTGGGACTGACGAACACCTGGTGGGGAGTGGCTCTGCCACAAGCCGCCTTCGCGTTACCGATGACCATCGTCATCCTGCGGCCGTTCCTGCAGGCGCTGCCGGTCGAGCTCGAGGAGGCCGCCCAGCTCGACGGCGCCTCCCGGATCGGGTTCTTCTGGCGGGTGTTGATCCCGCTGTCCGGGCCGGGCATGGTCACCGTCGGCGTGCTGGCGTTCGTGACGTCCTGGAACGCGTACCTGCTTCCGCTGCTGATGCTGCAGGGCGGGATGCGCACGCTGCCGCTCGGCGTCGCCGACTTCTCCACGCAGTACTCGGCGGACACGGCCGGCGTGCTCGCGTTCACCTCACTGGCGATGATCCCCGCGTTGGTGTTCTTCCTGGCGATGGAGAAACGGATCGTCAGCGGGTTGCAGGGGGCCGTCAAAGGCTGAAGGCCGCCACGACCTGCTCGGCGACGGAGGGGCAGCCTACCGCCCGGCGCCGAGCAGTCCGTGCTCGCGGAGCACGGACTCCAGCTGGGCAACGTCCGCCTCCGGTGCCTGGACCAACGGCAGGCGCACCGCCGGTGAGGGGATGACGCCCTGCAGGTGCAGGGCGGCCTTGGCCATGACGGCACCCTGTCCGCCGCCCATGATCGCCCCGACGACGGGCCGCATCCGGGCAGCGACGGTCCGGGCGCCCGGGAGGTCGCCGGCGTCGACCTCCCGGACCATCTCGGCGTAGGCACCGGCGGCGACATGCCCGACGACGGAGACGACGCCGGACGCACCGTGGGCGAGCCAGTCGAAGTTGAGCGCATCGTCGCCGGAGTAGTACTCCAGGCCGGTACGAGCCATCCGCTCGAACCCGGCGGGCACGTTGCCGGTGGCGTCCTTGACCGCGAGGATCCGGGGATGTTCGGCGAGGCGGTCGAGCGTCTCGTCCGCGAACGCGACGCCGGTGCGGCCGGGGATGTCGTACAGCATCACCGGCAGGTCGACGGCGTCGGCCACCGTGACGACGTGCTGGTAGACCCCCTCCTGCGACGGGCGGTTGTAGTAGGGAGAGACGACGAGCAGACCGCGCGCACCGGAGCGTTCGGCGCCCTGGGCGATGCGCACGGCGTGCGCGGTGTCGTTCGAGCCGGCGCCGCCGATGATCATCGCCCGGTCCCCCACAGCGTCGACGACGGCACGCATGACGGCGTCCTTCTCGGGCTGGTGGGTGGTCGGCGACTCACCGGTGGTGCCGTGGACGACGAGCGCGTCGCAGCCGTCGTCGACCAGCTTGACGGCGACGGCGACGGCGGCGTCGATGTCGACGGTGTCGTCGTCGCGGAACGGGGTCACCATCGCCGTGGCGACGGAACCGAAGGTGCGCGACGGCAGGCGCGGGCTCGAGGACATATCCGCACGGTAGTCCCGGATGTGCCTCGAGGGCACTCCCGACAGCCCGGCGAGACGTCTCGGGCCCGTAGCCTGGTGGGGATGAGCCCTTCCCATGCCGGTCAGGCGGCGGCAGATGTGTCGGTACGCCCCGCATTGCCGGAGGACGCCACGACCCTGGGAGCGGTGCACGCCCGCACCCTGCGGGCGACGTTGGCCGCCGGCGTCGGTCGTGATCTCGGGCCACAGGTCGCGGCCATGATCGACCCGGCCGCGCTGGCGGACCAGTGGTCGCGTGCCATCACCGCTCCCCCCTCGCCGCGGCACCGGGTCCTGACCGCCGTCGACGGGGCGCGGATCGTCGGGTTCGCCGCGTTCGCTCCGGCAGAGGTGCCGGTGGAGGTTCGCGGTCCGGACCGTACGGACGACGCCGCCGACGCCGCCGACAGCTCCGGCGAAACCGATACCGACACCGCCGACCAGGCCGGCCCCACCGCGCTCGCCACGGCCGAGCCGGGTGAGGTGGCCGAGCTGCTCGCGCTGGAGGTCCCGGCGGCCGAAGGGCGCCGCGGCCACGGGTCGCGGCTGCTCGCCGCGTGCGCCGACCTGCTGCGCGAGCAGGGCGCCGCCCGGCTCCAGACCTGGGTGGTGCGCGAGGACGAGGTCCGGACCCGCTTCCTCGCCCAGGCGGGCTTCGCCCCTGCCGGCGTCCGGCGCACCCTCGACGTGGCGGGTGAGGACGTCACCGAGGTGTGCTGGTACGCCGAGCTCTGAGCCTCACTCCTCCTCGCCGTCGGCCTCGTGCTGCGCAGTCCCGCGCCTGGCCGGCTCCTGCCCCTGACCGGTTCCGGTCGCCCGCGGCCGGACCGCGCCGCCGTCGCCGCCCGGGCCGCCCGACTGCGGGGACGGCCGGGACATCGGGACCGTGCCCGTCTTGGTCAGCAGTGCCGCCTGCTCGGGTGTGCCGCCGGCTTCCTCCACGCGGCGCTGCGCCTCCTCCGGCGGGAGCGCCCGCTTCCACCGGCGGGTGCGGACCGGCGGGCGTTCGCCCGCGTCCTCCTTGAGCGCCCGGAGCACGCTGTACATCATGAAGTAGCCGAGGGCGAAGAACGGCAGTCCGACGACGATGATCACCTGTTGCAGGGCGGTCAGGCCGCCCTCGCCGGTCGCTCCGAGCAGGGTGGCGGCGACGACGCCCACGCACAGGCCCCAGAACACCCGCTGGCGGGTGGGCGCCCGTTCTTCGTGCCCGTTGCTGATCATGTCCATGACCAGGGCGCTGGAGTCGACCGAGGTGGTGAAGAAGATGATGACGACGCCGATCGCCACGACGGAGATCGCCGTCGTCCACGGGAAGTTCTCGAGGAAGACGAACAGGGCGCCGGGGACGTCCTCCTGCTCGACCACGGGACCGACGAGGGTGCCGGGCGCGCCACGCTCGATGTCGAATGCCGCCCAGCCGAAGATGCCGAACCACAGGACGGAGAAGGACACCGGGATCGCGAGCACGCCGATGACAAACTGCCGGATCGAGCGGCCGCGGGAGATGCGGGCGATGAAGATGCCGACGAACGGGGACCACGAGATCGTCCAGGCCCAGTAGAAGACCGTGAACCGGTTCTGCCAGCCGCTGTCGTTGATCGTGTCGTTCCAGAACGCCAGGTCCGGCAGCATCTGCAGGTAGTGCCCGACGGACTCGATGGTGCCCTTGAGCAGGAAGAGCGTCGGACCGGTGACGAGCACGAAGCACAGCAGGGCGACGGCGACGATGATGTTGAAGTTCGACAGCCGTTTGATGCCGCGGTCCAACCCCACGGCCACCGAGACGAGCGCGACGGCGGTGACGACGGCGATGAGCAGGACCTGGACGGTGCGGTTCTCGGGGATGCCCCCGAGCCGGGCCAGGCCGCCGTTGATCTGTAGGGTGCCCAGACCGACCGAGACGGCCACGCCGAACATGGTGCCGACGACGGCGACCGTGTCGATGGTGGCGCCGAGGGGCCCGTGGATCCGGTCGCCGAGGATCGGGTGGAAGACGGAGCTGACCCGGGGCGGCAGGTTCCGCTTGTACATGAAGTACGCGAAGGCCAGGGCCGGCAGCGAGAAGATCGTCCAGGTGTGCAGGCCGAAGTGGTAGAACGTGAAGCCCATCGCCTCGCGGATCGCGGCGGCCGAGCCGGGCTCGACGTCCTGCATCGGCGGCTGCGCGAAGTGGCTGATCGGTTCCGCGACCCCCCAGAACATGAGGATCGTACCGATGCCGGCGGCGAAGAGCATGGCGAACCAGGCGGCGTTCGAGTGCTCGGGTTCCTCCTCCTCCGGCCCCAGCCGGACCCGGCCGAACCGACTGACCGCCAGGCCGACGAGGAAGACGAGGAACGTCGTGACCCCGAGCACGTAGAACCAGCCGAGGTTGGTCATCAGCCAGCTCGACGCGGCCTCGAAGACGCGGTCGACGATCGAGGTGAAGGCCACCGTGGTGACGACGAAGACGACGATGACGGCGGCCGCCCCGAAGAAGATGGGCGGGCTGGTGCGCAGGCCAAGTCGATCGTGCACCCGATTGATGAGGTCCACGTGATCCCCCGGTTCGGCGTCAGGACTTGCCGGAGCTTAACCGTGGGCCTCGACGTCCGCAGCACGGCGCGCGGCGTTCGGCCGCGGAAGGCACCTACAGGTCGAGCATCTGGTCGAGGCCGACCGTCAGGCCTGGTCGGCGCGCCACTTCCCGGACCGCGAGCAGCACGCCCGGCATGAAGCTGACCCGGTCGAAGGAGTCGGTGCGGATGGTGAGTTGCTCGCCGGGGTTGCCGAGCAGGATCTCCTCGTGGGCGACCAACCCGCGCAGCCGCACGGCGTGCACGTGGACGCCGTCGACCACCGCGCCGCGGGCACCGTCGATCTGGGTCTCGGTGGCGTCCGGGACGTCTCCCCGTCCGGCGTCCCGGCGTGCCCCGGCGATGTGACGCGCCGTGGCGAGCGCCGTTCCGGACGGGGCGTCGACCTTGTTCGGGTGGTGCAGCTCGACCACCTCGGCCGACTCGAAGTAGCGGGCCGCCTGGGCGGCGAACCGCATGGCCAGCACGGCGGAGAGGGCGAAGTTCGGCGCGATGACGACGCCGAGGCCGTCGCTACGCTCGGCGTTGAGCCGCTCGACGTGGTCGCGCACGCGGCCGAGGGACTCCTCGGTCCAACCCGTGGTGCCGACGACGGCGTGCAGCCCGGCGTCCAGGAGGGCATGCACGTTGTCCTCAACCGCCGCCGGGACCGTGAAGTCCACGCCGACGCTCGCCCCCACCGCCGCCAACCCGGCGACGTCGTCCTCCGCGTCGACCCGCGCGACGAGCTCCAGGTCGTCGGCGGCCTCGACCGCCTCACACACCGTCGATCCCATTCGGCCCGCGGCACCGACCACCGCCACTCCGATCGCACTCACGACCGGCACTGTACCGAGGGCGGATAGCCTCGTCGTCATCGAGTCCGTGGTCCGGGCGCGGGCCCGGGAGAGGAATGACATGACCGAGGCCGGCAACGACGGACCGACCGAGTCGCTCGTCGAGACCGCGCACGGACCGGCGCGGGTGTATCTGACGGCGCCCGCGACAGGCTCGGGCCTCCTCGTCCTCGGGCACGGCGCGGGCGGCGGCGTGACCGCAAAGGATCTACAGGCAACCGCCCAGGTCGCGACCGGCCTCGATCTGGCCGTCGCGCTCGTCGAGCAGCCCTACCGGGTGGCCGGGCGCCGCTCCCCCGCGCCGGCCAAGCAGCTCGACGCGGCATGGACGGCCGTGCTGACGCATCTGCGGTCCGGACGGCCGGACGGCCCGCTGATCGCCGGAGGCCGGTCGTCGGGCGCGCGGGTGGCGTGCCGCACGGCCACCGACGTCGATGCCGCGGCGGTGCTGTGCCTGGCGTTCCCGCTCCGGCCGCCGGGGCGGACGAAGGCCGGGGAGCCCAAGCCGTCACGGATCGGCGAGCTCGACGGCGCAGGGGTGCCGACTCTGGTGGTCCAAGGCGAGTCGGACCCGTTCGGCATGCCGCCGCACGCACCTGGCCGGCACGTGGTCCGACTCCGTGGCAACCACTCCCTGAGCTCGGACATGCCTGGCCTGCGCGCGGCGGTCGAGGAATGGTTGCGTGGCGTGGTCGCCGGATGAGGAGGTCTCAGCCCAGCAGGCGCGCGGCGACGTCGTCCTCGAACGGCCCGACGACGACGAGCGAGCGGGGGGCGGCCGCCAGCTCGGCGGCCAGCTCGCGGACCTGCTCCGCCGTGACCTCGGAGATCCGCGCGATCAGCTCGTCGAGTCCGACGAACTCGCCGTGCACGATCTCCGCGCGTCCGAGCCGGGACATCCGGGAGCCGTTGTCCTCCAGGCCGAGCACCATGTTGCCGCGGAGCTGGCCGATCCCGCGCTCGAGCTCGTCCTGGGTAATGCCACGGTCGGCCAGGCGCTGCCACTCCTGGCCGAGCAGCTCGGTGACGGCCTCGACATTGCCCGGTGCGCACCCGGCGTACAGCCCGAAGGTGCCCGCCTCGGCGTAGGAGGAGGCGAACGCATAGGTCGCGTAGGCCAGCCCCCGCTTCTCCCGGACCTCCTGGAACAGGCGGGAACTCATCCCGCCGCCGAGGATGGTGGTCAGCACGGACAGGGTGAAGCGCCGCTCGTCGCCGGCGGTGATGCTCGGTCCGCCGAGCAGGACGTTGGCCTGCTCGGTGCGCCGCGTGATCGTCATGGCCCGGCCGGTCGAGGGCAGCAACGCCGCGTCGGCGCCACCCGCCCCGTTGCCCCGCCGGGCTGCCGGAACGGCGGCCTCGTCGAGCTGCCAGCCCCCGCGGCGGACGGCGTCGAGGACCCGGCCGCACAGCGCGTCGTGGTCGACGCTGCCCGCGGCGGTGACGACCAGCTCCGCGGGCACGTAGGTCCGGCCGTAGTGGTCCAGGACGGCGCTGCGCGGGACGGCTCGGATCGTCTCAGGTGTGCCACCGATGGGGCGGCCGAGCGGGTGCTCGCCGAGGACGGCGAGGGCGAAGCGCTCGTGCGCGACGTCCATCGGGTCGTCGTCGTTCATGGCGAGCTCTTCGAGGATCACCCCGCGCTCGGTCTCGAGCTCGGCGGCGTCGAGCCGGGCGGAGGTCACCATGTCGAGAATGACCTCGGCGGCCATGGGAACGTCGACGTCGAGCACTCGCGCGTAGTACGCCGTGTGCTCCTTGCCGGTGGCGGCGTTCGCCTCACCCCCGACGGCGTCGAACGCCTCGGCGATGTCGAGCGCCGAGCGGGAGGGGGTGCCCTTGAACAGCAGGTGCTCGAGGAAGTGCGTCGAGCCGTGGTGCCCGTCGGACTCGTCGCGCGAGCCGACCGCGACCCACGCCCCGACCGCCGTCGAGCGCTGGCCGGGCATCTCCTCGGTGAGCACCCGGATCCCGCCGGGCAGGACGGAGCGCCGGATGACGCTGCCGTCCTGCTCGGCGGTCAGCTGGGTGCCGGGGGCCCCGGAAGGGCCGAGGACGAGCGGCTGAGGCATCCTCAGGCGTCGGTCTCCGCGGCGTCGCCGCCGTCGGAGGCGTCCCCGCCGCGGCGCGTGCGCGTGCGCTGGCGACGGCGGCGGCCACCCTCGCGGCGGGCCTCGCCGTCGGAGCCGTCCTCCGGCGAGTGGCCGGCCGGAGCGGACTCGCCGTCCGCCGAGGCCCCGGACTCCTCGTCCTCGACGACTGCGTGCAGCGAGAGCTTGCCGCGCTGGTCGATCTCGGCGAGCTCGACCTGGACCTTGTCGCCGACGTTCAGCACGTCCTCGACCGAGTCGACGCGCTTGCCACCGACGAGGCGGCGGATCTGCGAGATGTGCAGCAGGCCGTCCTTGCCCGGAGTGAGGGAGACGAAGGCACCGAAGGAGGTCGTCTTGACGACCGTGCCGACGAACCGTTCCCCGACCTCCGGCATCTGCGGGTTCGCGATGGCGTTGATCGCCTGGCGGGCCGCCTCGGCCGACGGGCCGTCGGTGGCGCCGATGTAGACGGTGCCGTCGTCCTCGATGGTGATGTCGGCGCCGGTGTCCTCCTGGATCTGGTTGATCATCTTGCCCTTGGGGCCGATGACCTCACCGATCTTGTCCACCGGCACGTGCACGGTCAGCACGCGGGGCGCCGTCGGAGCCATCTCGTCCGGGGCGTCGATGGCCTCGTTCATCACGTCGAGGATGTACAGGCGCGCATCGCGGGCCTGGGTGAGCGCCGCGGCGAGCACCGAGGCGGGGATCCCGTCGAGCTTGGTGTCGAGCTGGATGGCGGTGACGAACTCGCGGGTGCCCGCAACCTTGAAGTCCATGTCGCCGAAGGCGTCCTCGGCGCCGAGGATGTCGGTCAGCGCCGCGTAGCGGGTCTCGCCCTCGACCTCGTCCGACATCAGACCCATCGCGATACCTGCCACCGGCGCGCGCAGCGGCACACCGGCGTTGAGCATGGCGAGGGTGGAGGCGCACACCGATCCCATCGAGGTCGATCCGTTGGACCCGAGGGCCTCGGAAACCTGCCGGATGGCGTACGGGAACTCCTCGCGCGTGGGCAGCACCGGAACGAGCGCGCGCTCGGCGAGCGCACCGTGCCCGATCTCGCGGCGCTTGGGCGATCCCACGCGGCCGGTCTCACCGGTGGAGTACGGCGGGAAGTTGTAGTTGTGCATGTACCGCTTGCGGGTGACCGGGCTGAGCGTGTCGAGCTGCTGCTCCATGCGCAGCATGTTCAGCGTGGTCACGCCCAGGATCTGGGTCTCGCCGCGCTCGAACAGCGCCGAACCGTGCACCCGCGGGAGCACCTCGACCTCGGCCGAGAGGGTGCGGATGTCCTTCAGCCCGCGGCCGTCGATCCGCACGCCGTCGGTCAGCACGCGGCGGCGGATGGCGTCCTTGGTGACTGAGCGGTAGGCAGCGGCGAGCTCCTTCTCACGCTCACCGAACCGGTCACCGAGCGCCTCGAGCATGCGGTTCTTGATCTCGTCGAGCTTGCTCTCGCGCTCCTGCTTGCCGACGATCTGGATGGCGTCGGCGAGTTCGCCACGCACCTGCTCCTCGACGGCGGCGTAGGCGTCGTCGGCGTAGTCCGGGAACAGGGGGAACTCCGCCGTCGGCTTGGCGGTCGCGGCGGCCAGCTCGGACTGTGCCTCGCACAGGGCCCGGATGAAGGGCTTGGCGGCCTCGAGTCCCTCGGCCACGACCTCCTCGGTCGGCGCCCCCGCGCCCTGCTCCTTGATGAGCGTCCAGGCGTTGTCGGTGGCCTCGGCCTCGACCATCATGATCGCCACGTCGTCACCGACGATGCGACCGGCCACGACCATCGAGAAGACGGCGTTCTCCAGTTCGCTGTAGCGCGGGAACGCGACCCAGTGGCCGTCGATCAGCGCCAGGCGGGTACCGCCGATCGGGCCGGAGAAGGGCAGCCCGGAGATCTGCGTGGAGATCGAGGCGGCGTTGATCGCGACGACGTCGTAGGCGTCGTCGGGGTGCACGGCGAGGATGGTCTCGACGAGCTGGACCTCATTGCGCAGGCCCTTGACGAACGACGGCCGCAGCGGCCGGTCGATGAGTCGGCAGGCGAGGATGGCCTCGGTCGAGGGTCGGCCCTCGCGGCGGAAGAACGAGCCGGGGATCTTGCCGGCGGCGTACTGGCGCTCCTCGACGTCGACGGTGAGCGGGAAGAAGTCGAACTGCTCTTTGGGGTGCTTACCCACCGAGGTGGCGGACAGCACCATCGTCTCGTCGTCGAGATAGGCGACGGCGGAGCCGGCGGCCTGACGGGCCAGACGGCCCGTCTCGAAACGGACGGTGCGGGTGCCGAACTTGCCGTTGTCGATGACGGCTTCGGCGGACGTGATCTCGGGACCCTCCACGGGTACTCCTTACTTCTCGACCCGCCCGGCGGTCGACGGCCTTCGATCGAGGCCCACGGACAGCACTGCGTTCCGGAGGCCACTACCGAGGACCGGACGTACCTGACGAGCGGGGTGGTGGTTCGGTTGTTGAGTTGTCGAGTTGGTCGTTCACGGGTGGCGCCGGAGGGCGCCCCCGCATGCACGACCGGCCCGGACGGAAGAGTCCGGGCCGGTCGATGGCATCAGCGGCGCAGGCCGAGCCGGGCGATGAGGCTGCGGTAACGCTCGATGTCCTCCTCGGCGAGGTGCGAGAGGAGACGCTTACGCTTACCGATGAGCAGCATCAGGCCGCGGCGCGAGTGGTGGTCGTGCGCGTGCGTCTTGAAGTGCTCGGTGAGGTCCGAGATTCGGCGCGTGAGCAGCGCCACCTGGACCTCCGGCGAACCGGTGTCACCCTCGTGGGTGGCGTACTCGCTGATGATGGACTGCTTGACGTCGGCATCGAGGGCCATACGGGTTCTCCTGAGGTCGTTGCACGGAGCGCCGGGGCCTGTTCTCCCGGGCATGCGTCAGCCGTGGCCGGCTTCAACGGCAGCATTCAGACTATCAGCCGCGTCCGGCAGCGGGGATCCCCGGCAGGTCCACGGCGGAGCGGTGTTCGCCACATCACTGCGGCGGTCCTCGGTCAGGGCTGGACCGGCACGGCCGGCCGGGCCGGCGCGGGCACGTCGAGGACCTGTGCCACGGTGGCGACGTCCTGGGCCATCTGGTCGAGCAGGGCCGGCACCCCGTCGAAGGTCACCTGCCCCCGCAGCCGCCGGAGGAGTTCGACCACGACCTCCTCGTCGTACAGGTCGAGGTCCGTGCGGCCGAGCACGTATGCCTCGACGGTGCGCTCGAGCCCCTGGAACGTCGGATTGGTGCCGACGGAGACGGCGGCGGGAAGCCGCTTGGAGGTGCCGTCGTCAGGCAGGTGGTCGGGGCGGATCAGCCAGCCGGCGTAGATGCCGTCGGCCGGGACGACGCCGAGGTCGTCGGCGCGCAGGTTCGCCGTCGGGTATCCGAGCGCCCGCCCGCGATGGGCACCGTGGACGACGACGCCGCGCACCCGGTGCGGGCGGCCGAGCACGCGAGCAGCTCCGGCCACGTCACCGGCCGACAGGAGCTCGCGGACCCAGGTCGAGGACCAGCGCCGGCCCGTCTCGGGGTCGGCGATGTCCTCGATGATCTCGACCGCGAAGCCAAGATGGCGTCCGAGCTCGGCCATCGTGTCCTTGTCGCCGGCGTTGTCCTTGCCGAAGCGCACGTCCTCCCCCACGATCACCGTGCGGGCGTGCAGCAGGTCGACGAGGTGCTCACGGACGAACTGCTCGGGCCCGGCCTGGGCGAAGTCGAGCGAGTACGGCAGGACGAGGACCGCGTCCAGCCCGCTGGCCTCGAGCCGCTCGAGCCGGTCGGTCAGCGAGGCGATGAGCGTGAAGTCGCTCTCGGGCCGGTGCACCGTGGCCGGATGTGGGTCGAAGGTGATAGCGACCGACGTCAGAGAGGCGGTCTCGGCCTCGTTGACCGTGGCGGCGAGGACGACCTGGTGCCCGCGGTGGACGCCGTCGAACACGCCGAGGGTCGCAGCGGTCGGGCCGAGGTCGGCCGGGACCTCAGCGGCACCCCACCACACCTGCACTGAAGCCTCCTGGGGAACTGCCGGGCACGGGTTCTTCGAGCCTAACGCCGATGACGGGTGGGAAAGTCCCGCCGTGGTCACTGTCACGGCATCGTCCGGTCGCGCCTCGTCGGGCTCGCCGCGGTCAGCCCGTCAGCCCGTCAGCCGACGAGAATGCCGGCGAGGGCCGCGGACATGAGGTTGCCGAGGGTACCTCCGGCCACGGCGCGGATGCCGAGCTTGGCGATGACGCCACGCTGCTCGGGCGCGAGCCGCCCGAGTCCGCCGAGCAGGATGGCCAACGAGCCGAGGTTGGCGAAGCCCGTCAGAGCGAAGGTGACGATCGCCTGGGTCTTGGCGGTGAACTCCTCCGCGCGCGGCGCGAAGTCGGAGAAGGCCACGAACTCGTTGAGGATGACCTTCTGGCCGAGGAAGCTGCCGGCCTCGACCGCTTCGCTGACCGGGACACCGACGGCGGCCATGACCGGGGCGAAGACGTACCCGATGAGCTGCTCGACGGACAGGTCCCCGTGCCCGAAGAGCCCGCCGACGGCACCGAGGATGAGGTTGGCCAGGGCGATGAGGGACACGAAAGCCAGCAGCATGGCTCCGACGTTCAGGGCCAGGTCCAGACCGTCCGAGGCACCACGAGAGGCCGCGTCGATGACATTGACCGGGCGCTTGTCGGCCTCCTTCTCCGCCGTGGCCGGCCGTGGCTGGGTGCCCGGACGCTCCCCGCCGGCACGGTCGACCAGCTCGTCCCGGGCGAGACTGCTGTTCCCGCGCCTGGCGCCGCGCCGGAACGAGGCCGCGAGCCGAGCGGCGAAGCCGTCCCGTTCCGCTGCGTCGCCGTCGTCGGTCCGCTCCTCACCGGCTGCGGCACCGGTGCTGCCGCGCGGCGCGGTACTGGGGGCACCGGCCTCGTCCGCACCGTCGGCGGTGGTCCCGAGATCGGTGAGGGCTCCGGCAGGAACGATGATCTTCGCGATCATGAGGCCGGCCGGCGCGGCCATGAAGCTGGCGGCGATGAGGTAGTCCAGGTTGGCGCCCATGAGGGAGTACCCCGCCAGCACCGAGCCGGCCACCGTGGTCAGTCCGCCGCACATGACAGCGAAGATCTCCGACGGCGTCATGGTCTTCAGGTAGGGCCGGATCACCAGCGGCGCCTCGGTCTGACCCACGAAGATGTTCGCCGCGGCGTTCATCGACTCCGGGCTCGTGGTGCCCAGCGCCTTGGCCAGTCCCCCGCCGATCCAGCGGGTGACGGCCTGCAGGATGCCGAGGTAGTAGAGCACGGCGGTCAACGAGGCGAAGAAGACGATGACCGGCAGAACCTGGAACGCGAAGACCGAGCCGTCCTCGGGCAGCACGCCCCCGAAGAGGAAGTCGATGCCGGCCGCCGACGCGTCGATGACCGCCTGGACGCCGCGCGAGACGGCGGTCAGGATCCGCTGACCGAGTGGCACGTAGAGCACCAGCACACCGAAGACGACCTGGATGGCGAGGGCGAGCAGCACGGTGCGCGGCCGGATGCGGCGCCGGTCCATGGACAGCAGCCAGGCGATGAGCAGGATGAGCGCCATTCCGCCCATCCCCCACAGGACGTCGAGCACGACCCCTCCCCTCGGTCGGCGCGCGGCGGCGCGCCTCGGGCAGGGTGGCACAGGGCGCCGGGGACGGGCGAGCCGGGCCGGCGGCGAGTCCGCGGGCGACGCCCCTCAGGCGGGGTCGAGGACGAGCGCAGGTCGCGCCTTGTCACGCTCGTCCCGTAGCAGCGCGACGACGTGACCGTCGGGTGCGAGCGCGGCGACGACGGCGTCGTGGCCGCTGAGTGCGAGGGGTCTGCCGACGCGCAGCGCGCGGGTCTCGTCCGCGTCGAGCTCGCGGGTCGCGAAGGCGGCGCGCGCGACCTGCGTGAGGGACGTCACGGGAAGGCCGCCGGGCGCGTTCGAGGCGGTGTCCGCCTCGACGGCCGCGGCCAGGTCCTCGAGCGTGCGTGCCTCATCGAGCCCGAACGGTCCGACGCGGGTGCGCCGCAGGGCGGTCAGGTGGCCGCCGGTGCCCAGCGCCTCCCCCAGATCCCGGGCCAGGGCGCGCACGTAGGTGCCGGAGGAGCAGGAGACGAGCACCTCGAGATCGAGGACCGTGGTGTCCTCGACCTGGCGGACCACCGGCGAGTCCGTCAGCTCGAACCGGTGGACGGTGATCGGGCGGGCGTCGAGCTCGATGTCCTGACCGGCGCGGACGCGCGCATAAGACCGCCGGCCGTCGATCTTGACGGCCGAGACGGCGGACGGGACCTGCTCGATGGGACCCCGCAGGGCGGCCATGGCGTCCTCGAGCCGCGCGGTGTCCGGGGCGCAGTCCGTGCTGAGCAGACCGGCGATGCCGGGCGCGGCGGTGACCTCGCCCTCGGCGTCGTCGGTGACGGTGCGCTGGCCGAGTCGCACCGTGGCCGTGTACTCCTTGTCGGCGCCGACGAGATAGGTCAGCAGCCGGGTGGCGCGGCCGACGCCGAGGACGAGCACGCCGGTGGCCATCGGGTCGAGAGTGCCGGCGTGGCCGACCTTCTTCGTGGCCGCGAGGCGGCGTGTACGGGCGACGACGTCGTGGCTGGTCCAGCCCTGCGGCTTGTCCACGATCACCAGCCCGTCGGCGGCCGTGATCGCGCCGCGTGGGACGGTCGTCACCGCTCGCCGTCGGTGGCGTCCTCGGCGTCGAGCTCATCGAGCTCGTCCGCCGGCCGCTTGTAGGGGTCCGCGTCTCCGGCGTAACTGGCGCCGGACGCGCGAGCGGCGAGTTCCGAGTCGCGCTCCTTGGCGGTCCGCAGAGCGTCCTCGAGGCTGGCGGCCGTCTCCGGCAGCGCGTCGGGGACGAACTCGAGCGTCGGGGTCAGGCGCACGCCGGTCTGCCGGCCCACCTCGGACCGGATCAGTCCCTTGGCGGACTCGAGCGCGGCGCCCGAGGCCGCCCGCTCCTCGTCGCTGCCGTAGACGGTGTAGAAGACCGTGGCGTGCTGCAGGTCGCCGGTCACCCGCACGTCGGTGACGGTGACGAACCCGAGCCTGGGGTCCTTGATCCGGGTGTCGAGCATGCGCGCGACGACCTGCTGGATTCGCTCGGCCAACCGCCGAGCCCGCGGTGCATCAGCCATGTCCTTCTCCTTGCTTCATGCTCACCGTAGTCGCGGGCGGCGGCGAGGCGCCGCCAGGCGTCCGCTCCGCGACTCCGGGCCCTGGGGGCCCTGCGTCGCTCCGTGCCAGACCCACCAGCCTGTCGCGACACTCTCGCCCCCGCCCGCTTGGGCTCGGTTGTGATGCGATCGACGGGTCCCAGGGAGGCCCCGTCGGAGTGTCGCGGGGCTGGTTGGGCCTGGCCGTCCGAGCGAGGAACGAGCGAGGACTGGACGTCCCGCGACGTCCGACGGGGCCTCCCAGAAGGTGACAACTCAGTCGCGGGGCTTCTCCCGCATCTCGAAGGTCTCGATCATGTCGCCCTCCGCGATGTCGATGCCCTTGCCGAGGCCGATACCGCACTCGAAGCCCTCGCGGACCTCGGTGACGTCGTCCTTCTCGCGGCGCAGCGACTCGATGGTGAGCTTCTCCTCGACCACGACGCCGTCGCGCACCAGGCGGGCCTGGGCATTGCGGCGGATGGTCCCGGACCGCACGATCGAACCGGCGATGTTGCCGACCTTGGAGGAGCGGAAGATCTGGCGGATCTCCGCCGAACCCAGCTGGACCTCCTCGTACTCCGGCTTGAGCATGCCCTTGAGCGCGCTCTCCACGTCGTCGATCGCGTCGTAGATGACCGAGTAGTACTTGAGCTCGACACCCTCGCGGTCGGCCATCTCGGCGACCCGCTCGGCGGGACGCACGTTGAAGCCGATGATGATCGCGTTGTCGACGGTGGCGAGGTTGACGTCGTTCTGCGTGATCGCACCGACTCCGCGGTGGATGATCCGCAGCGCGACCTCGTCGCCCACGTCGACCTTGAGCAGCGCGTCCTCGAGCGCCTCGACGGCACCGGAGACATCGCCCTTGAGGATGAGGTTGAGGTTCTCGACCTTGCCCTCTTCCAGAGCCTGGGTGAAGTCCTCGAGGCTGACCCGCTTGCGCCGCTTGGCCAGCGTGGCGGCACGCTCGGCGGCCTCCCGCTTGTCGGCGATCTGCCGGGCGGTGCGGTCGTCGGGCGCGACGAGGAAGTTGTCACCGGCTCGCGGCACCGACTGCAGGCCGAGCACCTGGACCGGACGGGCCGGCCCGGCCTCCTGCACCGTCTCGCCGTGCTCGTCGAACATGGCGCGCACGCGGCCGTGAGCGGTGCCGGCGACGATCGCGTCGCCGACGCGCAGCGTGCCGGACTGGACCAGCACCGTCGCGACGGCGCCGCGCCCCTTGTCGAGGTTCGCCTCGATCGCAACGCCGCGGGCGTCCTTGTCGGGGTTCGCCTTGAGGTCCAGGGCCGCGTCCGCGGTGAGCAGGACGGCCTCGAGGAGGTCGTCGATGCCCATGCGCTGGAGCGCGGAGACGTCGACGAACATAGTCTCGCCGCCGTACTCCTCGGCCACGAGGTTGTACTCGGTCAGCTGCTGGCGCACCTTCGCCGGGTTCGCCCCGTCGACGTCCACCTTGTTGACCGCCACGACAATCGGCACATTGGCCGCCTGGGCGTGGTTGATCGCCTCCACCGTCTGCGGCATGACGCCGTCGTCCGCGGCCACCACGAGGATCGCGATGTCCGTGACGTCGGCACCACGGGCACGCATGGCGGTGAACGCCTCGTGGCCTGGGGTGTCGATGAAGGTGACGGCGCGCTCGTCGCCCTCGTGCTCGGTGGTGACCTGGTAGGCGCCGATGTGCTGGGTGATGCCGCCGTGCTCGCCTGCGACCACGTCCGTGGAGCGGATCGCGTCGAGCAGCTTGGTCTTACCGTGGTCGACGTGACCCATGACGGTCACCACCGGCGACCGTGCCTCGAGGTCCTCGTCGGACTCGCCCGCCTCCTCGGCGGCAAGGTCGATGTCGAAGCTCTCCAGCAGCTCGCGGTCCTCGTCCTCGGGCGAGACGATCTTGACGACGTAGCCGAGTTCGGCCCCGAGCGCCTGGAAGGTCTCCTCGTCCAGGGACTGGGTCGCCGTCGCCATCTCACCGAGGTGGAACAGCACGGTGACCAGCGAGGCCGGGTTGGCGTCGATCCGCTCGGCGAAGTCCGCCAACGAGGCGCCGGCACGGATGCGCACCTCGGTGCTGCCGTCGCCACGCGGGACCTGGACGCCGCCGATCGACGGCGCGGACTGCTGCTCGAACTCCTGCCGCTTCGCCCGCTTCGACTTCCGGCCACGGGTCGGACGGCCGCCGGGCCGCCCGAAGGCGCCCTGGGTGCCACCGCGTCCCCCGCGGCCGCCACGCGGCGGACCGCCGCCGGGACGGCCTCCGCCGAAGCCACCGCCGCCACCGGGACCGCCACCGCCGGGCCGGCCGCGCCGGTCACCGCGGGAGGGCGCGGCACCTGGGCGGCCGACGGCGCTCTGGCCGGGCATCATGTTCGGGCTGGGACGCTGACCCCCCGGCTTGGGTCCGGGCCGCGGGCCGGCGGACTGGCCGCCGCGCTGGCCGCCGCCGGGACGGGTACCCGCCCCACCGGAGCCACCAGGCCGCGGCATGCCCTGCGACGTGGCGTAGGGGTTGTTCCCCGGACGCGGAGCGCCCGGCTTGCCACCGGAGCGCCCGCCGGAGCCACCGGGCCGCGGCATGCCCTGCGACGTGGCGTAGGGGTTGTTGCCCGGACGCGGAGCGCCGGGCTTCGGGGCCTTGGGACCCGGCTTGGGTCCGGGCTTCGGGGCCGGCTTCGCCGAGGCGGCGGGGGCCTCGGCGCCGTCCTGACCCGCAGCGTCGGCTGCCGGCTGCTCGGGGGCAGCCGGCTGCGCCGCGGCCCCGTCCTGGTCCGGCGACTCGGGCTGACGCTCGGCCGGCGCAGGGTCAGCCGGCGCCGCCTCGGCCGGGGCGGCGGTCGCCTCAGCCTGCTGCTCGCCGGCGGGGGCCTCAGGTGCCGGTGCGGACGGCTTCGGGCCCGGCTTGCGCGGGGCAGGCTTCTTCGGCGCTTCCTTCTTCTGGTCGTTCTTCTGGCCGTCCTCGGCCGGCTGCGCGGGGAACTTCTCCCGCAGCCGCCGGATGACGGGGGCTTCAATGGTCGACGACGCCGACTTCACGAACTCGCCCTGCTCCCGCAGGGTGGCAAGCACTGTCTTGCTGTCGACGCCGAGCTCCTTCGCGAGCTCGTGGACGCGGACCTTTGCCACAACTCTCCTGTCTCGGCCCATCCCGAGACAGGACAGGCCGTGCTAGTGCTGGCAGCTCATCGCTGGGTACTCATCGGGTGCCCATCGGCTTCCAACCCGCTTTCTTCGTCGATGACAATCCGGCGGACGGGCGTCCGTCAGATGTGCTGAGTGAACCATTCCTCGACGTCCTCGGTCCCGATCGGGCCCCGAGCCCGCAGGGCCCGGCCGATCGTGCGACGACGCAAGGCGAGGTTCAGGCAGTCCCGGCTCGGGTGGAGCCAGGCACCCCGCCCCGGAGCGCACCGGCCGGGATCGACCACCGCACGAGTGGCGGTGGCGTCCAGCACCAGGCGGACCAAGGCGGCCCTCGGAGCACGTGTCCGGCACCCTGCGCAGGTCCTCACCGGCCCGGTGGGCGTGGTTGTGTCGCTGCGTGAGATCATGGATTCCGGGCGCGTGCCCAGCGACCACTCTACCCCTGCGCGCCGGCGGTGTGTTCCCCCGGCTCGGTGCGCACCCCTGTGACGTCGGACGCGCTGGCCGTGTGCGGCGCGTCGTCGGGTCCCTCGGTGTCGGCGTGGATGTCGATGCGCCACCCGGTCAGCCGCGCGGCGAGGCGTGCGTTCTGCCCCTCCTTGCCGATGGCCAGGGACAGCTGGAAGTCCGGGACGACGACGCGCGCGGCCTTGCCTTCCAGGTCGAGGATCTCGACGCTGGAGACCTTCGCCGGGGACAGCGCGTTCGCCACGAACGTCGCGGGGTCGTCGGAGTGATCGACGATGTCGATCTTCTCCCCGGCCAACTCGGCCATCACGGCGCGGACCCGCTGTCCCATCGGGCCGATGCAGGAGCCTTTCGCGTTCAGGCCGGGCACGGACGCGCGGACGGCCATCTTGGTGCGGTGGCCGGCCTCACGCGCCAGCGCGACGATCTCGACGGTACCATCCGCGACCTCGGGCACCTCGAGCTCGAACAGCTTCTTGACGAGGTTCGGGTGGGTCCGGGACAGGGTGACCGAGGGCCCCTTCGGCCCACGGCTGACCTCGACCACATAGGCACGCAGCCGGTCGCCGTGCGCGTACCGCTCGGTGGGCACCTGTTCGTGCGGCGGCAGCACGGCCTCCAGGTCACCGATGTCGACGAGCACCACCCGCGGGTCGCGACCCTGCTGGACGATGCCGGAGATGATCTCGCCGGTCTTGTCCCGGTAGTTGCCCATGACCTGCTCGTCCTCGGCGTCCCGCAGGCGCTGGACGATGACCGAGCGGGCGGTGGCCGTCGCGATCCGTCCGAACCCGGACGGGGTGTCGTCGAACTCGCCGACCTCGTTGCCCTCCTCGTCCACCTCGGCGGCGTAGACCGTGACGCGGCCGGTGCGGCGGTCGAGCTCGACGCGAGCCTTCTCCACCGCGCCGGGCGTGCGCTGGTAGGCGAGGAGCAAAGCGTCCTCAATGGCGTGGACGAGGACGTCCAGGCTGATGCCCCGCTCGCTCTCGATGAGGCGGAGGGCCGTCATGTCAATGTCCATGGCTCCTCAGGCCCCCTCGGGTCGGTTCAGCTCGGGCTCCACGTTCGCCTTCGCGAGCCGGTCGTAGCCCACTTCCTCGGTGGCGCCGCCGACGTCCAGGACCACCCCGGTCTCGCCGGCCTCGCGCAGCCGGCCGGTCAGCCCGCGCCCGTCCACGGTCGTGACCTTGAGCAGGTGCCCGACGGCACGACGGAAGTGACGCGGCTCACGCAGCGGCCGGTCCGCACCCGGTGTCGACACCTCGAGGGTGTAGGCCCCTTCGACGAGGTCGACGTCGTCGAGAACCGCCGAGATCGCGCGGGAGACGTCGCCGAGACGGTCGGAGTCGACTCCGCCGGGACCGTCCGGCAGGTCGACGACCACGCGCACCACCTTACGGCGGCCGGCCGTGGCCACGGTGACGTCCTCGAGCAGCAGCCCGGCGTCGTCGACGACCGGGCCGACGGCGCCACGCAGGCGGTCGGTGAGGTCGGTGGGACGGGCGCTGCTCATGGGTGTGTCACTCCTTCTCGGTGGTCAGGGGCTGACTCTACCGACCCCGGCGGCGGCTTCGCGCACGTCGTGCGGCCGTGCCGGGTGCCCGGCGTGGCAGGATCGTCGTCGATGTCCGCCGACACCCAGCGCCACCCCGACCGGCACCGCTCCAGCCGCGCCCTGCTGGGGATCGCGACCACCGTGCTGGCGCTGAGCGGTTGCGGTCTCCGCCTCGACACACCACCGCCGCAGGCGCCCACGCCCGACGAGGCGGAGAGCCTGCGCCAGGACGCCGCCGCAGCGACCGCGCGACTGCTGGGGACGACGGAGCGGACCGACGGGGCCGGACCGGCCTCCGAGGTGCTCACCCGGATCACGCGCGACGCCGAGGCGCAGCTCGCGGCACTCGGCGGCGTCTGGCAGGCGTGGCCCGACGGCGCTCCCGAGGGGGTCACACCGCCGGAACCGGCGGCGACCGCCCCGGCCGAGGATCCGGATGTCACGGATGTCCTCGACCTCCTCACCGCGAGCGCCGCGGACGCACGCGAGGCGGCTACGACGGCACCGACGGCGGATCTCGCCGCGCTGCTGGGATCGGTCGCCATCGCGCGTGGCGAGGCCGCGCAGGACCTCGCCGAGGTGGCGGACGCCGAACCGCCGGAGTCGGAGGCGGCGCCCCTGACGCTGCGGGTGCTGCGCCAGCGTGGGGTGGATGGACCGACGGTCCAGGTGCTCGACCAGGCGCGATTCGCCTACGAGACGGTGGCGGCACGGACCACCGGGAGCTCGCGTGAGGACGCCGAGGACCGCGCCCGCGAGCTGCAGAGCCTCGTCGACGGCGCGATTCGGCTCGGCGCGCCCGACTCCCGGCTGGAGGCGTACCAGTTGCCCGGGCCGGACGAGGAGGCTGGGCTGAGCGCGAACCAGGCCGCCGCCGTCCGGGCGGAGACCCTCCTCGCCGAGCACTGGCTGTTCAGCCTGGGCCGGGCGGAGAGCGACGTCCGGTCCGGCTTGCTCGCAGCGGCCGCCGACTCGGTGGACCGCATCGAGCTGTGGGGCGCCGCACTGCCGGCGCTGCCGGGCCTGCCGCCGGAGTCGTGACCGGCTAGGCCGTCTCGAGTCCGTCGTCGACCAGCTCGCGGATGCGGGCCACGGCCAGGTCGGGCGCAATCTCCTCGCGCTCGCCGGTGCGGCGATTGCGGACCTCGACGACGCCGTCGGCCAGCCCGCGGCCGACCACGAGGCCGAGCGGGACACCGATGAGCTCGGCGTCGGCGAACTTGACCCCGGCGCTGACCTTGGCGCGATCGTCGTAGAGCACCTCGACCCCGGCGGCCTCCAGCTCGCGCGCGACCCGCTCCGCGGTGGCGAAGATCTCCTCCCCTTTGCCGGCCGCCATGACGTGCACATGAGCGGGGGCGACGTTCATCGGCCAGATAAGACCCTTGTCGTCGTGGTTGCCCTCCGCGATCGCAGCCACGGCGCGGGTGATGCCGATGCCGTACGACCCCATGGTGACCACGACCGACTTGCCGTTCTCGTCCAGGACGCGCAGGTCGAGGGCCTCGGCGTACTTGCGGCCGAGCGCGAAGACGTGGCCCATCTCGATGCCGCGGGCGGTCTGCAGGACGCCGTCGCCGTTGGGGCACGGGTCGCCGGGCCAGACCTCGGCCACCTCGAGCGTGCCGTCACCGGTGAAGTCGCGGCCGGCGACGAGGTCGAGCACATGCTTGCCGGTCTCATCCGCACCGGTGACCCACCGGGTGCCCTCGACCACGCGCGGGTCGAGGAGGTAACGGATACCGGCGGGCTTGTCCTCTCCCAGGCTACCCGGACCGATGTAGCCCTTGGCGAGCGCGGTGTGGGCGGCGAAGTCCTCGTCGGCGAAGGGGGTGAACGTCGCCGGGTAGAACGCCGCTTCCATGCGCTTGGGATCCACCTCGCGGTCGCCGGGGACGGCGACGGCGACGGGTTCGGTGGTGCCGTCGGGGTAGGTGAGCCGGAACAGCACGTTCTTCAGCGTGTCCCCGGCGTGCCACTGCCGGTCCTCGCGTGGGAAGTGCTCGTTGAGGTGGTCGACGAGGGACTCGATGGTCGGGGTGGCGGGCGTGTCCTCGACGTGCGCGGCGGGGGCGTCGTCGTAGGGCACCGGGTCCGGGACAGCCGCGCGGGCGGCCTCGACGTTTGCGGCGTACCCGCACGCGGCGCACTCGACGTAGGTGTCCTCGCCGATCTCGGACTTGGCGAGGAACTCCTCCGACTTGGACCCACCCATGGCGCCGGAGTGTGCGGAGACGATGACGTACTCGAATCCGAGTCGGTCGAAGATGCGCTGGTACGCCGCGCGCTGGCGGGCGTAGCTCGCGTCGAGTCCGGCGTCGTCGACGTCGAAGGAGTAGGCGTCCTTCATGATGAACTCGCGGCCCCGCAGCAGCCCGGCGCGGGGGCGTGCCTCGTCGCGGTACTTGGTCTGGATCTGGTACAGCGCCAGCGGCAGGTCCTTGTAGCTGCTGTACAGGTCCTTGACGAGGAGGGCGAACATCTCCTCGTGCGTCGGGGCGAGGAGGTAGTCGGCCTCCTTGCGGTCCTTGAGCCGGAACAGGGAGTCCCCGTACTCGGTCCAGCGACCGGTCGCCTCGTACGGTTCCTTGGGCAGCAGTGCCGGGAAGTGGACCTCCTGCCCGCCGATGGCGTCCATCTCCTCGCGGACGATCGCCTCGACCTTGCCGAGCACGCGCAGGCCGAGCGGCAGCCAGCTGTAGATCCCCGGCGCGGCACGCCGGATGTAGCTGCCCCGGACCAGGAGCCGGTGGCTGGCGACCTCGGCGTCGGCCGGGTCCTCGCGCAGGGTACGGGCGAACAGGGTGGACATCGTCATGAGCACGCGGGCAACTCTAGGACACGTCCCCGAGCCGTCACGGGCGCGGCTCGGCCACCCGCGCGGGTCCGGCAAGGTCGCCGGCTACGCCCGTACAGCCCTGACCGTGGCAGCATGAACTCGTGCCGGAGATGCCCGAGGTGGAAGGACTCGCTCAGTTCCTACGGGAGCGAGCGGTCGGGCGCGCCGTGGCCGCTGTCGAGGTCGGGGCGATCAACGCGCTCAAGACCTATCGACCCGCGCCCACCGAGCTGAGCGGCCGTACCGTCACCGCCGTCGACCGGCACGGCAAATGGCTGGACCTGACCACGCAGGCCGACGACGACGGTCTCCACCTCGTCTTCCATCTCGCCAAGGCGGGGTGGCTGCGCTGGTACGACACCGTCCCGAAGGCGATGCTGCGGCCGGGGAAGAGCCCGATCGCCCTACGAGTCCGTCTCGACGACGGGGCCGGCTTCGACCTCACGGAGGCAGGGACACGCAAGCGACTCGCGGTGCACGTGGTCGCCGCGCCGTCCGAGGTGCCGGCGGTCGCCACACTGGGCGTCGACCCGCACGAGCTGACACCGGACGGTCTGGCCGAGCTCCTCGCGGCGAAGAACCAGCAGATCAAAGGGCTGCTGCGGGACCAGTCCGTCATCGCCGGCATCGGGAACGCCTACTCCGACGAGATCCTGCACGCCGCCCGGATGAGTCCCTTCGCGCTGACCCGCTCCTTCGACGCCGACGCCACGGCCCGGCTGCACCGCGCCATCTGCGAGGTTCTCGACTCCGCCGTCGACCAGGCGTCGGGCAAGCCGGCCGCCGAGCTGAAAGACTCCAAGCGGCGGAGCATGAAGGTGCACGGCCGCACCGGCGAGACGTGCCCGGTCTGCGGGGACACCGTACGGGAGGTCTCGTTCGCGGACTCGTCCCTGCAGTACTGCCCGACCTGTCAGACCGAGGGCAAGATCCTCGCCGACCGCCGCATGTCCAAGCTGCTGCGCTGAGAGCCATCCCGCGCCCACCCGCCGAGTCAGAACAGAACGGTGGCGTAGGTACCCACGCGGCGGAAGCCCACCTTGCGGTAGGTCGCGAGTGCCGCCGCGTTGTACCCGTTGACGTACAACGAGACGGTCGGTGCCAGCCGGGCTCGCACGTCCTCGACGACCGCCGCCATCCCCGTCGCGCCCAGCCCCCGGCCCCGGTGCTCCGGATGAACCCAGACGCCCTGGATCTGCGCCACCCCGATCGCCAGGGCACCGACGTCGGCCTTGAAGATCACCTCCGGACCGTCGCCGGTGTCCTCGATCCGGACGTAGGTGCGCCCGGAACCGACGAGCTCGGACACCCGGGCGGCATAGGCGCCGCCGACGAGGGTCGGGTCGTAGCCGACCTCTTCGGTGAACATCGCCACGGAGGCGGGGACGACGGTCTCGACCTCGTCCGGGACCGCGAGGCGGACCGCGGGATCCGGTGCCACGGCCGGGCCGTGGTCGATGACCATCGAGGGCTGGTCCGCACGCACGTCACGCGGCGTGGACCAGACCGGTGCGAGCCGGCGCCACAGCGGCATGACCTCCTCGGCGGGTCCCACGATCGACGAGCACCGCCGCCCCCGGCGTCGCACATGCTCGGCGAGATCGTCGAGGTGGTGTTCGCGTACCTGGACGGGCACGAGGTTGGCGCCGGCCCAGCACAGCGCCTCGAGGTGGTCACGCTCAGCGCCGAGCACCCCGAGCATCGCGGTGCCGGCCGGCCCGCGTTCCCCGAGCCGTTCCGCCTGGACGGCCGCGACGACCGAGCCGACCGGGTCACGGGCGCAGACGGCGAGTGCGGCGTCGCGGTCACGGCCGTCGAGCGTACGGATCGTCGCCGCCGACCGGCGCCACAGCGGCACGGGACTCTCTCAGGAGACGGTGACGACCGGAGAGGTGCCGGTGGAGGGGGCCGCGTCGCCGTCGTCGATCCCCATTTCCTCGGCGATGCGGTTCGCCTCGGCGATGAGAGTCTCGACGATCTGGTCCTCGGGGACGGTCTTGATGACCTCGCCCTTGACGAAGATCTGGCCCTTGCCGTTGCCGGACGCGACGCCGAGGTCCGCCTCCCGGGCCTCGCCCGGGCCGTTGACGACGCACCCCATGACCGCCACCCGGAGCGGGACGGTCATCCCCTCAAGACCGGCGGTCACGGAGTCGGCGAGCTCGTAGACATCGACCTGGGCACGGCCGCAGGAGGGGCAGGAGACGATCTCCAGCTTGCGGGGGCGCAGGTTGAGCGACTCCAGGATCTGGGTACCGACCTTGACCTCCTCGGCCGGCGGCGCGGAGAGGGAGACGCGGATCGTGTCACCGATGCCCTTGCTCAGCAGGGCTCCGAAAGCGGTGGCGGACTTGATGGTGCCCTGGAACGCGGGCCCGGCCTCGGTCACGCCGAGGTGGAGTGGCCAGTCACCACGCTCGGAGAGCATCTCGTAAGCCTGGACCATGACCACCGGGTCGTGGTGCTTGACCGAGATCTTGAAGTCGTGGAAGTCGTGCTCCTCGAACAGCGACGCCTCCCACACCGCGGACTCGACCAGGGCCTCCGCGGTGGCCTTGCCGTGCTTCTCCAGCAGGCGCTTGTCGAGGGACCCGGCGTTGACGCCGATGCGCAACGAGACGCCGGCGTCGGAGGCGGCCTTGGCGATCTCGCCGACCTTGTCGTCGAACTTGCGGATGTTGCCCGGGTTGACGCGGACCCCGCCGCAGCCGGCCTCGATCGCGGCGAAGACGTACTTCGGCTGGAAGTGGATATCCGCGATGACCGGGATCTGCGACTTCTGCGCGATGATCGGCAGCGCTTCGGCGTCCTTGTCGGTGGGGCAGGCGACCCGGACGATGTCGCATCCGGACGCCGTCAGTTCCGCGATCTGCTGCAGCGTGGCGTTGATGTCGTGCGTCTTGGTGGTGGTCATCGACTGCACGCTGACCGGCGCGTCACCTCCCACCTCGACGTCACCGACGCGGATCTTGCGCGTCGGTCGACGCGGCGCCAGGACCGGTGGCGCCTCCCGTGTGGTCGGCATACCGAGCGAGATAGGGCTGGTCACGCCCCCAGTCTAGGACGACGCCGCCCGCGGGCGTGGTCGGGGCGAGGAACCCCACAGGGCGGGCCGGGAACGGGCGGACCCGGGCAGGACGGGACGGGTCGAGTCGCTAGCCGGAGAGCGAGACTGGGCGGACGATGTCCGCGTAGGCGAGCAGGACGGTCATGCCGAGCATGAACGCGATGACCACGTAGGTCGCGGGCAGCAGCTTGGCGGTGTCGACCGGACCGGGGTCGGTTGCATGCCGCCACATGGCGAGTCGGCGACGCAGCCCCTCCCACAGCGCGCCGGCGATGTGCCCACCGTCGAGCGGCAGCAGCGGGACGAGGTTGAACACGAACAACGCCATGTTCACCGAGACGATCAGCCCCATCATGTCGGCGCTGCGTTCGGCCAGGCCGTAGCCCTGTCCCTCGATGGAGGCGATCTCGCCCGCGAACCGACCCACACCGATGAGGCCGACGACGCCAGGGTCCCGCTCGGCCGTCCCGAAGGCGGCCTCGGCGACGTCGACGAGACGTTCGGGCAAGGTCACCACGATGTGCACGGTGCGGCTGAACAGGTCCCAGACGAGGCCGGGGACGGCGGTGACCGGCTGGCGGACCAGTTCGAACGTGGGGCCGATGCCGACGTACGGCCGCGTCTCGGTGACGATCTCGCCATCGTCCGAACGCACCGGCGTGCCCTCGTCGTCGACGACGGGACGCTCGTGCGGGGTCGGGGCGACCGTAAGCGTCTCGTGCTCGCCGTCGCGGATCACCTCGACCTGGGTGGGGCCGGTGCCGCCGGAGGCGATCGTCGCCGAGATCTCCTCCCACGAGTCGACGTCGGTGCCACCCCACGTGACGATCTCGTCGCCCGGCTGCAGCCCGGCCTGAGCACCGGGGGCGACCGGGTCGGTCTCGGTGCATTCGGTGGCCTGGGGATCCTCCGGGACGCACTGCTGGACCGATCCGAGCGTCGTCGTGTACTGGCCGATCCCGAGCCCGACGGCGACGACGCCCATCAGCACCGCCGCGATGAGGAGGTTCATCAGCGGCCCGCCGAGCATGACGACCATCTTCTTCGGCACGCTGAGCCGGTAGAAGGCGCGGTGCTCCTCACCCGGCCCGAGTTCCTCCAGCGCCGCGGCGCGCGCCTCCTCGACCATGCCGGGCCGCCCGTCCCGCCGCGTCCGCACGCGGGCTCCCGCGCGTGCCGGCGGGAACATGCCGACCAGCCGGACGAAGCCACCCAGCGGGAGAGCCTTGACGCCGTACTCCGTGCCGTTGACGGTCTTCGACCACAGGGTGGGCCCGAAGCCGACCATGTACTGCGGAACCTTGACCCCGAACTTCTTCGCGGGGACGAGGTGCCCGATCTCGTGCAACGCGATCGAGACGATGAGGCCGGCGGCGACGATGAGGACGCCCACGGCGAATTCCATGCGTCCTCCCGCTCTCGTGTCGGTCCGGGCTCCTCGTCCCATCTTGCCCGCCTCGGTGAGCAACGCGCTGACCGGGCCTGGAGTTCCGTGGTCCCGACGCGCGGAAGACGTCGGCCGGTCGGTACGGCGCGGGGTCAGCCGGCGCGGGCGATGACCTCGTCGGCGCGCTCGCGCGCCCAGGACTCGACGGCGAGCAACGTCGGAAGATCGGGCACCGCCACGCCATCGTGCCCGGCGAGGACCTCGTCGACGGTCGCGAGGATCCCGGGGAACGGGATCCTGCCGGCGTGGAAGGCGTGCACCGCCTGCTCGTTCGCCGCGTTGTAGACCGCCATGTGGGTGGCGGAGGCGGCACAGGCCTCCTGGGCGAGCCGGACGGCGGGAAAGGCGTCGTGGTCGAGCGGGGCGAAGTCCCAGGTCGAGGCCCGTGTCCAGTCGAGCGGCTCGTCGACGTCGGGCAGGCGCTGCGGCCAGGACAGGCCCAGAGCGATCGGCACCCGCATACGCGGCGGCCCGGCCTGGGCCACGGTGGAGCCGTCGTGGAACTCCACGAGCGAGTGGATGAACTGCTGCGGATGGACCACCGTCTCGATGTCGGCCAGCGGCACGTCGAAGAGCAGATGGGCCTCGACCACCTCGAGGGCCTTGTTGACCAGGGTCGCCGAGTTGGTGGTGATGACCTTGCCCATCGCGAAGTTGGGGTGGCGCAGCGCCTCCTCGGGCGTGACGCGGGCCAGATCGGCGGAGCTGCGCCCCCGGAACGGTCCTCCGGATGCCGTGAGGATGAGCCGCCGCACCTCGCTGCGCCCGGTCACCACCGCGGACGTCATGCCCTTCTCGTGCCGGCCGGAGGTTAGCGCCTGGGCGATGGCGCTGTGCTCGGAGTCGACGGGGACGACCTGGCCGGGCCGCTGCTGCGCCTGTTGGACCAGGGCCCCACCGACGACCAGGGACTCCTTGTTCGCCAGCGCCAGCCTCGCCCCGGATCGCAGCGCCGCCAGGGTGGGCGCCAGGCCGACCGATCCGGTGATGCCGTTGAGGACGACACCGTCCGGTCCCAGCATCCCGGCCACCTGAGCCTGTGCATCCGGGCCGGTGAGGATCTGCGCGTCCCAGCCGCGGGCCGTCAGGGCTCTGCGCACGGCAGGTTCCGCTGCCGGGTCGGCGACAGCCACGACGTCGGCGCGGTGGGTGGCTGCCTGCGCGGCGAGTAGGTCGGCGTGACCACCGCCGGCGGCGAGAGCGCGGACCCGGTACCGCCCGGGATGCGCGCTGATGACGTCGAGCGCCTGGGTGCCGATGGAACCGGTCGAACCGAGGATGACCAGCTCGGCCGGTTCGGTCGTTGCCGGCGCGTCCTCGTCGGAGCCGGTCACTCGACGGCGACGAGGACCTCGACGGCGCGGGCGAGGTACGCGTCGACGGTGCCCTCGTGGTAGGCGCGGCGGGCCGGGACGGACGGGAACGTCGTCGCCCGCAGTTCGGCCGACGTCATCTCGCCACCTTCGTCGAAGTAGGCGATGAGCCGGTCCATGAGCTCGTCGACGGCTTCGCGGTCGTACCCGCGGCCCTTCTCGGGCGCGCGGAACCGCTTGCCGGCCGGGCGGAGCAGACGGGGGTACAGCGTGGTGGCGAGATCCGCGGTGCGGTCCATCCAGGCGGCTTCGCCGTGCTCGGCGATGAACGCGGACCGGGTGCGCTGGACGAACGCGGCTTCCAGGCGGTCGAGCGCGGCGTCGACCGCGGCGGTGGAGTATCCGTCTCGGACCAGGTCGAACGCCGCGGCGCGCACGTCGTGCTCATCGATGCGTTCCGAGCCGTCCGCGCGCGGTTCGCTCTCCTCGTAGGCGGCACGGGCGCGGGTGAAGAAGTCCTCGACCTGCTCGCGGTCGTACCCCGTGCGCCAGCGGCCCGCCGTGGGGAACATCCCCGTCATCCCAGCTCCTTCCCGTCCGTCGAAGTATCGCGCACCACGGCCCGACAGTGGCTCATCCTCTCACCGGCGCGGCCCACCGCGGCTCGGCACGCCGTCCGGACCATGCTCACAGGACCAGGCGGAAGACCGCATAGCACACCGGGGCGCAGATGAGGATCGAGTCGAGGCGGTCCATCAGGCCCCCGTGGCCCGGCAAGAGTGAGCCCATGTCCTTCAGGCCGAGGTCACGCTTGAGCAGGGACTCGGCCAGGTCGCCCGTGGTGGCTGCGGCGACGGCGGCGACCCCGAGCGCCACGCCGCCCCACCAGGGAGCGCCGAGGATCAGCACGAGGACGGTGGTGGCCACGCCGCAGGTGAGCAGCAGCGAGCCCACCGCCCCCTCCCACGACTTCTTGGGGCTGATCGTCGGCGCCATCGGTGTGCGGCCGAAGAATACGCCGGCCACGTAGCCGCCGACGTCGTTGGCGACTGCGACGAGCAGGACCGTCAGAACCAGCCAGGAGCCGCGATCGGCGGCGAGCAGCAGGATGGCGAAGCCGGCGAGGAACGGCACGTAGGCGGCGGCGAAGATGCCCGCTGCGGCGTCCCGGACCGCCTCCATACCGCCGCCGTCGAGGATCCGCCAGACGAACACACCGCCGCAGGTGAGGGCGAAGGCCATGAGCATGGCCTCCTCGCCGGCCATCCAGGCCGAGACCTCGATGCCGACGGCGCCGACCCACAGCGGCAGCACCGGGATGCGGATGTGTCGTTGGGACACTGCCCCGGCGAGCTCCCACAGGGCCATGCAGACGGCGGCGACGGCGAGGACGACGAAGGCCTCGCGCCGGATGAACAGACTCAGGCCGACGACGGCGAGCAGGCCGAGCCCGACGGCGATGGCCGAGGGGAGGTTACGCCCGGCGCGGCCGCTCGTGGCAGGTTCGCGCACCACCGGCCGCGGCGGGGCCGGCTCGACCAGCGCGGTCGTGGCCCGTCGGCGGGCCTCCCCCAGCCGGCGGATGGCACCGGTGATGGGGTCGGTGGGGTTGTCCATCGAGAGCTCCGTCGGTTGGCGCCGGCGCGGGCCTGCGGCGCTGCTCAGACCTCGAGCAGCTCTTTCTCCTTGCCCTCGAGCACCTGGTCGACGACCTCGACGTGCCGTTTGGTCACCGACTCGAGTTCCTTCTCGGCACGCTCGACCTCGTCCTCACCGGCCTCGCCGTCCTTCTTGATGCGGTCGAGCTCTTCCTTGGCCTTGCGCCGGATGGCGCGGATGGCGATCCGCGCGTCCTCGCCCTTGGAGCGGGCGAGCTTGACGTAGTCCCGTCGGCGCTCCTCGGTCAGCTGGGGCAGCACCACGCGGATGACGTTGCCGTCGTCGGTGGGGTTGACCCCCAGGTCGGACTCGCGCAGCGCCTTGATGATCCCGTCACTGGCGGCACGGTCGTACGGGCTGATGAGGACGGTACGGGCCTCGGGGATGGCGATGGAGCCGAGCTGCTGCAGCGGGGTGGGTGCACCGTAGTAGTCGACGAGGATGGCCGAGAACATGCCCGCGTTGGCGCGTCCCGACCGGATGTGGCTGAGCTCCTCGCGGGCGACCTCGACCGCCTTGTCCATCTTCTCCTCGGCCTCGAGCAGGGCGTCGTCGATCACGGCGTCACTCCTTGGTGTTGTGGATCGGTTGGGGGTCGGCGGACACGAGCGTTCCGATCTTCTCACCCCGAAGGGCTCGGGTGACGTTGCCGTCCGGGCCCATGCCGAAGACGCGCATGGTCAGGTGGTTGTCCATGCAGAGGCTGAACGCGGCGGCATCGACCACGCGCAAGCCGTCGCGCAGGGCCTCGGCGTAGGTGACGTGGTCGAGCTTCGTGGCGGTGGGGTCCTGCCGCGGGTCGGCCGTGTAGACGCCGTCCACCCCGTTCTTGCCGACGAGCACCTCCTGGCAGTGGGTCTCCAACGCACGCTGCGCGGCCACCGTGTCGGTGGAGAAGAAGGGCATGCCGGCACCGGCACCGAAGACGACGACGCGCCCCTTCTCCATGTGCCGGATGGCCCGCAGCGGGATGTACGGCTCGGCGACCTGCCCCATCGTGATGGCGGTCTGGACGCGGGTGCGCACGTCGGCCTGCTCGAGGAAGTCCTGCAGCGCGAGGGCGTTCATGACGGTGCCGAGCATGCCCATGTAATCGGCGCGGGACCGGTCGATCCCGCGGCGGGAGAGCTCGGCGCCCCGGAAGAAGTTCCCGCCGCCCACGACCACCGCGACCTGGATCCCGTCCGCCACGGCCACAGCGATCTGGCGGGCGACGTCGCCGACGACGTCCGGGTTGAGGCCGACCTCTCCGCCGCCGAACACCTCGCCGGAGAGCTTGAGGAGGACCCGGCGGGGAACGGGTCCGTGGTCGGTGGCACGGTCGGTCATCTCAACCTCCTGGACGTGGCGCTGCTGGCCTGGTGCGAGGGTGGCCCCGACCCTTGCCGGGCCGGGGCCACCATAAGTCGCGTCAGGAGCCGACGCGGAACCGGACGAAGTCCGTGATCGTGCCGCCGGCCTCCTCGACGACCGAGCCGACGGAGCGCTTCGGCTCCTTGGCGTAGCCCTGGTCCAGGAGGACGTTCTCCTTGAAGTAGCCGTTCAGGCGCCCCTCGATGATCTTGGGGAGCGCCTGCTCCGGCTTGCCCTCGTTGCGGGCGGTCTCCTCGGCGATGCGCCGCTCGTCCGCGACGATGTCCGCCGGGACGTCCTCCCGGGTGCGGTAGGTCGGGGCGTATGCCGCGATGTGCATGGCGACGTCCCGGGCCACCGCGGCGCCGGCGGAGTCCGAGGCCACCAGCACGCCGACCGACGGGGGCAGGTCCTTCGCCGTCCGGTGCAGGTACAGCGACACCTTCTCGCCGCTGACGCGGGCGAGGCGGCGAACCTGGATCTTCTCGCCGAGGGCGGCGGCGATGTCCTCGAGCCTGCGCTGAACGGTCTCGCCGTCGACCTCGGTCGCCAGCAGCGCGTCGACGTCGGTGGCCCCGGAGGAGACCGCGGCGGCGAGCACGCTGTTCGCGAAGTCGACGAACGTCTGGTTCTTCGCCACGAAGTCCGTCTCGGAGTTCACCTCGACGATGACACCGGTCTCGCCGTCGCCCTCGCTGACCACCTCGGCGGCCACGAGGCCCTCGGCCACGGTACGGCCCTCGCGCTTGGCCACACCCTTCAGGCCCTTGACCCGGATGATCTCCAGGGCCTTCTCCTGGTCGCCGTCGGCCTCGTCGAGAGCCTTCTTGACGTCGAGCATGCCCGCGCCGGTCTTCTCACGCAGGCTCTTGATGTCGGCGGCGGTGTAGTTCGCCATGAACGATCCTCTCCAGATGTTCGTCGGGTGGTCAGGACTGCTGCTCGGCGTCCGCGGCGTCCTGGGCGGCCGGGGCGTTGTCGGCGACCTGGGTGGCGTCCGGGCCGGCGGTGGCGTCGGCGGTGGTGGCCGCGGCGCCCGGGGTCTCCTCGGCAGCCTCGGCGGCGTCGGCGACCTCGGAGGCGTCGTGCGTGGCGCCGGCGGTCTGCTCGGCGGCCGCGGTGGCCTCCGCGGTGGCGTCGGAGGCCTCGGCCTCGGCCGGTGCGTTCGTGGTCTGCTGCTGCTCGCCCTGGGACTCGAGGAGCTCACGCTCCCACTCGGGCAGCGGCTCCTCCTCGGTACCGGCACCGGCGTTGCCGCCGTGGCGGGTCACCAAGCCCTCCGCGACGCCGTCGGCGACGACGCGGGTGAGCAGGGAGACGGCGCGGATCGCGTCGTCGTTGCCGGGGATGCGGTAGTCCACCTCGTCCGGGTCGCAGTTGGTGTCGAGGATCGCCACGATCGGGATGTTGAGCTTGCGGGCCTCGGCGACGGCGAGGTGCTCCTTCTTGGTGTCGACGATCCACACCGCGGACGGCACCTTGTTCATGTCGCGGATACCGCCGAGCGTGCGCTCCAGCTTGTCCTTCTCGCGGCGCTGCATGAGCAGTTCCTTCTTCGTGTAGCCGGAGGCGGCCACATCGTCGAAGTCCACCTGCTCGAGCTCCTTGAGGCGCTGCAGGCGCTTGTGCACGGTGCCGAAGTTGGTGAGCATCCCGCCGAGCCAGCGCTGGTTGACGTAGGGCATGCCCACGCGCTGAGCCTGCTCGGCGATGACCTCCTGGGCCTGCTTCTTGGTGCCGACGAAGAGGATCGTCCCGCCGTGCGCGACGGTCTCCTTGACGAACTCGTAGGCGCGGTCGATGTCGGTCAGCGACTGCTGGAGGTCGATGATGTAGATGCCGTTGCGCTCGGTGAAGATGAAGCGCTTCATCTTCGGGTTCCAACGGCGGGTCTGGTGCCCGAAGTGCACGCCGCTCTCGAGGAGCTGGCGCATGGTGACGACGGCCATGGCACGTCCTTTCCGCGCGGTGGTCCGCGCGCAGCTGGGCCCGGCCCGCCGGACTGGCGCCCGCGTTCCGTGCCCGTGGTTTTCCGGTTGTCTGCTCTGTCGAGCCCTGGTGCCTGCGACGAGCCTGCACCCGTGGCCGTCCACCGGCCGCGGGACCGCTGCTTCTCGTCTCACCGACCGAGGTCCGTCCGTGCGGACGAACTGATGCGGTGATGTGCGGGCACGCGATGTCAGCCGAGTGACTCGGCTGCGGGACCATGCTAGCCGATCCGGGCGCTGCGGGCGCGGGTCGATGCGCCCCAGCGGTGCGGCAGTCGTCACGTTCGGCGGTTGGATGGTGGCCCGGCACGCACCGCGCCGACGACGCCGTGTCCCCACCACGGCCCCGCGACGCCGCCACGTCCACAGCGCGGCCGCACGTCCCGGCGCCGGACGCCGCACCTGGGCCAGCCTGCCGGCATGACTCGCATCGTCCTGCTACCGGCCCGGCTCGCCGTCCTCCTGCTCATGCTGCTGTCTGCGGCGGCCGCGCCGGCGGCGGCCGCACCGGCTCGGGGCGTGGTGGGCTCGACCGGCCCCCCTGTGCCGGCCGCGGACCGGGCCGGCGGGGTGATCACCGCCCCTCCGGCCGGGTGGTCCCGGCCCGGCCGGGCGGACGGGGCCGCGGCCCGGTCGGATCGGGACGCCGGCGGTACCGACGGCGCCCGGTACGAGTGGCCCACCGGCGGCCGGGTACCCGTGCAGCGGGCATTCGACCCACCGGAGGCGGTCTGGGGTGAAGGACACCGCGGCGTCGACCTCGCGCTCCCGGCGGGCTCGCGGGTGCTCGCCTCGGCGGACGGGGTGGTCGCGTTCGCGGGCGTGGTGGTCGACCGCCCGGTGGTCTCGATCGATCACGTCGACGGGATCCGCACTACCTACGAACCGGTACGTCCCACGGTCGCGGCCGGTGACGTGGTCTCGTCCGGAGACGTCATCGGCTATCTGCGGCCTGGGCACTGCCGGCCTCCGGACGGGTGTCTGCACTTCGGCGCACGTACCGGGCCGGACAACTATCTCGATCCGCTCACCCTGCTCGGGGCCGAGGTGGTGATCCGGTTGTTCCCGACATGACGGCCGTCGCCCGGTCGACCGGAGATCCCGGTGCGAGGTGTCCGTACGGCCACCTCCTGTCAGCCGGTGGTGACAGACTCGGCGCATGACGAGCTCCGACCCGGATCCCGAGGTGGTGCACTTCGCCACCCCGGCCGAGTTCCGTGAGTGGCTGGAGCGCCACCATGCCACGGCCACCGAGCTGTGGGTCGAACTCCGCAACAGGGCACACCCGGAGCGCGGCATGACCTGGGCGCAGGCCGTACCCGAAGCTCTGTGCTTCGGCTGGATCGACTCCGTCTCGTACAAGCACGGCCCGCTCTCGCGGCGCCAGCGCTGGACGCCGCGCCGGGCGGGCAGCACCTGGAGCCGGGTCAACATCGAGATCGCCGAACGTCTCATCGCCGAGGGGCGGATGCGGCCCGCGGGTCTCGCTGCGTATCAGCGCCGGAAAGATGAGAGGTCGGGTGTCTACAGCTACGAGCAGGATCCGCTCGACTTCCCGCCGGAGTACGCCGCATCGCTGGCGGCCTCACCGGCCGCGACAGCCTTCTGGCAGATCGCGACGGCGTCCTACAAGAAGATCTGCGTCCGCTGGGTGCTGTCCGCGAAGCAGGAGGCCACCCGCCAGAGGCGGATGTCTCAGCTCGTCGAGGACTCGGCGAACGGCCAGATCGTCAAGTCCCAGCGGTACGGCACCGAGCCGGCGTGGGTGACACGAGCCGCGGAGGCCGCAGCTCAGGCCCGTGGGTGAGCCTGGGTGTAGGCCGCTCGCAGCCGCTCGGGTGTGACGTGGGTGTAGCGCTGCGTGGTCGAGAGCGAGGCGTGCCCCAGCACCTCCTGCACGGTGCGCAGGTCCGAGCCGCCGGCCAGGAGGTGGGTCGCGGCCGAGTGGCGCAGGCCGTGCGGTGCGAGGTCGGCGACTCCGGCCTGCGCCGCGAGCCGGTGCACCTGGCCTCGCAAGGTCCGAGGGTCCAGGCGGCCGCCGCGGACTCCGAGGAACAGCGCGCGGCCGGTGCGCGGTCCCACGAGCCGTGGCCGGCCACGGTCGAGCCAGGCGGTCAGCGCCCGCCCCGCGGGCACACCGAAAGGCACCACCCGCTGCTTGTCCCCCTTGCCGGTCACCCGCACGGTCCGTTCGGCCAGGTCGACGTCACCGATGTCGATGCCGACGAGCTCGCTCACCCGCACGCCCGAGGCGTACAGCAGCTCCAGTGCGGCCCAGTCGCGCAGACCGGCCGGTTCGTCCTCGTCGGCACGCTCACGGGCGGCGTCGAGCAGTCGGCCGGCGTCCGGCACGTCGAGCACCACGGGCAGGTGCCGGTCCGGCCGGGGACTACGCAGCCGGGCACCGACGTCGGCCGGCAGATGACCGGCACGTGCCGCCCAGGCTGAGAACGTGCGCACCGCGGCGACCCGCCGGGCCAGGGACGAGCGGGCCATGCCGCGCCGTTGCTGGGCGAGCAGCCATCCGCGTAGCACGGTGATGTCCACCTCATGCAGCCTCACGCCGACCTCGCGGCAGTGCTCGAGCAGCGAGGCGACGTCGCCCAGATAGGCGCGCACGGTGTGTCCGCTGAGATTGCGTTGCAGGTCGAGGTGGCGCGCGAAGGCGTCGAGGACCTCGTCCTCGCGCTCCCGCTCCTCGCCGGTGCTCACGACCCTCACCGTACGCCGGTGGGGTGTCGGTGCCCGTACCGGTCGCGTAGCACGCGTGCCGGGTCCGGACTGGGGATGGCCACCGAGTCACCGCCGTTGTTGAGCGCGTTCCGTCCGAGGTCACCGTCGTAGGCGTCCTGGGGTTCATCCGGCCGGCTGGCGTGACGCGGCTCACTCTGCTTGCCGCGACGGCCGGTCGGCCGGGGCCCGCCGCCAGCCTGCCGAGGACCGTTCGACCCGTCCGGCGAGTTCGAGGGTCCCGAGCGCGGAGCGCACCTCGGCGAGTGCCAGGCCGGCCGCCCGGGCGAGGTTCGGTGCTGCCGCGGCCGCTCGCGCGGGCAGCGCGTCGAGGACCCGCGCCGCCAGCGGATCGAGATCGTCGAGCAGGCCCGGCGCGCTCGGCCGCTGCGGCGCGAGGTGCTCCCCCACCGCTCCCGCCAGGTCGAGGACCTCGTCCGTGTCGGTGACGCACACGGCCCCGTACTCACGGAGGAGCCGGTGACAGCCCGCGGACGCCATCGACGAGACCGGTCCGGGCACGGCGCCGAGCGGCCGGGACAGGGCCGCGGCGTGCCCCGCGGTGCTCAGGGCGCCGGACCGCCACGCGGCCTCGACCACGACCGTCGCGCCGGCAAGTGCCGCGATGAGCCGGTTGCGCGCGAGGAACCTGTTGCGGGTAGGGACCGAGCCGGGCGGCACCTCGGACACCAGTGCTCCGGCTTCGGCGGCCTCCTCGAGCAGCCCCGCGTTCCCCGCCGGGTACAGGCGGTCGACGCCACCGGCCAGTAGCGCCGTCGTCACCCCGCCGACCGCCAGTGCGCCGCGGTGGGCGGCCGCGTCGATCCCATAGGCGCCGCCGGAGACAACGCTGCGGCGGGACTCCGCCACGCCGGCGCCGAGCTCGGCGGCCACCGTGTTCCCGTAGGCGGTCGAGGCCCGTGCCCCAACGATCGCCACGCTCGGGGCTGCGAGTGCTGCGACGTCACCGCGGACCCACAGGCACGGGGGCGCCTGCTCGCCGAGGTCGGCCAGCGGCGCGGGCCAGGCGTCGTCCCCGGGCACGACCAGGTGGCCGTCGAGCCGGTCGAGGACGTCGAGCTCCCGGCGGATGTCGAGGGTCTCCAGCCGCGGCGCCCATCGGCCCACGGCCTGCTGCCAGTGCCGGTCTGCGGCGTCCGCCGTCCCGGATGCGACGGCGGACAGCCACTCCAGCGCGGGGCCGGCTCCGAGCCGCGCAAGAAGCGCGCCGGCCGCCGGGTCCGGCGCCTCGACGAGACGGCTCCAGGCCGCTGCGGCCAGACGGTCGTCCGAGGCGTCGAAGGGCAGCTTACGCATCGGTGCTCCCCCGCGTCCGAAGGGCGAGCGCCGTCCCGACATCGGTGACGGTGGGCCGCTCCTGCCCGGCCAGATCCGCGAGTGTCCACGCCACGCGGAGCACCCGGTCGACGCCTCGCATGCTCAGCGCTCCGCGGTCCAGGGCCCGCTCGAGGCTCACCCGGACATCCGTGGGCAAGCCGCCGTCGTCACTGCGCAACCAGGAACCCGGGACCTCGGCGTTGGTGCGCCAGCCGGTCCCGGCGAGACGGTGGTGCTGGCGCTCGCGCGCGGCAGCCACCCGCTCGGCGACGGCGGCCGAGGACTCGGCGTCCTCCGCGAGCGCCAGGGAAGCACGCGTCACGGGCGGGACGTCGACCTGGATGTCGATCCGGTCCAGCAACGGACCGCTCAGCCGGCCGAGATAGCGACGTCGTTCCAACGGGGTGCAGCGGCACGCCCGCCCTTTGCCGATCGCCTTGCCGCAGGGGCAGGGGTTGGCTGCGAGCACAAGCTGGAACCGCGCGGGGTAACGAGCACTCCCGCTCGCCCGCTGCAGCACCAGCTCCCCGTGCTCAAGGGGTTGGCGCAGGGTCTGCAGCACCCGGGGCTGGAACTCCGGCGCCTCGTCGAGCAGCAGCACGCCGCGGTGGGCACGGCTGACCGCGCCGGGCCGGGGAAATCCGGTCCCTCCGCCGACGACGGCGGCAGCGGTCGCGGTGTGGTGCGGGTCCTCGAAAGGCGGGCGGCGCAGCAGGCCGGCCGCGGCGTCGAGCGTGCCGGCAACGCTGTGGACGGCCGAGACCTCGACGGCGTCCGGCTCGGGCAGGTCGGGCAGCAGACCGGGCAGCCGGGCCGCCAGCATGGACTTGCCGGTGCCGGGTGCCCCGAGCAGGAAGAGGTGGTGCCCGCCGGCGGCGGCGACCTCGAGGGCGAAGCGCGCCTCGTCCTGTCCCCGCACGTCCTTGAGGTCCGGACATACGCCGGGTTCCGGGGGCGGCGGGCTGGGCGGCGGCTCCGGGGCGGCGCCGTCCGGACGCCGTGCCTCGCCGCCGTAGTCCACGATGAGGTCCGCGAGGTGCTCGACCGGCCGGACCTGCGCACCGGGCACAAGACGCGCCTCGGCCGCGTTCTCGGCGGGCACGACGACCTCCGTCCTCCCGGCACCCACCGCGGCCGAGACGGCCGGGAGGATCCCGCGCACCGGGTGCAGCCGGCCGTCGAGACCGAGTTCACCGAGGTGGACCGTCCGCGCGGCACGCTCCTGCGCCGGCAGGCCGGCCGCGACGAGCACCGCGACTGCGAGCGCGAGGTCGAGGCCCGTCCCGGTCTTGGGCAGCGACGCGGGCGAGAGGTTGACCGTCATCCGGTCGTTCGGCCACGCGACCGAGGAGCTGGTCACGGCGGCCCGGACGCGCTCGCGTGCCTCGTTGACCGCGGTGTCCGGCAGACCCACGAGTGCGAACGCCGGCAGGCCCGAGGACTTGTGCGCCTCGACCTCCACGAGATGGCCGACGAGGCCGAGCAGACTCACCGTCCACGTCCGTCCCAGTCCCATCAGCCCACCGCCCGGACGTACTCGACACGGGCGGCGCCGGACCGTGGCACGAGCACGGCGGCGACATCGATCCGCACGGCAGCGGCACGACGGTCGTGAGCGGCGAGCCAGGCGAAGGCCAGGCGGCGTAGCCGGCCGAGCTTGGTCCGCGTGATCGCCTCGGCCGGGTGGCCGTAGGCCGTGGATCGGCGGGTCTTGACCTCGACGAAGACCACCGTGTCCGTCGCCGGCTCGCGGGCGACGACATCCAGTTCGCCGTGCGGGCACCGCCAGTTGCGGTCGAGAACCTCCCAGCCGCGGGCGGCGAGGTCGCGCGCCACCACCCGTTCGCCGTACTTGCCGACGGCGTCTTTCGCCTGCACGGGCAACCACCTCCGCGCTCACCTTGGCGCGGGCGAGCCCCGGCGGGTCACAGGGCCGGCGTCACCTGTGGACGCCCCGGCAGTTCAGCCGCTGGCTGTGGAACTCACGGCACCTCGATCTCGCGTTTGGCGAGTTCCTCGATGTTGACGTCCTTGAAGGTGACGACGCGCACGGACTTGACGAAGCGCGCGGACCGGTAGACATCCCACACCCAGGCGTCGGTGAGGGTGAGTTCGAAGAACACCTCCCCGCCGTCGTGGCGGGCCTGCACGTCCACGTGGTTGGCGAGGTAGAAGCGGCGCTCCGTCTCGACCACGTACGCGAAGAGCCCGACCACGTCGCGGTACTCGCGATACAGGTCGAGCTCCAGCTCGGTCTCGTAGTTCTCCAGATCCTCCGCGCTCACGGGGCCATCATGCCCCGACGGACCGGTGACGTGCCCACCCGGCGGTCGGCGCGACGTCCCGCGCCCCATCCTGCTCAGCATCCTCGGTGGCATCCGGGGACTGGCCGTCCGCGTACTCCTCCGCCGCGAAGGCCTTGTCCGCGAAGGCCATGTCGTCGGTGACCGGATCGCCCTGTCCGGGCAGTCGCCACGAACGACGATGCAGTTCACAGGGGCCGTGCTCACGCAATGCGGCGAGGTGCTCGGGTGCGGAGTACCCCTTGTTCCCCTCCCAGCGGTACTGCGGGTGGTTCGGCGCGTGCGCGACCATCATCGCGTCACGCTCGACCTTGGCGAGCACACTGGCCGCGGCCACGACCGCGCACCGGGCATCGGCCTTGATCTGGGTCCGCACCGGCGGGACCGGCACGATCTCGTCGGTACCGGGCACCGGAACCTCCGGCGGCTCGGGGGTGAACAGATCCGTCTGCACCGGCGGGGCCAGCCAGTCGTGGTTGCCGTCGAGCAGGACCAGTCCCGGACGTAGCCCCTGGGCGGCGAGGCCGGCGAGCGCCCGCCGGCCCGCGAGCCGCAGTGCGGCCATGATGCCGAACTCGTCGATCTCCGCCGGACTCGCGTGACCAACTCCCCCGGCGACGCACCAGGCGCGGACGGGGGCGACGAGTGCCTCCCGGGCCTGGGCGGTCAGCAGCTTGGAATCCGCGAGACCGCGGGGCATTCGCCGTGAGGTGGTGGCGTCGACGACGGCGACGCCGACACTGACCGGCCCGGCCAGGGCCCCGCGGCCGACCTCGTCCATGCCGGCGACGCACGACCCCTCGGCCAGCTCGGCGAGCATGGCGGTCTCCACCGTGCGGGACGGTTTGGGCCGTTTGCGCCGTCGGGTCATCTGGGGCGTCACTCGGGCTCCGGCACGTCGGCGAACGTCTCCTCAGGGTTGTTCAGCAGTGTGATCCGGTCGGCCGGCCAGAGCAAGACGAACGCGCGGCCGACGATGTTCTCCATCGGGATGGTCCCGCCGCCGGGCTCGCCCATGTGTGCTCGGGAGTCCGCCGAGTTGCCGCGGTTGTCGCCCATGACCCAGACCCGGTCCTCCGGGACGGTGACCTCGAAGGACGTCTCGCTCGGCTCGGCGCCCGGGTAGAGGTACGGCTCGTCGACAGGCTCGCCGTTGACGAGCAGGCGCCCCTGGTCGTCGCAGCACTCGACGTGGTCGCCCGGTAGCCCGATGACCCGCTTGATGAGGTGGTGGCCGGCGTCCTGCGGCAGCAGCCCGATCCAGGTGAGGACGTCGGCCGCCGTCTGCTGCCACGGCGAGCGGTTGTCCTCCGGGACCTCGCCGAGCCAGTCGCCGGGGTCGACGAACACGACGATGTCTCCCCGCTCGAGATCGAACGGTCCGGGGGCGAGCTTGCTCACCATGACACGGTCGCCGAGCTCGAGCGTGTTCTCCATCGACCCGGACGGGATGTAGAACGCCTGCGCGAGGAAGGTCTTGATGACCACCGAGAGCACCAGGGCGGAGACCATCACGGTCACCATCTCGCGGAACCAGCCACCCCGCCGCTTCGGTGCCTCGGGCCTCGCGGACTGCTGCTCAGGCGGGTAGCTGGGAGGCATCGGCTCCTGGGGCCCAGGGCCGGCCTCCACGCCCTCCGCCGGCTGCTCGCGGCGGCGGCCGCTGTCGGTGGTCACGAGATCCTGCTCCCCTCGGGCACGCGTTCTGCCAGGCGGGCCCGCACGTGCGGGGTGCGACAGACCTGACCGAACCCTAACAAGCGGGCCAGGTCATCCGCCCGACCTGCCGGATCGTGAACCCGCCCGAGGCCGGGCACTCGACTCAGCGGGCGCTCTGGTCGCGCTTCTCGCGGATGCGGGCCTTCTTGCCGCGCAGGTCACGCAGGTAGTAGAGCTTTGCGCGGCGCACGTCGCCGCGGCTGACGACCTCGATGGAGTCGATCACCGGCGAGTGCAGCGGGAAGGTGCGCTCGACGCCCACGCCGAAGCTGACCTTGCGGATCTTGAAGCTCTCGCGCACACCGGAGCCGGAGCGAGCGATCACCACACCCTGGAAGGCCTGGACGCGGGAGCGGTTGCCTTCGACGACCTTGACGTTGACCTTCAGGGTGTCGCCGGCGCGGAACTCCGGGATGTCGTCCCGCAGCGAGGCGGCGTCGACGGTGTCCAGGGTCTGCATGGTGGTCTCTTCCCGCCCGTGCCACAGGTCACGCGCGATCCTCAGGGCAGCCCGATCGGCTGCCGGCTGGTTCGATGACGGCGTCTGCGGTCCGTGGCCCCCTGTGGCAGGTCCGACGGCATGAAGGCGACGCGCGCCGCCTCAGTCTGCCACAGCGGCAGGTGGCGGGCTAGCTCCGGCCGTGCGGCGGCGGTGTGGTCTGCCGCACGTCGTCGCGGTGCGAGGTGAGGTCGAGGACCATGACGACGTCGTCCATGAGCTGGTCGCCGACGCGAAAGGTGCGCGGCCCGGCGGTGGCGAATCCCTGCTTGCGATAGCTCGCCTGCGCGCGCCAGTTGTCCGCGTTGGTCCCCAACCACAGCGTCCGGAGCGGCTGTCCGTCGATCTGCACGGCGGCGGCCTGCGCCGCAGCGGCGCCGAGGAGCGCGCCGGCCACGCCGGTGCCCTGGTACTCCGGGTAGACGTAGCACTTGCTGAGCTCGGCGGCCGGGCGGTCAGGCACGAGCGCGGCGACGTCGTCGGCGTACGGAGGCTCGTCCGGGGTCCGGGGGAGCACCACGAGGGTGTACCCGACGAGGCCGGAGGGTGCCTGCGCCACCTGGACGCGGTAGTGGTCGGTATCGGTGAGGTACACGGTGGTCCGCGCAGGGCTGAGGTGTTCGGCGATGAAGGCGGTGATGTCGTCCGCACCGAGCTCGGGCGGGCACGCCAGCGGGAAGGTCGCCGCGGCCAGATCCGACAGCGCCTGGGCTTCGTCCGGCCGGCCGGGCCGGATCCGCACCGGGACGGGGGCCGACGCGCCCGCGGGTACGAACCAGCCGTGCCGGGCGAGGATCGCGCGGTCAGCGCGGTCCAGCTCCTGCGGGTCGAGGGCGGAGATCATGTCGGGACGGCGCCGGACCGTTCGCTCGAGTGCCTGGTCACGCCGCCAGCGGGCGACGTTGCCGTGATGCCCGGACAGGAGCACTTCGGGGGCGCGGCGACCGGACCATTCGGCCGGTTTGGTGTAGACGGGGTACTCGAGCAGGGCGCCGCCCTCGCCGCGGCCGTGCGATTCCTCGGTGAGCGACTCGGGATTGCCGAGGACCCCCGGCAGGAGGCGCGCGACGGCCTCGACGACGACGAGGGCGGCCACCTCTCCCCCGTTGAGGACATAGTCACCGAGGGAGATCTCGCGGACCTCGACGGTCTCGACGTCCTCGGTGTAGTGCTCGGCGACGCGGGCGTCGATGCCCTCGTAGCGCCCGCACGCGAGGACGAGCCGGTCGGCCCGGGCGAGGTCCTCGACCAGGCGCTGGGTCAGCCGTTCCCCGGACGGCGTGGGCACCAGAAGCACGGTGCGGCCCGTGGACTCACCGGTCAGGACGTCCGGTCCGAGGACGTCGTCGAGGGCGCGGCCCCACACGTCGGGACGCATCACCATGCCGGCTCCGCCACCGAACGGAGTGTCGTCGACGGTGCGGTGACGGTCGCTCGTCCATGCGCGTAGGTCGTGCATTCGCAGGTCGAGCAGTCCGTCGCGGCGGGCCTTGCCCACCAGGGACAGGTCGAGGGCGTCGAGGTACTCAGGAAAGATCGAGACGACGTCGATGCGCACCTCAGCCGTTCCTTTCCCCGGTCCGGGCGGTAGGACCGCCGTCGTCGGGCCCGTCCTCGCCGTCAGCGACGTCGGCCGGGTCCCCGGGGAACAGACCGTGCGGCGGGTCGAGGGTGACGGTGCCGGCCTCGAGGTCGACCGTGGGGACGAGCGCGGTGACGAACGGGACGCGTACCTCTGCCGTCGCCTCCGGCCCGGTCGGCTCGCCCTCGTCCGGTGCCGCCACGACGAGGACGTCGTGCGCCGGCAGGTGCTCGACCTCGATCACCTCACCCAGGTCCCGGCCGTCGGTGTGGACGGCGCGCAGACCGACGAGTTCGTGCGGGTACCACGCGTCGTCGGCGCCCGGTTCGTCGGCGGCCTCCTCCTCGTCCGTCTCGACCACGAGACGGATCCCGCGCAACGCCTCGGCAGCGGTGCGGTCGCGAGCCTCGGCGAAGAGCACGTAGGTGACGCCCTGGTGGGTGCGGGTCCGGGCCACGGTGAGGGGTCCGGCGTCGGCGGGGTCCGTCTCCAGGCTCCTGCCGACGGCGAGCCGGCGGGCCGGTTCGTCCGTACGGACATCGAGACGGACCTCGCCACGCAGCCCGTGCGGGGCGCCGACGACGGCGACGGTCAGCAGCACGTCAGTTGCGGTCGGTGTCCACGACGTCGACCCGGACCGGCCCCGAGGTGGACAGGGCGCCGATGACGGTGCGTAGCGCCCGGGCGGTGCGTCCGGACCGTCCGATCACCCGGCCCAGGTCGTCGGGATGCACGCGCACCTCGAGCAGCTCGCCCCGCCGCAACGAGCGGGTGTTCACCCGGACCTCGTCGGGGTTGTCGACAATGCCTCGGACGAGGTGCTCGAGCGCGTCGGCCAGCACCTCAGGATTCCTCGGTGGGCTTCGTCTCCTCCGCGGGCTCCGGCGCCTCGTCGGAGCCGGCGGCGCCTTCGTCGGCCTGCTCGGCGGCGGGCTCCTCGGTCTGGGCGGAGGCCTCAGCGGCCTTCGCCTTGCGGAGCTCGGCCTCCTCCTCGGCCGCCTTGACCGCCGCGGACCGGACCTCCTCTGCGGCCGCGGTGTCCTTGGTGCGCAGGCGCGAGGTGGCGCCGTCGATGCCCTTGAACTTCTGCCAGTCGCCGGTGACCTTCAGCAGTGCCGCGACCTGCTCGGTGGGCTGGGCGCCGACGGAGAGCCAGTACTGGGCACGGTCGGAGTCGATGTCGATGAACGACGGCTCATCGGTCGGGTGGTACTTGCCGATCTCCTCGATCGCCTTGCCGTCGCGCTTCTTGCGCGAGTCCATGACGACGACGCGGTAGTAGGGCGCGTGGACCTTGCCCATGCGCTTGAGGCGGATCTTGACTGCCACGAGGTGGTACTCCTGAGTTCGTTCGGGGCGGACCTCGCCGGCGCCCGGGTGGGGACATCGGGGCCGCGGAGGTCACGGGACACAGCCTCGCCCGGTGAGAGGGACCGGACGCGCTGAGTACAGCCGGTCATTCTGCCAGAACACCGGGCTGGGCCCAACACGGCGCCGGGCGGGCGGGACGTGCGCTTCGACACGTCCCGCCCGCCCGGCCTCCGGTGACCGGCCGCGTGGCCACGTCGAGCCGCTCCCGTCAGCGCCAGCGGAACAGCTTCGCCGCGAGCGGGTAGAGGACGGCGATGTAGACCACCATGACGACCAGCTGGCGCGCGGGTACCTCGCCGGCGAACCACGCCGCCTCGATGCCCTGGCTGGCCGCGCCGAGCGGGGTGTAGCTGCCGATGGTCTGCACGGCGTCGGGCATGATCGGGCCCGGCGTCCACAGGCCCGCGAAGAAGAGCATCGGGAAGTAGGTGAGCATGCCGATCGCGTTGGCCGTCGAGGCCTTGGCGGCCACCGCCGCGATGAGCAGGCCGACACCGAAGACAGCGGCGGCCCCCAGCACCACGGAGAGTACGACCATGAGCGGCTCGTCCGGAGCGACCCAGTCGAACGCTGCGGCGAAGACCGCCAGTGCCAGTGCGGCGGCCACGACGAAGGCGACGACGCCGATGATCACCTGGACGACGAGCACACCCTGCGGCCGCATCGGCGTCGTGGACAGGCGCTTGAGCACGCCCTGCTCACGATAGGTGGCCATCGCGGCCGGCAATGTGGTCAGCGCGGGAGCTGCCATCGCCGTCGCGAGGACGGGCGGGATCATCACCACGATGGTCCGCAGCCCCTCGAGCGGCCCGGGGTCGGTGATCGTCTCGTCGAGACCGGGGATGAGGTAGCCCATGCCGAGGATGAGCACGGTGGGGAAGGCGAGGGCGAAGAACACGTTCCCGGGCTCGCGCAGGAACAGTCGGACCTCGGAGCGCAGGAGGGCACCGAACCCGGGGCCGAGGACGCTGCGCCTGCTCCTGGGCGGAACCGACGTCGTGGGGGCGGTTGTCGTAGTCATGCGGGGACCTCCTGGCTCTCGGCTGGGGCGCCGGTCACCTCGACGAAGACGTCTTCGAGGGACCGCGTGAGGGTACGGATCTCGCCGGGGACGACGTCGCGGTGCGCGAGCGCGATGACGACGTCGGGCAGCACCCGGTGACCACCGGTCACCTCGTACTCGTCCCCGATCGGGGTGATGGCCTCGACCTGCGGCAGGTCGCGGACGGCGGCGACGGCGTCGGCGGGAGTGTGCTCGGGAAGCCGCATCCGGAAGGTGCGCCGGTCGTCGCGGGCCGCGATGAGCTCGGTGGGCGTGCCCTCGGCCACCACGCGGCCGTCGTCGATGATGGCGAGGCGGTCGGCGAGCCGTTCCGCCTCGTCCATGAAGTGGGTGACGAGCAGGATCGTCACCCCGGAATCGCGGACGCGCTCGATCAGCGCCCAGGTGTCCCGGCGCGCCTGCGGGTCCAGCCCGGTGGTGAGCTCGTCCAGGACGGCGATCTCGGGGTTGCCGACGAGGGCCAGGGCGATGGACAGGCGCTGCTGCTGACCGCCCGAGAGGTCCTTGAACGCGGTCTCGGCCTTGTCCGTCAGCCCGAGCATCGCCAGAAGCTCGGCCGGATCTGCGGGGTCCCGGTAGAACGAGGCGTACAGCTCCAGCGCCTCGCGGGCCCGGATCTTGGCAGGCAGCCGGGACTCCTGGAGCTGGATCCCCAGCCGGTCGCGGATCGCCTCGGGGTGGGACTGCGGATCGGCTCCGAGGACACGGACGGTGCCGCCGTCGGCCTGGCGCAGGCCGGCGAGCGTCTCGACGGTGGTGGTCTTGCCGGCGCCGTTGGGGCCGAGGATGCCGAAGATCTCGCCGCGTGAGACGGTCAGGCTCACGTCGGCCACGGCAACCTTCTCCCCGTAGGTCTTGCGCAGGTGGGAGATCTCGATGACCGGGTCGGCCGGTCGGGTGGGGCGGGTCATGGTCAGCTCCTGGAGGTGGCGATGGGGACGGATCGGGTCAGCCGGGCGAAGGCGAGGGTGCCGACCAGCGGCACGACGAGGGCGAGCAGCGAGTAACCGGCCGTGGGTAGGTCCAGGAAGGACCCGAGCAGGCCGGCGAGCGCGTCCTGGCTGAGCAGGGCCGGGAGCACGGTGAGCGGCAGCAGCGCGGTGCCGCGCCAGCCGCCGAAGCGGTAGTAGGTGATGCCGACGAGGAGGCCGGCCACGGCGCCGCTGAAGGTGCGGACCGCGTATGTGAGGGCGGCCACGGCGAACCCGCCGGTCCACGGTGCCGGTGCGGTGATCGGCCCGTCGTCGCCGGTCTCGACGACGTGGGCGTGCTCCCAGCCGACCGCCGCGTACACGGCCGACTCGGCCAGTAGCCCGGCCGCGAGGATGATCCCGTAGGCGAGACCGACCGCGGCGGCCGTCAGCAGGGCGGCACGCAGGAACGAGCGGCGCGTCATGCCGGTGGCGACGTGGACGGTGAGCATGGCCGCCACGACGGTGACCATCATGGCGAACGGGAACCAGAGGGCCCCGTGCACGGCGAACTGCAGGTAGGAGATCTGCACGCCGACCGGTGTGCGGCTCAGGATGAGCACCGCCGCCAGCCACAGAAAGACGATGACGCCCCAGAACCAGACACCGAGGTAGAGCTGCATGCCCAGCATCCAGCGGGCGGCGCGCCACCACTGGGGCAGGCTCGGGTCAGGCCGTCCGGCCAGCCGCATGGAGCCGGCGGTCAATCCGGTGAGGTCTGCGCCGGTGGTGTGCTCTCTCATCGGGTCCTCCCGGTGTGGTCCTCGGCGCCGGCGCCGGCGGGGCGGCGCGTGTCGGTCAGGTGCACGAACAGGTCCTGGAGTTCGACCGGTCCGATCTCGAGGCCGGCGTCACGCAGCCCTTCGACGGTGCTGCGCGGCAGGGCGCCGCCCTCGCCCATCACGGTGACCTGCTTGGTGCCGCCGAGTGAACGCTCGGCGAGGACGGTGAGGGCCCCGGCCGAGGAGAGGGCGGCGTCGACCTCCTCGGCGCGGCCGGTGACCGCGGCGCCGCGGGCGCGCAGGTCGTCGGCGTCGCTGGTCAGCAGGACGGTGCCGCGGTGCAGGACGACGACGTGCTCGAGCAGCTTGTCCAGCTCGCTGATGAGGTGGGTGGAGAGCACGATGGTGCGTGGGTGGGCGATGTAGTCCTCCAGCAGGACGTCGTAGAAGGCGTAGCGCGAGGGGGCGTCCATGCCGAGGTGGACCTCGTCGAGCATGGTCAGCGGGGCACGGGAGGCGAGTCCGGCGATCACGCCGAAGGCGGAACGCTGGCCGCGGGAGAGCTTGTTGACGGCGGTCTTGGTCGGCAGCTCGAACAGGTCGAGGAGACGGCCCGCCAGCTCCTCGTCCCATGCGGGCCGCGCCGAGGCGAGATACCGCAGGTTCACGGCCAGCGGCTCATCGGCGAGGACATCGCCCGATTCGCGTACGAGGCAGATCTGCTCCATGAGGGCTTCGTCATCGAAGGGGTCCTTGCCACCGACGAGGACGCGACCTCGGGTGGGCCGCCGCAGAGCCGCCAGCAGCGAGAGCAAGGTGGTCTTGCCCGAGCCGTTGCGGCCCAGCAGTCCGGTGATGGCCCCGGGCGGGATGGTGAGACTGACGCCGTCGAGCGCCCGCGTGCGGCCGTAGTGGACGGCGACGTCCTGGACGTCGACGGCCAGCGGCGGCGCCGGGTCGGTGGTGGTCACTGTGCAGACCTCTTCCTCACGTGGTCGATGAGTTCGTCCTGGCCGATACCGAGCGTGCGTGCCTCGTCCAGTACGGCGTCCAGCCGGTCGGTGAAGAACGCGGCGCGGCGGCGCTCGCGCAGCAGGTCGCGGGCCCCTTCGCTGACGTACATCCCTAGTCCTCGCTGCTTGTAGAGCACGCCCTCGTCCACCAGCAGGCCGAACGCCTTGGCGGCCGTGGCGGGGTTGATCCGGTAGGTAGTGGCGTACTGGGTGGTCGACATGACGTGGTCCCCGGGCTGCAACGTGCCGTCGAGAACCTGCCGGCGCAGGTGCTCGGCGATCTGCAGGTAGATCGGCTCGGGACCGTCGAACACGGCGACCTCCCTAGTCCCTTGGTTCATTACTCGACTAATGAACCATAGAACCAGTCGGCACACAAGCCCCGGACGGGCCGGATTCCAGACGGATCGGGTTCGTGATCGCAGGCCGGCTCAGGCCGGGGCGGGTCGGCCCGGTCGCCGTCGGCGGGCCGGCCCCGGTCGCCGGGGCGACGTCAGATGAGCCGGCCGCGCAGGATGACGGCGCTGGGACGCTCGAGCACGGTGATGTCCCGGCGCGGGTCGGCCTCGTAGACGACGACGTCGGCACTCGCGCCGTCGGCGATGCCGTCGGCCCGGAGATAGGCCCGCCCTTCCCACGAGGCGGCGGCCACCACGGCAGCGGTGGGGACGCCGGCCCGTGCCACCTCGGCCAGCTCCGCCGGCAGCGAGCCGTGCTCGATGTAGCCGCCGGCGTCAGAGCCCATGAGGAGCGGCACGCCGGCCTCGTACAGGTGCGCCACGTGCTCGTGGCGGCGGGCGTGCATGCGCCGCATGTGTGCCGCGTACACGGGGTACTTCGGCTCGGCCTGTGCGGCGAACTGCTCGAACTTGGCCACCTGCAGCAGGGTCGGCGTGACGGCGACACCGCGACGGGCGGCCTCGACGATCTGGTCGCCGTCCATCCCTGTCCCGTGCTCCAGGGCGTCGATCCCCGCCTCGAGCAAGGGGCCGACCGCCTCGTGAGAGAACGTGTGCGCGGTGACCCGGGCGCCGTTCTCGTGCGCCGCAGCCACCGCCTCACGCAGGACCTCCTCCGGCCACAGCGGCGCCAGGTCGGCCTCGGCCCCGGCGGACCGGTCGATCCAGTCCGCGACGAGCTTGACCCAACCATCGCCCGCGCGGGCTTCCTCGGCGACGGCCTCGGGCAGGTCGCCGACGTCGTCGAGCTCGCGGGCGAAGTGGCGCAGGTACCGCTTGGGCCGCGCGAGGTGGCGCGCGCACCGGACGAGCCGGGGCATGTCGGCGCGGTCCTTCACCCAGCGGTTGTCCATCGGCGAGCCGGCGTCGCGGACCAGCAGCGTCCCGGCGTCGCGGTCGGCCGCGCCCTGCTCGAGGGCCTCACGTTCGGTCACGGCACCGTCGGGGCCGAGGCCGATGTGGCAGTGGACGTCGACGAGTCCCGGCAGCACCCACCCGTCGATGCGGCGGGCCGCATCCGCTCCCGCCGGCGGAGTCGTCGAGAGCCTGCCGTCGAGGACCCAGACCTCGTCGAGAACCTCTGAGCCGTCGGCGATGACCGGACCGGTCAGATGCAGCACCTGACTCACCGGATCACCGGAGGAACTTGGCGAGGTCCTCCAGGTCCGGCTCCTGCTGGCCGACCGACTGACCCTGCTGGCCGAGGCCGAAGGAGGAGCCCTGCGGGGCCTGCTGCGCCTGCGCGGCGAGCTGGGCGGCCTCCCGCTCCTGCTGGGCGCGCTTGGCGGGGTTGCCCGACTTGCCCTTCTTGCCCTTCTTCTTCGGCGGCGGGGCCATCTTGCCCTTGGACTTCTTGCCGCCGCCGGGCAGGGCACCCATCCCGGGAACGCCTCCCATGCCGGGCATCCCCTTGCCGCCCGACCGGGCCATCTGCCGCATCATCGTCTTGGCCTGGTCGAACCGCTCCATGAGCGAGTTGATCTCGGACACGGTCGTGCCGGACCCGCGGGCGATGCGTTGGCGGCGCGAGCCGTTGAGGATCTTCGGGTCGTTGCGTTCGGCCGGCGTCATCGACTGGACGATCGCCTCGATGCGATTGATCTCCCGCTCGTCGAAGTTCTCGAGCTGGTCGCGCATCTGGCCCATGCCCGGCAACATGCCGAGCATCTTCTTCATCGAGCCCATCTTCTTCAGCTGGGCGAGCTGGGCGAGGAAGTCCTGGAGCGTGAAGTCGCCGTCGCCGGCGAGCTTGCTCGCCATCTCCTCGGCCTGCTCGGCGTCGAAGGTCCGCTCGGCCTGCTCGATGAGCGTGAGCATGTCGCCCATGTCGAGGATGCGCGAGGCCATCCGGTCCGGGTGGAAGCGCTCGAAGTCGGTGAGCTTCTCCCCCACCGACGCGAACAGCACCGGCTTGCCGGTCACCCCGCGCACGGACAGGGCGGCGCCGCCGCGGGCGTCGCCGTCGAGCTTGGACAGGACCACGCCGGTGAAGCCGACGCCGTCGGCGAAGGCCTGGGCAGTGGAGACGGCGTCCTGGCCGATCATCGCATCGAGGACGAACAGGATCTCGTCCGGGTCGGTCGCGTCGCGTACGTCGACGGCCTGCTGCATCATCTCGGCGTCCACACCGAGGCGTCCCGCCGTGTCGATGATCACGACCGAGTGCATCTTCTCGCGGGCCTGCTGCACGCCCGAGCGCGCCACAGCCACCGGGTCACCGACGCCGTTGCCCGGCTCCGGGGCCCACACCGGGACACCGGCCCGCTCGCCGACCACCTGGAGCTGGGTGACCGCGTTCGGCCGCTGCAGGTCGGAGGCCACGAGCATCGGCGTGTGCCCCTGGTCCTTGAGCCAGGTGCCGAGCTTGCCCGCCAGGGTGGTCTTACCGGCACCTTGCAGACCGGCCAGCATGATGACGGTCGGCGGGTGCTTGGCGAAGGTGAGATCGCGCGACTGACCGCCGAGGATCTCGACCAGCTCGGCGTTGACGATCTTGACGACCTGCTGCGCGGGGTTGAGCGCCTGGGAGACCTCGGCACCCTTCGCGCGTTCGCGCACGTTGGCGGTGAACTCGCGCACCACCGGCAGCGCGACGTCCGCCTCGAGCAGCGCACGCCGGATCTCCGAGACCGTGGAGTCGATGTCGGCCTCGGAGAGGCGGCCCTTGCCGCGCAGCTGCTTGAAGGAGGCGGTGAGCCGGTCGGACAGGTTGGCGAACACGACGTGGGACCTCTGGACGGTGGTGGGACTGACTCCTCAGGGTAACGCGGGCCCGGCCAGCGCCGTCGCCACCCTGCGGGTGAGGGCGTCGACGAGCCCGGCGCGCCAGGCGGTCCACACCTGCGGCCCGGTGGCCCGCGAGTCCGCCTCGGTCAATCGGCGCAGCATGCGCAGGAGCGTGACGTCGCCGTCGACGGCGGCCGCCACCTCCTCGACGACCTCCGGGTCGGCCGGGTCCCGGCTGATGGCGAACACCGGCAGCAGCAGGTGCTCGCGGACGAGGAGGACGACGACGTCCCGGCCGACCGGGTCCAGGCCCAGCCGCTCGAGCAGCGGGCCGGCGATCTCGGCGCCGGCCTCGGCGTGCTCCCCGCGGCCGGGGAGCTTGCCGATGTCGTGCAGGAACGCCCCGAGTAGGAGCCGGCGGTCGGACGCCTCACCCGGGTCAACCGGACCGGTGGCGGGGATGCCGGCCACCGTCTCGATCAGGTGCCGGTCGACGGTGAAGCGGTGCAGCGGATTGCGCTGCGGCCGGTTGCGCACACCCGCCCACTCGGGCAGCCAGGTGGTCACGACGCCGGCCAGGTCGAGCGCCTCCCAGACCGGGACCTGGGCAGGCCCGGAGGCGAGGATCTCGCAGAGCAGATCGAGTGCGGTCGGGGGCCACGGTTCCGGCAGCGGCGCTGATCGGGCGAGCGAGTCGAGCATGCCGGGTGAGAGCGGGAGCCCGGTGCGGCACGCCGCGGCCGCCGCCCGTAGCGTCAGCAGGGCGTCCTCGGCCGGGTCGAGGTCGCCGGCGAGGACGATCTCGCCCTCGTGCTCGAGCAGACCCGGGGCCACCTCGGGCAGGCGCGGTGGGCGGGTGCGGCCGCGGACGATGCGGGGGCGTGGAGGGCTCTTCCGGCGCGAGTTCCTCACCTGGCTGGCCCGTCGCACGGTGGTGTCCAGCGCATGGGCGACGACGCGTGACGCGCCGGCGACCGAGGCGAGCAGGTCGTCGGCCGCGTCGGTCACGGCCATTCCCCTCGGGGTGGTGTCGACCACCTCGCCGCCGCTGATGAATCCCAGGCGGACGGCGACGTCGTCCTGGTCCGCCAGCCGGAGGGTGTTGGTGGCCCGTCGGGTGGTCACCGCGAGCGCGTCGCGCACGTCGAGCAGGTGGGCGTAGGCGTGGTCGAACTCGCCGCCGCGGTGCGGCCGGTCTGTCAGCCACGACGCGGTCAGCGCCTCGACGACGACGGCGTCCCGCAGTCCGCCACGGGCCTCCTTGAGGTCGGGCTCGATGAGGTACGGCACCTCGCCGAACCGGTCGGCGCGTTCGCGCAGCGAGTCGAGGAGATCCTGCAGGCGCCGCCGGGATCCGGAGCGCCAGTCCGCCAGGACGGCGGACGAGGCGGCCTCGCCGATCTCGGGGTCTCCGGCGACGGTGCGCAGGTGCAGCAGCCCGACGGCGGCAGGCAGGTCGCGGGAGGCGACGTGCCGGCACTCCTGAAGCGTGCGCACCGCGTGGTCGAGCCGTAGGCGGGCGTCCCACACCGGGTACCACAGCGCCTCGGCGAGCGCGGCCAGTCGGTCGTCCGCAAGCCCGTCATGGATGACGAGCAGGTCGAGGTCGGCCATGGGGCCGCCGTCGCGCCGTCCCAGGCTGCCGACGGCGGCCAGGGCGACCCCGGAGCCGAGATCGTCCCCGGTGGTCGCGGCGGCGTGGTCCCACAGCTCGCGCAGTGCCGCGTCGGTCAGCTCAGCGAGCCGGCGACGGTAGGCGGCGCCGGACTCCCCCGGTCGGGGCGGCGGTTCCACGAGCCGGGCCCGGTGCAGCTCCGCCAGCAGGGGCAGGTGCACCGGGCCCGGGCTCGGTCGTGTCGTGGACGTCACAGGGCGTCGGAGCCGCGCTCCCCGGTGCGCACCCGGACGATGTCCTCGACGGGGACCGTCCAGACCTTCCCGTCGCCGATTCGCCCGGAGTGGGCGGCGCCGACGACGGCGTCCACCACGGCATCCGCGTCCTGGTCACCGACGACGATCTCGACCCGCACCTTCGGCACGAGCTCGATCGTGTACTCGGCACCGCGGTAGACCTCGGTGTGGCCGTGCTGACGGCCGTAGCCGTTGGCCTCCGAGACGGTCATGCCGTGCACGCCGGCGGACTCGAGAGCCTTCTTGACGTCGTCGAGCCGGTGCGGCTGGACGATCGCGGTCACGAGCTTCATGCCCTTACCTCCTCGGTGAACCGGCCGGCGCCGATGCCTTCGTATGCGGACTCGCCGTGGACGGTCTGGTCGATTCCGCTGACCTCGACATCCTCGCTCACCCGCCAGCCCATCGCAGCCTTGAGGATCATCGCGACGACTGCCGTGATCACGGCCGAGAACGCCACCGCGATGACGGCGATGATGACCTGCACGGCGAGCTGACCTGCGCCGCCGCCGTAGAACAGCCCGGATCCGGTGGCGAGGAAGCCGAGCGAGACGGTGCCCCACAGGCCGGCGACGAGGTGGACGCCGACGACGTCGAGGGAGTCGTCGTAGCCCCACTTGTACTTCAGGCTGACGGCCAGCGCGCTGAGCACACCCGCGACGGCACCGACGACGATCGAGCCGACGGGGCTGACGTCACCGGCGGCCGGGGTGATGGCCACCAGACCGGCCACGACACCCGACGCCGCACCGAGCGAGGTGGCGGCGCCGTCGCGGATCTTCTCCGTGACCAGCCAGCCCAGCATGGCGGCCGCGGTGGCCGTCGTGGTGTTGACCCACGCCAGGCCGGCTGCCTCGTCCGCGCCGTAGGCGGATCCCGCGTTGAAGCCGAACCAGCCGAACCACAGCAGAGCGGCACCGAGCATCGTCAACGGCAGGCTGTGCGGCTTCATGGGCACCGTGCCGAAGCCCCGGCGCCTGCCGACGATGAGCGCGAGCACCAGCGCGGCGGCACCGGCGTTGATGTGCACGACCGTGCCGCCGGCGAAGTCGATGGGCGCGGCGATGGAGGCGAACGGGCCCTCGTCGCTCAAAAGTCCCCCGCCCCAGACCATGTGCGACATCGGGAAGTAGGACAGGGTCGCCCAGATACCGGCGAACACCATCCAGGTGCCGAACTTCACGCGGTCGGCGATCGCGCCGGAGATGAGGGCGACGGTGATGATCGCGAACGTAGCCTGGAAGCCGACGTCGACGATCGTGGGCATGTAGGTGGTGTCGGTGAGCCCGGCCTCGGCCTCGAAGCTGCCGCCGAGGCCGAACTGGTCGAACGGGTTGCCGACGATCCCGCCGAGGGATTCGCCGTAGGACATCGACCAGCCCCAGAGCACGTAGATGACGGCGACGACGCCGATCGCGCCGAACGACATCATCATCATGTTCAACACCGACTTGGACCGGGACATGCCGCCGTAGAAGAGCGCCAGCCCGGGGGTCATGAGGAGCACGAGGGATGCTGAGACCAGCATCCACGCGGTCACTCCGGTATCCAGCTCCATGGTTCCTCCCTTGCCAGCGCGCGCGGCTGGCCGGGAACCACAGTCCTGCGTCGTCGTTTCGATCCCTGGACGGTCGTGTTTCAGTCGTGTGACAAGTCCTCACGGGTCGTCACGATTGTGTTGCCACGCGGACGGCATCTCGCTTCGCGAGACGTCCGATACTGCCGTGGCCGGCCGCGGGGCGGACCGGGGTGTGGCGGGATGGGGTGATCTCAGGAGAGCAGGGCGTCGACGAACTCCTCAGGGACGAACGGGGCGAGGTCGTCCGCCCCCTCGCCCAGACCCACGAACTTCACCGGGACGCCGAGCTCCCGCTGAACCGTGACGACGATCCCGCCCTTGGCGGTCCCGTCGAGCTTGGTCAGCACGATGCCGCTGATGTCGACGACGTCGGCGAAGACCTGCGCCTGCCGCATCCCGTTCTGACCGGTGGTGGCGTCGAGGACGAGCAGGACCTCGCCGACCGGGGCCTGGCGAGACATGACGCGCTTGATCTTGCCGAGCTCGTCCATGAGGTCCTGCTTGTTCTGCAACCGCCCGGCGGTGTCGACGATGACGGAGTCGGCACCGGCCTCCCGGCCCTGCTTCACGGCGTCGAAGGCGACGGCCGCCGGGTCGGCGCCCTCCCGGTCGGACCGGACGACGTCGACACCGACCCGGGAACCCCAGGTCTCGAGCTGGTCGGCGGCGGCGGCGCGGAAGGTGTCGGCGGCACCGAGGACGACCGATTTGCCCTCGGCGACGAGGACGCGGGCCAGCTTGGCGACCGTCGTCGTCTTGCCGTTGCCGTTGACGCCGACGACGAGCACGGTCGCCGGGTGCGGCTCGCCGTCGTCGCCCACCACGGGCGTGGCGGCCAGGCGGCGGTCCATGTCCGGACCGACCAGTGCGAGCAGCTCCTCGCGCAGCACGCCGCGCACGACCTCGGGGTCGGTGGTACCGAGGACCTTGGTGCGCGTACGGAGGGTGTCCATGAGCTCGGTGGTCGGGCCGATGCCCACGTCCGCGAGCAAGAGGGTCTCCTCGATCTCCTCCCAGTCGCTCTCGGTGAGGTCCCCCCGGGAGAGGATCGACAGGAGCGCCTGGCCGACGGTGCCCGAGCGCGCGAGCCTGGCCCGCAGGCGCTGCAGGCGGCCGGCGACGGGTTCGGGCCGCTCAAGCGTCGGGGTCGGCGCCGGGACCTCGGTAGCCGGCTCGTCGGTCGCCGCCGTCGGCGGTGCCGCGGTGGCCTCGGCGTCCGGGTCGAGGGTCTCGGCGGTCTCCGGCGGAACCGTCGGGGCTCCGCCGCCACGACGGCGGAGCAGCCCGATGCCGCCGAGGACGACCCCGAGGACAACGACGGCCAGGACGACGAGGAGGATGAGGGTCTGATCGGTCACGGACCCAAGTCTGACCTACGCACCCGGTGGGACGAAAAGCGAGCCGGCGTCGCGACCCGCCGGCGACAGGGCGTCAGCGTTTGGTGATGTGCCGGGCGCGGTCGCGCACCTCGTCCCAACGGGCGACGAACTCCTCCGGCCGGGCGTAGGCGGGCCGGTCGTCCGGTGTGCCGAGGGAGAAGAGCTCGTCTACGCGGGCCTCCTGCGAGACCGGCGCGGCGACCTTGTCCCGGCCGAGCTCGTCCGACCGCCACGCGTGGTAGGACTCGCGGAGCCAGGCGAGATAGCCCTGCTCGGGCTTCTGAGGTCCGAGCAGTACGGCGAGCACTCCGAGCGCGATGAGCACCACGAGGATGGTGAGGAGGATGCCCGCGATCGTCATACGTCCAGTATCACCTCAGCCGCGTGAACACGCGGCTTCTGCGGCGTGTCGGCGTGGCGTCGACGCCGTGACGTCGGTCACGGCGGTCGGGCGGACCCGCGTCGCCTACACCGCTTCCCTCTCGCGCTCCAGTCGCTGCGAGATCACCGCGGTCACGCCGTCACCGCGCATGGTGACGCCGTAGAGGGCGTCGGCGACCTCCATGGTGCGCTTCTGGTGGGTGATGACGATGAGCTGCGAGGAGTCGCGCAGCTCGGCGAAGATGTCGATGAGCCGGCCGAGGTTGACGTCGTCGAGAGCGGCCTCGACCTCGTCGAGGACGTAGAACGGGCTGGGGCGGGCCTTGAAGATCGCCACGAGCAAGGCGACCGCGGTCAACGACCGCTCGCCCCCGGAGAGCAGCGAGAGGCGTTTGACCTTCTTGCCGGCCGGCCGGGCCTCGATCTCGATGCCGGTGGTGAGCATGTCCTCCGGCTCGGTGAGCACCAACTTGCCCTCACCCCCGGGGAAGAGCCGGGAGAAAACGCCGGCGAACTCCCGGGCGGTGTCCGCGAAGGCGTCCGCGAAGACCCGCTCGACCCGCTCGTCGATCTCCCGGACGATCTCGAGCAGGTCCTTGCGCGACTTCTCCAGGTCGGCGAGCTGATCGGTGAGGAACTTGTGCCGTTCCGCCAGGGCGGCGTGCTCCTCCAGGGCGAGCGGGTTGACCTTGCCGAGCCGGGCGAGGTCCTTCTCGGCACGCTTGAGGCGCTGCTGCTGCTCCTCCCGCACGTAGGGCCGCGGCTCCGGCTGGTCCTCGCCCTCCGGCGCCGTCTGGGGTACGAGCTGGTCCGGGCCGTACTCGTCCACCAGGACGCCCGGTTCGATCCCCAGTTCGTCGACGGCCCTCTCCTCCAGCTGGGTGACCCGCAGGCGTTGCTCGGCGCGTGCCAGCTCGTCCTTGTGCGCGGCGTCGGTGAGCTTGGAGACCTCCGCCCCGATCTCGTCCAGGCGGGTGCGCACCTCGGTCAGGGCCTGCTCGCGTTCGGCGCGTTCGCTCTCGGCCCGTTCGCGTGCGTCGGCGGCCGCGGCGACGGACACCTCGAGTGCTGCCGCGGCCCGCGCGGCGCCGTCGCGCACGTCGGTGGCCACCTGTGCCTGTGCGGCACGGCGGGCGGCGGCATCGGCGGCCCGGCGGCGGGCGTCGCGCTCCTCCTGGGCGGCCGCGGCCAGTGACGCGGCGCGGCCGGCCAGGGCGGAGGCGCGCTCTTCAAGGGTGCGCAGGGAGAGACGGGACTCGGTCTCGCGGGAGCGTGCCTCCCTGGCCACGGTGGCCGCGCTGTCGCGGGTCTCGGTCGCTCCGGTGAGGTCGTCCTCGGTCTCGGCGGGCTCGCGCTGGGCGATCTCGAGCCGTTCGGCGAGGGCCTCGAGCTCGGCGGTGTGCTCGGCGATCTCCGCCTCGGCCCGTTCGATCGCCGGTCGGATGCGCTCGGCCTCGGACTCGGCCCCGCGCAGGGCGGCACCGTGCCGGCTGAGTTCCTCCGCGACGGCGGCGTAGCGCGCGTCCGAGGCGTGCAGCGCCTCGAGAGTCTCCTTCGCGCGGGCACTCGCCGCCTCCACGCGTTCACGCGCGGGACCGAGAGCGAACCTCGCCTGCTCGGCCCGGGCCGTGGCGGCGTCGATCTCGCTGAGCGCCTCCTCGTGGGCGGCGTGCAGCTCGAGGACGCTCGGAGCCCCGGTGGCACCGCCGTGGGCGGTGACAGCGGAGAGCAGATCCCCCTCGCGGGTGACCGCGGTCAGGGACGCGTCGGCGGCGACGGCGGCGCGCGCCTCGGCCAGACCGTCCACGACCACGACGTCGGACAGCAGCCTGGTCAGGGCCGCACCGAGGCGGTCGGCCGCCTCGACGACGTCGAGCGCCCACCGCCCGGCGGGCGGCTCGGATCCGGCCGGCGCGGCGATCTCGCCGCCGGCCACCAGCACACGCACCTGGCCGGTGTCCTCGTCCCGGGCGCTGCGCACGGCGTCGACGGCGACGTCGACGGATTCGACGAGGGCGGCGTCCGCGACGGCACCGAGGGCGGCGGCGACGGCGTTCTCCCAGCCGGAGGAGACCGTGAGGTGGTCGGCGACGGGTCCGAGGACACCGGCTGCCCCGGACTCCAGCAACGTGCCGGTCCCGTCTTTGCGCCGCAGCGACATCTCCAGGGTGTCCCGCCGCGCGCTCCAGGTCGCGCGGTCGCTGTCGGCGACGCGTTCGGTCTCGACGAGCTCGGCCACGACGCGCTCGGCCTCCTCGAGCTCCCGGGCGGCCTCCTCGTGGGCCTCGTCGAGGCCTTCCTCGCCCTCCTCGACGCCGGCGACCTGCTGCTCGAGCTTGGTGAACTCGGTGCGGGCGGCCCGGGCACGCTCCTCGGCGGCGGCGAGGTTCTCGCGCAGGCGCCCGAGCTCGGCCTCGGCCGCCTCGAGGCGTGAGCGCCGGGCCCCGACCTGGCCGGTGAGGCGAGCAAGACCCTCGCGCCGGTCGGCCACGCCCCGGTGCACCGCGGCCAGCGCGCGCTCCGCCTCCTGTTCCGCCTCCTCGGCCTCGCGGCGGGCCGTGACGGCGTCCTCGAGTGCGGTCCGGGCGGCGTCGATCTCCTCGCCGAGGGCCTGTTCCTGCTCCCGTACGGCGGCGGCCTGGGCCTCGAGCTCCTCGGGTTCGGAGCCGCCGTTCGCAGGTTCCTCGGGCGTAGCGGAGCCGAGCAGGCGGACGCGTTCGGCGGCGACGTTCTCCAGGGAGCGCATGCGTTCGCGCAGTCCGGAGAGTTTGTACCAGGTGTCGGTGGTGCGGCTGAGCCGGGGCGCCGCAGCGGCGGCCTCCTGCTCGAGCCTGGTCAGCTCGGCCCGTGCCCGCTCCTGCTCGGTCTCGGCCGCCTCCCGGCGCTCTCGCAGCGCGGACTCGTCGGCCTCCTCCTGGGCGAGCTGGGCGGTGAGCTGGACGAGATCGTCTGCGAGCAGGCGGGCGCGGGCGTCACGCAGGTCGGCCTGCACCACCTGGGCGCGCCGGGCGACGTCGGCCTGCCGCGCGAGAGGGCCGAGCTGACGGCGGATCTCGGTGGCGAGGTCGGTGACCCGGGCGACGTTGGCGGACATCGCCTCGAGCTTGCGCAGCGCCTTCTCCTTGCGCCGGCGGTGCTTGAGCACGCCGGCGGCCTCCTCGATGAAGCCGCGACGGTCCTCCGGGGTGGCCTGCAGCACCGAGTCGAGCCGTCCCTGCCCGACGATGACGTGCATCTCCCGGCCCATGCCGGTGTCCGAGAGCAGCTCCTGGATGTCCAGCAACCGGCACGAGTTGCCGTTGATGGCGTACTCCGAGCCGCCGGAGCGGAACAGGGTTCGCGAGATGGTGACCTCGGAGTACTCGATCGGCAAGACCCCGTCGGTGTTGTCGATCGTCAGGGACACCTCGGCCCGGCCCAGCGGCGCGCGGGTGGAGGTGCCGGCGAAGATGACGTCGGCCATGTTGCCGCCGCGCAGCGACTTCGCGCCCTGCTCGCCCATGACCCAGGACAGGGCGTCGACGACGTTGGACTTGCCTGAGCCGTTCGGCCCGACCACACAGGTGATGCCCGGCTCGAGGTGCAGCGTCGTCGCGGACGCGAAGGACTTGAACCCCCGCATCGTGAGCGTCTTCAGGTGCACCCGGTCAGCCTAAGACGTTCTCGGCGCCGCTCCGCGGATCTCACCCCTTGCCGGCCAGGCGGCGCGGTCAGCGTTGCGGGAACCAGATCCCGATCTCGCGCGCCGCCGACTCCGGGCTGTCGGAGCCGTGCACGAGGTTCTGCTGGACGGTGGTGCCCCAGTCTCGGCCGAGGTCGCCACGGATGGTTCCGGGCGCGGCGGAGGTCGGGTTGGTGGCTCCGGCGAGGGACCGGAAGCCCTCGATGACGCCGTTCCCCTCGACGATGGCGGCGACGAGCGGACCCGAGGTCATGAACTCCAGCAGCGGCTCGAAGAACGGCTTGCCCTCGTGCTCGGCGTAGTGCTCGGTGAGCAGGTCGGCGCCGACCGTGCGCTGCTCCAGGGCGGTGATCGTGTAGCCCTTGGCCTCGATCCGGCGCAGGATCTCGCCGGTGAGCTGGCGGGCGACGCCGTCGGGCTTGATGAGGACGAGGGTGCGCTCAGGCTCAGTGGTGGTCACGTGCGCCTAGGTTACCGGCGCGCGCCGGTGCCGCTGTCCGTCCCGCGGTTGCGCTCGGCGTAGTGGCGCAGCTCGGCGCGGTAGCGCTCCTGGCGTTCGGCGTCGATCCGGGCACCGACGCGGAGCGAGACCACCCACAGCAGGGCGAAAAGGCCGCCGACCACGAACATGGCGGGCACCGCGATGCCGGACGCGATGACGAGCACCTGCACGACGGACCCGACGACGTAGCCGCCACGGCGGCCGAGCAGGCCGGTCGCGACCACACACACCAGCATGAGCGCCCCGCCCACGCCCCACACCAGGGCCGGGTCGGCAGCACGCAGCCCGTGGGCGACGAGGGTGGCGAACAGGACGACGAGGGCCTCGGAGATCAGCACCGAGGCGGTGAACATCCGCCGCGCCGAGCCCGGTTGGCGCGGCGGTGGGTCCGCGCGCTCGTCGGCCGTACGGCCCGGGGTCTCCGCCTGCACCGGACCAGGTTAACGGGACGCGAGCCTGCTGGGCGGCCCGCTCTCAGTTCGGCACCCGCTCTCAGTTCGTCGCGACGCCCTCCCCGAAGCCGTCGGCCACGCTGTCGGCGACGGCGTCCATGGCCTCGGCGGCCTGCGGTCCCGAGGCCGTGACGTGGATGGTCTCGCCCTTGCCCAGGCCGAGCGCCATGAGCGCGAGCACGCTGGCGCCGTCGACGCCGTTGACGGTGACGGTGGCGTCGAACCCGGTGACCAGCCGTGCGAGGGTGGCGGCGGGCCGCCCGTGCAACCCGACCTCGTTGACGAGGACGAAATCCTGGGCGAGCGCGTCCGCGTCCTGGGCGACCTCGTCCGCGCCCGTCGCGGGCTCGGGCGACGCCGTGGTGCGACCGGCACCGAACGTAGCGCCCGCCTCGGTCACGGCATGCGCGACGGCCGCCCGGTCGGCGCCGCCCTGGGCGCTGACGGCCGCGGCCACGGCCCCCTCGACGAGCGGGCCGTCGGCGAGCGTCACGGCGTCGGCGACCGCCCCCTCGAGCATCTCGAGGACACTCTCGGCGGTCATGGTCGCCGAGCCGAGATCGGTGACGACCACGACGCTGTCGATCCCGTCCACCGCGAGCAGATCGGTCACGGCGGCGTCGACGAGCTCGAAGCTCGTCCCGATCCCGCCGTCGTCGGTCCCGCCGGCGGGCCGGAGTGGCACCTCCGGCGCCATCTGCCCGGCCACCTCGACGACCCCCTCGGCCAGCTTGGCGGAGTGGGAGACGACGACCAGGCCAGTGCGGACGGCGGCCATCACTGCGCCTCGGCAGCCTCGGCGGCCGCCTGCAGCAGCAGTGCGGTGGACTGAGCGCCCGGATCGCGGTGCCCGGCGGAGCGCTGCCCGAGGTAGCTCGCCCGGCCCTTGGTCGCCACCATGGGTTCGGTCTCCGCTGCGCCGGTGGCCGCAGCCTCGGCAGCGGCACGCAAGGCGGCCACGGGACCGTCGGCGGCGGCCTCCCGGGCGGCGCGCGCGGCCGGAACCCAGGCGTCGACCATCGTCTTCTCGCCCGGCTCGGCCTTGCCGCGAGCCTGGATGCCCTCGACCGCGGCGTCCAGCAGCGCCACCACCCCGTCGCCGTCCACGGCGTCACCGGCCGCCTTGGACGCACGCAGGAACGCGGTCCCGTACAACGGACCCGCCGCTCCGCCCACGGTGGACATCAGCGTCGTGGCGGCGGTCTTGAGCACCTCCCCCGGCGACCCGGGCGCCTGGGTGGCGAGTTTGGCGGTCACGGCCGTGAATCCGCGGTCCATGTTCTCGCCGTGATCGCCGTCGCCGATCGCCCGGTCGAGGTCGATCAACGCGATGCGTTCGGCCGAGACGGCGGCGCGGGCCCGCTCCATCCAGTCCAGTGCCCAGGCGTGACCGAGGGTGTCCGTTGCCATGCGTCCTTCTCCTTGTGGTTCCCGAGGTTCCCGGGGCCGTCAGAGCCCGCGGCGGAGCGCGACCGTGCCTACTGGAGCGTCCCACAGTTCGGTGAGCGTCTCGTCCAGTCGCAGCACGGTGATCGAGGCGCCCTGCATCTCCAGCGAGGTGATGTAGTTGCCCACCAGCGACCGGGACACCTCGACGCCGCGGGCGGCGAGCACGTCGTGAGCGTGACCGTAGACGATGTACAGCTCGGACAGCGGGGTGCCACCCATGCCGTTGACGAACAACAGCACCTTCTCCCCCGAGGAGAGCGAGAGGTCCTCGAGCACCGGGTTCAGCAGACGGTCGGTGATCTCGTCGGCGGGTGCGGCCGGAATCCGTTCCCGACCGGGCTCCCCGTGGATCCCGATGCCGATCTCGATCTCGTTCTCGCCCAGGTCGAACGTGGGCTGCCCGGCGTGCGGCACGGTGCAGGAGCTCAACGCCGCACCCATCGACCGGACGTTCTCGATGACCTGCTCGGCGATGGTGGCCACGGATTCGAGGTCCTCGCCCCGTTCGGCCGCCGCACCCGCGATCTTCTCCACCAGCACGGTGCCGCCCACGCCCCGGCGGCCCGCGGTGTAGAGCGAGTCCTCGACGGCCACGTCGTCGGCGACGACGACGGAACGCACGGTGATGTCCTCGGCCTCGGCCAGCTCGGCCGCGGTCTCGAAGTTGAGCACGTCGCCGGTGTAGTTCTTGACGATGTGCAGCACACCGGCCCCGCCGTCGGCGGCTTTGGTCGCCTCGAGGACCGGTTCCGGGGTTGGGGAGGTGAACATGGCGCCGGGCACGGCCGCGTCGAGCATGCCCTGACCCACGTAGCCGGCATGCAGGGGTTCGTGGCCGCTGCCGCCGCCGGAGACGAGTCCGACCTTGCCGGCCACGGCTCCGCCGGCACGGCAGACGAACAGCGGGTCCTCGTTGACACGAACCGTCTCGGGGTGGGCGAGGCCGAAGCCCCGGACCGACTCGGTGACGACGTCGCCTGGATCGTTGATGAGCTTCTTCACCGACGTGCTCCTTCGGTAGTCGGGCCGGCCGGGTCCGGCCGTCGCCTCAAGTCTGCTACGACTTGCGCCCCAACAGGGTGCGAACGTCGGCGGCGAGCAAGACGGAACCGACGACGAGTACCCCGGTGGTCGACGATACGGCGGCCGCGTCGTCGGTTCCGGCCTCGGCGAGGGTGACGGCGCGGTCGATCGCGTCGTCGAGCCGCTCGGCGAGATGCACCTGGTCCGGGTCGAAGACGTCCCGCGCCACCTCGGCCAGGTCCTCCACCGGCATGGACCGCTCGTTGTGGGCCCGGGTGACGACGACCTCGTCGAGCATCGGCTCCAGCTCGGCGAGGATCCCCTCGGCGTCCTTGTCCGCCATGACGCCGACGACGCCGACGAGGCGGGAGAAGTCGAACGCCTCCTCCACCGCCTCGCGCAGCGCCACGATCCCGGCGGGATTGTGCGCCGCGTCGAGGAGGATCGCGGGACTGCGACGCACCAGCTCGAGCCGTGCCGGCGAGTCGACCCCGGCGAACCCCTGCTCGACGACGTCGCCGTCGATGGCCCGACCGCCGAAGAACGCCTCGACGGCGGCGAGCGCCAACAACGCGTTGCCGGCCTGGTAGGCACCGTGCAGCGGCAGGAAGACCTCGGTGTACAGGGCCGCAGGCGTGCGCAGGCTGAGCATCTGCCCGCCCACGGCGATCTGCCGGTCGACGACACTCATGTCCTCGCCGACCCGCACCAGGCGGGCACCGTGCTGCGCGGCCGCCGAGAGGATGACGCCCTCGACCTCCTCGTGCTGGGTGTCGGCAATGACGGTGGAGCCGTCGGTGATGATGCCGACCTTCTCCGAGGCGATGTCGGTCAGCTCGTAGCCGAGCCAGCGTTCGTGGTCGCGCTCGACGCGGGTGATGATCTCGACGCCGGCGTCGGCGACGTTGGTCGCGTCCCAGCGGCCCCCCATACCGACCTCGACGACGGCGACGTCCACGGGGGCGTCGGCGAAGGCGGCGTAGGCCATGACGGTGTAGACCTCGAAGAAGCTCAGCGGCGGCCCGCCGGCGGCCTGGCTGCGCTCGTCCACCATGGCGATGTACGGGGCGACGTCCTCCCAGGTCTCGACGAACTTCTCGGGGGAGATCGGCTCGCCGTCGATGGCGATGCGCTCCCGCACGGTGTGCAGGTGCGGGGAGGTGAAGCGCCCGGTCCGCAGGTTCGACTCACGCAGCAGCCGTTCGATCATGCGGGCCGTGGAGGTCTTCCCGTTGGTGCCGGTGAGGTGGATGACCTGGTAGGAGCGGTGCGGGTCGCCGAGGAGCTCGAGGACGTCGCGCACCCGGTCGAGGCTGGGCTGGACGTCGTGCTCGGGTGCGCGCTGCAGCACCTCCGAGTAGATGCGACGGACCTGCTGCTCGATGGCGGTCTCCTCGCCGCCCCGGTCCGCGGGCCCGCCGGTCACCGGGCACCGACCTTGGTCACCGAGACCTCGGCCGCCCCGTTGCCGCCGGGGGCGACGGCGAGGTCGACGGCGAGCGTCTCGCGGGCGATGAGGTCGCGGTGGGCCTCCACGGCGGCCACCTTGTCCGCGGGGACTGTCAGGTCGAGACGGATGCGGTCGGCCACGTACAACCCGACCTCCTTCCGGGTGTCCTGGACCTGGCGGACCAGGTCGCGTGCGTACCCCTCGGCGGCGAGTTCGTCGTCGACGGCGAGGTCGAGAACCACGAACCCGCCGCCGGCGAGCAGCGCGGCCCGCGAGTCACCGCCGACGACCGTCGGGTCGACCTCCGTGGCGAGCTCGTACTCGCCGGGTTCGAGGGCGATGCCGTCGACGGTGACACCGCCGTCGGTCTCTTCCCACCGGCCTTCGCGGGCGGCGCGGATGACGCGCTGGACGTGCTTGCCGAGCCGCGGGCCGGCGGCGCGGGCGTTGACCGTCAGCTTGGTGACGATGCCGTAGTCAGCGGCGGCGCCGTCGTCCAAGCCACGCAGGTCGACCTGCTTGACGTTGACCTCGTCGGAGACCAGCCCGGTGAACGGCGCGACAGCGTCCGGCTCGGGCAGCACCACGGTCAGCGACCGCAGCGGCTGGCGGACGCGCACCTTCGCCGCCTTGCGCAGGCCGTGGGTGACCGAGACGACGTCGCGAGCGGTGTCCATCGCCGAGACCAGTTCCGGGTCGGCGACCGTGTCCGGCAGCTCGGGCCAGTCGGTCAGGTGCACGCTGCGGCCCCCGGTCAGGCCACGCCAGACCTCCTCGGTGACGAGCGGGGCGAGCGGGGCCATGACCCGGCAGAGGATCTCCAGGACGGTGCCGAGCGTGTCGAACGCGCCGCGGTCCTCGTCCCAGAACCGGTCGCGTGAGGTACGCACGTACCAGTTGGTGAGCAGGTCGAGGTAACTGCGGATCGACTCGCAGGCGCCGGCGATGTCGTAACACTCGAGCTGGCCCGCGACGGTGTCCGCGAGCTGCTTGGTGTGCGCGAGGAGATACCGGTCCATGACGTGCAGGTCACGCAGCCGCTGCGCGTCGGCGAGGTCCAGCGGGGTGTGCCGGTAGCCACGGCCGTCGTCCACGGTGCCCGCGTAGAGCTGGAAGAAGTACCAGGTGTTCCACAGCGGCAGCAGGATCTGGCGCACGGCGTCGCGGATGCCCTGCTCGGTGACGACGAGGTTGCCGCCGCGCAGGATGGGACTGGCCATGAGGAACCAGCGCATGGCATCGGCACCGTCACGGTCGAAGACCTCGCGCACGTCCGGGTAGTTGCGCAGCGACTTGGACATCTTCTGCCCGTCGGAGCCGAGCACGATGCCGTGCGAGACGCAGGCCGAGAACGCGGGCCGGTCGAACAGCGCGGTGGCGAGGATGTGCAGGGTGTAGAACCACCCGCGCGTCTGCCCGATGTACTCGACGATGAAGTCCGCCGGGAAATGGCCCTCGAACCACTCGGCGTTCTCGAACGGGACGTGGTTCTGCGCGTAGGACATCGAGCCCGAGTCGAACCACACATCCAGCACGTCCTCCACGCGCCGCATGGTCGAGCGCTCCCCCTCCGGGCGCGGATCGTCCGGGTTGGGGCGGGTGAGCCGGTCGATGAACGGCCGGTGCAGGTCCACCTCACCGTCGGCGCCGCGCGGAAGCTCGCCGAAGTCCCGCTCGAGCTCGTCCAGGGACCCGTAGACGTCGATCCGGGGGTACTCGGGGTCGTCCGAGCGCCACACCGGGACCGGACTGCCCCAGAAGCGGTTCCGCGTGATGGACCAGTCGCGCGCGCCTTCCAGCCACTTGCCGAACTGACCGTCCCTGATGTGCTCCGGGACCCAGGTGATCTGCTGGTTGAGCTCGACCATCCGGTCCTTGAAGGCCGTGACCTGGACGAACCACGAGCTCACGCCGCGGTAGATCAACGGCTGCCGGCACCGCCAGCAGTGCGGGTAGGAGTGGTCGTAGGTCTCGCGCCGTAGGAGCACCGTGCCGGGGCTCACCGAACCGCGAGCGGAGCGAGCCTGGTTCGGTGAAGCATCATCGGGGAGCGGAGCGACCTCCACGCCTTCCCGTGTGGCGTTCTTCAGGTGGTCGATGATGTGCGGGTTGGCGTCGAAGACCTGCATCCCGGCGTAGTCGTCGACGGGCTGGGTGAAGCAGCCGTCCGGGCCGACCGGCATGACGGACTCGATGCCCTCGCGGTCGGTGGTGGCCTTGTCGTCCTCACCGAAGGCGCCGGCGCTGTGCACCAGCCCGGTACCGTCCGTCGTCGTCACATAATCGTCCGCGACCACGCGGTGCGCGCCGGGGTGGCCGGCGTAGTAGCTGAACGGCGGCGTGTACGACAAGCCGACGAGATCGGCGCCGGTGTACCGGGCGACGATCCGCTCGCGCAGCGCCTCGGCGTCGCCGCCGGCGAGCTCACGCGCGTAGGCGTCCAGGCGCGCCTCGGCCAGGACGTACCGCTCGGTACGGTTGGGCTCACCGGGGTGCGGGGCCTCGACGACGACGTAGTCGATGTCCTCACCGACGATGACGAGGAGGTTGGACGGCAGCGTCCACGGCGTCGTGGTCCAGATGAGGGCGAGTGCGCCACCGAGCGGGTCGTCCTCGTCGGTGGCCGCGAGGCGGAAGCCGACGGTGACGGCCGGGTCCTGACGCATCTGATAGACGTCGTCGTCCATCCGCAACTCGTGGTTGGACAGCGGCGTCTGGTCGTTCCAGCAGTACGGCAGGACGCGGAAGTCCTCGTAGATGAGGCCCTTGTCGTAGAGGGATTTGAAGGCCCAGAGCACCGACTCCATGAACTCGGGGTTCATGGTCTTGTAGTCGTGGTCGAAGTCGACCCAGCGGGCCTGGCGGGTGACGTAGTCACGCCACTCGTCGGTGTACTTCAGGACCGAGGCACGGCAGGCCGCGTTGAAGGTCTCGATGCCAAGCTCGAGGATCTCGTCCTTGGTCTTGATGCCGAGCTGGCTCATCGCCTCGAGCTCGGCCGGCAGGCCGTGGGTGTCCCACCCGAAACGGCGCTCGACCCGCTTGCCGCGCATGGTCTGGAACCGGGGGACCACGTCCTTGACGTAGCCGGTGAGCAGGTGGCCGTAGTGCGGGAGCCCGTTGGCGAACGGGGGGCCGTCGTAGAAGACGAACTCGTGCTCGCCGTCAGCTCCCGCCGGCCGGTTCTCGACGGAAGCCGCGAACGTCCCGTCCTGGTCCCAGTACGCGAGGACGTCCTGCTCGATCTCGGGCAGGCGCGGGGACGCCGGCACCTCGGTGCCGGGCCGGTGCAGGGGGTAACGCGCGGAGGTGGCGTGCGGCTCGCCGGTCAAGGGCTCTCCTCGGTCGTGACGGGTCCATCACGCGAGGGAGACGACGCCGCCCGGCCCGCCCCGATCCGGGCGAGTGAGTGGCGCAACCTCGGTACCACCTCGCTTGCCGCATCCGCCGGGTCGATCGGGGATACAGCCGCTCGTTACGGGCTGTGACGGGCCCTTCCCGTCCGGTTCTACTGAGGGCCGGGCGCTGGACGGCCGGTCCCGTTCTTCCGGAGGCTCACCGGTGATGGCCGGGTCGACGCCTGTACGCGCCATTCTAACGCGTCTAACGCGGCCGGCGGGCTCTGCGCTCAGCGACCGCCCCCGCCGCCTCCGCCACCTCCACCGCCGGCACCGCCGCCCCCGCCGAAGCCGGAACCGCCGCTGGAGCCGGTGGTCGGCGAGACCGCCGAGCTGAACGAGGACATCGAGCTTCCGATCGAGCTGATGTTCGGCATCGCCCCCGGCGTCGAGCCGACGTACCACGTGGTGTCGACGTGCGCCCGGCCCTGGGCCTGCAGCTGTTCGAAGATCTCGGCCCAGCGTTCCGCCACGCCGAAGACGATCGCGTAGGGCAGGTATCGCGAGAAGACGTCGATACCCTCCTCGAACCGGATCTGCTCCGCCTCGGCCGTGGTCAGATACAACCTGAAACCACGGATCTGGTCGTACAGAGCGCGTCCGGCAGCGGTCCGTCGGTAGGAGGTCCGGTACGTGACGGCCCGCAGGAACAGCCAGACCACCAACGCTCCGAGGATCGACAGCAGGATCGTCTGCGCCGAGGGCGGCAGGAGGTTCCCGGCGGTGCCGCCGAACGTGGCGAAGGCGACGAGGGTCGCCAGGATCACCTGGACGAGCAACGTCCAGCCCCTGCGGGTCATCCCCGCCTTGGTCCGGTCCGTGGGCTCGATGGGGCGGACGAACAGCCGTCGCCGGTCGACGGCCCGCGCGACCTCCTTGCGGACCTCGCCCGTACTCTTGGCAAAGCTCTGCTCCTTCTTGAGCGCGCTCAACCGCACCGTGGGTCCGTCGCGGAACAGCGCGCCGAGAAGGTACCGCTCGTCCGGGGTCATCTCCCCGCGTCGCTCGAACGCGTTCGACGCAAGGGCCAGCTCCCAGTCCTTGGGCCTGCCCCGCCGGTCGGCGTCGGCCTCGCGGATCCGGAGGAAGCCCCGGACCGCGAGGTCGACCATCGTGGCGGCGACAGCACTGTTCGGGACCGAGAGACTGTCGATCGCAGCGGCCTCTGCCGGGCGGACCCCGTCGGGAGGGATGAACCGGACGGTCTCGACAGGCTCGCGCTCGAGCTGGGCCACCGGATGGGAGTCCTCCTCGTGTGCCGGCGGGAACGTGCCCGGCGTCAGCCCGACGAAGTGGAAGTCCCGCCCCTCGCGGATCCGGCGCCGGAGACCGAGGACGTACAGGGCGAGAAGCGCGAGGGCCGGGACGGGCCAGAACCGGGTGAGGACGTCGGCCACCGGGTCGGTGACGGTGGCGATCCGTTGCTGGGTCAGGGTCTCGCCGGCCACGTCGCCCTGGGCGGGCACAAGGATCGGCTCGATGTCGTCGAAGGTCCCGGCGGGGAAGGCGACGGCGATGGTCTGCTGTTCGCCCGGGTCCAGGTCCTCGTGGGTGAAGAAGGTCGCCCGGTTCCCCTCACTCGTGCTCTGCGCGCACTCCTGGTCCGAGCCCGAGGCACCCTCCCAGCACTCCTGGTCGGTGATGTCGACCGGTCCGCGCACCCTCGTGGTCACCGTCTCGATGGTGTTCTCCCACTGGTCGCCGGTGACGTTCCAGAACAACTCGTCCTGGTCCGGCACGCCGTCCTCGCCGCGGATCGCGTTGAGCGCGCCGTCCACGGTGTAGCTCAGCTCGTAGGTCTGGACCCCGCTGCGGGTCTCGCTCGAGCCGTCCGGTGCGCCGATGTCCAGGTCGAGGTAGGCGTCGTCGCCGGCGACCCACACGTCCGCCGGGGCACCAGAGGGGCTGGTGACGTCGACGTCGTCGTACTCGTAGACCCGCATGAGATCGGGGTCGTCCGGCCAGGCGAACCGCTGGGCGAGGGACCGTCGCAGACCGAGACCTTCGCGGCTGCCGAAGTCCCATTCGTACGTCTCCGTGACGTGCAGCGTGCCGTCGGCGTCGATCTGGATGTCGATCGTCAGGTCCCGGATGACGTCGTCCTCGGTGTCCGCGGCCGCCGGGGCCGCCGTCAGGACCGCACCGAGCGCCGCAGTGACGGTGGTGAGCACGGCTGCGATGGCACGAGTTCCCCCCATAGGGTTCACCGTATCCAAGGACGGCGCGGGACCTGACCGCCGCGGCCGAAGACCGCAAACCGCGACTTGTGGATGAGCGGAGGCTCATTTCCTCCTCATGCGGGACTCATGAATTGGCACCATGCTGGATCCATGCGCACGCCGAGACGCCGCACGACGGTCCCGTCCCTGGCCGCCGCCGTAGCCCTGATCCTCGCCGCATGCGGCGGGGAGTCGGGTGGCGGGGACCCGCCGGAGGAGGCCACGTCCGAGCAGGCCACCACCGAGGAACCGGCGGACGAGAGCCCGACGGACGACGGCGAGGACCAGGGCACGGACGCAGGCACCGGCGGAGCCGACGAGTCCTCGCCCACCGGCGACAGCGCAGGGGGTGGGGGCGAGAGCACCGACGTCGCTCTGGACGCGATCGCCACCGCCGAGGACGAGGCCGGTGGCCAGGCCTACGCGATCGACGACCCGGACGAGGACGGCACGTGGGAGGTTGACGTCGCCGTCGACGGTCGCAGTGTCGAGGTGCAGGTCAGCCCTGGCGGTGACGAGGTGCGCCGGACGGAGCAGGACGACCTCGACGGCGAGGACCGGCGGGCCCTCCAGGAAGCCGAGATCACTCTTGCGGAGGCGATCGAGCGCGCCGTCGCCGAGGCGGGTGGCGTGCTCGGTGACGCCGAGCTCGACGAGGACGACGGGCGGGCCTTCTGGTCCGTCAGCCTCGATCTGCCGGACCGGGGCGACGTCGAGTACCGGGTGGACACCGCCTCGGGCGAGGTCTCGCAGGACCGCGACGAGGACGACTGAGCGAGCACGCCCGTTACCTTCTTGGTGATCCCGCGTGGGCGGGGTTGTGGTCGCTGGGTCCGGCATGACTGTCTGCCCCTGTCGTTGATGATCCGGGGGGTGTT